>JAFECP010000010.1:0-12748 GCA_018242105.1 Pseudomonadota bacterium
GTGGAATCCACCGCGCTGCGCGTCTTGCGCGGCATCGAGGAAGAAGGCCAGCGCGGCCGTTCCGCCGCAATCAGCGTGAAAGTCACGCCGGACGTGGCGATCTTCACGCTCAACAAGAAACGCGGCGAACTCGCACGGCTCGAAGCCGAATATGCCATGGCGATCACCTTCGAGCCGGATTCCGGCATCATGACCGGCACCTTCGAAATCACCCGCACAGTGCAGCGTTCGCCGGAAGACCGCCCGCAGCGCGCGTCCGTATCCATCGAAGCCGGCCTTGCCACGCCCACCGACATGTCCGAGGAGATCGAAGAGGATCTCGTCGAGGAAGAAGAGGTCGAGGAGGAGGAAGAGGAGGAATACGAGGAAGCTGTCGCGCAGCCCGAATCTCAAGAAGACCAAAACGACCGGCACCCGCGCGATGAAAACAGTGACGGCGGACGCCGCAAGCGCCGCCGCCGCGGCGGCCGTGGCCGCAATCGCGATCGCGGCGAACGCGGTCCGCGCCCTATGCAAGAGCCCATTCCCGGCACGCAGACCGCGAGCGGCGAATTCGAATCTGCGATTGGTGAAGACACCGGGCCCGAGCGCGTGCAGCACTTTGGCGAAGGCTTCACACCCGGCCAGGAAGGCGCCGAAGGCGAAGGCCGCAAGCGCCGCCGCCGCCGCCGTGGCCGCCGTGGCCGCCGCGATGGCGAAGGCCATCAGGGCTACGCCAATATCGAAAGCGCGCCGGCGGATGCCGGCGCAAACGGCAATGACGCAACGACGCCGGATGAAACCCGCGACCCGATGGTTGCCAAGCCGAATGCGGAATCCGCACCGGTATGGTCGCTGGACACCAAGCCTGCGGAAGCGCCCGCCGCTTCGGATGCTGCACCGAAAAAAGGCTGGTGGCAGCGCGCCTTCAGTTTGAAGAATTGACCGAGGTTTACGAAGGCGCCGGATGAATAACGCGCAATGAACCAAATGGCGAAGCAGGCGGAGCAGCAAACGCCGTTTTGCACGCCAGCCGCCCTTTATTGACGCGAGCGCGGGCGGTACATACCGTCTGTCCGGGGTCCGCGCGGGGTGGAGGAGAGTTCAAGCCTTGGCGTATTGCGATCCAATGATGCGCTTTGCGCGCTCCACGATTTTGCGAAAAGGTTTCTGGCGCGGCGCGGCGTTCTTTTCGACTACGGCGATTGCACTGCTGGGCGCGACGATCCAGTCCGCGCAGGCGCAATCCATCGACGTTGTTCGCGATACCGAAATCGAACGCGTTCTGCGCAGCTACGAAGTGCCGATCCTGAAAGCAGCCGGTCTGGATCCCGACACAGTGCATCTGTTCCTGGTGCAGGATCCGGAAATAAACGCGTTCGCGACCCAGAGCCCCATCGCCGGCAACGAAGAAGACATTTTCGTCAACACCGGCACTTTCATGCAACTCACCAGGCCGAACCAGATCATCGGCATTCTCGCGCACGAAACCGGCCACATCGCGGGCGGCCATATCGTCCGCGATGCCGGCGCGATTCAAAAGGCCAGCATTCCGATGCTGATCGGCATGGCGGTGGGCATCGCTGCAATGGCGATGGGCGCGGGCGAAGCCGGCATGGGCGCGATCCAGCTCGGGCAGCAAGCCGCACTGTCGCAATTTCTCGCCTTCAGCCGCGTGCAGGAAGCCACCGCCGACCAGATGGGTGTGACCTTCCTCAACCGCACGCATCAATCGGCGCGCGGCATGGTAGAGGTATTCGAAAAATTCGCGAACGAGAATGCGCGCTCCGCCTACTACAACAAGGATTTCGTGTCCGACCATCCGGCGGACCGCGAGCGTATCGATGCGCTGCAACAGCGCGTCGAGGCTTCGCCTTACAAGGATGTTCCCGACACGCCGGAGAACATCAAGGAATTCCACATGATCCAGGCGAAGCTCGCGGGCTTCCTGTCCAAGCCGGATGATGTGCTTATCCGCTACCCGCTGACCGACCAGAGCGACGAAGCGCATTACGCCCGCGCGATGGCTTACTTCCGCCAGCCCGACATGAAGAAGGCGCTGGCGGAAACCAACGCGCTCATCGCGACCAATCCGAAGAATCCCTACTTCTGGGAACTGTTGGGGCAGATTTACGTGGAGATGAGTCAGCCCAGGAAAGGCGTGGCGCCCTATCAGAAATCGGTCGATCTGATGCCGGATGCGCCGCTCCTGCGCGTGAGCCTCGCGGCCGCGCAACTGGCTACCGAAATACCCGCGCTCACCCAACCGGCTTTGGACAATCTCAAAATTGCGCTCGTTCAGGAGAACAACAACAGCTTCGCCTGGTACGAAACGGCACAGGCCTACAGCGATCTGGGGAACAAGCCGATGGCCGATCTGGCCACCGCGGAACTGCATTATCAGGGCGGAGACATGCGGGGGGCGGCCCATTTCGCGCAGGCGGCGTCTCTGAAGCTTGCAAAAGGCTCGACAGACTGGCAGCACGCCAATGACATCCTGGCCGCTGCCGCCGCCGCAAACGCGCAGGCGAAGCAGCGCTGACGAACGAAAGAGGGATCATGCCTGAGAACTGGAAACTCGCCGCGCTGGGCGGGCTTGGCGGCGCGGCCATCGCCGTGATCGTTGTGCTGGTCCTCGCGGCGACGGGAACTCTGCCTGTTTCGCAGGAAGCTTTGGACGCGCGCATCCACGAATACCTCATGCGCAATCCCGCCGTGCTGGTGGACATGTCGAACAAGATGCAGGCCGATCAAGCCGCGCAGGAAGATGCGGCGCGGCAGAAGGCCGTGGACAAGATCGGCCTGAAGGCCTTCTTCGACCCCAAGCTTGCTTTTGTCACCGGTCCCGCCGATGCGAAGACCACGCTGGTCGAGTTCTTCGATTACAACTGCCCTTATTGCCGCGCGTCGCTTCCCGCGGTGAAGAAGTTCTACGAAGCGCACAGGAAGGACACGCGCTTCGCCTTTATCGAGTTCCCGATCAAGGGGCAGAATTCGATCGTCGCCGCGCATGCCGCCATTGCTGCGCGCAAGCAGCCAGACAAATATCTCAAATTCTATTTTGCTCTGATGAACGAACAGGAACTTGCGACGCCGGATCTCATTTTCTCCGTAGCGCGCAAGACGGGCCTCGACGTCGAGAAACTCAAGCAGGACATGATGGACAAATCCGTCGATGCCTCCATCAAGGCGGCCCACGATCTGGCGGTTGCCGCCAAGATCGATGGAACGCCTGCCTTCATCATCAACGGACGGATGCGCGAAGGCGCGCTTAACGATACGATCCTCGCCAAGCTCGCCGAACAACACAGCTAGGAGGATCGCATGGCCCGCAATGTCGCCGTTATCATTGGAAGCCTGCGCAAGGAGTCTTTCAGCCGCAAGCTCGCGAATGCGCTGATCCCGTTGTCGAAGCCCGCACTCGATCTGAAGCTGATCGAGATCGCGGACCTTCAGCTCTATAGCGAAGACACGGAGAAGAACCCGCCCAGGGAATGGATTGCCTTCCGCGATGCGGTACGGCCTGCGGACGCGGTGCTGTTCGTCACGCCGGAATACAACCGTTCCGTGCCCGGCTGCCTGAAGAACGCCATCGATGTCGGCTCGCGGCCTTACGGATCGAGCGTGTGGAGCGGCAAGCCCGCTTGCGTCATCTCCAACTCGCCAGGCAATATCGGCGGCTTCGGCGCGAACCATCATTTGCGCCAAAGCCTCGTCTTCCTCGATATGCCGGTGCTGCAACAGCCGGAAGCCTATATCGCCGGCGCCAACAAGCTGGTGAACGACAAGGGCGAGATCGAGGAGCAGGCCAAGCGCGACTTCCTGACGAAGATCATGCAGACCTTCGCCGGCTGGATCGAGAAGACCGCTTCGAAATAGTTATTTCTTTTGCGGTTCCGCGCACCTCAGAAAAACATGCGGCCGGAACGGCGGCGAAATCTGCATCAGCACATTCCCGTCCTTCGACAGATGCAGCGTATCGCGCGTCTTGCTGCCGCCCTTCTGCGACAGGATGAAAATCGTCTCGCCCGCTAGCCGGGAAACCTGAACCCTCGAATAGCTGTTGCTCATCGTCATCCCGGCAATGAAGGTTTGCGTGATCCCGTCGCCGAATGGTTGAAAATGCATCGTCCAGTCCTTGCACCGGCGCAGTTCCGCAATTTCCGCAGGCTTCAACTGCGCGACCGTCCGCCCCGGTCCGATATCGACCCAGCGCGCGTAGGCAATGGATCTGATCGCGTCTTCATCCGCGCAAGCCGGGGCCGCGAGAACGATGGCAAACAGAACGAGCGCGAATGCTCGCCTCATATAAGCCCGCTCAAGGGGCTCGACGGATCGGCGTAAGCCTTCTTCGGCATGCGCCCCGCGAGCCACGCCAACCGGCCCGCCTCCACCGACAGCTTCATCGCCCGTGCCATCATCACGCTATCTTTTGCATGCGCGATGGCCGTGTTGGTCAGCACCGCATCGCAGCCCAATTCCATTGCCACTGCCGCATCGGACGCGGTGCCGATGCCCGCATCCACCACCACCGGCACTTTCGCGTCTTCGATGATCATGCGGATGTTCACGGTTGACTGAAGCCCCATGCCCGAGCCGATTGGCGCCGCCAGCGGCATGATCGCCGCCGCGCCCATGTCTTCCAGCCGCTTGGCCATCAAGGGGTCGTCGCTGCAATAGACCATCACCTGGAAGCCTTCCTTGGTGAGCATCTCCGTGGCGCGCAGCGTTTCCAGCATGTCGGGATAAAGCAGCTTCTTCTCGCCCAGCACTTCCAGCTTCACCAGCGTCCATCCGCCCGCCTCGCGCGCCAGCCGCAAGGTGCGCACCGCTTCCTCGCCGGTGAAGCAGCCAGCCGTGTTCGGCAGATACGTCACCTTCTTCGGATCGATGAAATCCACCAGTTTGGGCTGGCTGGGATCGGTGAGATTCACGCGGCGCACCGCGACCGTCACGATCTCCGCTCCGCTCGCTTCCAGCGCCCGCGCATTGTCTTCGTAGGATTTGTATTTGCCCGTGCCGATGATGAGGCGCGACTTGAACGTCTTGCCCGCGATGACGAGCGGCTTGTCCACGCGTGGCGGATCGACAGGGGCATTTCCGCCGCCGATGAAATGGACGATCTCGAACCTGTCGCCCTCGCCCGCCATCACTGCCTCATATTGCGAGCGCGGTACGATTTCGAGATTGCGCTCCACCGCCACCTTCGCCGGGTCTTGTCCCAAGGCCGTCAGCAGCGCGCGAACGCTGAGCGCCTTCTCGAAGCTGCGGGACTCGCCGTTGATGGTGACTTGGAACGCCATGTTCGCCTCTTTCAAAAGAGAAGCGGGCGCTTTTCGCGATCCGCTCCCTACGCCGGTACGAGCCGGATCAGGTTCTGTGGGTTCCGCCGTGGCGGTCTCAGCCTCATCGAGGCACCCCTGGGACGGGCGGGATGGTCCCCAACCGGGTGCGAAAGTCAATAAACCTAAGGCCGAACCAGAGGTTTCCGTTCGCGCCAAGGGGCATTATAAGGCCCGAAGCACCCGCCCCCGGAGTCCCCTTGGCCCGAAAAGCCCAGAGTTCCAAGACCTTCCCGATCTATGTTCTCAACGGCCCCAATCTCAACCTGTTGGGAACGCGGGAGCCGGAGGTCTATGGCCATGCGACTCTGGCGGACATCGAAAAAGCGGTGAAGGCCCGCGCCAAAACGCATGGCCTGACCGTCACCTTCCGCCAGTCCAACCACGAAGGCGAACTCGTGGACTGGATTCAGGAGGCGCGAACAACCGGTTGCGGCGTTATCCTCAATGCCGGCGCCTACACGCATACATCCGTAGCGCTGCTTGACGCCTGCCGTGCGGTGAATCATCCGTTGATCGAGGTGCATTTGTCCAACCCCTACAAGCGCGAGCCTTACCGCCGCCGCTCCTTCATAGCAGAGGCAGCCGATGCGCTGATCTGCGGGCTGGGCGCGAACGGTTACCTGCTCGCGGTCGATGCGCTGGTGGCGCTTCTCAAGGAAGAAAAAGAATGAGCATGAAAGAAGCGAAGCCGGCGGCCGTGAAGTCCAAGTCGCCGGTCGATTCCGACGCGATCCGCGAGCTTGCGGAGCTTCTTAGCGAAACCGGCCTCACCGAAATCGAGATCGAGCAGAACGGCTTGCGCATGCGCGTTGCGCGCGGCGGCGTCGCGATGGCTGCGCCCGTGATGCATGCGCCGGCAGCCCACACACCCCCCGCGCCTGCTGTCGAAGCATCCAAGCCGAGCGGCCCCAATCCCGGCGCAGTGCCCTCGCCCATGGTCGGCACCGTCTATGTCGCGCCGGAACCCGGCAAGCCGCCCTTTGTCTCGGTCGGCAGCACAGTGAAGGAAGGCGATACGCTGATGATCGTCGAAGCCATGAAGACGATGAACCCGATCGTCGCGCCGCGCGGCGGCAAGGTTTCCGAAATCTGCATTGAGAACGGCCAACCGGTCGAATTCGGCCAGGCGCTGCTTATTATCTCCTGATGTTCGAGAAAATCCTCATCGCCAATCGCGGCGAGATCGCGCTTCGCGTCGTCCGCGCCTGCAAGGAGATGGGCATCTCCACAGTCGCCGTGCATTCCACGGCGGACGCCAACGCCATGCATGTGCGCATGGCCGACGAAAGCGTGTGCATCGGCCCGCCGTCCGCCGCGCAAAGCTATCTCAACATCCCCGCGCTCATCGCCGCCTGCGAGATCACCGGCGCCGAAGCGATTCATCCGGGCTACGGCTTTCTTTCCGAGAACGCGCGCTTCGCGGAGATCGTGAAAGAGCACGGCATCACCTTCATCGGCCCGACGCCCGATCACATCCGCATGATGGGCGACAAGATCACAGCCATCAAAGCCGTGAAAGAAGTTGGTATCCCCACCGTCCCCGGCTCCGGCGGCGCGGTCAGCGATGAAGACGCAGCGAGCGTTGCCGCGAAGATCGGCTATCCGGTTCTCATCAAGGCAACCGCGGGCGGCGGCGGCCGCGGCATGAAAGTGGCGCAAACGGCGGCGGACTTGCCTCTCGCGTTGGCAACCGCGCGGCAGGAAGCGAAAACCGCTTTCGCGAACGACCAGGTCTATATGGAGAAATATCTCCAAAGGCCGCGCCATATCGAAATCCAGGTGATGGCGGACAGCCACGGCAACGTCATTCACCTGGGCGAGCGCGATTGTTCGCTCCAGCGCCGCCACCAGAAGGTCTGGGAAGAAGCGGGCTCCCCTGCCCTCAATGCCAGGCAGCGCGACGAAATCGGCGCGGTGGTGACGAAGGCGCTCAAGAAGCTTGGCTATCTCGGCGCGGGTACGATCGAATTCCTGTTCGAGGACGGCCAGTTCTATTTCATCGAGATGAACACGCGCCTGCAGGTGGAGCATCCGGTCACGGAAGCGATCACCGGTATCGACGTCGTGCGCGAGCAGATCCGCATCGCCGCGGGCGGCACATTGGAAATGAAGCAGGAGGACGTGACCTTCGCCGGCCACGCCATCGAATGCCGCATCAATGCCGAAAACCCGTTCACCTTCGTGCCTTCGCCCGGCACGATCACGGCGTTCCACGCGCCCGGTGGCCTCGGCGTGCGCTTCGACAGTGCGATGTATGACGGCTACCGCCTGCCGCCCTATTACGATTCGTTGGCGGGCAAGCTCATCGTCCATGGCCGCAATCGCAACGAATGTCTGATGCGCCTGCGCCGTGCGCTGGACGAGCTGGTGGTCGGCGGCATCGAGACGACCGTGCCGCTCTTCCTGGAATTGCTCAAGGAGCCGGACATCATCAACGGCGACTACAACATCCACTGGCTCGAGCATTTTCTTGAGCGCCACAAGGCGAAATAGCACCCTCAGCCGTCATGGCCGCCCTTGTGGTGGCCATCCATTTTCCAGAAGCGGTGCACGCATGGCCCAAGCTCTGGAAAATAGGTTGCCGGGACAGGCCCGGTGATGACGTTGTTGTTGAAATGGTGAGACAACTTTCGGCCAATCCAGCGCAACGGAAGTTTAACAGGCGGCTGCTACCCTTTCCGGGGCTGGAAAGGGTTCGCCATGTCGCCGCTGGAAGCCGCGCAGACCGCGCATCAGATTGCCACCCGCGAGCATCTGCCGCTCGCGCGCATCGCCGAGCTGGAAGCGGGCGCGGCGGGCGCCGTGACCTGGTTCGCCGCCAACATTCTGCGCTTCTTCGAAGCCGAAGCCGCCGCGGTTGCGGACAGCCTCACCAGCGCGCAATTCCGCCGCTACATCGCCTGGATGCGCTTCAACCGCTGATCAGTGTGTATAAGCCACCGCGGCACCGGACAGGTTTTCACCCGTTCCGGACG
The DNA here is from genome assembly GCA_018242105.1 of Pseudomonadota bacterium. GTDB lineage: Bacteria > Pseudomonadota > Alphaproteobacteria > Micropepsales > Micropepsaceae > Rhizomicrobium. The sequence continues at coordinate 8,300 of JAFECP010000010.1, forward strand.
CAACTGCCCCGGCTCTGCCTATTCCGTATAAGGCACCGGCGGCACCGTGCATTTTTCCACCGGCGCCGGATCGAGTTGGTTGCGTCCCGTCACAGTGTTCACCCAGCATTCGTCAAACACAGAGCAATAACAAATGCGGTAGGTCATGTCGTTGTTGCGCGCCGTGTTGAGCGCCCGCCACACCGCGACATTCTGCGTCCCCAGACCGTAGGTGATGAATGGATGCGTTTCACCCGCACGGAGGACATTTCCGGCTGTGCCACCAGTGATGAATTTTCCCGTGGCGGTTTCGCTATCGGTTGGTAAAGGTCTTTTGAAATCGCGCTGACAGCATGCCTGAATAAGGGAGATCGCCGACGTATAGGGCTTCTTCTTGTAGAAAACCTCGAAGCTGCGGATCTTGGCGGGCCCGACCCCGGCATTGGTCACGCGGAAGAGCAGAACCGAGTGGCCTTCGGCGTCCACATTGCTGCTGTCCACCATCAGCAGCGGCCAGGAGGATGCCGCCACCATCTGTCGATTCGCGCGCTCGGTTTCGATCGCGACCCATAGCGAGATCAGCGAAATGATGACGGCGAAGGCCGTCGAAACATATTCGAGCCAATGCCTTGGCCGTCGAAGGGGGATGCCGGGTTCGGATATGGCGGCGGTTCCTTGTGGCGACAGCGGAAGTCTAACCGACTCGCGCTATCATGCATCCACAACGTCAGGGGGGAACTGCCATGTCATTTCTCGATAAATACGCGCCGATTTTGCTCAGCATTTTGCGCATCGTCGCGGGCCTGCTCTTTCTCGAGCATGGTTGCGTGAAGATCTTGCACTACCCGACAAGCATGCCCATACCGCCGGATCATGCGGCGCTCATCATGACTGCCGGCTATATCGAACTTATCGGCGGCGCGCTGATCGTTCTGGGCCTGTTCAGCCGCATCGCGGCCTTCATTGGGTCCGGCGAAATGGCGATCGCCTACTGGATGGTCCATTTCGCGATGGGCGGGCCGTTCCCAGCGATCAATAAGGGCGGTGAAGCCATCCTGTTCTGCTTCGTCTTCCTCTACATCGCTGCCGCAGGTCCCGGCCCCTGGGCGATCAACAAGCGGTAAAGAGTCTCTCTTCACGGGTGTGAGAGAAGCGTATTGTGCAGCCATGGACGCGTCGCGTCTCACGCCCGAACTGCTTCTGCAGGCCTATCGCGCCGGGATATTCCCCATGGCCGAACGGCGCGACGATCCCAATCTTTTCTGGGTGTCGCCCGACGCGCGCGGCATCTTTCCGCTGGATCAATTCCACCTGCCCAGGCGGCTGGCGCGCACCGTCAAAAGCGATCGCTTCACCGTCAGGATCGATACGGCCTTCACCGAGGTGATGCAGCTTTGCGCGGCGCCCGTGCCGGACAGAAATGACAGTTGGATCAACGGCGAAATCCTCTCTCTTTACACGGCGCTTCACAAAAAGAATCACGCCCATTCGGTGGAGTGCTGGCGCGGCGGCGTGCTGGTGGGCGGGCTTTACGGCGTGAAGATCGGGGCGGCGTTTTTCGGCGAGAGCATGTTTTCCAGAGAGCGCGATGCCAGCAAAGTCGCCCTCGCCCATCTGGTGGCGCGGCTGAAGGCCGGCGGCTTCCGGCTGCTCGACGCGCAGTTCATCACCAGCCATCTGGCGCAGTTCGGCGCGATCGAGATTGCGCGCGACGCCTATCTGGCGCTGCTGGCCACGGCGCTGGAGCGCGATGCGGACTTCTACTGCCCCGCGCCTTCCGGCAGTTCGGGCATCGCTTCCTTGGCGGTCGCATCCGGCGACGTCGCCTTGACGGTGGACGTCGATGCGATCGCCGGCAATATCTGGCCCGGCTGGTTGGTCGCGCAACTGATCACCCAGACGTCATAGAGCGGGTGCTGAAGGCCGTTCAGCGACGGGCTGGACGCCAACATCCAACCCGAAAACACCTGCCGCGCATCCTGATCGGGACGGTGATCCTCGATCTGCACGAAGGCCGTCGTTTCCGGCGGCTCAGTGATCGGCGTGGAATAGCAATAGCGCGCCGTGATCGTCAGCGTGGCGTATTTCACCGGCACGCCGACCGGCGCGAGGATATTCGACGGCCGCCCCGTGATCTTGTCGAGCCCGCGCATGATGATCATGCGCTTGACGCCATCCTTGCCGGGAATGGCGGTGTTCAATGCCGCCTGTTCCACTTTCGCCATGGGATTGTATGGCTGCGGAATCGTGAGTGGCGCCACCGGGGGCGGCGTCACGGGCTTGTAGGGAGACGCAGGTTGCGCGGGCGCTGGCGCCGCTGCCGGCTTTGCCGCCCCGGCCGGCGGCTTGAGCGGTGCGGCCGCCTGTGTGTTGGACTCCGCCGTCTGCGCCAGAGCCTGCGAAGCGAAAAGAAGGACTGCAGCGGAAAGGACACCCGCAAATTTCATTTGCCGCCGCCCATCACCGCGCGGCCGATGAGGCCCATCACGTCCACCGCGCCTTGCGTGTTGGTGAGCTCGCCGCCTTGCGCCACCATGGTCGTGCTGCCGCCGGGCTGGATCGCGACGTAATTGCTGCCGAGAAATCCGCTCGCGGTGATCTTCACAGAGGAATCGTCCGGAATCTTTACGTCGTTGCGGATCGAAAGATGCGCAATGGCGTAATAGGTCTTCGGATCGAGCGAAAGGCCCGACACCGTTCCAATCTTGATGCCGTGCAGGCGCACATCGGTGCCGTTGGCGATGCCGTCGGCGCTGGAGAAGCGCGCGGTCACGTCGTAACCGGCGACGCTGCCCGATCCGGTGCTGGTATAGGCGAAGAACAGAAAGCCCGCCGCCACCGCGATCACGATAGCACCGATCAAAGTCTCAACGGTGTTGTTGTTCGACATTATTTGGGTGTCCAGGCTTCATAGTCGCCGGTCGCCGCCGGACGTTCACCCGAGCGCGCCAGCGATCCTTGCGGACGCTGCGCATTGTCGGTGCCGGTCTGATTTGGAATATGGATCTTCTCCCAGGGCTGCGTGCGCAGCGGCACCACCGTCGGCGGCTCTTTGAAAGTGTGATGCAGCCAGCCATGCCAGTCCGGCGAGATGCGGCTCGCTTCCACGGTGCCGTTGTAGATCACCCAGCGGCGCTTGCCGTCCTTGGTCTGATAGTAGCGGTTGCCGAACTGGTCGGTGCCCACGGCCTGCCCTGAGAACCACGTCGTCACCCATGTGCCGATGGTCGCGGTGCGCCACCAGGCAAAAATCGCTACGAACAGAGACTTCAACAAGGACATCGGTCCGGCTCACCAGATTCGCGTGAGCGCGCAATATAAGTAACCGCCTGCCATAGCGCCACGGTGGCGTGGTCGCGGCTTTTCGACTCAAGAAATCGGAAGGAATTTCGCGTCAGAGCCATGACGGCGCGCGAAAGGGATGTGGATGGTTTGGGGATCGCGCTTGCAGGTCCGAAAAAAATTTTGACTTGGGTTCCATGTTAACCGCTTGACACGATGTTTACCGCGCAAAATAGCCCTTGTGCACAGCACAAGATTTGGTGGTTAAGACGCGGTTAACCACTTTTGGCCTTGCACCCCTTCCCCAACGCTGGCCATAATTCGTGCCTGTCGCTGATCGCGGCACAACATCTAGGACGAACTACTACCGGACGTCCGGGGCAGCCATTGCGCTAACGCGCCCCCGGCGAAGGAACAGCCGTCTTCAAAATGTTGAATGCGATCAGGGGGATAGGGGACAACAACCAAGATCGCCGGGGAAAATTCCATGCGTATTCGTCGCCAGTTCACCACCGAAGGCCGTTCCGCTTACGAGGGCATCGCGTTCCGCACCGTCTCGAGCGAAATCAAGAACCCCGATGGCTCGGTTGTGTTCAGTCAGAGCGACATCGAAGTCCCCGAGGAGTGGAGCCAGGTCGCTTGCGACGTGCTCGCCCAGAAGTATTTCCGCAAGGCCGGCATCCCCGCCAAGTTGAAAGCCGTCGCCGAGAAGGACGTGCCCGAATGGCTGTGGCGCAAGGAGCCGGATGGCGATGAGCGCGTCGGCGAGAATTCCGCCAAGCAGGTTTTCGATCGGCTTGCCGGCACCTGGACCTATTGGGCGTGGAAGGGCGGCTATTTCGACGGCGAAGCCGACGCGCGCGCTTTCTACGACGAGATGTGTTTCATGCTGGCGACGCAGAAGGCCGCGCCGAACAGCCCGCAATGGTTCAACACCGGCTTGCACTGGGCCTATGGCATCGACGGCCCCAGCCAGGGCCACTATTATGTCGATTATCAGACGGGCCGTCTGACCAAGTCGCTCTCCGCTTACGAGCACCCGCAGCCGCATGCCTGCTTCATCCAGTCCGTCTCCGACGATCTGGTGAACGAAGGCGGCATCATGGATTTGTGGACGCGCGAAGCGCGCCTGTTCAAATACGGTTCGGGCACCGGCACGAACTTCTCCAACCTGCGCGGCGAGAACGA
>JAFECP010000010.1:12798-15008 GCA_018242105.1 Pseudomonadota bacterium
ACGCGCCGCGCCGCCAAGATGGTGATCGTCGATGTCGATCATCCCGATATCGAACAGTTCATCGAATGGAAGGTGATCGAAGAGCAGAAAGTGGCCGCCATGGTCGCTGGCTCCAAGCTCGCTCAGAAGCATCTGAAGCTCATCCTCAAGGCCTGCGTGAATTGCGACGGCGCGGGCGACGATTGCTTCAATCCGAAGACCAACCCTGCTCTGCGCCGCGAAGTGAAGGCCGCACGCAAGTCCATGATCCCGGACAATTACATCGAGCGCGTCATTTCCTTCGCCAGGCAGGGCTACAAGGACATCGACTTCAAGACCTACGATACCGATTGGGATTCCGAAGCTTATCTCTCCGTGTCGGGCCAGAACTCCAACAACTCCGTGCGCGTCACCGACGAATTCCTCAATGCGGTTCTCGCGGATGGCGAATGGAATCTGACGTCGCGCCGCGGCGGCAAGATCGCCAAGACGGTGAAGGCGCGCGATCTGTGGGAGAAAATATCCCACGCCGCCTGGGCCTGCGCCGATCCGGGCATCCAGTTCCACACCACCGTCAACGACTGGCACACCTGCCCGGCGGGCGGCGAAATCCGCGGCAGCAATCCCTGCTCGGAATACATGTTCCTGGACGACACGGCCTGCAATCTGGCGTCGTTGAACCTGATGCAGTTCCGCAAATCCGCCTCAAGCAGCGAAGCGGTAGGCAAAAAAGAATTCGAAGGCGTGAAGACCTTCGACGTCGCAGCGTTCGAACACGCCGTGCGTCTGTGGACCGTCGTGCTGGAAGTCTCGGTGCTGATGGCGCAGTTCCCCTCCAAGGAAATCGCGCAGCTCTCTTATGACTACCGCACGCTGGGCCTCGGCTTCGCCAATATCGGCGGCCTGCTGATGTCGGCCGGTATCTCCTATGACAGCCGCGAAGGCCGCGCGATTGCCGGTGCGATCAGCGCCGTCATGACCGGCGTTTCCTACGCGACCTCCGCCGAAATGGCGGGCGAGTTGGGTCCGTTCCCGGAATACACGGCGAACAAGGATCACATGCTGCGCGTCATCCGCAATCACCGCCGCGCCGCGCATGGCGAAACCGGCGGCTATGAGAAGCTGGCGATCGTTCCGGTGCCGCTCGATCACGAAGCGATCAAGCAGGCGGATCTGTCTGCCGCCGCGAAGCGCGCCTGGGACGATGCACTGTCGATGGGCAAGGATTTCGGCTTCCGCAACGCGCAGGCCACCGTCATCGCGCCGACCGGCACCATCGGCCTCGTCATGGATTGCGACACCACGGGCGTCGAACCCGATTTCGCGCTGGTGAAGTTCAAGACGCTCGCGGGTGGCGGCTACTTCAAGATCATCAACCGCTGTGTGCCGGAAGCTTTGGCCACGCTCGGCTACACCCAGGCGCAGATCGACGACATCGTCGCCTATGCTGTCGGCCATGGCACACTGGAGGGTTCCAACGCGCTCTCCCACGGCGCGCTGAAAGCCCGTGGCTTCGGCGACGAAGAAATCGGCAAGGTGGAAGCCGCGCTGGAACAGGCCTTCGACATCCGCTTCGTCTTCAACAAATGGACCTTGGGCGAAAAGTTCTGCACTGAGGTTCTGAAGCTCGATGCCGCCACGCTCGACGCGCCGGACTTCGACATGCTCAAGAGCTTGGGCTTCGCGCGCGCCGAGATCGACGCCGCCAACCTTCATGTTTGCGGCGCGATGACCCTGGAAGGCGCGCCGCACCTGAAGGCGGAGCACCTGCCCGTCTTCGATTGCGCCAATCCGTGCGGGCGCATCGGCACGCGCTCGCTGTCAGTCGAAAGCCACATCCGCATGATGGCGGCGGTGCAGCCCTTCATCTCGGGCGCGATCTCCAAGACCATCAACATGCCGAACGCCGCCTCCGTGAAAGAATGCGGCGAGAGCTATCTGCTTTCCTGGAAGCTCGCACTGAAAGCCAACGCGCTCTATCGCGACGGCTCCAAGCTTTCGCAGCCGCTGGCCTCGCAGGTTCTGCAGTTCGACGACGAGGAAGACGAAGCCGAGGAATTCGCGGCAGCGCCGGTTGCTGCACGCACAACGGTCGTCACCGAGCGTATCGTGGAGAAGATCATCGAGCGCGTGGCCGCGAACCATGAGCGCGAGAAGCTGCCGACCCGCCGCAAAGGCTACACCCAGAAAGCCGTCGTCGGCGGGCACAAGGTCTATCTGCGCACGGGCGA
>JAFECP010000010.1:15039-51251 GCA_018242105.1 Pseudomonadota bacterium
GCCTTCCGCTCGCTGATGAACAATTTCGCCATCGCGATCTCCATCGGCCTGCAATATGGCGTGCCGCTGGACGAGTTCGTGGAAGCTTTCACCTTCACCCGCTTCGAACCGGCGGGCATGGTGATCGGCAACGACTCCATCAAGAACGCGACCTCCGTGTTGGACTACATCTTCCGCGAACTGGCCGTGTCCTATCTGGGCCGCAACGATCTGGCTCATGTCCAGCCGCATGAAGACGAAGACCTGGGCGGCGGCATGAGCGAGGGCGGCGCACCGAAGGAAGTGCCGATTGCGCGCTTCGCCTCCACCGGGTTCTCGCGCGGGCAGCTCAAGAGCTTCTCCGTCTTCAAGGGCGGCGCCGCTCCCAAGATGCTCGAAGAGCACGACCATGAACACGATCACCTCCATATCCACGACGTCCACGAGGGCGAAGAGGAAGAGATGCTTCAGGAAACCGTCACGGACACGCTGACCGAAATCCGCGCCAGCGTTCTGGCCGAAGCCAACAGCAATCCGGTCGGCGACATGGTCAGCGCCATCGGCGCCAGCATGATCCAGCGAACGCAGGCGACGATGAACAAGGCTGCGAATGCGCGCCAGGTCGCCGCCAAACGCTCCGCCGAAGCCCGCATGAAAGGCTTCGAAGGCGACGCCTGCGGCGGCTGCGGAAACTTCACGCTGGTGCGCAACGGCACCTGCATGAAGTGCAACACCTGCGGCTCCACGAGCGGCTGTTCCTGATCCCTCAACATAAGGGGCGTAACCGAAGGGCGGATGCGAAAGCGTCCGCCCTTTCGCTTTGTAGTGGGGCTTGGAAGAGTCTCTAGTTTTCAGACGCGATTGCAACGTACGAAACAATTCGCGCGGCAGCGTTATCCTGAGGAATCCAAACCAACCAATACTCACCGCCTGTCAGAGACACAGCTTGAGATCCACGACCGCTGACGACGGCGTCTAGCGGATAAGGCCCGCTCGGTACTCCTCTCAATTCGCTTCTATTTTGGTCATCAGTCAGGACGATCATTCTCATGCGCGAAGTGGGCGTGTTGATCGAGTAATTGATGCGCAGCTTTTCGCCCTTATCGGGCACATGAACCTGCGTCCTCGATATCTGACGGGAAGAGGCGACCATGTCGTCTTGAAACAGAATACTCTCGCCCGGCTGCAGCGAGGAATCAGGCGGCTCAACCCAAGAGAAGCCAGGAGTGATGCCATTGCTGTACGACTTCGGCGGCAAAAGATCGCAAACAGGGGTGTCTGGTGGGAGTTTGAAGTCGACCCCGGTATCGATGCGTGACACGACAGCAAAGCCATCCTTTGTCGCAGGCGTATAGTGCCACTGTTTCACACTCGACACCGCGGCTAGATCGAGCGCCGTATAACCCGTCACCTTGATTATCTTCGCGCTAGAGACGTTTCCGCGATCATCTATAAGCAGTTCCACAATTGCCCGCCCGGTGAGACCACACCGCATGGCACCCGGCGGGTAGAACACCTTTATGGTGCTATCGATTACTTTCGGCGGGACGAAACCTTGCGGAATTTCTGTCCCTGAAAGCAATGGCGGCTCGCCACGCTGCTGTGCGACCGCACTTGCCGACATAAGCGCTAAAGCCATCAGTGCAGGCAATAGACGTGACATTCTTCGCCCCCACGAGCGCGTGAAACCTCTTTCATCCTCTGAAAAACGAACGACTTGGACAAGGTCCGTCAGTGGCAGATTTGGATGGGGTAAGCGTCGAACTGGCGCGCATCTATTCCGCCGGAGCGGGCGCAACAGCCGGCCGCGCGCCGCGCAGCCAGCGGTCCACGATGGTCGTCACGGCGAGATCGGCGGTGACATTGCACACGGTCAGAAGGATGTCCGGCAACGGCACGGCCGCGATCAGAAGCGGCAACAGGCCAAGCGGCAGGCCGAGAAACCCCAGCGCCGCGCCCCAACTCGCCGCCACCACGGCCGCGCCGGGAAGGCCCGCGATGCCCAGATTGGCGAGGATCAATATCGCGCCGACGATCGCCAGCTTCGCCGGATCGAGCGCCATGCCGCCCGCATGCAGAAGCAGGATCACCAACGTGCCCTGATAGAAGGCCACGCCAAAGCGGAAGATGCTGACGGCCAGCGGCAGCACTGCGCCACCGACGGCGTCGGCAATGCCGAGCTTGTGCTCGCTGCATTCCAGCATCAACGGCAACGTCGCCGCCGATGAACAAGTGCCCGCCGCCATCGCTTGCGCGCCAAGAACCGCTTTGCCGAACCGGATCGGGTTCACACCGCCCAACAGCCACGCAAGCCCGTAGCTCACCGCGATGGCCAGTACCGATGTCAGGCAACTGGCGATCACGATCTGCGCCAGAAAACCTGCGACAGCGAAACCCGTGTCGAGCGCCAGCCCCAGCGACAGAATGAAGATGCCCAGCGGCGTGAAGATGAGAACCCACTGCACGATGCGGATCATCGCATCGGCCAGGCCATCGATGAATCCTGCGATGGATGCGCCGCTGGAAGCGCGCGATACCGCGAAGCCGAAAATGATCGCGAACACGACAAGCGCCGCCATATTGCCTTGCGCGGCGGCGGCCACCGGATTGCTGGGCACAAGATCGACGATCATGCCGGCGATTGTCGGCGGCACTCCGGCAGGCGCTGTGGAAGCCGCCATCCATGGCGCCAACGCATCCGGCGCGACCGGCCAAGCCGCCACGAACAACACACCGAACACGAGGCTCAAAACCATGCCGAAAGCGAGCAGGCCGAGAAGCAATGGCAGTGTGATGCCGAGCAGTCGTCCTCCGCCGCCGCTGCGATCGAGCGAGATCATGCCTTTCGCAACCATGGCGAAGATCAACGGCACCAGCGTCATCTTCAGGGCATTCAGCCAAAGCGTGCCGAGCGGCTGAAGCGCATGGGCGATATCAGCGAGCGTTGCGCTGCCCGACGCCCGTATCAGCGCGCCAAACACAATGCCGGCAACCAGCGCCAGAAGCGCCATCAGACTGCGATTCATGAAGTGCCCCCCAAAGCGCGGAGCCGGAACCCGGACTGCAACGCCCGGGAGAACTTAGGGGAACTTGCACGCTCCTTAAAGGTGGCATGGCAGGACGCGCGAATCAGATACCGTCGAACTTGGGGCGAAGAAGGAAGAACACCCATGCCCAGGCAACTCGTCGAAGTCATCGGCCGCGACGGTCACATCATCGAAAGCCATGTTGTCGAACTTGAGCACGAAGAATGCATCGACGCGGAATTCGAGGAAGTGGCTCTCGTTCTGACGGAGCGCGGCGGCAAGGTGCGCGAAGCGGAGCATATTCATCTGCGGGCGCGCTGCGTGAGATAACGCGGCACCGCAAAGGGGGATCGCATGGATGTCACAACGGTGCTCGGCCACCGCCTCCACGAAACCGAAGAGAAGCTTTTGCACGAATTGCGCGTCGTCCGCGCCAAGGCGCGCGCGGCGCATGCGCAAAACGAGGATGCGAAGGAGCAGCTTTCGCTCGGGCAAAAAGTCGCCGATGGCGTCGCCGCCACGATGGGCTCGTGGAATTTCATCATTGCCCAGTCCGTTCTTCTGTTCTTCTGGGTCTTGCTGAACGTCGTAGCGTGGATGGAGCATTGGGACCCCTACCCATTCATCCTGCTTAATCTCGCGCTGTCGTTTCAGGCGGCCTATGCCGCGCCCATCATCATGATGAGCCAAAACCGCCAGGCCGACATCGACCGCAAGGCCGCGGAGAGCGACTACAAGATCAACATCAAGGCCGAGCTGGAGATCGAGTCCCTGCACCAGAAACTCGACCAGATCCGCGAAATGGAGATCCTGCGCCTCACCGAAGAGGTTCGCGCGCTCACCGATCTGCTCAAGCAATCCGAAGCCAATCACGGCCGGCGCGTCTAACGCAAACATCGTCATGGCCAAGCTTGACCCGGCCACCCATCGCGCCTGCGTCTGCGGGCGAAAGAGAGTCATCGGCTCGGGACGCTCGCCAGATTGATGGGTCATGACGGAGAATGCGGGACACAGAATTAGACCGCGCGATTTGCAAGTTCGCCCGCATGGCGATCCCGCGTGGCCGCATCGAATACCCGCGTAAGCCGGAACCGCGCAGGCGGCGAACGAATTATTCCGGCATGCCCGCGCTGGACTCCGCCGCTCTTCTCGCCGTGCATTACGATTACGGCCGCAAGGTTCTGCGCGCCACCTTCCGGGACAGCCAGCGCACCTACGACTATTTCGAAGTGACATCCAGGGAATACGCGGAATTCCTGGAAGCCAAATCCAAGGGCGCGTGGTTCAACGCCCGCATCCGCGATCATCACCATTTTGTCGAAGTCCGGAATTTCGGACGCCGCAACGCTGACAGAAAATCGTGATCGGGTTCCCCCTTGACGGATAGAAAAGGCGCGAGTATTTAACCCGTAAGATAATTAACCCATTGGTTTAATACGAATGCCCGCCACAGACCGCCTTTCCGAGACCTTCTCGGCCCTGGCCGACCCTACGCGCCGGGCCATTCTGGCCCGCCTGGCGCTGGGCGAAGCCTCGGTGAACGAGCTGGCGGAGCCCTTCGAAATGAGCCTGCCGGCCGTTTCCAAGCACCTGAAGGTCCTGGAGGGTGCCGGCCTCATCACCCGTGGCCGCGAGGCGCAATACCGCCCCGCCCGCATCGAGCCGGAAGCGCTGATGGGCATCGACGAATGGCTGGAACGCTACCGCAAGCTTTGGAACGAGCGGTTCGACCGCCTCGACGCCTATCTCAAGGAACTTCAGTCCCAGCCCAAGGAGAAGAAGAATGGCAGCAAGCGCAAATAGCATCCGGCTGGAGCCGCAGGATCGCGTGCTCGTTATCGAGCGCGTGTTCAACGCGCCGCGCGAGCTGGTGTGGGACGCCTTCACCAAGACCGAGCATCTCATCAACTGGATGGGCCCGCGCAATTACCCTGCAGCGTCTTTCGGAGCGGATGTGCGCGCCGGCGGCAAATGGCGCGGCTGCCTGCGCTCCGTCAAAGGGGAGCGCGATCTGTGGCAGGGTGGCAAATACCTCGAAGTCGAGCGCCCGTCCCGCCTCGTTTACACCTTCGAATGGGACAAGCACGACGAGCAGGACGAAACGTTCGAAACCGTCGTCACCGTTCTCTTCGAAGATCGGGACGGCAAGACCCTGATGAAGTTCTATCAGTCGGTCTTCAACACCACGTCCAACCGCGACGGCCACATCGGCGGCTGGAACAGCAGCTTCGACCGCCTCAACGACTATCTGGTGCAACTCACGAACTGAAAGGCCGCCAGGAAAAGACAATGACGAAAGACGAAGCGGATATCCGCAAGATCATCGAGGATCACGCCAAGGCGCTCTACGCCAAGAACAGCGATCAGCTTTACGCGCACGCCGCGGCGGACTGCTTCTCGTTCGATCTCGATCCGCCCTTGCAGCACAAGGGAAGCCGGGCGGATGCGATAGCGCATATCGAGGCGTGGTTCGCGACATGGAATGGCCCCATCGGCTGGGAAGACCGCGATGTGGCGGTCGAGGTGGGCGGCAACGTCGCCTATTCCACCGCGTTGTCGCGCATCAGCGGCGCGAAAATTGACGGAGAGCAGGTCTCGCTCTGGTTCCGCAACACCACCGGCTACCGCAAGGAGAACGGCGTATGGAAGGTCGCCCACATCCACAACTCCGTGCCGTTCGCGATGGACGGAAGCTTCAAAGCCTGTGTCGATCTGAAACCATAAGGGGAAAACAACCGTGAAGCTCTTTTATTCAGACGTTCTGATGCCGCGCAAAGTCTGCGCTGTGGCGAAATATCTGAACGCGCCGGTCGAATTCGTCTATCTCCATCTCAACAAGGGCGAACACAAGACGCCGGACTATCTGAAGCTCAATCCCAACGGCAAGGTGCCCACGCTGGTCGATGGCGATCGTGTGGTCTGGGAGGCCGATGCGATTCTCTGTGCACTGGCGCAGAAGATGAAATCGGATCTTCTGCCAACGGACGAGCGCCTGGTCGAAGTCCAGCGCTGGCTGAGCTGGAACGCCTATCAGTTCAATCCCGGCGGCAGCACGCTCTATTTCGAATACATCATCAAGCCGCGCTTCAATATCGGCCCGGTGGACGAAGCCGAGGTGAAGAAGTCACAGGCCATATTCCGCACCTACGGCGCGATGCTCAATAAGCATCTCAAGGGCCGCAAATGGCTGGTGGGCGACACGCTGACCATCGCGGACTTCTCCGCCGCCGTCACCCTGCCCTATGCGGAGAAAGCGCACATTCCGCTGAACGAATTCCCCGAGATGCGCCGCTGGCACGATCAGCTCAACGCGCTGGACGCTTGGCGCAACCCTTTCCCGCAGCACGCATAGAAGAAGAAACTCCCATGCAAAACCTCAAAGGCCTGCAGCCCTGCCTGTGGTTCAACGATCTGGCCCAAGACGCAGCGAAGTTCTATTGCGGCATCTTCCCGAATTCGAAGATCACCAAGACCTCGCATTACACCAGCGAAGGCCAGGACATCCATGGCCACAAGGAAGGCGATGTGCTCACGGTCGAGTTCGAACTCGATGGCCGCCCCTTCATGGGATTGAACGGCGGGCCGCAGTTCAAGTTCAGCGAAGCGGTGTCGTTCTCCATCGACGCGCGCGATCAGGAAGAAGTCGATTATTACACCGGCAAGCTCATCGCCGGCGGCGGCGAGCAAGGCCCGTGCGGCTGGCTGAAGGACAAATTCGGCCTCTCCTGGCAGGTGAGCCCCGTCGTTCTTCAAGAAATGTTGAACGATCGTGACCGCGGAAAAGCCAACCGCGTCATGAAAGCCATGCTTCAAATGCACAAGATCGACATCGCCAAACTCAGGGAGGCCTACAATGGCTGAGACCGTCGCCCACCCACCCGTCGCCTCGCAGGCTGAATGGCGCAAGGCGCGGCTTGCTCTTCTCGCGCATGAGAAAGAGCTGACAAAGCACTATGACCGTGTGGCCGCCGAACGCCGCCGCCTTCCGATGGTGAAAGTCGAAAAGACCTACACATTCGATACGCCGGACGGAAAGAAAACGCTGCTCGATCTCTTCAAGGGCAAGCGCCAGCTCATCGTCTATCATTTCATGTTTGGGCCGGACTGGCAGAAGGGCTGCCCCGGCTGCACCTGGTTCGGCGATGCGCTGGGCGATCTCAGCAAGCTCACCGAGCGCGACACCAATTTCGTGATGATCAGCCGCGCGCCGCTGGAAAAGCTTCTGCCTTACAAGGCCGAGCACGGCTGGAAACAGGATTGGATCTCATCCTTCGGAAGCGATTTCAATTACGACTTCCACGCCACGCTCGACGATGCGGTTCGCCCACGCGAATACAACTACCGCCGCGCGCCGGAGATCGACAACCCGCGGCCGATCACCGGCGAGGAACATGCGATCAGCGTGTTCTTCCGTATCGGTGACGGCGTGTTCCATACCTACTCCGCTTTCGCGCGCGGCACCGAAGGCCTCACCGACGCTTTCAGCCTGCTCGATCTCACGCCTTACGGCCGCCAGCAGGACTTTGAAGACTCGCCCGCCGGCTTCCCGCAGAAACCCACTTACGGATGATCGCCATGGCATCCAAACCCTTCGTCATCACCCGCACCTTCGATGCGCCACGCAAACTGGTGTGGGAATCCATGACCGATGCCGGGCATCTGAAGCGCTGGTTTGGGCCGACCGGGCAACTCGACTATGCAAGCGTCGATCTGCGCGAGGGCGGCGTGTTTCTGTACGGTATCGCGGCGCCGGATGGGCGTGTCATGCGCGCCAAGCGGGTTTTCACGCAGATCGATCCGCCGGAAAAATTCGTCACCATCGCGTCTTATTGCGATGACGCGCAGAACGTCGCCCGCCATCCCATGTCACCGGCATGGCCGCTGGAAATGCTCATTGCCACAACGCTCACCGAGCAGGCCGGTGAGACGCACATGCTGCTCGACTGGCGCGCCCACAACGCCACGCCCGAAGAGCAGGCCACCTTCGGCGCCAGCCACGCAATGCTGAAACAGGGTTGGGACCGCGCCTTCGACAACCTCGATACGCACTTGAAGACGATGAGGGCTTAGCCATGACCTTCAAACCCACCACCCACAGCGCCTTCACGCTCAAGCGCAATCTCGACGCGCCGCCCGCCCTCGTCTTCCAGGCCTTCTCCACCAAGGAAGGCAAGCAGCGCTGGTTCGTCGCCCATGCGGCGAAGGAGAAAATCCGAGCCATGGATTTCCGCGTCGGCGGCGAAGAGAAGCTCGCGGGCGAATGGCCCAACGGCATGGTGAGCGAATTCACCGCCCGCTATTTCGATATCAAGCCCGACGAGCGGATCATCTACACCTACGAGATGCGGCTGAACGGCGTGAAGATCTCCACCTCGCTCGCCACCGTCGAATTCCAGCCGCGCGGCAAAGGCACGACGTTGGTGCTCACCGAGCAGCATGCTTTCGTCGATGGCTATGAAGACAATGGCAGCCGCGAGGAAGGCACCAACGGCCTGCTCGACCAGCTCGTCGCATCGTTCAATCCGAAACACTGAAGGAGACGAAAATGAGGTCCAACCCCTATCTGCACTTCAACAACAACTGCGCCGAAGCCTTCGCGTTCTACAGCAAGACGTTTCCCGGCACCGATCTGCGGATCATGCGCCAGGGCGACATGCAGAAGGACTCGCCACAGAAGGATCTGGTCCTGCATGCCTATATGAAGATCGGCGACACCGAGCTTATGGCCTCCGACAGCTTCGACATGGGCTACACCAAGCCGGCCGGCATGCATATCGCGGTCAATGTGGACTCGCCGGAAGAAGCCGTCCGCATCTTCGATGCGCTGGCGAAAGGCGGCAATGTCACCCAAGCACTTATCGAGACGTTCTTCGCCCACAAATTCGGCACGGTCGTAGATCGCTGGAACACGCCCTGGATGATCGTTTCATCGAAGCCGATGGGCTGAAGCAACAACGGTAATTGTGGGAGAATAACAATGA
This sequence comes from Pseudomonadota bacterium, assembly GCA_018242105.1. Taxonomy (GTDB): domain Bacteria; phylum Pseudomonadota; class Alphaproteobacteria; order Micropepsales; family Micropepsaceae; genus Rhizomicrobium. The sequence continues at coordinate 24,026 of JAFECP010000010.1, forward strand.
CACAGGTACACAGCCGCGAGCTTTCCATCGTCCGCATGTTCGATGCGCCGCGCGATCTCGTCTTCAAGGCATGGACAGACCCGAAGATGCTGTCCCAATGGTTCGGGCCGCAAGGCTTCACCAATCCGGTCTGCGAATGCGATGCCCGCGTCGGCGGCAAAATCCATGTCGTCATGCGCGCCAACGACGAGATCGCCAAGGCGATGGGCTTCCGTGATGCGCCCATGCGCGGCGAATTCACCGAATTCGATCCGCCGAAGAAGCTCGTCTTCATCAACAACGCAGTTGATGTGGACGACAATATCGTCCTCAGCGGCCTCACCACCGTCAGCTTCGAAGCGCAGGGCAACAAGACGAAGATGACGTTCCACACCGTCGCCAGCGGAACGCTGCCGCAGGTCGTCTTCATGCTGCAGGGCATGGAAGCCGGCTGGACCCAAAGCTTCGACAAGATGGACGCGATGTTCGCGCGAAAGGCGGCATGATCGTGCGGTTCATCGCCTTCTATTCGCTCATAAGCCCGCCGCCGCGGAAGTGAATGCCATGAACGCTTTCGTCACCATCGCAGCCATGACCGTCATCTTCGCAGCCCATGTGGTTATGATGGTGGAACTGCGGCCGCATGGCGGCGAAGCGGTGCAAGACAATGAAGCAGAAATATCAGGAGAGAACTTATGAAAGTCAGTCATTTCATCGCGGGCGCGGCGCTTGCCGGTCTGGCCATCGCAGCAGGCAATCCCGCCTCCGCCGATCCGGCAAAGGCGCCGATGGTCATTCCCACGGGCCAGCACGATTACAAGCTTGCCACCGCAGGCACCTACACGCTCGATCCGAACCATGTCGGTCTTATTGCGCGCGTGTCGCATCTGGGCTTTTCGATCAGCATCTTCCGCTTTGGAAAAGTGGCGGCGACGCTGAACTGGAATCCGGACGACGTTTCCAAGTCCAAACTGTCGGCCACTGTTGAGACGGCCTCCATCGAGTCCAACGTGCCCGGCTTTTCCGAGGAGCTGCAGGGCGACGAATATCTGAAATCTGCGAAATATCCCACGGCGACATTCGTCTCCACCGCCTTCCGCAAGACCGGCGCCCAGCACGGCAAGGTCGATGGCAAGTTCACGCTCATGGGCAAGACGGTGCCGCTCACCTTCGACGTCACGCTCGTCGGCGCGGGCCCCGGCTTCGCCGGCAGCCCGCAGATGGGCCATGTGATTGGCATTCATGCCGAGAGCGCCATCAACCCGCAGGATTTCGGCATGTCGCCCTTCTTCAAGGCGCCGATCCAGCTTGTCATCGACACCGAATTCGACAAGCCGGGGAAATAAGATGACCCTCAAGCTCTACGCCCATCCGCTCTCGTCCTATTGCCACAAGGCGCTGATCGCCTTTTACGAGAACAACACGCCGTTCGAATTCCTGATGGTCGGCGATCCCGCCAAAACCGACCCCAAGGTATGGGAAGAATTCAAGACGCTGTGGCCCATCGGCAAATTCCCGGTGCTGAAGGACACCGCGCGCGACGACTGGTTCGTGCCCGAAGCCACGATCATCGTCGAATATCTGGCGCAGCATTACCCGGGCAAGGTGAAGCTCATCCCGGACGATCCCGACCTCGCCCGCCGCGTGCGCATGATGGATCGCTTCTTCGACAACTATCTTCATACGCCCATGCAGAAGATCAACGGCGACCGGATCCGCGCGGCGGACAAGCGCGATCCCGCGGGCGTGGAGGACGCGAAGAAGACGTATCGCACCGCGCTCGACATGGTCGAACAGGCGATCGGCGGCAAGCAATGGGCGATGGGCGACGCCTTCACCATGGCCGATTGCGCTGCCGCTCCGCCGCTATTCTACGGCAACATGCAGACACCGTTCGATAAGACGCATCCCAACGCCTTCGCCTATCTCGAGCGCCTAAAGGCCCGCCCCTCTTATGCCCGCGCGCTCAAGGAGGCTGAACCATATTTCAACCTGCTCCCGAAGTGAGACGCGGATGACGATCACCATCACCGCCTTTGAAAAGTCGCCCGACGGCGGCAAGGGGCTTGCCCGCGATACGCGCATTCGCTGGGCGCTGGAGGAAGTGGGGCAGCCTTACGCGGTCCGCCTCGTTTCCTTCAAGGCGATGAAGGAGCCCGCGCATCTGGCGCTCCATCCCTTCGGCCAGATTCCCACCTATGAGGAAGACGGCGTCGCGATCTTCGAAACCGGCGCCATCGTCTTTCATATCGCGCAACGCTTTGCCGGCCTGCTTCCGAACGATCCAGCGGCGCGCGCCCACGCGATCGCCTGGATATTTGCGGCGCTCAACACGGTGGAGCCGCCGATCCTGGAACTTCAAACCGCCGTTCTTCTGGACAAGGACAAGCCCTGGAGCGCGGAGCGCCTGCCGGAGGTGAAAGACCGCGTTCGCGTCCGCCTGAAGCAGCTTTCCGCGTATCTGGGCGATGCCGAATGGCTCGATGGCGCATTCAGCGCGGGCGATCTGATGATGGCATCGGTGCTGCTGCGGCTGCGCGCGTCCGGGCTGCTCGATGAATTCCCGAACCTCGCCGCCTATGTCGCCCGCGGCGAAGCGCGCCCCGCCTACAAGCGCGCCTTCGCCGCGCAGTTGGAAATTAACAAGCCGGTGTGAGACCGCGTGGCTGGAAAATTATTTTTTCCAGCCACGCGAAACTAACCCTTTGAATGTATTAGGTTTAATTTCCTTGACACCGTAACGGTGGTCCCGTACACTTCGTTTATTNNCTCAACCGCGCTCCACCAGCGCTGCGAAGCATCCGCGTTTGGCGTAATGGACATGGATATAAGCCGTGTCGTCGCGCGCGAAGAGGCGTTCCAGAGCCGGCTCGATCTTGTCGCCGTCCACCGCGTCGGCATCGACGATCATGCCGTCCTTGTCATAGGCGCGCAGCGATAGCAGCCGTGTGCGCAGCGCCGGCGGCACATCGTGGCCGTCGAACCGTGAACCATGCCTGCTGACGAAGATCGGGCCTTTGGCGCGATACGGCGAATGCGCGGGCTGATGCTCGTAATTGATGAGCAACAGCTCCTCGCCTGGATCGACGTCTTCGAGCGAGATGCGGCACGGCAGGGTATCGCTCTCGCCCGCCACCATGCGGCGAAAGCCCTTGGCTTGCAGCTCGGCGTCCGACAACGCGAACAACGGCGCAAACGGCTCGAAAGGAAGACCCTGGAAGTGGAAAGACATGAGAAAACTCCGAACAGAATTACCCGCCCGATATGCGCCGCCGCCTGCCCCGTTTCGACCCGAAGCTTGCGGTGGGGGGAGGGGGTGTGCGGTAAGTGTGAAAACGACTGCCCGGCTGGACCCGCACCCACAACATCTGGGATTCCATGCAAACCGGAATCGAAAAAATCGACATTCAATTCGGTTGGCCGGGGAAATACCCCTCCCAAGGCTCGCAATTCAACTACCAGCGGCGGTTTCCCGAAATGGCACCATATCTCGCGCCAATCCCCCGCCCGCGCGGCGGAATCCGCGGGGATTCAACCCGGCACAAGCCTTGCGACTTTCGGGATCGGAAGACCCGAAACGGAACATTGCCCCATGTTCGTCCTGCTCGCCCTTTTTGCCTCCGTGATTTTCGGCGGTGTCTCCGCCGTGGCCGCCCCGGCCCAGATGATCCCCATCGCCTACACCGCGCCGGACCGCGCGGCGGTGAATTCGATCCACGCCGGAAACCACGATTGCCCGCATTGCATGCTGGCGGGCGCGAATCTGGACAACACCTGCGTGAAGAACGGCAACCTCGAAGGCGCGGATTTCTCGAACGTCCATGCCGTGCTGATGTGCATGTCCTATGCGAATTTCACGAACGTCTCGTTCCGCGGCGCCAATCTCTCCGGCGCGAACCTGGCGCACGCGAACCTCACCAACGCGGATTTCACCGGCGCCACGCTCGCCATCACCTCTTTCAAGGGCACGGACCTCACCAGGACCAAGGGCCTGACGCAGGCCCAGCTCGACACCGCCTGCAGCGACAAGGACACGAAAGTCCCCGCCGGCCTCAAGGCGCATATCTGCACCTAAGAATTTCATAGCCGGCCCCGCACTTGATGCGGGGGCGACCCGGCCATCCAGACTTTTTGTTGGTACCCTCCGTTTGGACTTGGCCCCGGCGCTCCGAAACCGCCGGGGTTATTTTTAGTTCGTGAGAGACATCATGCCGGCAAGTTCGACGCGCCCGCCACGCACCGCGCAGGTGTTCTGCATACCGAGCACACCGGGGATGTATGCCGGCACGCCACGCACCATCGCAACATTGGTGACGAGCCGCGCCTGCTTTCCGTTCTCGGCCTGCGAATAGCTGATCGCCATTGGGCCTGCATCATCCGCCCAGGTGAGAAGCAGAACGGTGACCGCCCGGCCCTTCTCGTCCTTGCCGGTCCAGCGCTTCACCTGTGGAGGCTTCGCGCTGCCGGCGGCGTGCAGCGTGCCGTCCAGATCGATCGCGATCTGCTCAAGCTCAGAGCGCTTCGGAGCGCCACCGGCGCTCTCGTCATAGGTGCCGCTCTGCCAGACCTCGGCATGCGCACCGCTGATCCAGCTTTTGCCGACAGGCGCCGCGGCCGCAACCGGATCGTAGATTTGGAGAAGCAGTGTTTGGGAATTCACCGCCAGCGCACGCATTTGCGCAGCATGCGCAGCATCTGCCGGTTTGCCGAACGTCAGAAAGCCGTTCGTGCCATCGGTGGAGAGCGTCATCGCGCAGGAACCGAGCACAGTGCCGGCGGAGATGTTTTGAATCCCCAAGTCGTTGCCGTTTCCAGGCGTCATCAGCGGATAGGCGGCAACCAGCTTGTCGCCGGGAACGGGCTTCAGCTTCGCGAACGCCGCGGGCTTCACATCCGGGCAGCCGATATCGCTGTCGGCATCGCTCCATTTCGCGCCGGGATCTTTGCGGATTTCCTTGGAGCGGAAATTCACGAAATCGACCCGATCGAGCGTGCCGGTGCTGGGCTCGACATTGTGAAAGGAGCAGCCTGATTGCGACAGAATCCGAAGTGGAACCAGACTCAACGTATCGGTGCTGTCCCAGCGCCAGGACGATCCACCGTTCTGAACATGCACCATGCGGTTGGGTGAGAACGACACGCTGTCTTCGCCCATGCCGGCCGCGCCGTAACCGTCGTTGCAAAGGGAAAGGACATTCGCCGGTTTCGCACCGTTCAGCAGCCAATATTCGGTGCCGCCATTGGCGGGATCGCTGCCGTCCGCCTTTTTGCAACCTTCGTCCGGCGCATCGTCCGGCTTGTCCTTCACGCCGAACAGAACCTCGGCGACCTGGAGCGTTCCGGCAGGATGGATCGCCACAAGCTTGCAGGTTGTACGCTTGCCGCAGATGACAGATTTTTGCAGCGGCGTGAGCGACGGCGCCGCGAGAGCAACACCAGACAGAAGAACTGCCGCACCAAGAACGGCCAGACGAAAGAGACTCATGAGCTGCCCCAGAAGGTTGTGCGCGCGAAATCTATCGCGCATACGAGCTTCTGTATCGGGGATTTGTGCTACACCCGATCACAACAAAACCTGCCTTGAATCGCCCTATTCCGCGGCCTGCGGAAGCGCTTTCGGCTTCCATCGCAGGACCGGCTTGCGCGCGGCCGCCGTCTCGTCGAGGCGGCGGCGCGGGGCCAGACGCGGCGCGCCTTCGAAGCGCGCGGTCTGCCCGGCCTTGGCTTCCAGCGCCATCGTCCGCAGCACATAGATGAAGCGGTCGAGCGACTCTTTCGACTCCGACTCCGTCGGCTCGATCAGCATCGCGCCATGGACGACCAGCGGGAAATACATCGTCATCGGATGATAGCCCTCGTCGATCATCGCCTTGGCGAAATCGAGCGTGGTGACACCGGTGCCTTCGAGGAATGAATCGTCGAACAGGGCTTCATGCATGCACGGCCCTTCGCCGAACGGCGCGCTCATCACATCCTTGAGCGACGCGAGAATGTAGTTCGCGGATAGCACTGCGTCTTCGCTCGCCTGGCGGATGCCGTCCGCGCCGTGGCTCATCATGTAGGTGAGCGCGCGGGAGAACATGCCCATCTGGCCATGGAACGCACACATGCGGCCGAACGGCTTCGCGCCATCGGTCGCCTCATCCGCATGTTCGATCATGCGGAATTCATTGCCGTCATGGACCAGCAGCGGCAGCGGCGCGAACGGCGCCAGCGCCGCCGACAACACCACTGGCCCTGCGCCCGGTCCGCCGCCGCCATGCGGCGTGGAGAACGTCTTGTGGAGATTGATATGCATCGCATCGACGCCCAGATCGCCCGGACGCACGCGCCCCGCGATGGCATTGAAGTTCGCACCGTCGCAATAGAAGTATGCGCCCGCGGCATGTACCGCGTCCGCCATCTCCTTGATGCGCGGCTCGAACAGTCCGCAGGTGTTGGGATTGGTCAGCATGATCGCCGCCACGTCGGAACCGAGCTTGGCTTCCAGCGCGTCGGCATCGACATGGCCGTCTTCGGTCGCGGGCACTTCGTCCACGATGAAGCCCGCCACCGCCGCCGTCGCCGGATTGGTGCCGTGCGCGGAAGACGGAACAAGAATGCGGTTGCGCTTTTCGCCGCGTGCTTCGATCGCGGCGCGGATCGTGAGCAGGCCGCACAACTCGCCATGCGCACCCGCCTTGGGCGACATCGCAACGGCGGGCATGCCGGTCAGCGTGGTGAGCCATTTCATCAGCTCGCTCACCGCTTCGAACGCGCCCTGCACCGTCTGTTGCGGTGCGAGCGGATGCACGTCCGCGAAGCCCGGAAGCCGCGCCATTTTCTCGTTCAGGCGCGGATTGTGCTTCATCGTGCAGGAGCCCAGCGGATAAAGCCCGGCATCGATGGAATAGTTGAGCTGCGACAGCCGCACATAATGGCGGATGACTTCCGGTTCGCTGAGGCCCGGCAATCCCACCGGACCCTTGCGGCGCAGACCGGCGAGACGCTTGTCGCTCATCTGCACTTGCGGAAGGTCCACGCCCGTCATGCCGGGACGGCCCAGTTCGAAGATCAGCGAGACTTCATGCTGAAGCCCGCGATCGCCGGAGATCGTCGCCATCTCGTTTTCGTTAACGCTGCCCGCGGACGTCGGGCGGCCTTGGGTATTCATCGTCATCACAGCACCTCCGCCAGTGCATGCACGAAGGCGTCGCAGTCTTCGTCGGTGTTGGTTTCGGTGGCCGCCACAATCAGAAGATCGCGCACATCCTTGTCATGCGGCAGCAGGCGCGACGCCGGTACGCCCGCGAGGATGCCTTTCTCCGCCAGCGCATCGACAACAGATGCCGCAGGTTTGGACAGCTTCAGCGTGAACTCGTTGAAGAAGCTTTCGGTGGCGAGCGACACGCCTTTCACATCGGCAAGACGATCCGCCAGCGCGGACGCCCGCGCATGGTTGGCGCGCGCCAGCCGCGAGAATCCTTCCTCGCCCAAGAGTGACAGATGAATCGTGAAAGCCAGGCAGCACAGGCCGGAATTCGTGCAGATGTTGCTGGTCGCCTTTTCCCGGCGGATATGCTGCTCGCGCGTGGACAGCGTCAGCACATAACCGCGCTTGCCGGCGGCATCCGTAGTTTCGCCGCAAAGGCGCCCCGGCATGTTGCGCAGATATTTTTCGCGCGTCGCGAATAACCCGACATAGGGGCCACCGAAATTCAGGCCAACGCCGAGCGACTGGCCTTCCGCCGCAACGATATCCGCGCCCTGCGCGCCCGGCGGCTCGATGAGGCCGAGCGACACGATCTCGGTGACGACCGCGATCAAGAGCGCACCCTTGGCATGGGCCGCATCGGCGATCGGTTTCAGGTTGCGGATCAGGCCGAACACGTCCGGGCTTTGCACCACAACGCACGCCGTCTGATCGTCGATCAGCGCGATGATGTCTTCCGCTTTGCCGGGTGTGACCGGCGCGCGCGTCACGGTGCCGGAAAGACCGGCAACGGTTTCCACCGTCTCCGCGTAATGCGGGTGCAAGCCGCCGCTCAGAATCGCTTTCGGGCGCCTGGTGATGCGCTGCGCCATCAGCACGCCTTCGGCCGTGGCGGTCGAGCCGTCATAAAGCGAGGCGTTCGCCACTTCCATGCCGGTGAGCAGCGCTACCTGCGTCTGGAATTCGAAGAGATATTGCAGCGTGCCCTGCGCGATTTCCGGCTGATAGGGCGTGTAGCTGGTGAGGAATTCCGAGCGCTGGATCAGATGATCCACCGCGCTCGGGACGTGATGCCTGTAAGCCCCCGCACCGCAGAAGAAAGGCAGCGATCCCGCCGCCTTGCTCTTCGCCGCCATCTTGGAAAGCGCGCGCTCGACCGTCAGCTCGCCCTGCGTATCCGGCAGGTCGAACACGCTGCGCGCCACCACCGCCGATTTCGGCACGTCACGGAACAGCGCATCGATGTTCGGTGCGCCGATCTTGGCGAGCATCTGAGCACGATCGTCGGGGGTCAGAGGCAGGTATCTCATTTCATCTCCATTTGTCATGGCCCGCAGATGCGGGCCACCCAAGTGACGCCTGATCTACTTTCAAAAAGTAAGGCGGCGTCTGCGTTCCAATTTCGCCATCCCCCAGATTTCAACTGGGTGGCCCGCACTCCGGCGGGCCATGACAGCTTTTTTATTAGAGACCCTTCACGAACTCGTCGTACTGCGCCTTGGTCATCAGCTTGGCGAACTCGTCCTTGCTCACGCCCTTGAGCTTGAAGAACCAGCCGTCGCCTTCCGGATCGGCGTTGACCTTCGCGGGCTCGTCTGCGAGCGCGGCATTGCCTTCGGTCACTTCGCCGCCCACCGGTGCATAGACATCGCTGGCCGCTTTCACGCTTTCAACCACGGCCGCCTCGCCACCCGCGCCGACCTTGCGGCCGGCTTCCGGCACTTCGACGAACACAACATCACCGAGTTGTTCGGCAGCATGTTTGGTGATGCCGACAGTGGCCGTGTCGCCATCGAGGCGGACCCACTCATGCTGATCGGTGTAACGGACTTCGCTCATATTTCTGCTCTCCGGTTCTCATGCTTCGACAAGCTCAGCATGAGGAGTGATATCTGTATCCTCATCCTGAGCCTGTCGAAGGATGAGGGGCTGTGTTCAACTTCGTTTGTAACGGTTGGGAACGAATGGCATGGGCGCGATGCGCGCGGGATTGGCTTTGCCGCGCACCATCAGATCGACTTCGGTGCCGTCTTTGGCGAAGGCGCTATCGACGTAACCCATCGCGACGGGAGCGTTCAGCGAAGGCCCGAACCCGCCGCTGGTGATCTTGCCGATGACACGGCCGGACTTATCGGTGATCTCGGTGCCTTCGCGCGCTGGCGCTTTGCCCACGGGAAGTATGCCGACACGCTTTTTTTCCGTGCCGTTCAGTAGGCGGCTCATGATCTTTTCGCCAGAGGGAAAATCCTTGTCCATCTTCCGGCGCTTTCCGATAGACCAGACAAGATTGGCTTCGACTGGATCCGTCGTCTCGTCAATGTCATGGCCATAAAGGCAAAGGCCAGCTTCAAGCCGCAGCGAGTCGCGCGCGGCAAGCCCAATCGGCAAAACGTCGGGATCGGCGAGAAGCGCGCGCGCGATTTTCTCCACATCCTTGCCTTCGAGCGAAATCTCGAAACCGTCTTCGCCGGTGTAGCCCGAACGGCTGACAATCGCCGGACAACCGGCAACGGTCGCGCGGCGAACGTGCATGAAGGTCAACGTGTCGATGCCGGGCGAAAGCTTCTCCAGCACCCTGCCCGCCGCTGGCCCTTGCAGCGCCAACAGCGCGCGATCCGGTTTCGGCATCAGCGTGGCGATGCCTTTCAGCTTGTCCGCCATATAGGCGAAGTCGCCTTCCTTCGTCGCGCCGTTGACGACGAGATAGAGCTCCTTCTCGCCCGCCAGATGCGTGAACATGAAATCGTCGATGATGGTGCCGCGATCGTTCAGCAGCAGGCCGTAACGCTGCATGCCTTCCTTGAGGCCCTGCACGTCGGCGGGCGTCACGCGCTCCAACGCCTTCGCCGGATTGTCGCCGCCGAGGAATGCCTGCCCCATGTGAGAGACGTCGAACAGTCCCGCCTTCTCGCGCGTGTGCAGATGTTCTTTGAGAACGCCCGTGGGGAATTGCACCGGCATGTCATAGCCGGCGAACGGCACCATCTTGGCGCCAAGCTCCAGATGCAAAGCATGGAGCGGTGTCTTGCGGAGTGTTTCTTCGCTGCCGGTCATCGGGTCCACAAACAGAAGTTGATAGGGCGCACTCCGGCGAACCGGACTTTGCACCCCTCTGTCATGGGACCTGAGAGATTTCCCCGCGAGCGCCAAAAACAAACATTGGCTCGGCGGATTACCCCTTCGGTGAGAGCCGCCCCACCGGCAGCCCTGCTTTCCAGAAGTTCATCTCCTTCGCGGTCCTTTTGCCTGAGAGTTTCCGGGGCGGTTGCTCCTTCGGCCTACGCCCTTTGGGCTTCGGCCGACAGGTCGGCCTTGCTGGGCATATGTCTCCCGCGAGGGATCGAATGTATGACCGGACAAACGCGCCTCACGGCGGGATCGCCCGTTGGGCCGGAATATAGAGAGAGAGGTTGGAGAGTCAAAGAAAAGCAGCCGCTTGGGCCGATTCGCTCACATCCTGGGCGGGATTTCGATGCCCAGAAGGTCCAGAACTTTGGTCATGGTAGCGAGCGTCAGCCCGCACAATCCCAGCCACGTCGCACGCAGCGTGGCGTCGGTTTCCGAGAGGATATGGTGCGTGGAATAGAACCGGCTGAATTCCTGCGCCAGGTTGAACGCGTAATCGCAGAGGATATTGGGCGCGCGCTTTTCTTCGGCCGCGCTCATCGCATTGGGCAGCGCGAGAAGCTGCAGGATCAGGGCGCGATCTTCCGGCGTCCGCAGAACGGCGCGCTCGGCGAGATTGAGGTCTTCCGGATCTGCCTTGCGCAGGATCGACTGCATGCGCACCGCCGCATATTGCAGGTAAGGCCCCGTTTTGCCCTCGAATTTCGAAAAGCGGGCAAGGTCGAAGATGTAATCGGTCAGGCGGTGATTGGAGAGATCTGCGAACTTCAACGTCGCGATGCCCACCATCTTCGCGATGGCGGCGCGCTCTTCCTGCGGATAGTCCGCGCCGATGCCCGCTTCGGTCAGGCGTTTTTGCGCCTCTTCGGCCACCATCGCGATGAGGTCGAACAGCTTCATCACGCCGCCGGCGCGTGTCTTGAACGGTTTGCCCTCCGGTCCGTTCATGGTGCCAAAGCCGTCATGCTCCAGCTTGGCTTTGCCGTTCAGTCCGGCCTTCTCGGCGGCGCGATAAACCTGCTCGAAATGAAGATGTTGCCGTTGATCGACAACATAGAGAATGAGATCGGGATTCTGCTCCTTCACGCGATCGACAATGGTTGCAAGATCGGTGGTCCCGTACAAAACGGCGCCGTCCGATTTCACCAGAATGAGCGGCGGCATTTCCTTCTTGTCGTCCGGCCTGGCGACCGGAATGACAAGCGCGCCTTCGCTCTCCTCTGTGATATGCCGCGCCCTGAGGTCCGCAATCATCGGCTGGATCAACGGCTCGACGCTCGCCTCGCCTTTCCAAAGATCGAAATGGATTCCGAGGCTGCCCCATTCGCGCTCAAGACCGACGCGAGAAACGGCGAAGAAGTGCTCCCACAGCGCGCGATAGCCCGGGCGGCCGTTCTGCAATTCCGCCGTCGCCTTGCGCGCTTCTTCCAACCGCGCCGGATCGGCTTTGCAGGCTGCGGATGCCGCCGGATAGATCTCCTCCAGATCGTCCATCGTCACCGGCGATTGTGCGGGATACGGCCCTTTGAAATTCGCATCGAAATAGATGGGCGCGATGCCTCGATGCTCAATCTCGGAGATGAGTTGTCCCATCTGCAGGCCCCAATCGCCCAGATGCACATCGCTGGTGACCTGCCATCCATTCGCGCGGAACAGGCGCTGCAAGGAGTCGCCGATGACCGAAGACCGCAAATGCCCCACATGCATCGGCTTGGCGACGTTCGCGCCGCCAAAATCGATAACGACAGACTTGCCGCTGCCCGTTTGCGGCGCGCCGAGCCGCGCATCTTTGGCCATCGCGCCGAGGCGCTCCGCCAACGCATCGTCCGTGACATCGAGATTGATGAACCCGGGGCCCGCGATCTCGACCTTCGCGAATACCGGATTTGTCTTCAGCCGCGCTGCGACTTTCTCTGCGATTGCGCGCGGATTCTGCCTGGCTGCCTTCGCGGCGGGCAAAGCGCCATTGCATTGGAATTGCGCGAGATCGGGCCGGTCCGAAATCTGAACGGAGCCCAACTCCGGCGAAAGCCCTTCCTCTGCGAACGCGGCGCCCGCGATCGCCGACAGCTCGGCGCTCAGCGAGGTCATTGCTGAAAAATCCCGGTCGTCCTGTTGTAGTCGTACTGCGCCTTGGTGAGCTGGAAGCCGACGAGGATTTGATAATCATACGGTTTGTTGTCGCCGTCCGTCACAAGGTCGATTGATTCCACATGCTCTTGCGCGGTGGCAGTCGTTTCGCCTGCCGCGAAAGAGAAAGTGACCGAGCGCGTGCTGCGCGTAATGATACGCGTCGCCTGCGTCACCGCCACGAAATAGGGGACGGTATACGTCGCTGCATCGCCTGCCGCGGGCCGCGTGGCGACGAACGTGACATCGATGCTGGAGTCGGCCTTCTTGCCCGCCTTGTCGTATGAGCAGTTCCCATCGACGTCGGTTATTCTCGCCGAATAAAGCGCATTCTTCGGGTCAGGCGCCGCGCCAGGCTTGAACTGTGTCACCACCACAGCGTCAAGGACACTGGACCAGCCAGGACAGAACTGGAGCTTCTTGCTGCTCTGGCAGGACGACACCAACAACGCCATCGCGGCAATGGCGGCGAAACGGAAAAGGGAGGTCTTCATCAGGTCCTGACAGTGCTGGTATCTCGCCGCAACCGGCTTTCGGCGCTTGACTTTTCGCCTGTCCGCGCCCCTTTTTCAACTGGTGCCGCGAAGGCGCGGGACTGTATCCAGGCAGGCGATTCATGGGAAATGTGGCGGAAAATCGGCGCGTGGAGGGCAAGCCCCGGCTGACACTTCTTCTCGCGGCGCCCCGCGGCTTTTGCGCGGGTGTGGACCGCGCCATTCGTATCGTCGAGCTTGCCCTGCAGAAGTTCGGACCGCCGGTTTATGTGCGCCATGAGATCGTCCACAACCGCTTCGTGGTGGAGCGGCTTGAGCGTATGGGAGCCGTGTTTATCGACGAGTTGGACCAGGCGCCTGCCGGTGCGCGCGTGATCTTTTCAGCCCACGGCGTTCCGAAATCCGTTCCCGCGGAGGCCGAACGGCGCGAGCTGTTCTATCTCGATGCCACCTGCCCCCTGGTTTCAAAGGTGCATGTCGAGGCCGGGCGTCATTTCAATGCCGGTCATCAGATCGTGCTGATCGGCCATGCCGGCCATCCGGAAGTGGAAGGCACGATCGGCCAACTGCCCGAAGGCGCCATCTCTCTGGTGGAAACAGTTGCCGACGCGGAGACATTCGAACCGAGAAATGCCGAAAGCCTCGCCTACATTACACAGACGACACTTTCGGTAGATGATACGGCTGAAATCGTGGCGGTGCTGCGCCGGCGTTTTCCACTGATCGCCGGCCCGCACAAAGAGGACATCTGCTATGCCACAACCAACCGGCAGGAGGCGGTGAAAGCCATCGCGCCACGCGCGGATGTCGTCTTTGTCATCGGCGCCCCAAACTCATCGAACTCAATGCGCCTGGTGGAAGTCGCCAAGCGTGCAGGCGCGCGAGATGCGGCGCTTATCCAGCGGGCAACGGATATCGACTGGTCCTTGGTGCGTGCCGGTGAAACCGTGGGGCTTTCCGCGGGCGCATCGGCGCCGGAAATATTGATGGAAGAAGTCATCGGCAGCTTTCGCAAACGCTATGACGTTCGGTTGGAGGAGGTGGCCGTGACGAAAGAGAACGTGGAATTCAACGTGCCGCGCGCGCTGATGTGAGGCGCTCATGGCCGTTTACACCGATGTTTCCTTCGAGGATCTTGAAAAGCTTCTGACCGGCTACGACATCGGCATGCCCCGCAGCTTCAAAGGCATTGCCGAAGGAGTTGAGAACTCCAACTTCCATCTGCAGACCGATCGCGGTGGATATATCCTCACGCTTTATGAAAAGCGCGTGAGCACCGGAGATCTGCCTTTTTTTCTGGAACTGATGGAGCATCTGGCCAAGCGCGGCATTGCATGCCCGCAACCGGTTCGCAGCAAGGCCGGTAATAACTGGATCACTCTCAACGGCAAACCTGCGGCGCTACTGACATTCCTCGACGGTGTGTCGCTGAGAAAGCCCGAAGTTTCTCACTGTATTCATGCGGGAGGAGCGCTGGCGGAGATGCACGCCGCAGGCGCGGGCTTCAAACTCAGTCGGCAGAACTCTCTGAGCGTCGCCGGGTGGAAGAAGCTCGCACAAGATACGCAAGGCAAGGCCGATTCCGTACAGGCGGGACTGGCGGCCCTTATCCACGCGACGCTTAATGAGCTCGAAGCGTGGCCGCAAGATCTGCCCGCGGGCATCATTCATGCCGATCTGTTTCCCGACAATGTTCTTTTTATGGACGGGAAAATCTCCGGCCTGATCGATTTCTACTTCGCCTGCAATGATGCCTTCGCTTACGACATCGCGGTGATGTTGAACGCTTGGTGTTTTGAACAAGACGGCGCGTACAACATCACGAAAGGAAAGAGTTTTCTGTCCGCCTACCGGCAACATCGTGAACTGACCGCAGAAGAAGCCGCAGCGCTGCCAATTCTGGCGCGCGGCGCGGCGCTCCGATTCCTGCTGACACGGCTCTATGACTGGCTGAACCCGGATCCTGCTGCTTTGGTTCGGCCGAAAGATCCGCGCGACTACGTCAAGCGGCTGCGCTTCCACCGAAATGTGCGCAACCCTTCGGAGTATGGGCTTTGACGGCGCCGCATATAGACATCTTCACCGACGGCGCATGTTCCGGAAATCCCGGCCCCGGCGGCTGGGGCGCAATTCTGCGTTCGGGCAAACATGAAAAGGAAATTTCCGGCGGCGAAGCAAAAACGACCAACAACCGCATGGAACTCATGGCTGTCATCCGTGCGTTGCAATCGCTGACCAAGCCGTCAGTCGTCACCGTTCACACGGATTCGCGTTATGTAATGGACGGCGCTATGCAATGGATGAAGCGTTGGAAGGCCAACGGCTGGAAAACGTCCGATAAGAAACCCGTCAAGAACAACGATCTATGGCTGGCGCTGGATGAAGCAACGGCGCCGCATCGGTTGACGTGGCGCTGGGTCAAGGGCCATGCGGATCATGTCGAGAACAACCGCGCGGACGAACTTGCCCGCGCGGCCATTGAAACCGTGCGCTAGAGCTGCTTCAGCATGTGGTCGGCGCTGGAGACATTGAAGGCGCCTGGCTCTTCGATGTTCAGCGCCTTCACCACGCCGTTGTCCACGATCATGGAAAAGCGCTGGCTGCGTTTGCCCATGCCGAATTTGGTGCCGTCCATTTCCAGGCCCAGCGCGCGAGTGAAGTCGCCGTTGCCGTCGCCAAGCATCTCAACCTTGCCGTCGGTCTTCTGGTCTTTCGCCCAGGCGCCCATCACGAAAGCATCGTTGACGGACATGCAGGCGATGGTATCCACGCCCTTCGCCTTGATTTCGGCCGCGTGCTGAACGAAGCCGGGAACATGCTTGGCCGAGCAGGTCGGTGTGAACGCGCCCGGCAGAGCGAAGAACACAACCTTTTTGCCCTTGAACAGGTCGTCGGTCGTCACCGGCGCCGGCTTGCCGTCTTTCATTTCCATCAGCGTTGCCGAGGGAATCTTGTCACCCACCTTGATGGTCATCGAATATTCTCCTTGTGATTGAAACTGATGCCGCTTTTAACCCAGGCGGCGAGCCCCGGAAAGGGCATGGCAGCCGCGCTGGCTCGTGATATTTTCTGATCATGGCGAAGGACAGTCGTTCCAGCGAAGGCGGCAATTTCCTCGAAGGAAAGCTGCTCATTGCGCTTCCAGGTATGTCCGACCCCCGCTTCGAGAAAAGCGTCATCTTTATGTGCGCGCATTCCGCCGACGGGGCGATGGGGCTGATCATCAACAAACCCATTGAGGGACTGGGGTTTCACGAGCTGGTGAAAAATCTGGACATTCGCGCAACCAGCAACACCCCGGACTCTCCTGTCCTGTTCGGCGGCCCCGTCGATACCGGGCGCGGCTTTGTTCTTCATAGCAGCGACTATATGTCAGCGAATGCGACCATGCCGGTGACCAAGGATATTTCTTTGACCGCCACGCTCGACATTCTGAAAGCCATCGCGGAGGGCCGGGGGCCGGAGCAATCCGCTTTTACGCTCGGTTACGCCGGTTGGGGGCCAGGCCAGATCGAAAATGAGATCCGCCTGAACGGCTGGGTGCATTGCGATGCGGATTCCAGGATCGTTTTCGAGACGCAGATGAACTCGAAATGGAGTGCCGCTTTGCGAAAGCTGGGCATCGACCTTTCGCTGCTATCCGCCAATACCGGGCGCGCCTGAAACGCTCTCTCCGCTCCCCGCATTTGCCATTCCATAGTGATGCGCGATGAAGCTCAGCGCATCCGACGCCGAAAGGGGAACGCTGTAGTAGAAGCCCTGCACGAGTTCGCACCCGGCCGCTTTGGCGCGGGCCACGTCCTCTTCGGTTTCGATGCCTTCGATCACCACACCACGCTGCAATTCCTTTGCGAGCGCGACCATCGATCCGAGAATGACGGAACCCTCCTTCGCTCCAGTGTCTGAAGAAGACAAAAAGCTTTTATCGATCTTGAGCGCGTCGAAAGGAATGTCCTTCAGTTGGCCGAGGGTCGAAAGACCCGTTCCAAAATCGTCGATGACAAGGCCAATGCCCATCGACTTCAACCCGGCGATCGCAGCCTTGCCATCTTGCGCGGCGGAGATCGCGCTTTCCGTGATCTCGAGATTCAGCGTTCCGGGCTGGACTTCGTTTTCCGCCAGCACGGAGCGAACAAGCTCGATGAACTGCGCATCCCGGAATTGCCGCCGCGAAACATTGACACTGATACTGAGCGCCGGATCGAGCGGGAAGTAGCGCTGCCACTCCGCCAGGTCGCGCGCCGCGCGTTCCAGTGCGAAACGCCCCAGGGAAACGATGAGACCGGTTTCTTCCGCATGCCCGATAAATTCATCGGGAAGCAGAAGGCCTCTCTCCGGATGCCGCCAGCGCAATAAGGCTTCGAAGCCAGTGACACTTTCTTCGGGCAGGTGAACAATGGGCTGGTAATAGAGGTCGAACTGCCCCAGATCCAACGCCCGGCGCAGATCTGCCTCCAGTGCCACGGCATCGCCTGGCGCGAACACCTCCAGATCGCGCGAATAAAGCCGCGAACACGCCCCGCCCTGCCGTTTCGCCTGGAGCAACGCAAGCTCCGCGTTCTTGAGAAGCTCGAACGGATCTTCCGCTTCTTGCCCTGGAACGGCGCCGGCACTGGCTAGCGCGAAAATATCCCGGCCATCGAACTGAAAGGCCCGCCCGCAGACATCGACGAGCTCTCCACCCAGGGCCGCCGTGTTGGCTGCGAGCCCCGCCGCAAGCACCGCAAAGGCATCGCCGCCGACCCGGAAGACTTTGCCGCGCGTCCCTAAATGCTTCAAAAGCCGCTCCGCAACGGCTACGAGAATTTCATCGCCGCCCCTGTCGCCAAGACTGGCATGAATGGATTTGAAGCGATCGATGTCGAGAAGAACGAACGCCGCGTTGCGGGCGCTACCGCCCAGTTGTTCGAGTTCTTCCACCAGCGCTACGCGATTGCCCAATCCGGTGAGCGGATCGCGCAGGGCACGATCGATGGTGGCGGCCTCAGACTCCTTGCGGGTTGTCACATCCGCCATCAGGCCAAGACAGCGCGTTGCCGGCGCGCGGTCCCCCATCATGGTCGCGCGCAATTCAAACCACGGATAGCGTCCGCTCTCGCTGCGCACGCGGAACTCTATGCGGAACGCAAGACCCGCGTGGCCGCGATAATCGCCCATTGCTTGCCGGTAAACGTCCCGATCGTCGGTATGAATACGCGCGATCCACGCATTGTGCGTCATGGTCTGCGCACCTTCCGCGAAGCCGATCAAAACAGCAGCTTCGGCCGAAAGCTTCACGCTCTCGCGCACCAGATCGAGGTCGAAAACGCCCTGATGCGATGCCCCGATTGCTTGAAGAGCCGGGCTGCTGATCGCGGAGCCAACTTTTTCCTTCGCGACCAACGGCGGCGCGACAGCAATCGGCGGCGGCGCGGCGATAATTTGCGACGGGCGAATGCCCGAAAGAATTGCGATGCCCTCACCGGCCGAAATCGCCAGCGCCAGAAGTACCGCGCCCGCAGCGGCGAAACCGCCGATGATCGCCGGTGCCGCGGGATTGTCGGCAAAGCCACCCAGGGCAACCACGGCAGCGGCCAGCGCCACCAGCGAAAAGACGGCAGCGCTCGGCGCGACGACGCGAGCCGCCTGCGCGCCCGCCATTCCGCGATGGACCAGATATCCGGCAATCGCTGCGCTTCCGCTCACAACGAGGATTTGAACAAGAAGCGCCGTGCCTGGAACACCGAGAAAAGCGGCGACGGACAGTGCGATCAATCCACGCAATGTCCACGACAATACACGGGGCCCTGGCGGCCAGATTTCGGATACAGGCGCGACCAGATCGGCAAGCTTGAGACCGGCGGCAAGAGAGAAACCTGCCAGCATGGCGGAAAAGCCGTATGGCCCGCCGACAATCGTCATCCATCCGGCATCGAACACGCCGCCGCTGGTGAGCTCTACGCAGAATACAGCCACGAGCGTGATCGATGCCCAGCGCGACGCCATATGCGCCGTCATCACGGCAACACCGGTGGTGATGGCGATGGAGGCCGCGATCAATCCGGCGACGGCCGCGAGGAAGATCGCCAGCTGTTTGTTGTGCAGCACCAGCGCTGGCACGGTCCACGCAACGACGGAGGGCTGTGCGTCGGCATTGATGAGACGCACGGCGATGGTGGCGGATGTCGCCGGTGGAATGGTGACGAGGAATGCGTGCCGCCCGAAGGCGCGCGCGGGTTCGACGGTCACGCCCGCATCGGAGCTTGCAACTTGCAGCAAGGCCGGCTTGCCGCGGCGGGGGAAGAAGCGAAGTCCTGCACCGGGCGGTTGGCCGGCGAGAACGACGCGCACCGCAGCGCGATCCGCCTGGTTGACCGCCGTCATCATGTACCAGGCCGAACCATCGGGCTCCTTGCCCGCGCGCGCATTATAAGGACGCAGAGACGGCTGCAGTTCCATCATCATGCGCGGATCGGCGAAGTTCACGCCGCCTTTCGCAGATGGTGCGGCAGCGAAGGCGGCGCTCGTCCACAGCGCGGCAAGGCAGGCAACGATAAAGGCAATTTTTTTAAGCAAGCGGCGTTCCGATTCGACTCTATGTCCGAAGCTGCGGTCAGGCTAACCGCGCTTCATCCTCAAGCAAAGCGAACAGGACATGATCCTGCCACTCGCCATTGATCTGCAGATATTTCCTGGCGACGCCTTCTTCCCGGAATCCGGCCTTCTGCAACAAATTCTGCGACGGCTCATTCGACGGCAGGCACGCCGCCTCGATGCGATGCATGCCGAGCGTGGCGAAGATGAACGGGATCAGCGCGCGCACTGCCGAATGCATATAGCCCTGCCGCGCGAAGCGTTCGCCGATCCAATATCCCAGCGCGCAACATTGCGTTACGCCACGGCGCACATTCGAGAGCGTGCAGCCGCCGAGCAGCGCGTCGTCCTCCGCACGGAACACGAAGAACGCATAAGCCGTGTCGAGACGCGACTCTTTCTGATAGCGCTTCAAGCGGCGGCGGAAGGCGCCTTTGGAAAGTTCGTCGCGCGCCCAGACCGGCTCCCATGGCGACAGGAAAGCGCGGCTTTCGCCCCGCAGCTTCGACCACGGCAGATAATCGCCCATGCGCGGGTAACGCAGATACACGCCGTCGCCTTTGATGACCGGCTGCTGGCCGCCGGGAAACGTAAGTCCCCGCATGAATGCCATGGGGCCTTCATTCATTCGGCGGCGCGCCTCGCGGCTTCGCCACCGAAACGCTTTGCGAAGCGCGCATGGCTTTCGAATTTTCCGATGGGGCCGATAGCCGCCATCGCCGGATTCATCGTGCCCATGATGCGCGCCCCGAAGCGGCGCACGGCAGCGGCATCGATTTCATCCAGTTTCGCCGTCAGCTCGGCGATCGACAGCACGCGGCCAAAAGTGAAGAGATGCGAGGCGATCTGTTCGGCGCGCGTCGCAGGTTTTTCCAGTCCCATCAGCAAGCCGGATTTCATCTGAGCCTTGGCGCGCGACACTTCGGCGTCCGTTGCGTTCGCGGCGAGCGCCGCCATTTCGCCTGCGATAACCGCGGAAATCTCTTCCGCTTCCTTCTCGCCCGTGCCGGCATAGACGCCGATCATGCCGCTATCGGCGGCGGCTTGGGAAAAGGCATAGACCGAATAACAAAGCCCGCGCTTCTCGCGCACTTCCTGAAACAAACGCGACGACATTCCGCCGCCCAGCGCCGTGACATAGGCCTGCGCGACGTAGAAATCCGGATCGTCGCTGGAGACGCCGGGGAAGCCATAGGTGAGATGGGTCTGCTCCAGATCCTCGCTGACGCGCACATCGCCGCCGCCATAGAGCGCGGCTCTCGGCTCCGCAGCCTTGCCCGATGGCAGCGCGGAGAATTTCTCTTCAGCCATCGCGACGAGTTCGGCATGGTTCACCGCGCCGCTGGCGATCAGCAACATGGAGCCGGCGCGATAGTTGGTGCCCATATAATCGCGCAGTTGCTCCCGCGTGAAATTGCCGACGGTGTCTTCTTCGCCGAGGATCGGCCAGCCCATCGGCTGATCCGGATACACCGCGGCCTGCAGATGATCGAAGATGATGTCGTCCGGCGTGTCGCGCGCCTGCCCCAACTCCTGCAGCACGACCTGGCGCTCGCGCTCCAGCTCGCCTTGCTCGAAGGCCGGATGGGTCAGGATGTCGGACAACAAATCGACGCCCAGTCCAACATCGGCTTTCAAGATGCGCGCATGAAACGCGGTCTGTTCGCGGCTCGTATAAGCGTTGAGATAGCCGCCGACGGCTTCGATTTCTTCAGCGATGGCGCGGGCGGAGCGGCGCCCAGTGCCCTTGAAGGCCATGTGCTCCAGCATGTGGGAAACGCCCATGACGGGACGCGTCTCGTTGCGGCCGCCGGTGTTCACCCACACTCCGGCGAAGGTGCTTTCGAGGCCGGGCATGGGGTCGCTGACGACCGTCAACCCATTGGCAAGCTTGGTCATTTCCACATTCATGCGGGACGCAATCTTTCTTCGATGAAACCCCTGACGGCGCCCAGATCATGGGGCAGGACCGTCACCCGCTCCACCCCGTCATAGAGGGCGGCGAGCCGCGGGGGCAAGGGAACTTTTTGGCCAGTCGCCCTGGCCACGGCATCCGGGAATTTGGCCGGATGGGCGGTGGAGAGAACGACGATCGGCCTTATTCCTTGCGCCCAAATCCGGAACCCGGCTGCTTCGCCGACCGCGGTATGCGGATCCATGATCCGACCCGTCTCATCATACATTTTCTTTATCGAGGCGCGTGTTTCGTAATCGCCGATGCTGAAAGCCGTGTAGCGATCAGCGAGTGCTGAACGCACGTTCGGTGGCAGCGTTATATTTTTTGTGCGCGCAAATTCTTCCATTGCGCTCCGCATCCAGTTCGTATCACGGCCGGAGGCTTCGAAAAGAGCGCGTTCGAAATTGCTGGCAACCTGAATGTCCATTGAGGGGCTGAGAGTCGATTGCGCCTTGCCCGGCGCATAGATACCTTCGTTCAAAGCTCGCGCAACGATGTCGTTGGCGTTCGTCGCGACAATGAGCTTTTCGACCGGCAACCCCATCCGCATCGCGGCTTCGCCGGCGAAGACGTCGCCGAAATTTCCGGTGGGCACGACGAAGGTGGATTTTCCGAGCTTCGCCGTCGCAGTGAAGTAATACACGCTCTGTGCCGCGATGCGGGCGAAGTTGATGGAGTTCACTGCGGTAAGATGCGCGCGATCCGCAAAGGCCTTGTCGGCGAACAGTGACTTCACGATGGATTGCGCGTCGTCGAAACTGCCTTCCAGCGCGATGTTATGGACGTTGGCGAACGGCGCGGTCGTCATCTGGCGGCGCTGCACTTCGCTGACGCGGCCTTTGGGGTGCATCACGAAGACGTCGATATTCGGCAGCCCGCCCAGCGCGGCAATGGCGGCGGAGCCGGTGTCGCCGCTGGTAGCGGCCACCACCGTCGCCTTGCCGCCTTTCTTCGCCAGCGCGCGGGCGAAGAGACGGCCCAGAACCTGCATCGCGATGTCCTTGAACGCGAGCGTGGGGCCGTGGAACAGCTCTAGCAGATATTTGCCTTTGCCGATCTCGACGAGCGGCGCGATGTCGGACGCGTCGAAATCCGAATAGGCGGCTTCGATGTCTTCGCGCAGCTCGGCGTCGATGAAGCTGTCGCCGGTGAAGCGCTTCAGGATGGCGAAGGCGACATCGGCGTAACGCTTGCCCGCGAAGCTTGCGACCTCATCCGCCGGAACCTGCGGCCAGCTTTCCGGCAGGAACAGCCCGCCATCGGGCGCGAGGCCGGCGAGCAGGATGCCGGCGAAGCTTTGCGGCGCGGTCTGGCCGCGGGTGCTTATGTAGCGCATCGGGCGTTCCGCAGAGACGAGGTTGTTTGTCGATTTTTCCTCTTTGGCTTCGCACCAGTCCAAGATGCTGTGGCTGGAAGCGGCGCGAAGCATTTAAAGCCAAGATTCCAGTAGCTCCGCTCCCCGCCCCCCTTCTTACAGGGGGTTGAATGTCGATTTTTCGCTGTGCGATTTGCACGAACACCAGATGTTGGGGCGCACGGGTTGACGGAGCAGTCGTTTTCACGAATCCGCACCACCCCCCTCCCCCCTCGCCCCCCCATCTCCGGGGCGCGCGCACCCCAAAGGGTGCCGCTGCGCTTCAAGCCTTTGGAAATGTTGAGAGATTGCTGAGTCATAATTAGGACTATACAGCAAAAAAATAGGAATACTAGCTAAATATCCTTCCGCGGCGTCTTGAACT
The DNA here is from genome assembly GCA_018242105.1 of Pseudomonadota bacterium. GTDB lineage: Bacteria > Pseudomonadota > Alphaproteobacteria > Micropepsales > Micropepsaceae > Rhizomicrobium. Next base: position 47,216 of record JAFECP010000010.1, read on the forward strand.
TCGCGCGGCTTGCGCTAGCGCAGGCCGAGGCGTCCGCGCGAGGAATGATAGGCGAGATAGACGCCCAGCAAACCCAGCGCGAGGGCGAACCAGGTGATCGCATATTGCAGGTGGTTGTTCGGCAGATCGACCACCGTCACCCCGCCCTTCGGCCAGCCGCCAGGATTGGGTGCTGCATCCGCTTCCAGGAACATCGGATAGACGTTCTTCACCCCGAAAGCCCTGGCCAGCGTTTGCGGATCGCGCGTGTGGACGATGCGGCGCGCTTTATCGACCGGCGGCGTGAACCAGTTCGGCGGCTCGGGCTTGCGGATGATGCCGGAAATGGTGCGCTGGCCATCAAGATCGCCCACCTTCCAGGCAGGCGAACCCAGCATCTGCACCGGGATATAGCCGCGATCCACCAGCAGCGTATGGCCGTCGCGCATCAGGAACGGCGTGATGACGTGATAGACCGCCTCGCCATCCGATCCGATTGTGAAAAAGAAAATTTCCTCGCCATTCTCGAACAGTCCGCGCACGCTCACACGGCGATAATCGGCGGCGGCGATGCGGTTCGCGTCGTAGGCCGGAAGCGCGTCGCGCAGAGGCACCGGTGCAGATGTCAGCCCCGTGTGAATCCTCGCCAGAAGATCGAGCTTCCAATGCAGGCGCTGGATCTGCCACACGCCCAGCCCGATCAGGATCGCGAGCATCGGGATCAGCCAGAGCGTGGGGACAAGAAGCGGTTTGAAATAGGGGCGCATGTTTTAATCCCGCGCGGGCAGCTTTCCTCCCCCGTTTACGGGGGAGGAGGTAAGCGAAGCGAGCCGGAGGGGGGACGCGCGCATGCACGCACCGTAGCTTCCGCGAATGACGGCCCCCTCCACGCTGCTGCGCAGCGCACCTCCCCCGTAAACGGGGGAGGAAAAGTTTGAGCGCTTCATCCCAGCCGCCCTTCGCCCGCGCGGTTCTTGTATTGCAGCACCATCAGCGTGGCTTTGACGAAGTGCAGGCCGCCCAGCACGAGTACGGCGATCAGCGGCAGCCATATCAGCGCATGGACCCAATAAGGCGGCGAGTATTTCACCTCCACGACGAGCGCCGCGCCGCAAACGAGGAAGCCGGCGATGAGAATGACGAACACCGTCGCGCCGTCTCCCACATCGAATATCGAATAGTCGAGGCCGCAGCCCGGACAGCATTTGGCGATGCTCAGATAACCGGAAAACAAGGGCCCCTGGCCGCAACGCGGACAGAGGCCCTGTAACGCTGCCTTGAGCGCAGTCGGTTCGGCGGCGGCCATCAGGCCTGCACGACCGGTCCCACACCCCACACATAGATGCAGGTGAACAGGAACAGCCAAACCACATCGACGAAGTGCCAGTACCAGGCGGCGGCTTCGAAGCCGAAGTGGCGGGTCGGCGTGAACTGGCCGGCGATGGCGCGGCCCAGACAGACCGCCAGGAAGATCGTTCCCACAATGACGTGGAAGCCGTGGAAGCCCGTCGCCATGAAGAAGGTCGAGCCGTAGATGGCGTCGAAATTGCCGACGCCCGCGGTGAGCGAGATGTGCGCGGCATCGGTGAACGGCACCTTGGCGAGGCCGTTGAAGCCGAAGGTGAACGGCGCGTGCATGTATTCCCACGCCTGGCAGCCGGTGAACGAGATGCCAAGCAGGACGGTGAGGATCAGGCCCTGGATCGCGCCCTTGCGGTCGCCATGCTGAAGCGCGTGATGCGCCCACGTCACCGTGGTGCCCGAACACAGCAGGATCAGCGTGTTCAACAGCGGCAAATGCCACGGGTCCATCGAGACGATGCCCGCCGGCGGCCATGAGGACACGCCGACGTCGGCGTGGAATATCGCGGTGTTGAAATAGGCCCAGAACCACGCGACGAAGAACATCACTTCCGACGCGATGAAAAGAACCATGCCGTAACGCAGGCCAAGCTTCACCACTGGCGTATGGTCATGCTCGACGACGCTTTCCTTGATCACATCGCGCCACCAGCCGACGAACGTCAGCAGCAGCAGCGCCACGCCGATCAGGAAGACCCAGGGCTGCCCGGCAAAACCGCCGAAGCCGCTATAGTCGCTGTTCATCCAGAGGACCGCGCCGCCCAGCATCGTGAAGGCGGCGAAAGAGCCGACCACGGGCCAGGGACTGGGGTTCACCAGATGATAGTCGTGCTTCACATCAGCGTGCGACATTGGAAAACCCTCTCCTCACGGCATATCGAGAACGTGTCCGCCCATGCGGACCATCGTCATCAGGAAAAACAGAAGAACAAGCCCACCCAGCACAAGGGCGAGAACGATGCTGCGTTTGCGCCGCTCCCGCGCATTGTGCGTTTTGATATCGTCATCGTCCATCTCACAACCACGCTCCGAACGGCGCGATATCGATCAGCCTTTCGGCGATCAAGGCCGCGAACAGGACAAAAAGATAGGCGATGGACACGAAGAAAAGCTTCTTGGCGGCGGGTTCCTTCACGGCGTCGCGCTCGAAGAGAACCTTCGTGGCGGCGGACAGGAACCACGCGCTCATCAAACCGGCGCTGGCGAGATAAAGCGGGCCGGCAAAGCCCAGCGCCGCCGGCGCCAGGCCGATGGGCAGCAGCAGCAGCGTGTATGCGAAGATCTGGCGGCGCGTGGATGCTTTGCCCGCAACGACCGGCATCATCGGCACACCGGCGCGCGCGTAATCGTCCGAACGGAACAGCGCCAGCGCCCAGAAATGCGGCGGCGTCCAGAAAAAGATGATCGCGACCAGCACGATCGGGGCAAGCGTCACCTGCCCCGTCACCGCGGCCCAGCCGATGGCCGGCGGCAACGCGCCCGACAGCCCGCCGATGACGATGTTTTGCGCCGTCGAACGCTTCAGCCACAGCGTATAGACCACAACATAAAAGAAGATCGTGAAAGCGAGCAGCGCCGCCGACAGCAGATTGATGAACAGGCCCATCATCGTCACGGAGGCAACCGACAGCCACCAGCCGAACATCAGCGCTTCCTCGCGCGCGATGCGCCCCATCGGGATGGGGCGCGTGGCCGTGCGCGCCATCACCGCATCGATGTCGGAGTCGTAAGCCATGTTGAGCGCGCCGGACGCGCCCGCCGCCACCGCGATGCAGAGCAGCGCCGTGAAAGCCGAGAGCAGATGAATATGCCCCGGCGCCACAACAAGCCCGGCAAAGCCGGTGAAGATCACCAGCGACATCACGCGCGGCTTGAGCAGCGCGAAGTAATCGCCGACAGAGGCGATGCGCCGCTCAGGACCCGCGTAAACGTCAACCAGAGCCATGCTTAGTGTCCAGCGCCCGTAATGCGCGGCAGCTCGTTGAAGGTGTGGAACGGCGGCGGCGAGGACAATGTCCACTCCAGCGTCGTGGCGCCCGCACCCCACGGATTGTCGCCCGCGATGCGCTTGCGCGCAAACGCTTCGATCAACATGACGACGAACACCAGAACGCCGAAACCCGCGATGAAGGCGCCGATCGAGGAAACGAAATTCCATCCCGCGAAGGCGTCCGGGTAGTCGGCATAGCGGCGCGGCATGCCGGCGAGGCCCAGGAAGTGCATCGGGAAGAACGCGATGTTCACGCCGATGAACGTGATCCAGAAGTGAATCTTGCCGAGCGTCTCGTTGTACATGTAGCCGGTGAACTTCGGGAACCAGAAGTAGAAGCCCGCGAAGATCGCGAACACCGCACCCAGCGACAGCACGTAGTGGAAATGCGCCACGACGTAGTAGGTGTCCTGCAGCACGACATCCACGCCGGCATTGGCGCAGACCACGCCGGTCACGCCGCCGATGGTGAAGAGCAGGATGAAGCCCATCGCCCAGAGCATCGGCGTTTTGAACTCGATCGAGCCGCCCCACATGGTGGCGATCCAACTGAACACCTTGATGCCGGTGGGCACCGCGATGACCATGGTGGCGAACACGAAATAGGCCTCGGTATCGACGGAGAGGCCCACCGTGAACATGTGGTGCGCCCAGACCAGGAAGCCGATGAAGCCGATCGCCACCATCGCGTAGGCCATGCCGAGA
>JAFECP010000010.1:51264-58420 GCA_018242105.1 Pseudomonadota bacterium
GAAGCCCGGCAGGATCAGGATGTAAACTTCCGGGTGCCCGAAGAACCAGAACAGATGCTGATAGAGGATCGGGTCTCCGCCGCCGGCCGGATTGAAGAACGACGTGCCGAAATGGCGGTCCGTGAGCAGCATGGTGATCGCGCCCGCCAGAACCGGCAGCGACAGCAGCAGCAGGAAGACGGTGACCAGGATCGACCACACGAACAGCGGCATCTTGTGCAGGGTCATGCCCGGCGCGCGCATGTTGAAGATCGTGGTGATGAAGTTGATGGCGCCCAGGATCGACGACGCGCCCGCGATGTGCATCGAGAAGATGACGAAATCCATCGCCGGGCCGGGCGAGCCATAGGTCGAAAGCGGTGCGTACATGGTCCAGCCGCCGCCCATGCCCATGCCGCCCGAATCGCCTTCGACGAACATCGAAGCGATGAGGAAGATGAAGGAGAACGGCAGAAGCCAGAACGAAATGTTGTTCATGCGCGGGAACGCCATGTCCGGCGCGCCGATCATCAAGGGCACCAGCCAGTTGCCGAAGCCGCCGATCATCGCCGGCATGATCATGAAGAAGATCATGATGAGCGCATGCTCGGTGACGAACACGTTGTAGGTGTGCGTCTCGCTGAAGACCTGCATGCCCGGATACATAAGCTCGGCGCGGATGAGCATCGTGAACGCGCCGCTCACGATGCCGGCAACGATCGCGAAACACAGGTACATCGTTCCGATGTCCTTGTGATTGGTGGAATAGACGTATCGGCGCCAGCCGTGAGGATGGTCTTCGTGGGCGTGTGCGATGTCAGCCATGTCTGATGTCCTTATTTCGCGGCGACGCGCGTGTTGGTGTCGAGCGATGCCGAGAACTTTTTCTTGGCGCCGGCCAGCCACGCTGCATAGTCGGTATCGGAAACAACGTGAACTTCGATCGGCATGAATGCATGGCGCGCGCCGCACAGCTCGGAGCATTCGCCGTAATAAGTGCCGATCTTGGTGGCCTTGAACCAGGTATGATTGATGCGGCCCGGAACGGCGTCCATCTTCACGCCGAACTGCGGCATCGCCCAACTGTGGATGACGTCTGCGCCCGTCGTCTCGACTTCGACGACTTTGTTCACAGGCACCCAGATGGCGTTGTCCACACCCAGCAGGCGCGGCTCGCCCTTCTTGGCGGCATCCGCATCGGAGAGGCCGAGGCTGTCAAACGCGATTTTGCTGCCCGGATATTCGTAGGACCAGAACCACTGCTTGCCGATCGCCTTGATCGTCAGGTCCGGGGTGGGGATCGTCGCTTCGAAATAGAGCAGGCGGAAAGACGGGATCGCGATGACCACCAGGATGATGACCGGGACGATCGTCCAGGCGACTTCCAGCAGCGTGTTGTGCGCGGTCTTGCTGGGCGTGGGATTGCGGCGCTGGTTGTAGCGCAGGATCACCCACACAAGCAGCGCCGCCACGAACAGCGTCACCAGTGTGATGATCACGAGGAGTTCCTTATTGAAATCCTCGATGTCCTCCATCACGGGCGATGCAGCGGGCTGGAAACCCGTCTGCCAGTCCACGGGAAGGGCTGAAGCCGCAGTCGACCAAAGGAATGCGCCAGTCAGCGCAAATGCCCCCGACAACCCGGCGCCGATCTTTTTCAGAAACATCAGGCGACCTCGCAAATGTTCCGTCGCTCACGCGCTGTTCCGCCCGCGCTGCCCCGGAATCCGGCAAGGATTTAGAGGGGCTAACCCCTTAAAGTCATTGCGACCTTATGGCACGGGGGTTTGGCGCAGGTGACGTTCGCGCTCGCAATAGCCATATTCCTAAGAGACATCATCTTTTGCGCCGGAGTCGCACCCTGTGACCGCACCAGACAATATCTTCTTCGATCCGTCCGGCCTCGACCGCAACCGCGTTCAGGGCATCGTAGACGAATCGCTCCACGGCTCGGACGATGGCGAGCTGTTCCTCGAATATAAGCAGAGCGAAACCTTCGCCTTCGACGACGAACGCCTGAAAGCGGCGACCTTCGACACCACCCAGGGCTTCGGGCTGCGCGCCGTCGCGGGCGAGATGACGGGCTACGCCCACGCCTCGGAGCTTTCCGAAGACGCAATCAAGCGCGCCGGCGAAACCGTGAAAGCCGTGGCCAAGGGTCATGGCGGCACCATCGCCCTGCCTCCCGCCCGCACCAACGCCAAGCTCTATACCGACATCGACCCGCTCAACTCCGCCGGCTTCGAAGCCAAGGTGAAGCTGCTGGCCGATATGAACGAATACGCGCGCAAGAAGGACGGCCGCGTGAAGCAGGTGTCCGCAAGCCTCGCCGGATCGTGGCAGGTGGTGGAGATCGTTCGCCCCGGCGGAGAGATCTATCGCGACATTCGTCCGCTGGTGCGGATCAACGTGTCGGTCGTCGTGGAGACGGATGGCCGCCAGGAAAGCGGCAGCTTCGGCGGCGGCGGCCGCGAGAGCTACGAATTCTATATGAAGCCGGAATACTGGCAGGCGGCGGTGGACGAAGCGCTGCGCCAGGCGGTGGTGAACCTCTCTTCCATTCCCGCCCCCGCTGGTGAGATGAAAGTGGTGCTCGGCCCAGGCTGGCCCGGCATCCTGTTGCACGAAGCCATCGGCCACGGCCTCGAAGGCGACTTCAACCGCAAAAAGACAAGCGCCTTCGCCGGATTGCTTGGCCAGCGCGTCGCCGCGCCGGGCGTGACGGTGGTGGATGACGGCACCATTGCCAACCGCCGCGGATCGCTAACCGTGGACGACGAAGGCACGCCGACTTCGCGCACGGTGCTGATCGAAGACGGCATCCTGAAGGGCTACATGCAGGATCGCCAGAACGCGCGGCTGATGGGCGTGGCGCCCACCGGCAATGGCCGCCGCGAAAGCCATGCGAGCAGCATCATGCCGCGCATGACCAACACTTATATGTTGGCGGGCGACAAAGACCCGGCCGAAATCCTCGCCAGCGTCGATAAGGGAATCTACGCCACCAATTTCGGCGGCGGACAGGTGGACATCACCAACGGCAAGTTCGTGTTCTCCTGCACCGAGGCCTACCTGATCGAGAACGGCAAGATCGGCCCCGCCATCAAGGGCGCGACCCTGATCGGTGATGGCGCGACCGCACTGACCAAGATCACCATGGTCGGAAACGATCTGAAACTCGACACGGGCGTCGGCACCTGCGGGAAGAACGGGCAATCCGTGCCGGTTGGCGTGGGCCAGCCGACTCTGCGCATCGACGGCCTCACCGTGGGCGGCACGCAGCAGGCGGCTTGATGCGCATGCTTCATGCGCATAGACTTTGCGCATGACAAAGAAGCGCTTCGAAGACCCTGCCCGCGCCTTTCGGGGAAAGAAGGAGTCGCAACACAGCCGCCATTTGAGTGGCGTTCCGCTTCGGCCAAAGCGTGCGGTGAATGTTTCCATCGACGGCGAGTTGTTGAAGGTTGCGAAGGAGATGAACATCAATCTCTCTCAGACGCTGGAGCGCGCACTGGGCCAACTGACGGCGAAGGAACGCGCACAACAGTTCTACGAAGAGCACAAGGAATTCTTCGACCTGCACAATGAGCTTGCGGAGAAATACGGCACATCCAGCGAAGCCTATGCGCGCGAGTTCGGCGATGGCGATTAGTTATTTCGACGTCGTGCTTAACCCCATATCGCAGCATCGCAAGGCTCGGCCGTTCTACGTCTGCGTGCAGCACACCATGCTCGATCATCTTCGCACGCGCCTGATGGCCCCACTTTTATCGGCTAACATGAAGCAACAAAGTAGGCTGCATCCCGTGCTAGACATTGCCGGACAGAAGGTGGCCCTTGATCCGACCGATCTCATCACGATGAATCTCCGTTATCTCGGCAATCCGATCACCAATGTCGCGTCCGAGAGCTTCCGCATTATCGGCGCCATCGATCTCGTTCTCACAGGAGTTTGACATGCTGGTCTTCAAGATTTTGAGCAGAGACGAATGGAAGATGGCGGAAGAAGCCGGGGCCTATCGTGGCTCTGCCGATGACAAGCGGGACGGCTTCATCCACCTGTCCACCTCCGCGCAACTGGCCGGCACGCTGACGCGGCATTTCCGCGGCGCGAAGGAACTGGCGTTGATCGCCATCGAAGCGGACGATCTGGGCGCGGACCTGAAATGGGAAGAAGGCGAACATGGCGCCTTCCCGCACCTTTATCGCGCACTCGATCTGAAGCTGGCGCGCTGGGTGAGCACCATCGGCGACAAGGGCGATGGCGTGTTCGCGCTGCCGGTGGCCGCTTACGCGGAAGAAGGCGCTCCGCCCGGCCGCCTCAGTTGATCAGCCATGCCGCAGCTTCAGCGCGAGGATCGTTCCTGCAAGCAGCAACGTAACCGCGTTGGAGGCGATCAGCGGCACATCGCCCAGCAACAATCCGTACATCAGCCACAGAAATATGCCGGCGGTGTAAAGCGAATACATCCGCAGTGAGATGTCGCGCGTGGAGCGCGTGCGGATGGTGTGGATCACCTGCGGCAGGAATGCGACGGTGGTGAGAAACGCCGCCACCAGCCCCACGATTTCGGTTTGCATTCTTGTCCCCAAATTTGCGCCCTGAGCGACCGTGCCGCGCTTCGCGCACGATGGCAATCTGGCGGCGATGACTCGTTATGAATTCCTCGAAACCGTTCGGCGCAATCCGTTCAACCGCGTGATCCTGGAACGGTTGCCGTCGCTTGCCCTGCCCGATTGCTGGCTGGTGTCCGGCGGATTGTTTCAGACCGTGTGGAACACGCGCACCGGACAACGGCCCGATCTGCACATCAAAGATTATGACGTTTTCTATTTCGATCCCGATACGTCGTACGCAGCGGAGGATGCCGCGATCCGGCGGGCTGGCGAATTGTTCGCCGATCTCGGCATCGCAGTGGAACTGCGCAACCAGGCGCGCGTGCATCTCTGGTACGAAGAAAAGTTCGGATCGCCCTACCCGCCTTTGTCGCGCACGACGGACGGCATCGACCGGTTCCTGATGCACAATGCGCAGGTGGGTATTCGCGCAAGCGAAGGCGGAACAGAGGTTTATGCGCCGCGCGGGTTCGATGACATTTTCCATTTGACCGTCCGCCCGAACCGCACGGCGAACTTTCTCCCCGGCAAATACATGGAGAAGGCGTTGCGCTGGAAAGAACACTGGCCGGAGCTTACGATCCTCCCGGCCTGAAACCGGAGGACGCCCCATGAAATACAATCAGCTCGGCAACACCGGATTGTTCGTGTCCGAAATCTGCCTCGGCACGATGACATTCGGCGGCGCGGGATATTTCAAAGTCGTCGGCGAAGTGCAGCAGAAGCAAGCCAACGATATCGTTTCCAGAAGCCTCGAAGCCGGCGTGAACTTCATCGACACCGCGGACGTCTATTCGGAAGGCTTGTCCGAGAAGATTACCGGGCAATCGCTGAAAGACCTCGGCATCAAACGCAGCAATGTTGTGCTGGCCACCAAATGCTATGGCCGCGTCGGCAAAGGACCGAACGATATCGGCGCTTCGCGCGGGCATATCATGGATTCGGTGTCGCGCAGCCTGGAGCGGTTGCAGACCGATCACATCGATCTTTATCAGATCCATGCAACCGACAGCGTGACATCGGTGGAAGAAACAATGCGCGCGCTGGACGATCTCACCCGGCAGGGCATGGTGCGCTATGCCGGCGTGTCGAACTGGCAGGCGTGGAAGATCATGAAAGCGCTCGGTGTGTCGGACAAACGCGGCTATGCGCGCTTCGAGACGTTGCAGGCTTATTATTCCATCGCCGGCCGCGACCTGGAGCGCGAGATCGTTCCGCTGCTGAACGATCAGAAAGTGGGATTGATGGTGTGGTCGCCGCTGGCGGGCGGCCTGCTCTCCGGCAAGTTCGGCCCCGGCAGCAACGGGCCGGAAGATGCGCGCCGCACCAAGTTCGATTTTCCGCCGGTCGACAAGGACCGCGCGTGGAAGTGCATCGACGCGATGCGCGAGATCGGCAAGAAGCACGATGTCAGCGTGGCGCGCGTGGCCCTCGCCTACATCTTGCACAAACCGTTCGTCACCACCGTCATCATCGGGGCGAAGAACACCGAACAGCTCGACGACAATATTGCCGCGGCGGCGCTGAAACTCTCCACCGAAGAGATGAAGACGCTGGACGATGTGAGCGCGCTGCCGCACGAATATCCCGGCTGGATGCTGGCGCGTCAGGGCGCCGAACGCGTGCCGCAGCCGAAATAAGGAAACATCATGCGCGATCTTTCGGGACAGAAGCGGGAATTGGGTGACGGCTTCTCGGTGGCGCGCGTGCTGCCGCAACGCGACGCGCGCACCGTCGGGCCGTTCGTGTTCTTCGATTATTTTGGGCCGGTGGAATTCAAGCCGGGGCATGGCATCGACGTGCGGCCGCATCCGCATATCGGGCTGGCCACCATCACCTATCTGTTCGAAGGCTCGCAGGTGCACCGTGACAGTCTCGGCAACACGCAAGAAATCTTGCCTGGCGATGTGAACTGGATGACGGCGGGCCGCGGCATTGCCCATTCCGAGCGCACGGGACCGGAGGTTCGCGCGCGCGGCCATCGCATGCACGGCATCCAGAGCTGGGTGGGCCTGCCTCGCGCCAACGAAGACGACCCGCCGAGCTTTCAGCATGCCGGCAAAGCCAAGCTGCCATCGCGGGAGAAAGACGGCGTGTCGATGCGGCTCGTCTGCGGCAAGGCTTTCGGCATGGAAGCGCCGGTTATCGTGCCGATGCCGATCTTTTATGTCGATGCGCATATAAAGGCTGGCAGCAGCATCGTGCTGGAGGATGACTATGAGGAGCGCGGTGCGATGGTGGTGGGCGGCGCGGTGGAAGCCGGCGGCAAGCGCCACGAAGACGGCGACATGACGATCTTCGACAAGGGCGAGCATGCGCAGATCAAGGCGCTCACCGATGCGCGTGTGATGCTATTGGGCGGTGCGCCGCTGGATGGCGAGCGGCATGTCTGGTGGAATTTCGTCGCCTCCTCGCGCGAGCGCATCGAAAAGGCGAAAGACGACTGGAAAGCCGGCCGCTTCGCCAGGATTCCCGGCGACGACAAAGAGTTCATCCCGCTGCCGGAGCATTAGCCCATCGGACACTGGACGGCTGCTTCATGCTTCGACAAGCTCAGCAT
>JAFECP010000010.1:58464-64222 GCA_018242105.1 Pseudomonadota bacterium
GTTCTTTTGATCGTCGGCATCGTCGCGCTTGTGCTTGGCCTTTTTTGGGCCGGACAGGGCTACGGCCTGATCCAGTGGCCGCCGCATGCCGCGGGCCAATTCACGATGGTTGGCGTCCCGGACTGGACCTATCGCGGCATTGCGCTGGCCGTGGTGGGCGCTCTCATCATCCTGTGGTCGCGCCGCCGCTAAACATTTTCCTCCCCCGTTTTACGGGGGAGGTGCCGAACGCAGTGAGGCGGAGGGGGTGGCTGCGCGTCCGAATATTTTGCTCCGCCACCGCCGCCCCATCCACCGCTTCGCGGTCCCCCTCCCCCGTAAAATGGGGGGAGGAAAATTCAAGTGCCGCGCTCCAGGAATTTCACGAACACAAGTTCCGGATCGTTCAGATCGAGATTTTCGATACGGCCGCTCTCGCGATAGCCGCGCGTGAACAGCAGCGCCCGCATGGCGGCATTCGATTCATTGGTGGAGGTGAACAGCCGGTCTTCCCGCACGGATTTCTCGATGGCAGAGAGCAACGCCGCGCCCGCGCCGGTGCGCCGCGCATCTTCCGCCACGAACACGACCTCGATGAAGTCACGATGGAAAAAGTTTTTGGAGAGGATTCCGTAACCCACCACCTTGCCGAAACCTTCCGCCACCCAGCAGCGCCGGGCAGCGATGGCGGCGTCGATCAGTTCACGGCGCCGCAGGTCTTTTGCAGCCCGCTCATCGAACTCTCCAAAAGCACGGCGGTCGCGCGTCCCCGCCAGGCGGGTCTTGATTTCGCTCAACATCGCGCCACAGCTTACGAAAGAAAGCGGCGTGAATACGGCGACGATCGCTAAAGGAAATTGTATTCCTTGAAGATGGGCCGGATGTCGCCGCCCCAACTGTTCCGGTAGCGATCCAGAAGTTCCTCCGCGCGGGTGTATCCGCGCGTCGCCATTTCGCGCAGTGGGGTCAGAAAGCCCTCTTCCGTCGTACCGATGGAATCCTGCGCGGCGCGGCGGCGAAGGCCGTCCGCCGAAATGTCGATCATCCGTTTGGCAAGCTCACCGACATTGGTGTCGCGGAACGGCGTCTTGAACGCGAGGCGCGGAACCGCGTCTCGCATCGCCTGGCGTTCTTCACAGGTCCAGTCCTTGACCATGTCCCACGCCGCGTCGAGCGCGACCTGGTCGTAATAGATGCCGACCCACAGCGCCGGCATGCCGCAAATGCGCCGCCAGGCGCCCGCATCGCTGCCGCGCATCTCCAGGAACTTCTTAAGGCGCACTTCGGGGAAGATCGTCGTGAGGTGATCCGCCCAATCGGCCATCGTGGGCTCGACGTCTTTCACCTCGGGGATCTTGTGTTCGAGGAAATGGCGGAAACTCTTGCCCGCCATGTCGATATATTTGCCGTCGCGATAGAGGAAATACATCGGCACATCGAGCGCGTAATCGACATAGCGTTCGAACGACATGCCGTCGTCGAACACCCAGGGCAGCATGCCAGCACGCGCGTTATCGACGTCGGTCCAGATGTGCGAACGGTAAGAGAGAAAGCCGTTCGGCTTGCCGGCGCGGAACGGCGAGTTGGCGAGCAGCGCGGTGGATACTGGCTGCAGCGCGAGGCCGACGCGGAATTTCTTGACCATGTCCGCTTCGTTCGCGAAATCCAGATTCACCTGCACCGTGCAGGTGCGGAACATCATCTCGCGGCCATACCCGCCGACCTTGGGCATGTAGTCGCGCATGATCTTGTAGCGGCCCTTGGGCATGATGGGCACTTCGTCCAGCGTCCAGTCCGGCGCGAAGCCGAGACCAAGAACGCCAAGCCCCAATTCCTTGCAGACCTCGCGCACCTGCTCCTGATGCGTGTTCACTTCGGCGCAGGTGGCGTGGACCGTTTTCAGCGCCGCGCCGGATAATTCGAACTGCCCGCCCGGCTCCAGCGAGATCGACGCGCCGTTCTGATAACCGCCGATGATATGCGGGCCTTCTTTCACCGGCTCCCAGCCGAAACGCGTCATGCCTTCCAGCAGCGCGCGGATTCCGTTCGCGCCTTCATAAGGAACGGGGCGGAACGTCTTCAGGTCGTAAACGAATTTTTCGTGTTCGGTGCCGATGCGCCATTGCTCGCGCGGCTTTGAGCCGGACGACAGATGTTCGATCAGATCGGCCTTGCCCGTGATCGGGCCGCCGGCGGATTGCGGTATCGACATTCACGGCCCTCCCTTGCGCGCGTTGTCCGGGGATATTTCCCCTATGGCCGCGTGTGAATCCTGAACGCGTCCTTCAGTGCTTGGCTATTTAGGCGTCCCGCCATCAACCGGCAAGGGAGCGATGGCTTTCCCCATGCGCATCAGGGGAATCCGTATGCCGGCGCGCGTGCCGGCTTCGAATGCTTCTATCTCGCGATAACCGCACGCACGATAGAGCGGCATGCCCGCCATCGTCGCCGCCAGTTCGACGCGGCCGAAGCCTTCGGCCAACGCGGCGCTTTCACACAATCTGAGGATAAAACTTCCAACACCGCGGCGGGCGAATGACGGATTTGTGTACATCGCGCGAACCCGCGCCGCGTCTTTGGCGGGATCGAGCAGCGCGGCGCTGCGTCCCGCCGAATGATCGCCGCCGAAAAGTGTGGCGCGCCGGCTCCAGCCGCCGCAACCAGCGGCCATGCCGTTCTCTTCGATGACAAAGTAGGTGCCGTCGTCGATCAACTGCGTATCGAGGCCCATCACGTCGAACGACGCTTCGATAGCATCGAGGGCAAGAAAGCCGCGCTGCAATTCGCGGATCGCGTCCGCCATCAATTTCTTCAATACGGAAACATCCTCGCGCGTTGCGAGGCGATGGGACAGCGTCATCTGTTCAGCGGCATCCGGAAGGTGAACCGTGTTTCGGCTGGCGACGACGACGCCGTCAACGCGCCGCCATGCGCCCTGGCGATTTCGGACGCGATGTAGAGCCCGAGCCCCAGCCCCTTCTCGCTTACATGCGCGCCGCGCACGAACGGCATGAACAGGCGTGCCAGATCGCCGGGCGGAATGGCCGTGCCTTCATTGCTCACAGAAATCTCGAAGGTTCGCCCCTTCGTTGAAGCCGACACGCGCACGGGCGTGGAGGCGTCTCCATGCGTGATCGCGTTGCCGACAAGATTGGAGAGAAGCTGCGATATGCGCCCGCGATCGCAAACGACAGGCAGCGGCGCATCCACAACCAATTCGATCCGCCGCTGGGGCAGCGCCGAGCGCGCTTCGTTCACAACCTGTGCGATTATCGGTTCGGCGATCTCCTCCTTCAAATTCAGCGTCCAACCGCCGCCCAGCCGCGCGCGTGCAAAATCCAGGACATTGTCGATCAATCCCGCCATGCGGTCCACGCTGGCCTGCATCAATTGAACGACGGTCTTTGCCTTGTCGCTCTGCGCTTCTTTCGCCAACAGGCGCGTGCCGGCGGCGATCGATGCGAGCGGATTGCGCAGGTCGTGGCCCAGCACCGCGATAAACTGCTCACGCAATTCCGCGGTGTGGCGTTCTTCCAGAAGATCGGCCTGGCTGGTCGCATAGCGGGTTTCCGCCGCCAATTCCCGCTTCGCAAGACGCGCATTTGCATCCAGATGCATGGCGATCAACTGCGCAAACAGGTTGAACATGCCGATGGTCTGGGGATTGCGGAGCTTCGCCGGCTTGGAATCGATGGCGCAAAGGGTTCCAAAGACCGTGCCGTCCTTCAGCACGATGGGCACGGAAATGTAGCTCTGGAATCCGTGTCGCAGCGGCGTGCGATGCCGGGCGTGGATGGGATCGTCATCCACATTTTCGATGACCACGGCTTCGCCGCTCCGGCCGATCTCGTTGCAGATCGTGGTTTCGATTTTCAGTTCGCTGCCGGGTTTCAGGCCGACTGCGATCTCGTCCTTGACGCTGCAGGCGATCCAGCGCTCCGGCGTGACGCGCGCGACCGCGGCAAAGCCCATGCCGGCCGCATGGCAAATGACGTCAAGAATCGCCGGCACGGCCGCAAGGCTGCCAACAGCATCGATATCGGATTGAAAATCTTCGCTCACGCCCGCTTCTGTCCCTGTCGCCGGTAGTTTAGCCGGTGTGGTGTGTAGCGGCTATCTGGACAGGAATTGCGGCAAAATTCGTTCGCTACCGTACAGAGCGGAAATTCAGCCATCGCCACGGATGGCTTGCCAAATCGCCAGCGACGCAAGCGCCGCGGTGTCGGCGCGCAGGATGCGCGGGCCCAATGTTACCGGCACGGCAAAATCTTGCGAACGGATCGCATCGCGCTCGGCGGGGTCGAAACCGCCTTCCGGACCGGTGAGGATGGCGATGGAATTTGTTTCAATTTTCGCGGCCGCCTTTGCGATGGGCTGCGCATCGCCGCCTTCGTCGCAAAACAGGACAGATCGCTCGCGCGGCCATGACCGCAGCAGCTTATCCAATGTCAGGGCCTCCCGGATTTCGGGAACAGTCAGCCGCTCCGACTGTTCGGCGGCTTCGATGGCGTTGGCCCTCATCCGCTCTTCGTTGATGCGGGTAACGATGGTGCGGCGCGTGAACACCGGCTGCAGCGCACACACGCCAAGCTCAGTCGCCTTCTGCACGACGTAATCGGTGGGCGCCTTCTTGACCGGCGCGAAGCAGAGCCAGACATCCGGCGTTTCATCCTGCGCGCGGGTCCGCTTTTCGCAAACGAGCGTGCAATTACGCTTGGAAACCTCCGCTATGCGCGCCAGCCATTCGCCATCGCGCCCGTTGAACAGGGAAAGACGATCGCCTGCCTTCGCGCGCATGACATGAAGCAGGTAATGTGCCTGTGCATCGTCCGGCACGACGCGCGCGCCATCGCCCAATGCGGCTTCCACAAAAAGACGCACCTTGCCGGCTGGTTCGCTCAATTCCCTGGGGCTCATCGCTTTCTCATCCGCACAGACCATGACAGATTGCGGCATGGTCGCAGAATCGCAAGCCGCACCCGCTGACGCCATCCCAGCAAGCTGGGTGGATCGCGCGCCGCCGCAGGTGCAGCCCTATCTGCGCCTGATGCGGCTGGATCGTCCTATCGGCACATGGCTGCTGTTCTGGCCGGGCGTGTTCGGGCTGGCGCTGGGCGAACACGGCTTTCTTTCGCACGCCGCCGATTGGAAGCTGCTGGCCCTGTTCGGCGCCGGCGCCATCGTGATGCGCGGCGCGGGCTGCACCTTCAACGACATCGTGGACCGCGACATCGACGCGAAGGTGGAGCGCACGCGCGGCCGCCCCCTTCCCTCGGGCGCGGTGAGCGTGCGCAACGCTTTCACCTTCCTCGGCGCATTGTGTCTTGTGGGCCTGTTGATCCTTCTGACTTTCAACTGGTTCACCGTCGCGCTGGGCGCGGCATCGTCGGTCCTGATCGTCGCCTATCCCTTCATGAAGCGCATCACATGGTGGCCACAGGCCTGGCTTGGCCTCACCTTCAACTGGGGTGCGTTGATGGGGTTCACGGCGTTGACCGGCCATTTGGCTACGCCCGCCATCGTTCTCTATATCGGCTGCTTCTTCTGGACGTTGGGCTACGACACGATCTACGCCCACCAGGACAAGGAAGACGACGCGCTGATCGGCGTGAAATCCACCGCGCTGCTGTTCGGCGAGATGTCCTCGCTGTGGATCGCGGGCTTCTACATCTTTGCCTTCGTCTTCATTTCTCTGGCAGGCGTTGCGGCAACCCATAGCTGGTGGGCCGTGGCGCTGATGCTGCCCGCCGCCGCGCAACTTTTCTGGCAGGTGGCGAAT
>JAFECP010000010.1:64310-74883 GCA_018242105.1 Pseudomonadota bacterium
CCGACATGATCCATCTTCCGCAATCGATCGTTGCGCTGGTGTTCTACGCGTTGTGGGCGATTGCGCTGGTGCTGATGATCGCCATCGACCGCATGCTGCTGATCGCCCGCGGCCAGGTGAAGAACACCGAATTCCTGTCCGGCGTGCCGCATGGCAATGAAAGCTATTGGCGCATCAACCGCGCGCATCTCAACACGGTGGAGAATCTGCCGATTTTTGCCGCCATCGTGCTGGCGGCGTGGATCGCGGGCGTGGAAAGCTCGCTGTTCAACCTGCTGGCGATGGTGGTGCTGGTATTCCGCATCGTGCAATCCATCGTGCATATCGTCCATGGCGGCCAGCTCGCGACGTGGTTTCGCACCGGGGCCTTCGCCGTGCAGATCGTATGCGAAATCTGGATGGCGGTTATGATCCTGCAAGCCGCCAGGGTGTTCTGACCTTCTTGTGATCGCGCCCAATATCGTCCTGCGCTAGCTTCAGGCGCAGGAGGATTTTTCATGCCCAGCAAACAGACACTCGACGCTTTCGTCAAAATGGTGATCGACGGACGGCACGACGAAGCCATCGCGCAATTCTATCATCCCGATTCCACCATGCAGGAGAACATGAACCCGCCGCGCAAAGGCCGCGACGGCAACGTGGCGCGCGAGCGGGCGGTGATGGATCGCTTCGCGCAAATCCATTCCGCGACGGAAGGGCCGATTTTCGTGAATGGCGACCATGTGGTGATCCGCTGGGTGTTCCGCTTCAAGGCGGCGGACGGAACCGGCTTCACGATGGATGAACTGGCCTGGCAGCGCTGGGATGGCGAGAAAATCGCGGAAGAGCGCTTCTATTACGACCCGGCACAGCGCGGGTGACAGGCTGTCAGGTGGGCGTATAATCGCGCCATGGCGCTGAACCGCTTCGATCCGTCCGAGAAATTCTCGCCCGCTGACATGGCGCAGGTGCGGGCGCGATCCGACGTGACCGGCACACTCTGCATCATCCATGCGTGGGTGGTGATTGGGGCGAGCATGGTGTTGTTCGCGCTCTGGCCGAATCCGCTCACTTTTCTTGCCGCGGTCATTCTGATCGGTTCGCGGCAGTTGGGCCTTGCGATCCTGATGCACGACGGCGCGCATGGCGTGCTGATGAAGACGCATGGCTGGAACGAATGGGCGAGCCAGTGGCTCTGTGCCTTCCCCGTGTTTGCGGACACGATCCCTTATCGCCACTATCATCTGGTGCATCACCGCACGACGCAGCAGGCAGACGATCCGGACCTGCATCTGTCCGCGAAATTTCCGATCACGCGCAGCTCGTTCCGCCGCAAGCTGATCCGCGACATCACCGGACAGACCGGATTCAAGCAGCGGCGTTCGCAGATCAGGGCCGCGCTCGGCAAACCCGGCGCGCCGTTTGCGCAGCGCTTCAAGACTTTCCGCAGCAAGCTTGGCGGACCGATTATCGCCAATCTGGCTTTGCTGGCCGTGCTGACGGCGCTGGGCCGCTGGTATTTCTATCCGCTGTTCTGGCTATTGCCGCTGCTGACATGGCAGCAAGTTATCACGCGCGCGCGCAACATCGCCGAGCACGCCATCGTGCCGGATAATAACGATGTGTTCCGCAACGCGCGCACGACCTATGCCTCGTGGTGGGAGCGCGTGCTGTTCGCACCCTATTGGGTGAACTACCACGTCGATCACCACCTGCTTTTCTATGTGCCCTGCTACAACCTGCCCACGCTGCACGCGATGCTGCTGGAGAAAGGGTACGGCCCACGCATGGAGATCCAGCCGAATTACATTTCGATCTGGAAACTGGCGACGTCCAAGCCGGAAACGCACGCGCCCCAACCCGCGTGAACCCCGCCGATTTCATTCGCGCCAATACCGAGTTGCTTTCGCCGCCGCTGGTACCGGAGGTGCTATTGCATCTGGCCACGGAGATGGTGCCGCTGTGGCGCAAGAGCGAGGAAGAGCTGCAAGCAATGGGCGTGCCGCCGCCCTATTGGGCGTTCGCCTGGGCGGGCGGTCAGGCGCTGGCGCGATATCTCCTCGACAATCCCGCTGCCGTGCGCGGCAAATCGGTGCTGGACCTTGGATCGGGATCGGGCCTTGTCGGCATCGCGGCGATGAAAGCCGGTGCGCGTTCGGTGCTGAGCGCGGACATCGACCGCTATGCGGCGGCGGCGATTGCGCTGAATGCGCACGCCAATGACGTTGCCGTGGACACGACGACGGACGATCTGATCGGACGCGACGGCGCGTGGGACATCGTCCTCGCCGGCGATCTTTGCTACGAGCGGCCGCTTGCCGAGAAATTGCTGGTATGGTTGTCCGCCCGCAAAGGCACCGCGCTGCTCGGCGATCCGGGACGCAGCTATTTCCCCAAATCGGGCATTGAGCGGCTTGCGCTCTATAATGTGCAGGTAACGCGCGATCTGGAAGACCGTGAGATCCGCGAAACGGGCGTTTACCGCCTGCTCACCGGCGCGGGGCCCGTGTAGCGCGCACGCGGGCGGATGAGCTTGCGGGTTTCGAGCTGTTCGATCGCATGCGCCACCCAGCCGGCGATGCGCGACATGGCGAAGATCGTCGTTTCGCTGCCCGGCGGCATGTCGAGCGTGCGGCGCATGACGGCCAGCGCGTAATCGCAATTCGCAAAAGCGCCGGTCGCTTCCTTGATGCGCTCGGGAATTTCGACGGCGAGGCGCTTGTCGATGCCGGTCTTCACCAGCGCGCCGAACAGCGACTCCGCGCGCGGGTCGCCGTCGCGATAGACCATGTGGCCGAAGCCGGGGAAGCGTTCGCCCAGCGCCACGCGCTCGCGCACGATAGCGGCGACATCGCCCGCTATCAGCGTGTCGAGCATTTTCGACGCCATCGGCCCCACGCCGCCATGGCGAGGGCCTTTCAGCGCAACAAGACCCGCAATCACCGCATCATAAAGCGAGATGCCGGTGGACGCGGCGCAACGCACCGTGAAGGTCGATGAATTCAATTCGTGATCGGCGAGCAGGACCAATGCGCGGCGGATAAGGTCTTCCGCATGTTCGTGCCTGGGCGCCCAGGCGCGCGCGATCTGCTTGTGCAGCGGATCGGCGGATGGCTCCGCGCCGATCATCGTGGCGACCGCCAGCCGCAATATGCGCGCGCCCGTCGCTGCGCGGCCTTCGCTCACCATGTTGTAAGCGCGCGGATCGGCTTCGGTGGCTTGGCTCAGCACGGCCACGGCGCGGTCGATGGGCGGCGCATCTTTTGTCGCGTCCATGATCTTGCGCATCGCGGGCGAGATCGGGGGCATGTTGGTCTTCGCGAAAGGATCGGAGGATTTGGAATCCCACAACAGCGTCGCCGCCTGTTCGAAGCTGGCGGTTTCGGACAGCGTCGTTGCCTTCACGCCGCGATAGATCGGGCCTTCTGCGGTGATGGTGGAGACGGCACTGTCCAGCACTGGTAGGTCGGCGGCCTTCAGCCCCTGCCCTTCGACCATCGGCGCGCGGCGGTTCTTCAGGCTGCGCACATCGTCAGCACGGTAGCGGCGCGAACGGGCACCATCCTCGGTGGGCTCGGAGCGCACCAAGCCGCGGCTCACATAGGCGTAGAGCGTAGCGGGCGAGATGGAGAGTTCAGCCGCGGCCTCCCCGGCCGAGAGATATAGCGGTTCATCGGAATTATTCATATTGATCAAGCTAATCAAGATTGATCAATACGTCCAGCAGGAACATCTTTGCTGCAACGCAACAAAGGAGCTGGGCATGACACTTCAAACCTCCAAATCCCCCATCGGCCTCGACGGGGTTGCCGCTGCCGAAACCCGCCTCAGCCATGTCGATGGCGAAAAGGGCGAACTCATCATCGCCGGTGAATGGGTGTCCGACCTTGCCGCCGCCAACAGCTTCGAGGGCGTAACCGCGCGACTCTGGTCGCTGGCCACCGCGACCCCGATCAGCGAGGCGGAAGTGCGCGCGGCCTTAGGCGAAGCGCGGGTGCGCGCGTTCAAGCGCCTGCCTGCCCTGCTCGCAGCAACTGACGGCTTGTCCGTCGTCGACGGCTTTCGCGCCGCGACGGCAGCACTGCATAGCGAACACGGTCTCACCGATGACGCGACGATTGTCGGCGCGCTGCCGGTGATCGCGTCTGCGTTGGTGCGGCAGGCGAAGGGCGAACCGCCCATCGCGCCCGATCCGACGCGCGGTCATGCCCCCGACACACTGCGCATGTTGCGTGGCATTCCCGCTTCCGCCGCCGAAGCGAAAGGGCTGGACGCATATCTCGTCACCGTCAGCGATCATGGGATGAACGCCTCGACCTTTGCGGCGCGCGTCGTTGCGTCCACGCGCGCCGATCTCTTTGCTGCGATCACCGCCGGTTACTGCGCGTTGACTGGCCCGCTTCATGGCGGCGCGCCGGAGCCGGTGCTGGAGATGCTGGATGCCATCGGGACGCGAGAGCGCATCGCGCCGTGGATCGACGCGGCGCTGGCGCGCGGCGAACGCTTGATGGGTTTCGGCCACCGCATCTATCGCGTGCGCGATCCGCGCGCGGATGTTCTGAAGGCCACGGTGAATACGCTGGGCGCCAATTCGGTCGATCTACCCTTTGCGGCGGAGGTGGAAGCCTATGCGCGCGAAGCCTTGCGGAAGAAAAATCCGGAGCGTGCATTGGATACCAATGTGGAGTTCTTCACCGCGATCCTGCTGGATGCGATCCGGATCCCGCGCCAGTGTTTCACGCCGATCTTCGCCTGTGCCCGCGCGGCGGGATGGACGGCCCATGCGCGCGAGCAGCAGCGGCTGGGCCGCTTGCTGCGGCCAAGCTCCGTCTATGCGGGAGAGATGCCTGCGGGCTAGGCGATAAGGCTACAGCTTCACGCCATGGATTTCAGGGTCGTCTTCCTCGACATCGACGACGCCGCGTCCGACCGAACTATGCCGGCGGCCATAGGCGAAATAGACGATCAGTCCGATGATGCCCCATCCCGGCAGAACCAGGATCGCCACAAGCGGAAGCTTCGCATAAAGCCCTACGCAGCCGATGATCGCGAGCGGCGCCACAATGTACACCGCCGGTGTGCGGAAGGGCCGCTTGCGGTTCGGATCCGTGCGCCGCAGCACCAGCACCGATACCGCCACCATCGCAAAGGCGAACAATGTGCCGGAGTTGGAATAATCCGCCAGCTTTCCGACAGGCAGAAACGCCGCCATGAACATCACCACGATACCCGTGAACGCCGTGACGATGTGCGGCGTCTTCCAGCGCGGATGAACGGAAGCCAGCTTTGCGGGAAGCAAGCCGTCGCGCGCCATCACGAAAAACACGCGCGTCTGGCCATACATCATCATCAGCACCACCGATGGCAACGCGACAAACGCCGCAAGGCCCATGAGGTTGCCGAAGGGCACATATCCGATGCTTCGCAGCACATGGGCCAGCGCTTCCTTGCTGCAAGCAAGCGGCTCGGTCGCCCCGCTCGCAACGATCGCCGAGCAGCGCTGTGCAAGTTCGGGCGTGCCGGGCGCCAAAATCTGGTCCATCACGCCGCGCACGGGCTGCGCGCCGATGGTGCCGATCGCCCCCGCGGCGACAAGCAGATAGAAAATCGTGCAGATCAGCAAACTGCCGATCAATCCTATAGGTACATTGCGCTGCGGATTCACCGTTTCCTCGGCAGCCGTTGAAACCGCGTCAAAACCCACATAGGCGAAGAAGATCGACGAGGCGGCGCCCACCACACCGATGGTGCCCCACCCGTTGGGCGTGAAAGGCACGAATTTCGCGCCATGGATCAATGGCAGCGTCACGGCGATAAACAAAGTCAGCGCAGCAATCTTGATCGCAACGAGAATGGCATTCACGCGCGCGCTCTCGGTGGTTCCGATAATGAGAAGGCACGTCACCAGGCCCGCGACGACGACACCGGGCAGATTGATAAGGCCGCCCTGGCTGGGGCCGACGGAGAGCCATTGTGGAATCTCGATCCCGAGCGAAGAATGCAGAAGGCCGACGAAATAGCCCGACCAGCCGACGGCCACCGCGCTTGCGCCCACGGCATATTCGAGGATCAGCGCCCAGCCGACCATCCAGGCGAGAACCTCGCCCATCACCGCATAAGTATAGGTGTAAGCAGAGCCCGCCACCGGCACCATCGACGCGAGTTCGGAATAGCACAACGCCGCCATGGCGCAGACAAAGCCCGCGATGACGAAGGAGAGCATCATCCCGGGGCCCGCCTTCTGCGCGGCCTCGGCGGTGAGCACGAAGATGCCGGTGCCAATGACGGCGCCGATCCCCAGCATGGTGAGTTGGAAGGCGCCCAGCGAGCGCTTGAGCGACTTCTTTTCCGCGGTCGCAAGAATGGCGTTGAGCGGCTTGATGCGGCCGAAAAGCATGCAAATCCCCTTCAGATCAGCCGGGCCATTGCCGGCATTTCTTTCGGGCGCGAGCCTAACCGCAAATGCCTCTCGCGCAAGCCCGCGCTCGCTTTTCCGGACGTCTTCGGCCATGATGAACGAAACGGGGTGTTCATGGGCTCTGCGATTCAACGCTTCTCCCAATTCTTTTCCACACAAATTTCCGGGATGCAGGCCAAGGCGGTACGCGCGCCCGTCCTCGGATGTATGAAACATCAGGCGTACAAATGAGCGATGTATCGTTGACTCAGCCCGACCCGGTCGTGGCCGACGAGCATGAACTCAAGCGCACGCTTGGGCCAGTGCATCTGACGATGCTGGGGATCGGGGCGATCATCGGCGCCGGTATCTTCGTCATCACCGGACAGGTGGCGGCGGATTACGCCGGGCCGGCGGTGCTGATCTCCTTCGTGGTCGCGGCACTGGGATGTTTGTTTGCCGGCCTCTGCTACGCCGAATTCGCATCGATGATCCCGGTATCGGGCAGCGCCTACACCTATGCCTACGCCACGATGGGCCGCTTCATGGCGTGGTTCATCGGCTGGAATCTGGTGCTGGAATATCTGGTGTCGTCATCGACCATCGCGGTCGGATGGGCCGGTTATTTCACCGAGCTGATGGGTTTCTTCCATATCCACGTTCCGGCGACACTGACCAACGCGCCGCTCTGCGTGGTGGGCGATCCGCCGCCCTGCCCGCATATCGTGGACAACATGACGGGCCTCGCCGGCTTCTTCGGCCAGTTCGGCTTCACGGGCGCGATCATCAATCTGCCGGCGGTGCTGCTGACACTGGTGCTGACTGGCGTCCTCATCATCGGCGTGCGCGAGAGCGCCAACACCAACGCAATCATGGTCGCGGTCAAGGTGCTGGTGGTGCTGCTGGTGATCTTCTTCGGCCTCAGCCACATCGACTGGAGCAATTTCACGCCGTTCATCCCTGCCGCGCATAACGGACGTTACGGCTGGCCCGGTGTGATGACGGGCGCGGCGATCATCTTCTTCGCCTATATCGGCTTCGATTCCGTTTCGGTGGCGGCGCAGGAAACCAAGAACCCGCAACGCGACCTGCCCATCGGCATTCTCGGATCGCTGTTCATCTGCACCGCGCTCTACATCGCGATCTCTATCGTGCTGCTCGGCATGGCGTACTACACGACCATGTCGAACATCCCCAACCCGGTGTCGTTCGCCGTCGCCAAGGTCGAAAGCCTGCGCTGGCTGGTGCCGATCATCGATGTTGGCGCATCCATTGGCCTCGCCTCCACCATCTTCGTGGGCCTTTATGGCCAGTCGCGCATCTTCTATTCGATGTCGCGCGACGGTTTCCTGCCCAAGACCTTCGCGGCTGTGCACCCTCGCTTCCTGACGCCGCATCGCGGCACGATCATCACCGGCGTCGCAGCGGCGGCGATTGCGGCGGTGTTTCCGATCAATCTGCTCGGCCAGCTCGTCTCAATCGGCACGCTGCTGGCGTTCGTGGTGGTCTGCGTGGGCATCATGATCCTGCGCATCCAGGCACCGAACGCCAAGCGCCCTTTCCGCACGCCCTATGTGTGGTTCGTGGCGCCGGCGGGCATTGCCGTGTGCGGATACATGATGCTGAGCCTGCCGGCGGATACCTGGTGGCGGCTCGTGTTCTGGACGGCCATCGGGCTGGTGATCTACTTCATCTATGGGATGTGGCACGCCGCGCCGTCGAAATGGAAAATTTCGAAGGAAGGATGAGAAAACAACACCTGTCATTCCCGGCCAAGCAACGTGCTAACGTCGCGGGCGGAAGGGAACCCAAGCGTTGAAGATCATTCAGATGGCCGGCATCTGGGTCCCCTTCCCTCGCGCGAACTCCGTTCGCACTCGCCGGGGATGACAGCTTTGCCTTACCGCTCGCTACGCGATTTCATTGCCAAACTGGAAGCCACGGGCGAACTCGTCCGTGTGAAGGAGCCTGTCTCCACGGTTCTGGAGATGACGGAGATCCAGACACGGCTGATTGCCGAAGGCGGCCCTGCGGTTCTGTTTGAAAAGCCGATCAAGGCCGACGGCACACCGGGCGACATGCCGGTGCTGGTCAATCTTTTCGGCACGGTGAAGCGCGTTGCCATGGGTGTGACCATGGGCGGCGTCGAACGCACAACGGCACACCAGATGCGCGAAGTCGGCGAGACGCTCGCCATGCTGCGCCAGCCGGAGCCGCCACGTTCGCTCGGCGAAGCGATGGAATTGCTCCCGCTTGCAAAGACTGTGATGTCGATGCGGCCGAAGACGGCGGGATCGGGCGCATGCCAGCAGATCGTGCTGCGCGGCGAACAGATCGACTTGAACACACTGCCGATCCAGACCTGCTGGCCGGGCGAGCCCGCGCCGCTGATCACCTGGCCGCTCGTGGTGACCAAGGGTCCGAGCGATGCACGCGAGGACAATTACAATCTCGGCATCTACCGGATGCAGTTGCTGAACAAGAACCAGACAATCATGCGCTGGCTCAAGCATCGCGGCGGCGCGCAGCACCATCAGCGTTGGGGCAAGGAGAAGACCGCGCCTCTTCCCGCCGCCGTGGTTCTCGGCGCCGATCCCGGAACGATCCTCGCAGCGGTGACGCCTGTGCCCGATACGCTTTCGGAATATCAATTCGCGGGACTGTTGCGCGGGCAGCGTGTCGAGCTTGTCGATTGCGTGTCGCAACCGCTGAAGGTCCCCGCAGAAGCGGAGATCGTTCTGGAAGGCGAAGTATCGCTCGGCGATTACCGCGACGAAGGCCCCTATGGCGACCACACGGGCTACTACAACTCGGTCGAACAGTTTCCGGTGTTCACCGTAACGGCGATCACCACGCGCCGCGACCCGATTTATCTTTCCACTTACACAGGCCGCCCGCCGGATGAGCCATCGGTGCTGGGCGAAGCGCTGAACGAAGTTTTCATCCCGCTCTTCCGCCAGGTGTTTCCGGAGATCGTGGATTTCTGGTTGCCGCCGGAAGGCTGCTCCTATCGCATCGCCGTCGTGTCGATGAAGAAGGCCTATCCGGGTCACGCCAAGCGCGTGATGATGGGCGTGTGGTCGTATTTGCGCCAGTTCATGTACACCAAATGGGTGATCGTGGTCGATGACGACATCAACCCCCGCGACTGGAAGGATGTGATGTGGGCGCTGTCCACGCGCATGGACCCCGCGCGCGACATCACGCTGATCGAAGGCACGCCGATCGACTATCTCGATTTCGCGTCGCCGGAAAGCGGCCTCGGTTCGAAGATCGGCCTCGACGCCACAAACAAGCTGCCGCCGGAGACGCATCGCGAGTGGGGCAAGAAGATCGTGATGGATGAGGACGTGATCCGCAAGGTCACAGAGAAATGGAAATCCCTCGGCCTTCCCGGCAGCGGCAAGCCGATCTGGAAGTGACGGCGCGGTCTTTCATCTTCTTCGTCATTGCCGCGCTTTCAATGGCCGGCCCGGCCCAAGCTGCGGTTTGCGAGCTTCAGAATGTTGCCAGCCTCGCCGCCACGCGTGGGCCGGACGGATTGTTCACGGTTCCGGTATCGCTTGGAAGCGAGCGCGTGAACATGCTTCTCGATACGGGCGCGGAGCGCGGCGTGATCGATATTTCGGTCACGCAAAAAATGGGCCTCACCCCGTTCAAGATTTACAGTCCGCCGCCGATCTTCAACGTGAGCGGCGCGCCGTTCCTCAGCATGGTGCAGTTCTCGCAGCCGGACTTCTATCTGGCGGATGGAACGAAGCTGGATCATTTCGTCAAAGTGCCGGTGGTCAATATCGGCGCTTCTCGCTCACCGTCCGTGACCTTTCTGCTGGCGCGCTTCGACGATGGGCAGACGCACGGCATGAAGGGCATTCTTGGCAGCAACCTGCTGCGGAATTTCGACGTCGAAGTCGATCCCGCGGCGGCGAAGGTCAATCTGTTCTCGCCCGATCATTGCCAGAACAAGGTCGTTTACTGGGCGCCGGAATACGCCGATCTGCCGCTCAGCATCGCTTCCAACGGACAGATCGAAGTCACCATGTCGCTCGACGGCCGCGATGTTGACGCCATTCTCGATACCGGAGCGTCCCATACGACGCTCAATATCGCGATGGCGCGCCGCGCATTCGGGATCGATCTGGAAGCGCCTGCGGTCGAACGCGTATCGGGCGAAGGCGGCAACACGATCTATCGCAC
>JAFECP010000010.1:74936-90786 GCA_018242105.1 Pseudomonadota bacterium
GTGCTGGGGATGGATGTATTAAGCCATCTTCATTTTTATATCGCTTACGGGGAGAAGAAACTCTACTTCACTGCGGCGGCGGCGCACTGACCGCTTGACCGGGGGCAAATTCAGCCTTCACATGCCCGCAGTTCAGGCAAAGGGGATGTCCATGTCATTGGTCTTTGAATCCGGTTATTTCGCGTTCGGTTTCTACGCGGCGCTCAATGCGCTCATCATGCTGGTGCTGGGCATTCTTGTGGTGCGCGCCCGCGTCGCGACCCGTACCGACATCGGCGATGGCGGCTTGCCGGAGATGGCGGGGCCGCTGCGCGCGCACGGCAACAACACCGAATATGTCCCCATGGCCCTGCTGCTTCTGTGGGCGCTGGCTTCGCCGCTGGGCGGTTCGATCTGGCTGATCCACGGCGTCGGTGGAACTCTGACCGTTGGCCGTATCCTGCACGCCATCGGCCTTTCGAAATCCACGGGGCCAACCACCTTCCGGCTGGCGGGCATCGTCCTCACATGGATTTCTTTCATCATCGGGATCGTTGGGGTGTTCTATCTCATTCTCTTCGCACAGACCCTAACTCCGGTATCCTGAATCAGTGACCAGCAAGCAAAACAAAGAAGAAGTTCTGGAAAGCCTCATTCAAGCGGCCCGCAAGGCTGGCGCCGACGCCGCGGACGCTCTTCTGGTGGAGAGCGTTTCGGCGGGCGTGACCTATCGTTTGGGAAAACTGGAAGACGTCGAGCGCGCGGAGTCCACCGATCTGGGCCTGCGCGTTTTCGTCGGCGCCAAAGTCGCCTTCGTTTCTTCCAACGACCTGTCGAAAGACCGGCTCGCCGGATTGCCGGAACGCGCCGTGGCGATGGCCAGGCTTGCGCCGGAAGACAAATATGCAGGCCTCGCGCCGAAGGAATTGCTGGCGCGCGATTTTCCGCTTCTCGATCTTGAAGACAAGAATGAGCCGTCCACCGACATGCTGATCGAGCGCGCCCGCGCCGTCGAAGGCGCGGCGATGGCCGTGCCCGGCATCACCAATTCCGAAGGCGGCGGCGCCAGCTTCGGCCGCTCTGCCATCGCACTCGCCACCAGCGAAGGTTTTCGCGGCGGCTATGCCGCCACCAGCCATGGCATTGGCGTTGCCGTGCTGGCGGGCGAAGGCACCGGCATGGAGCGCGACTACGCCGAATCCAGCGCGCGCCATGCCGCCGACATGGAAGCACCAGAACTGGTGGGCAAGCGCGCGGGCGAGCGCACGGTCAAACGTCTCAACCCCCAGCAGGCCAAATCGCAGCGCGCGCCGGTGATCTATGACCCGCGCGTATCGGCGTCTCTGGTCGGCAGTTTCGCGGGCGCGATCTCCGGCTCCTCCATCGCACGCGGCGTGAGCTTCCTGAAAGACAAGATGGGACAGGCCGTGTTCGGTCCCTCCATCAACATCATCGACGACCCGCATCGCATGCGCGGGCAACGCTCCAAGCCGTTCGACGGCGAAGGCGTCGCGAACCATAAGATGGCCCTCATCGAGAATGGCGTTCTGACGGCATGGTTGCTCGACACCGCCAGCGCCAAACAACTCGGCCTGACGACAAACGGTCACGCGGCGCGTGGCACGGGCGGACCGCCGGCGCCATCGGTCACCAATCTCTACATGGCGCCGGGCAAGCTTTCGCCCGAAGAACTGATGACCGGCATCAAGGACGGCTTCTATGTCACCGAGACAATGGGCTTCGGGGTGAACGGCGTCACCGGCGACTACAGCCAGGGCGCGGCGGGTTTTTGGATCGAGAACGGCAAGATCGCTTACCCCGTTTCGGGCCTGACCATCGCCAGCAATCTGAAGGACATGTTCCTCAACCTCACGCCCGCGAACGATCTGGAATTCCGCCACGGCACCAACGCGCCGACGATCCGCGTGGAAGGCATGACCATTGCCGGCTCATAATGACGGGCTTGCAGACGACCGCGCCCTCATCGAACAGGCGGTGCGCAACGCTGGCGCCATCGCACGAAAATTCTATGGCGGCGATTACAAGCGGTGGGACAAGGGCAAAGGACAGCCCGTCACCGAAGCCGATCTCGCGGTGGACAAATATCTGCGCGAGACGCTGACNNACGGAAGACGAGCCATCGCGGCTCGCCAAGCCATCGGTGTTCGTCGTCGATCCCATCGACGGCACCGTCGCCTTCCTGAAGAACAGGCCGCACTTCACGGTCTGCGTGGCGCTGGTGAGCGACGGACGGCCAGTCATCGGCGTGGTGTTCAATCCGGTGCTCGACGAATGTTTCGCTGCGAACCGGGGCGAAGGCGCCACGATGAACGGCAAACCCATCCGCGTTTCGCAGCGCGCGGAGCTTGAGGGCTGCCGCATGTGCGCGGCGCGGGACATGTTCGAACATCCGGCCTGGAACAATCCACCGAACCGCCCCTGGCTGCCCATGCACATCGAGACGCGCAATTCCATCGCCTATCGCATGGCGCTGGTGGCGAACGGCGCGTTCGACGCCACGCTGGCGCTCTCGGCGAAACGTGACTGGGATATGGCCGCCGCCGACATCATCTTGCGCGAAGCGGGTGGAATCGTGACCACACATAATGGCGCCATTCCACGCTACAATGGCGCGCAGGCGATTCAACCTTCGCTGATTGCGGCCGGCCCAAAGCTGCACGCCGAAATCCTGTCGCGGGTTCGTCACATAAATTTGCAGAGGTAAGTCATGGCCGAACACGAGCCCAAACAGCTTCTTCACCTTGTCTTCGGCGGGGAATTGGTTTCACCCCGTACCCATGAGTTCAAGGATCTCAACAAGCTCGATATCGTGGGCATGTATCCGAATTACGCGGAAGCGCTGAAGGCCTGGCGGGGCAAAGCGCAAGGCACCGTGGACAACGCGAACATGCGTTACTTCGTCGTCCATATTCACCGGCTGATGGAGCCGGAGCATTAGGCATAAAACAGTGCCCTGCCCACCGGAGCCGTGCTAGACCGGCGGCCGCATGAACCTACGCCCGGACAATCTGACCGCAGCCGTGACGGCCGTGCCGGTAAAGCCGCGCGGCGACTGGGCCATCGTCCGCCGGCTGCTGCGCGACTATCTCGGCGGCAAGTGGGGTCTGCTCGCTTTCGGCATCGGTTGCATGGTGGTTTCGGCGGCGATGAACGGCGCGCTGGCCGGCATCATCAATCCCGCCATCAAGCGCATCTTCATCCTGAAGCACAGCGCCGACCTCATCCGCATCCCGCTGGAGATCATGGGCGTGATCGTCGTGCGCGCGGCGGCCAGCTTCGGAGAGCAATCCATCACCAACACGATCGCCGAACGCATCAGCGCCGATGTGCAGCGCGACATGTTCCGCAGCCAGATCCGGCTCGACATCGGCGGACTGAATGCCGTGCACTCGTCGGAGATGATTTCCAAATTCCTCTACGACACCACCTTGTTGCGCAATGCCATCACGCGCGGCCTGCTCGGCATGGGCCGCGAAGTTCTGACGCTCATCGCCATGCTGGTGGTGATGGTATGGCAGAACTGGGAATTGACGATCATTTCCCTGCTGTTGCTCCCACCCGTCGCGTGGATCACAGACAAGATCGGCCGCTCGCTGCGCAAATCCTCCACGCGCGGCATGGAAGAAACCGGCACGCTGTCCAAGACGCTGACCGAAGCGCTGACAGGGCGGCGCATCGTGAAGGCGTATAATCTCGAAGATCATGTCACGGAGATTGCCGAAGGCCGCATTGCAAAACGTCTGCGCTATCTGCTGAAGGCGGTGCGCACACGTTCGGCGGCGGTGCCGGCGACCGATATGATCGGCGGCATCGCGGCGGCGATTACCGTGGCGATCGCCGGTTATCTCGGAATCCATGGCCATCTTGCCATCAACCAGTTCGCTGCGTTTGTGGCGGCGATGCTTCTGGCGCAGCAACCGGTGCGCAACCTGAGCCAGTTGCAGACGGTTTCCACCGAAGGCCTTGCCGCGGCGAACCGCATCTTCGGTGTTATAGACGCCAAGCCGGACATCTTCGACCGGCCCAATGCCAAGCCTCTCGCCGTTGCGCGCGGTAGCGCAGTGCGCTTCGATCGCGTGTCTTTCCGCTACAACAGCGAAGCACCGGGGCTCGACAACGTGTCTTTGGAAGTCCTGCCCGGACAGAAGATCGCCCTGGTCGGCCCTTCCGGTGCGGGCAAGACCACGTTGTTCAATCTTCTGTTGCGCTTCCACGATATCGACGGCGGCAGCATCACGATCGGCGGGCAGGATATCCGCGATGTCACCCTGCTCTCGCTGCGCGATCATATCGCGCTCGTCACACAGGAGCCGATCCTCTTCGATGAATCCATCGCCGAGAACATCGCGCAGGGCCGCCGCAACGCGACGCGGCAGGAAATCATCGAATCCGCGAAGGCCGCCGCTGCGGATGATTTCATCACCGCGCAGGCGGATGGTTATGACTCGCAAGTCGGTGAAGGCGGCTTGAGACTCTCCGGCGGGCAGCGCCAGCGCATCGCCATCGCCCGCGCCATGCTGCGCAATGCGCCCATCCTTCTGCTCGACGAAGCCACCTCCGCGCTCGACACCGAAAGCGAACGGCATGTGCAGGAAGCGCTTTCGCACCTGATGGAAGGCCGCACGACCATCGTGATCGCACATCGCCTTTCCACGGTCCTCGATGCCGACCGCATCTATGTCATGGATCGCGGGCGGATCGTGGAATCCGGCACGCATTCCGAGTTGATGTTGCGAAACGGGCTCTATGCGCGCCTCCATCACCGCGGCCTCGACGAACGGGAGCCGGGCTGAATGGCGTCGCCGCTGGGGCTCGCAGCCTATCGGCTGGCGACGACGGCGCTTGCGCCGGCCGTTCCCTTTTTCCTGCGCCAGCGCGCGTTACGCGGCAAGGAAGACACTGCGCGGCTTCGCGAACGGTTGGGCTATGCGAGCATCAATCGTCCCGAGGGCCGGTTGATCTGGATTCATGGCGCGAGCGTCGGCGAAAGCGTTGCCGCGCTGCCCCTGGTCGATGCGTTTCTCAAATCCGGAAACAACGTTCTCGTCACCAGCGGCACGGTGACGAGCGCGACACTGATGGCCGAGCGCCTGCCTGGCGGCGCGATTCATCAATATGCGCCTGTGGACACGCCTGCCGCTGCCAAACGCTTTCTCGCCCATTGGCGACCGGATGCCGGGTTGTTCGTGGAATCTGAATTGTGGCCGAACCTACTCTATCGCGCCGGCGGCCAAGGGGTGAAACTGGCGTTGGTGAACGGGCGCATGTCGGAACGCTCTTTCCACGGGTGGCGGCGTGCGCCGCGCGCGGCCTCTGCGCTTCTTTCGCAATTCGATATCTGCCTCGCGCAGGACACCCAAACCGCCAACCGCCTTTCCTTTCTCGGTGCGCGGCATGTCGAAGTCACCGGCAGCCTCAAGGCCGATGCGCCGCCGCTTCCTGCCGATCAGATCAAGCTCGCAGCACTGAAACAGGCCATCGGCCAGCGCCCCGTTTTTCTGGCGGCCAGCACGCATCCGGGCGAGGATGAAACGCTCCTTCCGGCACAGGACAAACTGCGTGGTGATTTTCCCAATCTGCTGACGATCATCGCGCCCCGTCATCCCGAACGCGGTGCCGATATTGCGATGCTTTGCGGATCGCGCGCGGTGGTGCGCCGCTCGGAAGGCGCCCTGCCCACACCCCAGACA
The DNA here is from genome assembly GCA_018242105.1 of Pseudomonadota bacterium. Taxonomy (GTDB): domain Bacteria; phylum Pseudomonadota; class Alphaproteobacteria; order Micropepsales; family Micropepsaceae; genus Rhizomicrobium. Next base: position 80,627 of record JAFECP010000010.1, read on the forward strand.
CAAGTTTATGTCGCCGATACTATCGGCGAGCTGGGCCTGCTCTACCGTCTGTCCCCTTTCGCTTTCATCGGTGGAAGCCTGATACCGCATGGCGGGCAAAACCCTCTCGAGCCCGCACGGCTCGGCTGCGCGGTGCTCACAGGCCCGCACACGGAGAATTTCACACAGGCTTACGGCGCCATCCTCTCCGCGCAAGGCAGCGGACGTGTTTCATCGGCCGCAGAAATCGCATCCATGTCAAAAAGGTTGATCGAATATCCGAATGACGCCAAGACAATGGGCGAGGCCGCAGCACGCGCAGCAGCGGCTCTCGGGGGGGCCGTTGGCAAGACGATTGCGTTGGTAGAGGTGCTCCTCCATGCGGTCCCCTGAGTTTTGGGATGAGAAGGACTATACGGCGAAGCTCGCCGTTGCGGCGCTGACGCCGCTGGGTTGGGCCTATGGCGCCACGGTTGCGTGGAAAGCATCCAACGCGCGCCCTTTCCGGCCCACCGCGAAAACCGTCTGTGTCGGCAATCTCACCGCTGGCGGCTCGGGCAAGACACCCATCGCCATCGCCATCGCACGCGCCCTAATTGAACGGCACAAGCGCACAATGATCCTGACGCGGGGCTACGGCGGAAAGATGCACGGACCCGGCATCGTGGACCCGGCGCATGATACCTTTGAGGAAACCGGCGACGAAGCGTTGCTTCTGGCAGGTGCCGCCCCCGTCATCGTATCGCGCGATCGCGCCGCGGGCGCCAAGCTGGCGGATACCGAACGCGCGGACATCATTGTGATGGATGACGGCCATCAGAATTTTTCGCTGGCGAAGGATCTCTCCATCGTCGTGGTGGATGCGCAGACCGGTTTCGGCAACGGCCGCATCCTTCCGGCGGGACCGTTGCGCGAGAATGTGGCGCTTGGGCTGGCCCGCGCACAGGCGGTGGTTCTTGTCGGCGACGGCACGCCGAAACTTTCGGGTTTCGACGGGCCGGTGCTGCGCGCGAAGCTCGTTCCCGTCGATGCGCCCGGCGTTGCAGGAAAGCGCGTGCTCGCCTTCGCCGGCATCGGGCGGCCGGAGAAATTCTTCGCAACCTTGCGTGCGCTGGGCGCAGATATCGTGGAAGAGCGTGCATATGAAGATCATCACGCCTACACCGCCGCAGAGTTCGCCCGGCTTCGGGTGCGGGCGAAAGCCGAAAGCGCTTCGCTGGTGACAACCGAGAAAGATTTCGTGCGGCTAACCCCGGCGGAGCGCGAAGATGTGAGGTTTATTCCCGTGCGCGCAGCGTTTGAGGACCAGGCGGCGCTGGCCGCGCTGCTTGACAGGGTCGCCCCACGCACGCCATAGCGCGGGAAGATGAGCGAGATCGCACCGATCCCGAAGATGCCGTTCGCCACGATGCTGCGCTATCGGGTGGAAGCTGCGGCGTTCTTTCTCCTTATCGGTTTCTTCAGATTGTTCGGACTTGACGGCGCATCCGCAGTGGGCGGATGGATCGGCCGCAACATCTTTTACCGCACGCCTACCTCGCAACGCGGCCGCGACAATCTGCAGAAGGCCTACCCGGAAAAGAGCAGCGCGGAAATCGAAGCGATTCTTCTGGAGATGTGGGACAATCTCGGCCGCACTGTCGCGGAATACGCACATCTGAACAAACTCTCGATGCACGGGCCCGATCCGCGCCTTGCGGTCGCCAATCTCGACATCGTCGATAAAGCCGTGGCGAGCGGCAAAGGTGTGATGTTCGTATCGGGCCATTTCGCGAACTGGGAGACGATGCCTTTCGCAGCTTCACAATATGGCGTGAAAGGTGGCGAGGTGTATCGCCCGCTCAACAATCCCTATGTCGATCGCTGGATGGTGCGTCAGCGCATGGCCAACGGGCCCAAGGATCAAATCGCAAAAGGCGCACAAGGCACACGGCGCATCTTCTCGCTGCTGCGTGCGGGAAAATCCATTTTCATTCTCGTCGATCAGAAGACCAACGAAGGACTTCCCGCGCCGTTCTTCGGCCGCGACGCGATGACAACGCCCGCGCCCGCCGCGCTCGCCCTGAAGTTGAACTGCGTGATGCTCCCGGCGTTCAACGAACGGCTGGGCGGCGCACGCTTCCGGTTGACGATCCACGAGCCCATCGCGTTCGCGCCCAGCGGCGATCACGATCAGGATGTTCACCAGTTGACCGTCGAGATCACCGAGCGGATCGAACAGATGGTGCGCTCGCGCCCATCGCAATGGCTCTGGATCCACCGCCGCTGGCCGAAGCCCGGCGACAAGCTCCGCAGCAAGCGCGCAAAGGCACTGGCCGCGCAATCGGAAGCTTAGCTCTTCGGCGGCGCGGGCGTTCGCGTGTAGAGCGACGGATCGAGCTTGAGCTGAAACCAGTTCATGCCCCAGTGCGAATGCGGGCCGGTCGCGCGGCCCGTCTGACCGACAAGTCCGATCACCTGCCCGCGTGCGACGGCGTCACCTTCCTTCACGCGGAATTCGCTCTGGTGGAGATATTCGGTGAACACGCCATGCCCATGGTCGAGCATGGTGAAATTGCCCTCCAGGAACCATGGCGCGGCTATCGCAACGCGCGCACCGGCCGGCGCATGGATCGGCGTTCCCGCGGGGGCGGCGATATCCACGCCGAGGTGTGGCGCCATCGGTGTTCCGTTGAGTATGCGCTGGCTGCCATAAACGCCGCTGATGATGCCGGGAAAGGGCCAATCGAACGGCTCGCTGAACCAGCTTTGCGGCATATCTGTCTGGCGCGCGAGTGCGAGACGCGCGTGCTCTGTCTTGATGCGCTGCAGTTCTTCCGGTGCGGGCGTCACGAATTTCTGCGGCAGGCCGGTGATGCTCTGCACTTCGTAGTGGCGGATGACGGGTGTTACATCGCGCTTTTCCGATGTGCCATCCGCGAAATCGACATGGATCGCCGCGTTGTCCACGCGGTTATAGGCGAAGCCGAAGGCGAACAACCCTTCCGGCGAAACAAGCACGGATTTTCCATCCACACTCGCTTTTGCGCCGGGCTCGGCCTTCACTACCACAAGGCCGCCCTGCTCCTGAGAACCGGAAAGCGAAAGGCGCGAGGTGTTGGCCCTCGCAAAGCGGGAGGCCAGCGTCACCGCCGCTGCGCTGAGGACGAACGCGCGGCGGTGGATCATTTCGGCGTGCCGCCGGTTTCCTGAAAGCGCTTCAGCGCGATCGCGGCAGTGGCATAGGCCTCCTGCAGATCGACATTCCAGTAGCGCAGCGCATCGAGCGGAATCTGCGTGCCAGTGACGGCGCAGATCACGAAAGAGCCAGGCTTCACGACATGATATTCGCCGTCGAGATATTCGACGTCGGCCTGCCCTTCGGCGCGGAAATCACGGTCCATCTTGTTCATGGCTCACTTTAACACGGCGGCGGGGCTTCAAAACAAGTCGCCCTGATTGGCTTTCGGCTTTGTAACACGCGGTTTTGACGCCGCAGGCGTGGCTGTAGGCGCGCCGCCGGCGGTGGCCTCGCACTTGCCGTCCGCGAAAGTGAGCGATAGCCGCTCGCCTGCTTGCACCGCATCGGCCCGGCGGCGGATGGAACCGTCCGCCCCGCGCACCAGCGCGAAACCGCGCTCCAGCACCCCGCGGTAGGAAATGCCCTCCAGCACGCGCGACAGGCTTTCCAGTTTCTTGCGGTCTTCGCTGAGCCGCGCGCGGAAGGCGGGTTGCATGCGATTGCCCAGGGCTTCGGTGCGCTCGCCGCAGACGGTGATGTGATGACGGATTGGACGGGGGCGCAGCAGTGCTGCCGCTTCGCCGAACGCGCGGCGATGTTCCTGCAGATTGCGCCGCAAAGCGTTGCCGAGTTTGTCGGAAGCGACGTCGAGACGCTGCCGCGGTTGCGCGAAGAGCTGATCGGAGCGCGGCAACACACGCACGAGCTGCAACAGATGCGTGCGGCGCGTGGTGATGCCGCGCGTGTAGCAATTCAGAACGCGACGCTCGAAGTCCAATATTTGAGACAGAAGATCGGCGCGCACCGGCACAGCCATCTCTGCGGCAGCGGTCGGCGTGGGTGCGCGGCGGTCGGAGGCGAAGTCGATCAGCGTGGTGTCGGTTTCGTGGCCGACGGCGGAAATAAGCGGGATCGCGCTTTCGGCGGCGGCGCGCACGACGATTTCTTCATTGAACGCCATCAAATCTTCGATGGAGCCGCCACCCCGTCCTACGATGAGCAAATCGGGACGCGATATCGCGCCGCCCACGGCAAGCGCGTTGAACCCGCGAATGGCGGCGGCGACTTCGGCGGCGGCGCGTTCGCCCTGCACCGCGACAGACCACAGCAGCACACGGCGCGGAAAGCGCGCGTTCAACCGGTGCATGATGTCGCGCAGCACCGCGCCGGTGGGCGATGTCACGACACCGATCACATCGGGCAGGAACGGCAGCGGTTTCTTGCGCTCGGCGGCAAACAGGCCCTCGGCGGCGAGCTTCTTCTTGCGCTCCTCCAGCATGGCCATGAGCGCGCCCGCGCCCGCTAACTCCATCTGCTCCACGATGATCTGGTAGCGCGAAGAGCCCGGATAGGTCGTGATGCGGCCGGTGCAGACAACCTCCAGCCCGGCCTCCGGGCGCAGCTTGATGAGCCGCGCGCCCTGTTTCCAGATGATGGCATTGAGGACGGCCTTGTCGTCCTTCAGGTCGAAATATGTGTGGCCGGACGACGCCAGTTTCAGGCCGCTGATCTCGCCCCGGACCCGTACAAAGGGGAACGAATCCTCGACCGTGCGCTTCAGGGCGCCGGCGATCTCACTGACGCTGTATTCGGGCAGATTGGGCTTGGTGGCGGCTTCGGACATGATTCACAGATGATATAGGAACGGCGCTTGAATCCACCCCTCCCTTCCCGGAAGTTCAGCCCATGAAAGTCCTTCTCATCGGTTCCGGCGGGCGCGAGCACGCGCTGGCCTGGGCGCTGTCCGCCAGCCCGCTCCTGACCAAGCTTTATTGCGCGCCGGGCAATGCGGGGATCGCGCAGGTAGCCGAATGTGCCCCCATTGCTGCCATGGATTTCGACAGGCTGGTGGGCTTCGCCAAAGAGAAGAAGATTGATTTCGTCGTGATCGCGCCGGACAACCCGCTGGTGGGCGGTTTGTGGGATCGGTTTGAAGCGGAAGGCATCCGCGCCAGCGGCCCAAGCGGCAAAGGTGCGATCCTCGAAGGCTCCAAGGGCTTCGTGAAAGATCTCTGCCGCGAGATCGGGATTCCGACGGCCGCTTATCAGCGCTTCCGCGATGCGGCGTCGGCCAAGGCTTTTGCCGACACGCTGGGTTTGCCCGTCGTCATCAAGGCGGATGGGCTGGCGCTCGGCAAAGGTGTGATCATCGCGGAGACGAAAGCGGATGCCGGCAAGGCCATCGACTTCATGTTCGAAGGCGGCTTCGGCGAAAGCGGCAGCGAGGTCGTTGTCGAAGAATTCATGGCTGGCGAAGAGGCGAGTTTCTTCGCCTTGAGCGATGGCGAAACCGCGATCCCACTTGCCGGCGCGCAGGATCACAAGCGCGCTTTCGATGGCGACAAGGGACCGAACACCGGCGGCATGGGCGCCTATTCGCCTGCTCCGGTTTTGCCGCCATCGCTCCAGCAAACCGCGATGGACAAATTCATCAAGCCCACCGTTGCGGCCATGGCGGAGCGCGGGCGCAATTATCAAGGCGTGCTGTATCTGGGCCTAATGATCACAAAGGATGGGCCCAAGCTCGTCGAATATAATTGCCGCTTCGGCGATCCCGAATGCCAGGTGCTGATGCCGCGGTTGAGGTCGGATCTGCTCACTACGCTCATCGCCATGCGCGATGGCCAGTTGCACAATCTCGATCTGCGCTGGAGCGACGAGGCGGCGCTGGCGGTCGTGATGGCATCGAAGGGCTATCCGGGCGATTACGCCAAGGGCACCGAAATCCGAAATCTTGACGCGGCGTCTGCTATTGAAGGCGTGCAAATTTTCCATGCCGGCACGGAACGGCGCGATGGCAAGCTTCTCGCCATCGGTGGACGTGTGCTCAATATCACGGCGCTGGGAAAGACCGTGGCAGAGGCGCAAATGCGCGCTTACAAAGCCGTCGATCTGATCGACTGGCCAGGCGGCTTCTGCCGCCGAGACATCGGTTGGCGGGCATTATCCCGCAACTGATCGAAGGCTTGTGCGAATGCGCCGGTCCGTCCCAAAATAGCCAAAAGATACCGGGAGCACGCTTATGGCCGACGCAGCGACAGACGATCGCCAGGAGAAGTTTTCCGGCACCAAAGAGGTGTCGGAAAGCCATCGTTTCGATGAAAAGAAGCTTGAGGCTTATCTCGCCGAGCGCATCGACGGCTTTCAGACGCCGATGGACGTGCGACAGTTCAAGGGCGGACAATCTAATCCGACTTACAAGCTGATCACGCCGAACCGCAATTATGTGCTGCGCCGCAAGCCGCCGGGAAAGCTCTTGCCGAGCGCGCATGCCGTGGACCGCGAATATCGCATCATCGCAGCGCTGCATCCCACGGGCTTCCCCGTCGCCAAGCCGTATCTGCTCTGCGAGGATGAGAGCATCATCGGCACGATGTTCTATGTGATGGATTGCGTGGAGGGACGTATCTATTGGGGGCCCATGCTGCCCGACCAGACGCCCAAGCAGCGCGGACAAATCTATGACGCGATGAACGAGACGTTCGCGCGCCTGCACAATATCGATTGGGAGAAGCTGGGTCTGCAGGACTACGGCAAGCCGGGTAACTATGTCGGCCGCCAGGTTTCGCGCTGGACAAAACAATACAAGGCGTCCGAAACCGAACACATTCCGGAGATGGAGAAACTGATCGAGTGGCTGCCGGCGCATCTACCTAGCGACGCGCGCGACAGCATCGTTCATGGCGATTACCGCCTCGACAACATGATCCTGCATCCCACCGAGCCTAAGGTGATCGCGGTGCTGGATTGGGAACTCTGCACCATCGGCGATCCGATGGCGGACTTCACCTACCATCTCATGCAGTGGCAGATGCCGGGCGGCGTCTCCAGCGGCGGCAGCCTGTTGGACGCGGACTTCAAGGCACTCGGAATTCCGGACAAAGACACCTACACAGCGATGTATTGCAAACGCACGCATCGCGATTCCACCCCGAACATGGATTATTATGCGGCCTACAACTTCTTCCGCCTTGCCGGCATCTTGCAGGGCATCGTGGGCCGCGTTCGCGACGGCACCGCGAACAGCGCGCACGCCGCGCAAAACGCTTCCGGCGTGCGCCCGCTGGCCGAACGGGCCTGGGAATACGCCAAACGCGCGGGCGCGCCGGGATAGTCAACCGGCGGTATTGACGAAGTGCTATTAGTTAAACGGCGCTTAACGCCAATAAAACGTTGCCGGCGACTCCAGCATTTTGAAAGCGTTGCTTAACGCAGCGAGCCTATGGTTCCCGTGGGGTAAGTCCCCTGGAGACAGGGCTGGATGACGCCGCAACGCAAAGCCGAGGAACGCGAAGCCGCGTTCGAGGCTGAACTCGCCGCAGAGCGCGCGCAGTTCGGCCTGGCGGAGCGCGCCGCCAAGTTCGGCTATTGGCGCCAGCGCATCACCGATGGCCATACGATGTGGTCGCCCGGCATGTACCGGTTGCTCAACATCGACAAGAGCCAGAAGCCCGACATGGCGTGGCTGCTATCTCAAATCCGGGACGAAGACGCGGCCAGCATCACGCGGATCATAACCAATGCGATCAAGACACGGTCCGCCTTCTATTACCGGTCGCGCCCCAAGGATCCATCCAATCCAGCGGCTTTCGTCGATACGCATGGCGAGGTCGATATCGGCCCCGATGGCCGCGTCGTATCGGTGATCGGCGTTTGCCACGACGTTACCCAGCAGGTGATCGCGGAGACCGCGCGCGCCGCCGCCGAAGACCGCTACCGCGTGATGACGGAACAAGCATCGGACATCATCATGTTCTACGACACGGAAGGGCGCATCCTGTTCGCATCCCATGCGTTGCAGAACATCCTCGGGCGCACGCCGGCGGAGATCGAGACAGGGCATTTCGTCGAGCTGGCGCATCCGGATGACCGGTCGTCGGCGGAGGCGCTCCGGGAAAAACTCAGACCCGGTGAAGTTCGAGCCGCGACCTACCGCATGCGCCACCGCGACGGACACTACGTCTGGATCGAGAGCAATGTACGCGGCGTGTTCGACGAAGGAGAAACCGAACCAAAAAACATCATCAGCGTGTCGCGTGACCTCAGCGAGCGCAAAGCCGATGAATTGAAAATGAAGGCCGCGCGCGAAGAAGCGGAAGCGGCCAGCAAAGCGAAGTCGGCCTTCCTCGCCAGTATGAGCCACGAATTGCGCACGCCGCTCAACGCCATCATCGGCTTCTCGGACATTATGCGCGAAGAGATGTTCGGCCCCTTGGGCAATCCCCGTTATGGCGAATATGTGGGCCTGATCCGCGATTCAGGCCAGATGCTGCTGGACCTGATCGCTGACATCCTCGATACGGCCAAGATCGAAGCCGGAAAAATGGAGATGAATTTCGAGCGCGCCGATCTGGCGGATATCCTCGAAGATTGCGCGCGCCTGCTCGCGCAACGCGCGCGCGACAATGGTGTCCAGATGGCTTTGGAAGTGCCAGAGGCCGGCCTGCCGCTGACGGCCGACCGCCGCGCGCTGAAGCAAATCGTGCTCAACCTTCTCTCCAACGCGCTGAAGTTCACCCAGCGCGGCGGGCATGTCTGGATCAAGGCGCTGTGCGATGGTGAATTCGTAACGCTGTCGGTTCGCGACGACGGCATCGGCATCCCGGCGGATGCATTGCCGCGCCTCGGCCGTGCCTTCGAGCAGGTTGCGACCGATCCGATGATCAGCAAATCGGGCACGGGCCTCGGCCTCGCGCTGGTGCGAGCGCTGTCCGAAAAGCACGGCGGCGACATGCGGATCGATAGTGTGGAGAGCGAAGGCACAACCGTTGCTGTCCGGCTTGCCCTCACGCCGCCGGCAGAACAAGAAAAAGCCGCCTGAAACGCAAATGGCGGATGGTTTCCCATCCGCCATGCGCAGTCCTCAAAGCGATCGGGAGATTACTCCGCCGCCGCCAGTTTCGGCGGACGCTGGAAATGCTTGCCGTATTCCAAGCGCGCGATGGTGCGGCAGTGCACTTCATCCGGACCGTCTGCGAGACGTAAGGTGCGCTGACCGGCATACATGCGGGCAAGGCCCGGATCGGTGGTCACGCCGCCGCCGCCCCATGCCTGGATCGCATCGTCGATGATTTTCAGCGCCATGCGCGGCGCCGCGACCTTGATCTCCGCGATTTCGAGACGGGCAACCTTGTTGCCCACCTTGTCCATCATGTCGGCGGCCTTGAGCGTCAACAGGCGGCACATGTCGATGTTGATGCGGGCCTCGGCGACACGCTGCTCCCATACCGAATGCTCGGCGATGCGCTTTCCGAATGCAACGCGCGAATGCAGGCGCTTCACCATGCTCTCCAGCGCGCGCTCGGCGGTGCCGATGGTGCGCATGCAGTGATGGATGCGGCCCGGCCCGAGGCGGCCCTGCGCGATCTCGAAGCCGCGGCCTTCGCCCAGAACCATGTTCTCGACNNCCGAACACCGGCAGCATGCGCTTCACCGTCACGCCCGGCGCATCGCGCTCGACGAGGATCTGCGATTGCTGGCTGTGGCGATCACCGTCCTGCGTGTTCTTGCCCATGACGATCATGACCTTGCAGCGCGGATCGCCCACGCCCGACGACCACCATTTCGTGCCGTTGACGATATAGTGATCGCCTTTGCGTTCGATGCTGGTTTCGATGTTCGTGGCATCCGACGATGCGACGGCGGGCTCCGTCATCAGGAATGCCGAACGGATTTCGCCGGCGAGGAGCGGCTTCAGCCACTTGTCCTGCTGATAGGGCGAGCCGTAACGCTCCAGCACTTCCATGTTGCCGGTATCGGGCGCTGAGCAGTTGAAGACTTCGGACGCGAAGCCCACGCGGCCCATGAGTTCGGCGAGCGGCGCATATTCGAGATTGGTGAGGCCGGCGCCATGCGGGCTTTCGTTCAGAAAGAAATTCCACAGCCCCTGCTTCCGGGCTTTTTCCTTCAGCTCTTCCACGACCGGCACGACGATCCAGGGATTGCCCTTCTTGCGGGCTTC
>JAFECP010000010.1:90842-115898 GCA_018242105.1 Pseudomonadota bacterium
TTCATCCATTCCCGTTGCTTGGGCGAATAATCGAAATCCATGTTTTCCTCCGAACCGGGCCTTCCGGCCCTTCCTGTTTCCAATAGTTGTGACAGGACTTTAGCGGCGGGGTTTGGCTCCCGCTAGGCGGCTGGGGGCGGCCATTTGACAGCCGCGTTCCCAAGCGGCAAGCAGCGGCCATGCTGCTTTGGTTCGGAATATTCCTGCTCGCGGCGGGGCTTGCCAGTTTTGCCGTGGACCGGCGGGCCGCGCACTTTTTCCACGACCGCATTCACGCCCGCCTCCATCGGCGTATCGCCAAAACGACCGATTGGGCCAAAGGCGCCTATTGGCTGGCGCTGTCGGTGACCGTCTTGGCGGTGTCACAAGTAGGGATTTCGCTTTGGGGCGAAACCCCGCTGCTGCGGCAATGGGCGGACACATCGCTCGCCTATCTTGCAAGTCTCGCCATCGGAAGCGCCATCCTGCACAGCATAAAGACCTTGCTCGGCCGCCGCCGCCCGAAGGATGAACTGGAACTGAAGCTGTTTGGGTTCAGGCCATTCCATTTCGACCTGCAGTACGACTCTTTCCCCTCCGGTCACGCATTGACGATCTTCTGCGTTGCTATGATTGCGAGCGCTGTGATGCCGATGCTGGCGCCGCTATGGTTTGCCATCGCGGCTTACTTGGCGCTGACACGGGCTTTTCTGAATGCGCACTTTCTCAGCGACGTTTTCATCGGTTCGGCGGTGGGTCTTCTCACCGCGCGCGAGACAGTGTTGTATCTGTTTCCATCCCTCTTCCAGCCGTGGTTCTAGCGTATGTACGAACTTCTAACCGATCCGCGTACATGGGAAAGCCTTGCCACACTGACCGTGCTGGAAATCGTGCTCGGCATCGACAACGTTCTGTTCTTGTCGATCGTTTCCAGCCAACTTCCGAAGGCGCAGCAGCCCCGCGCGCGCGGAATCGGCCTGGCAGTCGCGCTGATCATGCGCATCTTGCTGCTGACCGGCATCGCATGGGTGATGTCGCTGTCAGAACCGTTCATAATGATTGTGGGCGAAGGCATCTCGTGGCGCGACGTGATCCTCGGCGCCGGCGGATTGTTCTTGATCTACAAAGGCACAAGCGAAATCCATATCCTGATGGCCGGCGAGGAAGAGTTCGCGCACAAAGCCGTCCGGTCCTTCATGGCCGTCATCATCCAGATCGGGTTGTTCGATCTGGTGTTCTCGCTGGATTCGGTGATCACCGCAGTGGGCATGGCCGAACATCTGGAGGTGATGATCGCGGCCATTGTTCTGGCGATGGCGCTGATGCTGGTCGCCGCAGGCCCCGTGTCGAAGTTCATCGAAGAGAATCCCAGTGTGAAAATGCTGGGATTGAGCTTTCTGCTCCTGATCGGTGTCGCGCTGCTGGCGGACGCCGCACATTTTCATATCCCGCGCGGCTATCTCTACTTCGCGGTGGCGTTCTCCGCGCTCGTCGAGGCGTTCAACCAGTTCGCATCGCGCGGAAAGAAAAAGCGCAAACCGCGCTGACACCGCTCCGGCGGATCGTTTCCGATCGATGGGCCAGACTTTGAGGGCGCATTATTCGGCAGGACCGTTCAAGAGAACGGCCGATGCCGTATCCGGTGGCGGTGCTCCATCGAGAACAGCGTCGTCCGGCACTTCGGCGCGGCGGCGCTCGATTTCTGCGCGATAGGCACGTTGCTTGGCTTCATCGATGGGAAAGCCCAGCGTCAAAACGAGGCTGACAAACCCAAGGATAACTGGGAGCGCGACGAAAACGACACGCAGATGCTCCGGAAGATTGGCTGGAACATGTGCCACCTTGGGATCGAAACCAATGAGCGAAAGAGCAACGAATGTGATGAACACCGAAAGGCCCACGCCGAACTTGGCCGTGAGCGAGAGGAAGGAATACATCAACCCCGCACGCTCGGCATGATTCTCCGCCGTGTCGGCATCGGCGACATCCGCCATCATCGAGCGTATCAGGAACGCTGGCGCGCCATAATTCGCGCCGCTCAACGCCAGAACCAGAGCCGCTATCCATACATTCCCGGCAGGGATGAAGAACAGCAGTGGCGCCACGCAGAAGCCGAAAATATATGCAGTGATCAGCGCACGGTGCTTGCCGATGCGGCGCGACAGCGTCATCCAGAGCGGCGTGCAGATAACGCCCGTGATGAAATAGATCATCAGCAGCGTGTTGGCTTCCTTCGGCAGGTCGAGCGCGATGCGCGCGAAATAGAAGAACATCGCGCCGCGCGCGCCCTGGTTGAGCGATTCCGTAAAATCGATGCCCATGACCTGGACCATCGCGCGGTTCTTGAACAGGAAGCGCAATGTCGGCAGAAGCGGCGCATGGGCGCGAAGTTTCACCTCGGGCTCCGGCACTTTCGCGACGCATAGGCTGACGCCAAGCGCCAGGGTCACGACGGAAAAAATCGCCATGGCCATGATCTGCGTGGAATGCAGCGTCACGCCCATATGTTCGAGAATCGCCGGCAGCACCAGCACGCCCATCATGCCGGCGACGGTGGAGGCCTGCGACCAGCCATAGATGCGGGTTCGCTCGTGATAATCGCTGCTGAGTTCCGATCCCCATGACAGATGCGGGATGATGCACATCGACCAGCCGAGATACATCACGAACAGGCTCACGCCCAGATGCACCGCACTGACGGGGCCGCCGGGCACGAAAACCATCCAAATGCCGATACCCAGAAGCGGGGCGCCCAACGCCAGCATGGGACGCCGCCGCCCAAAGCGGGTCTTCAAACGGTCGCTGATGTAGCCGGCAACAGGATCGATCACGACATCCAGTGTGCGCAGAATGGTGAAAACCGCGCCCGTGACGACAAGACTGAGGCCCATTTCCTTTGAGGCATAGAAATTGGGCAGATGCACAACGAGCGGCATACCGACCGCTGCCAATGCTAGGCTCGGAAGGACATAGGAGATCAGCGTGAAGAAGCTGACGCGGCCGGAACCTTTTACACGATCGGAGCCCTGCATCGCATCACGCCGCGCGGAAGCGTTGGACGAGCGGGCGTTCTTTTTCGATAAGACCTTTGAATGACGGGCGCGCATGGATGCGCTGACCATAGGCGGCAAGTCTGGGCCAGCGCTTGGCATCCACCGTCTCGCCGGCATGTTCGAAATTGACCAGCATCGTGCCGACGGTGACATCGGCGATGGTGAAAGCATTGCCCACGAAATATTCGCGGCCGCCGATCTCCTTTTCGAGATAGTCGAAGAGCGGGGGCAGCTTCTCGGTCAACGTCGCCGCGCAAAGCGCTTCATCCGGCTGCTGCTTCATCATCTTCTTGACGACGCGCTGGAAGAACAGGCCCGGGCCGATGGTCACGGCAAGCACCGAATCCGCGTACTCCTCGTACCAAAGCGCACGGGCGCGCAGGAACGGGTCTTTGGGATAAAGCGGTGGATTGGGAAATTTGTGCTCGATGTAGTCACAGATCACGGACGAATCCGGGAGCGCGTTCGGTTCCGGCTGATCGGTATCGCGAAGAACGGGAATACGCTTCAGCGGACTGATCGCCAGAAATTCCGGCGGCGGTGCGAAAGGGTTGACGTTCTCGATCGTGAAATCGACGCCCTTTTCGGCCATCACCACGCAGACTTTGCGCACGAAAGGCGACAGCGAACCGCCATAGACGATCAATGCCATGCGACAACTCCCTTGAAGCGCCGTGTCTTTTCGCCGGCTGCTGACAGCTTGTCAGACTTTACAAGGAAGGATCAAGCGGGCGCTTCAACTTTCAGCTTCTGGCTGCGTTCGGGAGGCATGTTGTCGTACATGTCCGCGATCAGATCGCTCTTCAGCGTGCGATGAGCCGGATCGTCCCAGAGATTCTCCCACTGCCGCGGGTCGGCATCGAGATTGTAGAGTTCGCCTTCTGTCCCATCGTATTTGATGGGAGTCGTGATCCCGGCGAATTGTGGCCAGCTTTCCTCAAGCCCGTTCGGCTTGCCCGGCGTGGAAGGTTCGTACTTAGTAAGCACAAAGCCGTCACGATAAATTGAGCGGAAATGGAAGCCGTAGCCCGGAAACTGGCTGTCCCATTCGCAGAACGCACGCTGGCGCGAACCATCTTCCGATAACGGCAGCGGTTTACCCTGCATCCAGTCCGGCTGCGCGACACCGGCAATCGCGGAGCAGGTCGCTGCAATATCGACCTGCTCCACCGGCTGGTTGACAGTGGCGGGCTTCACCTTGGCGCTGGGCGCTGGCCGCCAGATGAATGGCAGGCGCATCAGCGCATCCACATGCCATGGGCCCTTATAGACGAAACCGAAATCGCCCTGCAGCTCGCCGTGATCGGTTGTGAAGATCACATCGGTATCGTCGCTCCAGCCGCGCGTCTTGATCTGCGCCATGACTTTACCGACCGCTTCGTCGACCAGTTCGTTCATCACATGGACCTTGGCGTTGATCTCGCGGATGTTGTCGTCCGTGAGTTGCTGCGGCGTGAAATTCATCGGGCCGCCCTCGATATTGGCAAACTTGCCCTCATAATATGCCAGCCAATGCGCGGGCTTTCTCGCCAATACCTTGCGGATGGCTTCCGGCGAACCTGGATGCCCATCCGGCAACGGCAAATCCCGCCAGGCGCAGCGTGCATTCTCCGACTTTGGCGGATCCCACGGGTGGTGCGGATCCGGAAAGCTCAGCCACAGAAACCAGTCGTCGCCGCTGTCGAGATTCTTGAGCCAATCGACGGCCAGCCCAGCAAGCCAGTCGGTATGATAAGCCTCGCGCGGCATGGCGTTGTTGCTGGTTTCCGGCGCGTTGGTATCGCCGCCACCGGATGCGTTCAGAAGCGGCGGTGCCGAATTGTAATATTCCGGAAAATTCTTCTGCACCCAGCGGCCATAATGCCCCACCGGCTGACCGCGGAAATTGGCGACATGCATCGCGTGGATCGCATAATCGAAACCGCGCCAGGGACCGAAATCGCCCACCATCTGCCGGCGGTTCTCTTCCCATTTGCCGGCCATATCGAAAGCGGGCTCGAAATGCGCCTTGCCGACGAGCGCGGTCTTATAGCCCGCATTCTCCTTCAGGAATTTCGCCACGCTGGGCGCGGTTTCCGGCAGCGCGACACCGTTCGAGAACACGCCATGCGTGCGCACATATTGCCCCGTCAGCATCGTCGAGCGCGCGGGCATGCACACTGTGTTCTGGTTATATGCGCGCGTGTAATTGATGCCTGCTTTCGCCAGCGCATCGATGTTCGGCGTGCGGCAGAATTTGTTGCCGTTCACGCCCAGGGAATCGAAGCGCTGCTGATCGGTGGTGATGAAGAGAATCTTGCGGCCCATATCAGCCTCTCAATGGCTTGAGGCAACCGGCCTGGTCGAGAACGGCGGCGGCCTTCTTTTTTGAATCCGGTTCGAGTTTGGAGAATGCCAAGCGCAATTCGGCCAGGCACTTGACCTGATAACGGAATGCCCCTTGCTTGTAAGTCTGGCCCAGTAGTCCGACGGCGAATGTCTCTTCTTTTTTCGAAACCGCTTCGGCATTGGCTAGCAGAAACGGGAAATAGATTTCGCCCGCGAGCTTCAACAGACCCGTCACCGCATCTGTAAGCGGCGCATCCGGATCGCGCCATTCGCCTTCGAGGCCGGACGCATCGTCCAGATTGGCCAGCCAGCGGAAGGTGAAAGGATAGTCCGCGCGCATCAAATCCTGCGGCGTCGGGTCGACCGCGAGTTGCGAGAGTTGCCCGAGCCATCCGAAGTCGGCCAGAGATGGGCGCGAACCGAAGAGGAAGAGTTCTTCCGTCACATGCGCTTCGAACAGCGCCATAATGCGGCGTGCGCTTTCCTCAATGACCGGCGCGTTCTCCGGCGTGCAGCCTACGATCGGCATGCGGCCCACTTGCCGTTCGCGAAACGCGTTGGCCGCGTTGAGGATTGCCTGCCGCCCCTTCCCTTTGAGCCGATCGAACGCCAGCCATTCGCTCATCTGTTTCCGGTCGCGCTCGCGGAACCAGCGATAGTGAAACATCGCCTTGGTGCCCCATTCATCCGCGAAATCTTCGAGCAGATAGGCAAGAAACGCATGCGCCGGATCGGCGGGCACGATGGATCGTTCCTTATGGCGGCGCTCCAGTTCGAAAATCATTGGCGTGGAATCGTTGTGCCAGCTTCCGTCGGGAAACTGGATCACCGGAATAACCGGCGCTTTCACATGCTTAAAGATGCCTTCGCTGCTATCGGCCTGTTTCCAGACATGGGAGATCTGGCGATAGCGCAGAATCGAGCGCATCTTCATCGAATAGGGCGAGCCGAGCCCGCCATAGATCGTATAGACGCTCATGCGGCCATTCCGGCGCCGCAACAAAGCAGAACGGTGCGCGCCAGCCCTGCTTCGCGATGATAGTGGGCGGCGAGATAATCCACATCCTGTGTCATCTCCAGGAAGGCGTCGCGCGAGGGATACTGGACGCACACGACTTCATCCCAGTCGTTGTTCTCCAAATCGCCGATCATCACGAAATTCTGCCGGCCGCCCCACACAACCTTGCCGCCGCGTTTCATCACATGCTGCAACGCGACCATGCCGTAACGCTGATAGGCATCGCGCCCGCTCAGATTTTCCTTCGCCTCGGTACGATCGGAATCGTAAGCCGCCCGGTCGCGATATTTGAGGAGGTTGACCATGACCATCGGTCCTTTCGGCCCGTCGGTCATCATCATCTCGATCTGATCGGTGCTCGGAACAACGCTCATCGTTTCCTCCGCGAGCCGCGCGCATTGACCGTATACGGCTTTTGTCATAATCTGAATATGCATTCAGATTTAGCATCGAACCATGGCCAAGGCAAGCACCACGAAAAAGAAGGCGTCCGAACGATGGTCCCTGCCCGCCACGCAGGCGCGCAGCCGTGCGACACGCGAGAAATTGTTGGCCGCCGCTGAAGCGGTGTTCGCTGCCAAGGGCTATACCGGCGCGAAAATCTCCGACATCGCGGAAGAATCCGGCTGTTCGGTAGGCTCGGTGTATTTCCGCTTCAAGGACAAAGATGCCCTGTTCTTCGCAATCGCCGAATCCTTCATCGAAGATGCGCGGAGTGGTGTCGGCAAGCTGTTCGCCGCCGAAAGTGTTGCGCCCGAAACCGTTGTGCGGACATTCGTGACGGCGACGGCCGCGAATTTCCGCAAGCATCGCGGCCTTTTCCGCGCGATTGTGGAGCGCGGCTTCGATCATCCCCTCGCCATGAAAACCATCTTCGGTTTTCGCGAGGAATTGGCCGCGGCGCTGGAGAAAGCGCTGCACGGGCGCACCGACCCCAGCATCCAGATTCGTGTGATGACGCAGATGGTCTATGGCTTCCTCATCGCCGGTATCCTGAACAAGGACGCGCCTACACAAATCAGCGATAGCAAGGCAATCAGCGGCCTGGCGGACGCTTGCATCGCCTATCTGAACATCGGAGAAAAGTGATGACGCTCAGCATCGATCTCTTCTGGTCGTTCCGCAGTCCTTATTCCTATCTCGCCACGCCGCGGCTGGTGGAGATGCGCCGCGACTACGACCTGAACATCAATGTGCGCCCGGTCTATCCGCTGGCGGTGCGCTCCGGTGAATTTTTCGGACAAGTGAATCCAATGTGGATTCCCTATCTGATGCGCGACACCTATCGCATCTCGCAGATGCTCGGCCTTCCCTATCGCTGGCCGCGGCCCGATCCCGTGGTGGTCGATCCTTCAACGCGCGCGGCGACACCGAACCAGCCTTATATCCATCGCCTGACCCGGCTTGGCTGCGCAGCGGCGGAAACACCACACGGCCTCAACTTCCTGAACGAAGTGAGCCGCGTGATATGGTGCGGCCAGATCGACAACTGGAACGAAGGCGATCATCTGGCGAAGGCGAGCGAGCGCGCTGGCCTCGACCTCGCCGCGCTAGACGCGAAGATCGACGCCGATCCAGAAAAATATGAAGCCATCATTATGGCGAACCAGAAGGCCCACGCCGATAGCGGCCACTGGGGTGTGCCAACGATGGCGTTCCAGGGCGAACCCTTCTTCGGGCAGGACCGGCTCGACGTTCTGCTGTGGCGCCTCAAGCAGAACGGCCTTCAACCCCGCGCGAAGGCCTGAGCCATGAAACACGCAATCACCATCGTCGCTGCCGCTGTCGTCGTTCTCATCGCTGCGGCGTGGATCGCGATGCAATTCGTGCCCGTCGATCTCTGGCTTTATCGCCGTGCCGCTATGGATCGCGCTGGCGCACCCGATATCCAGCTATCGAAACCTGGCGAGCTCTCCGTTCTGCTTTGCGGCACCAATGCACCGCTGCCGGACCCCAATCGTGCCGGAGGTTGCGCGCTGATCGCGGCGGGTAACGATCTCTATGTCGTGGATACCGGCATGGGATCGGTGCGCAATCTCATGGTGTGGCATGTGCCGCTGGAAAAGATCAAAGGCGTGTTCTTTACCCATTATCATTCCGACCATATCGGCGATCTTGGCGAGTTGCGCTTGCAGACCTGGGTTGCCGGGCGGCGGACGCTCTTGAAGGTTTATGGCCCGCCGGGCGTTGAGGATGTCGTGAAGGGTTTCAACGAAGCCTATTCGCACGACGCCGATTATCGCACCGCGCATCACGGCGAGAAGATGTTGCCGCGCGAAGACGTCGATCTTGTTCCGGCCGTTATCCCGATGAACGGCGCGGCGGCACCGGCACTCAATGCGGATGGCCTGAAGGTTACAGCGATCCGCGTGGACCATGGACCGGTGAAACCGGCTTACGGTTATCGCTTCGATTACAACGGGCGCAGCGTAACGATCAGCGGCGATACCGCGCCTTATCATCCGCTGGCGGTTGCCGCGCGCGGCAGCGACGTGCTGGTCCACGAAGCACAATCCAATGTGATGGTTTCCATCCTGGGCGAAGTGCTCGCCAAAGCGGACCGCCCGCGCCCGGCGAAGATCATGCACGACATCCAGACCTATCACACCACGCCTGTGCAGGCCGCTGAAATCGCCAACGAGGCACAGGCGAAGCTGTTGGTGTTCACACACATCAACCCGCCGCTACCGACGCGGTTTGCAGAGCGCGCTTTCATTGACGGCGTTTCCAAAGTGCGGCCGGATGGCGTCCTGCTGGGTCGTGACGGGACGCTGATCCACCTGCCCGGTCATAGCACCGTGATCGAGCAGACCTCGCTCCGCTAACGGCGGGCGCGGAAGAAGTTTTTGAGGATGTCGCCCGCGGCCGCCACATCGCCTGCGCGCGAAACCTGCGGGCGGTGGTGGCAAGTGGGTTGATCGAAGAAGCGGGGACCATGCAGCACCGCCCCGCCCTTCGGATCCTCCGCCGCGAACACCAGGCGGGCGACGCGGGCCAGGCTCATCGCGCCGGCGCACATCGCGCAGGGCTCCAGCGAGACATAGAGTGTGGCGCCGCCGAGCCGCTCATTGCCCAGCGCCGCGGCACCCGCCCGCAGCACCAGCATTTCGGCATGGGCGGTGGGATCGTGGCGCTCGACGATGCGGTTGCCGTCCTGTGCCAGCACCGCGCCATCGGCTCCCAAAAGCAAAGCTCCGACCGGCACTTCGCCCCGCGCGCCGGCGGCTTTTGCTTCGGCGATGGCGAGTGCTATGGCTTCGTCGTCATTCATGGCGCGGCTTATCCATTGCCCGGCGATATAACACAAGCAGCAGAACGCATCTCCCAAGTGAGCCCGGAGGGCGAGCGTATTAGCAAGATGATGGCGCGGGCGGGTGTTTGCTCGCGGCGCGACGCGGAGAAACTGATCGCGGACGGCCGGGTGGCGCTGAACGGCGAGATCGTGCGCGAACAGGGCACCAAGGCGACCACGGACGACCTCATCACCGTGGACGGCAACCCGGTTCTGGAACCGGAGCCGACGCGGCTTTGGCGCTTTCACAAACCGGCCGGCCTCGTCACCACGCACCGCGATGAAAAGGGACGGCCAACCGTTTTCGCCAACCTGCCGAAGACCATGCCGCGCGTCGTCAGCGTTGGCCGCCTCGATGTGAATTCCGAAGGATTGCTCCTTCTCACCAATGACGGGGCGCTGGCCCGCCAGCTCGAACTGCCCGCCGCCGGATGGCAACGCAAATATCGCGTGCGCCTGTTCGGTAAGGTGCGGCAGGAGGATCTCGATAGGCTGAAGAAAGGCCGCACGGTCGATCGCGTGAAATATGCACCGGTCACTGCCGAACTGGAGCGCGCCAAGGGCATGTATGCCTGGGCGAATGTCACGCTCACCGAAGGCAAGAACCGCGAGGTGAAGCGGCTGATGGAGTCCCTCGGCTTCAAGGTCGCGCGCCTGATCCGCGTGCAATACGGACCGTTTCATCTGGGCCATCTGGACGAAGGCGCTGTCGAAGAGATCGCGCCGCGCATCTGGCGCGAACAGCTCGGGATTAAGAAGAAAAAGTAACATCCATTTCGTCATCCCCGGCCTTGTGCCGGGGACCCATTTTCCAGAAGCGGTGACCGCTCTGCTCCGTCTCTGGAAAATGGGTGGCCGGGACAAGCCCGGCCATGACGAGTTGAGGTATTACAAACTACCCGTTGAACACGTCGTAGTCGGCCTGGATCACTTCACCGGTGCGGACATCGACCAGCAGCGCATCCTGACCGTCGCGAATCCAGGTGAGGCCGGCCGGCGGGGTTTCCAGCGCGTAGTTCCGATAGTCGTTCAGCACCACGCTATCGCCCAGCAGCGCGTTTGGCACATGCTCGCCGACCGAGAAGCGGCGATAGGTGAAGCCTGACGGCGCGACAAAGGCGGCGGCGTCATAACGATGCTTCGAGGTGACGGTCTTGCGATATTGTGTGTAGCCGCTCTCGTCGGTGGTCGTGGTTTCTCTCGTCGTCTGCGTGTCGCCGTTCGGCTGCTGAACGGTGGTTGTGGTCGTCGTGTTTTCCGATTGCGCGTTCGCCGCGGAGGCGCCGAAGCAAAGCGCCAGCGCAGCCGCCGAAATCATCAGGTTCCTCATCACAATTCTCCTGTTGCGCCCTTCACCACGGGTTCAACCCGGTTGCATGGGTGAGGTTCCGGGAACCGCGGGGAACGGAGCGCGATAATTGAATGTCGATTTTTTCGAGTCCGGGTTCGCGCAACTTCAACATCTTGTGGTTCGGCGGGGCGCGGCACAGTCGTTTTCACGATTGTCACCCTCCCCCCCTCCTTCCCCCTCCCCCGGTTCCCCCCAGTTTTCGCTGGGCAGCTTGCGCCTCGGCGCGAGAGAACATATAGCGAACATATCGCCAAAAGCAAGTGCCTTGTGACCGCGATTTCACGGCACGGGCGGCAGGGTGCGCGCGTTCTGTCTGCAAGCGGGAGGCCAAGCAGAGGACAAACGACGATGACCAAGACCACACTTCTTATTCCGCTGGCCGCGAGCCTGATGCTCGGCACGGCGGCCTTCGCGCAAAGCAACATGGACCCGCGCCAGAGCACCAACGGCGGCATGCCGATCGACCAGGAAACCAGCGTGAACGGAATCCAGGCTGCCTGCACCGGCGTGGGCGACCAGCAGGAGAACAACGCGCGCTGGAGCGCCTATCCGGTGAAAGTGGTGGTGTCCGGCACCGGACATCAGTTCTTCGCGGGCGAAACCGTGAGCGTCACCAAGCGCGACGGCACGCAGGTCGCGCAGATGACCTGCAACGCGCCGTGGGTTCTGATGAAGCTTCAGCCCGGCGCCTATCACGCAACGGTGGATCTGCCCGGCCATGGCGCGAAGACCGTGGCGTTCAACGCGCCGGCGCGCGGGCAGCGCGAAGTGAACGTGGTCTATACCGGCCAGCAGGAAGCCAGCGACCAGACCAGCCTGCCGCCCGGACAGCACCGCGCGACGGACACCAGCTTCACCCAGCCGCAGGCCAAGCCGATGGACAACAATTCGACCGCCGGCAACGGCGCGGTGGACCAGAAGCCGATGACCGAGCAGGACATGAAGAACAGCACGATGGATCAGTCGCCGAACAACAGTGACCAGCCGCCGCAGCCGAAGTAAGTTGGCAAGAAGCGAATAGTGAGTAGCGAATAGCGAGTAGGGAACGCCCTGCTCGCTATTTTGCTTTGCGGGAAGCGCCGGCGTTTTCTTCCCCCGTTTACGGGGGAAGTGTCGCGCGCGAAGCGCGTGACGAAGGGGGCTGTGCGGGACGCCTCCCACCGCTGCGCGGCCGCGAACACGCTGTCGTTATCGCCCCCGTGAACGGGGAGGAAATCAATGGTGCAGGAAACGCAGATAGAATGCGCCGAACAGCAGCACGAGGCCGATATTCACCATCAGCCTCTCCCAGAACCTATCGCGGAAGAACGCGATATCGACGCCGGCGATCACCGCCGCCATCACCGCGACATAGAGAACAGGAACGATCCATGAGGGCATCTCAGCCTGCCTTGGGCTTCATCGCCGCCAGACACGCCTCGCGGCGCTTGAGGCTGGCGGCGGGCCATTCGGTTTGCATGTCGTAATAAACGGAGAACACGCCGGCCGGTTTCTTCGTGGTGGCGCCTTTCACCGTGGTGTGCGCGATGGGCGCATCCTTCGACCATTGCGATTTCGTTTTCTTCCCGCGCGCTTTCAGCGCGAGCACTTCGTCTAACAGCATCAACTCATCGCAAGGCAACTTGGACTTCGTGAAGATGTGCGCATCCGGATTCGTCAGCCGGAGGGCCTGCCCTCCGAAGCCCTTTTTCGGGCGAAGGAGGGTCATGCGCACGAAGAGCATCACCTTGCGGCGGCCATAGTCGCTCCACAGCGCGGTCGCGCAGGTGGGGCAGCGATAGATGTCATGCGGGCGGCCGGACTCGGTGGGCATGGGGTAACGCTTAGGCTTCGGCCCCTTCGTCTGCACGACATGCTCCGCCTCGATAATCCCATTGATCGCAAACGGCCCACCCACCTGGATCTGACAATCCCGGCAGTGACAGGCATGAATGAACATGGGCCTGGCGGTGAGCGAGAACTCAACGGCACCGCAGAAGCAGGAGGCAGGCAAACCCTTCACGCCGCCACCAGTTTCACTTCGATGCGCCGTCCAACCGCGCTGGCGTAGCGTTCCAACGTTTTCAGATTCGGCGGGTTGCTGCCGCTTTCGATGCGGGCGACGACGGATTGCGTGGTGCGCATCTTGCGCGCCACATCCGCTTGCGTCAGGCCCGCCTTGGTGCGCGCCTTGATGAGCGCCAGCGCCAGCGCGAATTCCGGCTTTAGCCGGTCGTATTCAGCGCGGAACGCCGGGTCCTTCATCCATTCCTTCTTCAGCTTCTCGAACGGGATCGTCATGGTTCCAACTCCTTTGCGCGCGCCAGCGCCAGACGGATGGCTTGCGGCGTCGTCTTCTGCGTCTTCTTGACGAAGGCGTGCAGGATGACGATGCGCCGCAAGCGCGCCGTCACATAGATTGCCCGCGCGATACCATCGCGCCCGCTCATGCGCATCTCCCAGAGCTTGTCGCGCAAGGGCTTCACATGCGGTTCGCGCATCCGCTCCGGCCCCACCGCCGCCATCATTTCAACGATGTGCGCCAGCTTCGCACGGATGTCTTCCGGCAACGCCGCGATCTCGGCTCTGACGAGCTCGTTCAGAACTTCGACACGCCAAGCATCCATGGGAAACGACTATCGCAAATATGCGATACTGTCAACCGGACCTAGACATGCTGCCCGCCGTTGATATGCAGCTCGGCGCCCGTCACATAGCTCGATTGGTCCGTGCACAGATAATAGATCGCCTTGGCGACTTCTTCCGTGCGGCCGAGGCGGCGCAAGGGGAGATGCTCCACGATCTGTTCGGTGCCGGGGGAGAGGATCGCGGTGTCGATCTCGCCCGGCGCGATGGCGTTCACGCGCACGCCGAGGGGGCCGAAGTCGCTCGCCATCTCGCGCGTCAGCGCGGCGAGCGCGGCCTTGCTGGTGGCGTAGGCGCTGCCCGCGAAGGGATGCACGCGCGATCCGGCGATGCTCGTCACGTTCACGATGGCGCCTTGCGCGGCGGCCAGCTCGTCCACCAATCCGCGCGCCAGCCAGATGGTGGAGAAGAAGTTCACCTCGAACACCTTGCGCCAGGTTTCCATCGAGGCGGTGAGCGTGTTGAAGCGCTCGCCCTTGCTACCCTTGGGCGAGATGCCCGCGTTGTTGACGAGGGCGTGAAGTTTTCCATCGGTGAGGCGCTCGCGCATGTCCTTCACGGCGCGCTCGGTGTCGTTCGGGTCGGCGAGATCGACCTGGATGTGATCCTCCGGCCCCGCGGCCCAGGGACAGTTCTCCGGAAAGGCGTGGCGCGAACAGGTGATCACGCGCCAGCCCGCGCTCGAAAAGCGCTTCACTGTCGCATGCCCGATGCCGCGCGAGGCGCCGGTCAAAATGAGAGTCTTACGGGGTTCGTCCATATCTGGAGACTAGAGCGAATGGCGAGTAGCGAATAGCGAATAGTTTCCCTATTCGCGACTGGCTATTCGCTATTCGCTCCTGACAGTTTTGCGCTCTTTTTTGGGGTATAAACTCTCCCAATGACACAGACAGTGCGAAAAGCATCGTGTTCCTGCGGGCAGTTGCGCGTGACGGTGACGGGCGAGCCGGTGCGGATTTCGATCTGCCATTGCCTGAACTGCCAGCAGCGGACGGGCAGCCTGTTCGCCGCGCAGGCGCGCTGGCCGCGTGCGAACGTGACCTTCGAAGGCCAATCCACCGCGTGGCGGCGCACGGGCGATGAAGGCACCGTCGGCGAATTCCACTTCTGCCCCGTGTGCGGAACGACGGTGTGGTTCGCCGCGCCGGTGGACGGAGACACGATCGCGGTGGCGACCGGCGCGTTCCGCGATCCGGATTTCCCCAAGCCGCAATATTCCGTCTATGACAATCGCCGCCACCGCTGGCTGACGATTCCGGACGGGATTGAGATTTACTGACGATCACCCGGCGAATAGCGAATAGTGAGTAGCGAATAGGGAAGAAGAAAGCGCGATTCCCTACTCGCTATTCGCTACTCACTATTCGCTTCTTACGTCCGTTCCAGCGCCGGCGGCATCTCCACGCCCGCCGGGTCCTGGTGGATGATGACTTCGGCATGCGGGAAGGCGGCGCAGACTTCGGCTTCCACCTGGTCGCTCACCTCATGCGCGCGCATCAGCGAGATCGCGGGATCCAGCTCGATATGGAACTGGATGAAGGCATGCGCGCCCGCGGCGCGCGTGCGCAGATCGTGCAGGTTGCGCACGTCGGGATGGCGCATGACGACAGCGCGGATGTTGTCGCGCTCCGCATCCGGCAATTCGCGGTCCATGAGCTGGTCGTAGGACTGGCGGAAGACGCCGAGCGCGCTCCAGATGAGAACGCCCGCCACGATCAGCGCGATGACGGGATCGGCGATCTCCATCTTGAATCCGGCGGCGAGGATGAGCGCCACGATCACGCCCGCATTCGTCGCCACGTCCGCGAGATAGTGCATGCGGTCGGCGGCGATGGCGATGCTGCCGGTCCTGGCGACAACATGGCGCTGGTAGAGCACGAGCCCCGTCGCGGCGGCGACGGAGATCAGCATGATCGCGAGCGCGATGCTGCCCTGCTGCACCGGCGCGGGCGTGATGAAGCGGCTGACCGCCTGCACGATGAGGAAGCTCGCGCTGCCGGCGATAAACGCGCCTTGCGCCAGGCCCGCCAGCGGCTCGGCTTTGCCATGGCCGAAGCGATGCTCCGCATCGGCGGGTGTGAGCGCAGAGCGGACGGCGATAAGGTTCAGCGTGGACGAGAAAAGATCGAGCCCGGAATCGGTGAGCGCCGCCAGCACCGACACCGAATGGCTGCCGAAATACGCCAGCGTCTTGATCGCAACAAGGAAGATCGAAACCGACAGCGACGCGATGGCTGCGCGGCGCATCAGGCGCGCACGGCCGTCCGCCGCGGTATTAGCGCCCGTCACGGGAAGAGACGCTCCGTGCTCCATGCCGCGTCCGCATCCGCGCGGCGATAGACGAGACGGTCGTGCAGGCGGAACGGCCGGTCGCGCCAGAACTCATATTCCAGCGGCGTCACGCGATAGCCGGACCAGTAAGGCGGGCGCGGCACTTTCTTGAGCGCATATTGCGCGGCGTATTTGGCGATCTCTTTCTCGAACGCCCAGCGCCCTTCCATGGGGCGCGATTGCGCGCTCGCCCATGCCCCGATCTGGCTGTCTTTCGCGCGCGTGGCGAAATAGGCGTCGGATTCTTCGCTGCTGACCGGCGTGACGGGGCCGCGGATGCGGATCTGGCGGCGCAGGGTCTTCCAATGAAACAGGATCGCGATGCGCGGGTTCGCGGCAAGCTCGCGCCCCTTGGCGCTTTCGGTGTTGGTGTAGAACACGAAGCCCCGGTGCGTGGCTTCCTTCAGAAGCACCATGCGCACATCGGGATTGCCGCCCGCATCCGCCGTGGCGATGGCCATGGCGTTGGCTTCATTGGGTTCGGTCTTCTTCGCCTCATCCAGCCACGCCTCGAACAGCGCGAGGGGATCGTCCTTCGCGGCAATGCCGCTGTCCTCGATGGGGCCGCCGATATCGCTCATTATTTGGCCGCTCTTTCTGACGGAAAACCGCTTCGCACTTTTCCTGAAAACGCTCCCGCCTCGCATAACATCTCTGTTTTGCGCACGGAAGCAGGCTTTGTTAGCCTAGCCACCATGCGTCCCATTCTCATTCTCGCAACTGTGTTTTTCGCCGCTGCGGCGCAGGCGCAGGATGCGCAAGATACGCAGGATACAACGCCCATGCACGCCCCGGCGCCGCCGCCGGACATGCAGACAAAAGCGCCCGCGCAATCCGTCGTGGTCCCTCCGACGCCGCTGGATCAGAAGAAATTCGACCGGGCCGCCGCCGCCTATGACGCGAAGGATTACGCGACGGCCTACAAACTCTTCACCGAACTGGCCGACGAATACGACGTGGCGGCGATGCGCAACGTGGCGCTGATGACGCGCGACGGTCTGGGCACCGGGAAAGACCCTGAGCGCGCCGAAGACATGATGAAGGAAGCCGCCCGGCGCGGCCTTCCCACCGCGCAATACGATCTGGGCGAAATGCTGCTGGACGGCGCGGCCGGCCCGCCCGATGCGCAAGCGGCGCTGCCCTGGCTGGAGATGGCGGCTTCCTCTGGGCATCCCATCGCGCAATTCCGCCTCGGCGAACTCTATGAAACCGGCACGGCGGTGCCCAAGGACGTGAAAGTGGCGGAGCTTCTTTACGGCGCGGCGGCGCGGCGGGGCTACGATCCGGCGCTGCAACGGCTGAAGGCGCTGAAAGGCTGGACCACGGTTCCCAAAGAGCTTTACGAGCCTGGCCCAAACGAAACAAAGGCCGAAACCAAGCCACCGCCCAAGCCTTAATCCTGCAAGGGGCAATCACTATATTGTATGCAGGCCGCGACTCATTCCCCGGCGGCCGGAGACATCATGGCAGATCCGTATAAAGTTCTAGGCGTATCCAAAACCGCGTCCGAGGCCGAGATCAAAAAGGCCTTCCGCACGCTTGCGAAGAAATATCACCCCGACACCGCCAAGGGCGACGACGCCAAGAAGAAATTTCAGGAAATCTCGAACGCCTATGACGTGGTGGGCGACAAGGACAAGCGCGTGAAGTTCGACCGCGGCGAGATCGACGAGAACGGCAACCCGCGCGGCTTCGATCCCAATATGGGCGGCGGCGGATTCCGCGGCGGCCCGTGGGGCGGCGCAGGCGCGCAAGGCGGCGACCGCGAATTTCATTTCGGCTTCGGCGGCAATGACCCGCGCCAGCAAGGCGGCTTCAGCGCCGAAGACATCTTCTCCGACCTGCTCGGCGGCATGCGCGGGCGTGGCGGACGCAAGCAGCCGCGCAAGGGCGAGAATTTCGAGTTCGCATTGACCGTGAGTTTCGAGGATGCCGCGCGCGGTTCGACACGCCGCATCGTGCTGCCCGACAACCGCGATCTGGATGTGAAGATTCCGGTGGGCCTGAAAGACGGCCAGCAGATCCGTTTGCGCGGACAAGGCGGCGCGGGCGTGAACGGCGGCCCGAATGGCGACCTGCTGCTCACCGTGACGGTGACGCCGCATTCTTATCTCACGCGCGACGGCGACAATCTGCGGATGGAGCTTCCTGTCACGCTGCAGGAAGCGGTGCTGGGCGGAAAAGTGCCGGTGCCGACACTGACCGGCACGGTGGAAATGAACGTGCCGCCCAATTCCAATTCGGGCACGACGCTGCGCTTGAAAGGCAAAGGCATCCCGGGCCGCGGCACCAGCGCCGGCGGCGAACCGGCGGGCGATCTCTATGTGAAGCTGGTCGTCGCGCTGCCGGACAAACCGGATGACGCGCTAAAGGACTTCGTGACGAAGTGGGGCCGGAAGTACGATCCAAGGGCAAAGTTGAAGTGATGACAGGTGGCGATGAGCCAGAGCGGCTACCGCCACCGCCTTTCTGGCGAACGCGCTATTTCGCCTTCGACGTATTGCCGCGCCGTCCCGATCTCGATCCTATCGAAATTCGCCGCGTGATTTCGCAGCCGGAACACAGGGTCACTCAGAAAGACGGAAGAATCAGGCTTTACGGATTCTCCGAAAGCCTAGGATGCTATCTGCGTGTCGTGCTACTATCCGACAGTGAAACCGTTCATAATGCCTTCCCCGATGAAGATTTCGCACCGTGAAGACACGCTACGATAAATCAACCGATAGCCTTTATGTCGAGCTTCGCGACCTGCCGGCGAAGCGGACGGTTGAATTGGAAGAAGACGTTATGCTGGACATTGGCGCAGATGGCCAGCCGGTCGGTTACGATATTCAACATGCGTCCAAGAAATCGGACTTCATAGCGCGGCTTGTGATTGCACAAGCGGCAGCCGAATAACTAGCGGTTTCTATGTGAAGCTGTAGGCGGGATCGGTTGAGGCGATGCGCTTGCCGGTCCTGGGGTCGTAAACGCTGGCGGCGGCAACCTAGTCCACGGGGCCACGCGCCGCAGGCGCATAATGCCGGACGAGTTTTGCGAGTTCTTCCAGCATGAACGCTTCGGCGTGGGGCGTCATCGGCGCGGCGCCCGGCGCCATCAGCCGCAGCGCCCTCACATGCACCGCGATGCCGGACGCATCGCGGGCCTTCGCGGTTGTCAGCGCCGCCAGCAGATTGCAAAGACTGCGCGCCGCGCGGTTCAGCGGCGCCAGCCCGAACGTGCCGGAGAGTGAAACGATACGGTCGCCATCGGCATAGATCTGCGCCAGCGCGCCGTCGGACAGCGTTTCGCCTTGCAAAGCATCGACGAGTGTTTCCAGCGCCGTGACGGTTTTCTGGAGTACCTTGTCGCTCTCGCCCCGCATCTGCTCCACATTGTGCGTGGCGGCGGCAACGGCATCTTCACCCGACAGGCCGCCGTCCCGCGCGGCAAGGAGCGCAAGGCGGCCTTTGGGAAAGTGGCGCACAACCGTTCTGCTCACGACGCAAACCCTTTCCCCAGTGCGGACCGGGCCGATGCTGCCGATTTTGCGCCGCTGCTTTTCTCGTCGTCGCCTGGCCGTTTGTAGGCGCCGTCAGGCGGGTCTTTCGCCGCGAAGCGGCGGTCCGGTCCGGAAAAACCCTCGGTCTCAAGAAACGGGCGCTCGCTGCGCGCAACCCAGGCGATGCGGTCGAACAGCGCTTTGGGCGACACCGGCTTTTTGAGGACGAAATGCGCTCCTGCATCGCGCGCGCCGCGCACAGCGCTGAGCTGGGTGTACCCCGACAGCACGATGATTGGCACGAAGCGCAAAGGCTCGGGCATGGCGTGCCGTATCCAGACGATCAGATCGGGGCTTGGCTCATCCGGCAGGATCGCCTCGATGAGGATGAGATCCGGCACGGCGGACTTCAGATAATCGCGCGCGGCGGCGGCCGTTCCGACAATGGCGGGCGCGTCCATGCCGAAGCCGCGGATCATCTGCGCCACCAAAGAGGCCGTGAAATGATCGCGGTCCACGATCAGCGTTTTCACATCGCGAAGATTGAGGCGGACACCTGGCATGAAGGAAGGCTAGGACTAAAGGCATCTCCCCGCCTTGATCTGGATCAGGTGAGGCCGGTTCCCCGGCGCGCGAACATTGTGGCCATTTACCAAACCCGTCTGGAATTCGCCGCGAACGCGGGGGATACTCCATGCCGGTAGGGGTGCTGTGGTGAATCCACTTTTCTATCTCGCAGGGTTTCTGACCTTCCTGGTGCTGTTCGCGCTGGGGATGAATCTGTTTCAGCGCGTCACCCGCATGCGCGAGCAGAAGAAGGCGATCAAGACACGCGCCGAACGCGCGCGCATGACCTACAACGACTATGCCAAGGAATATGCGAAGGCCTTCGCGGCGCTGGAGAGCAAGGGCTATTGCGTGCTCGACGTGATCCACGACCTATCCGACGAGTGGCAGGCGAAGGATGGCGCGCGGCAGTTCATCTCCTACGAAGAAGCGTTCTTCCTGTGCGAGAAGATCCGGCGCAACAAGAAATCGCCGCTGCTGCTGATCCTGCACACGCTGGGCGGATACTCCTTCCCCAGCGAGATGATCGCCAATGCGATCAAGAAACATCCGGGCAAGAAGTATTCCTGCGTGCCCTATGTCGCCATGTCCGGCGGCACGGTGATCGCATTGGCGACCGATCTCATCCACATGGGCAAGGATGCGTTCCTTGGCCCCATCGACACGCAATATGCGGGCTTCCCGGCGGAAGCCTTCGACAAGCTGAAGGAAGACAAATCCAAGGAGCGCATTGGCGACAGCGTGCTGCTCACCTCATATCTGGTGGATCAGCACAAGAAGACCGCGAAGAAGCGCGCGCTCGAAATTCTGAACGATCACCACAAGCCGAAGGGCGAGCCGGAGCAGGTTATCGACGAACTGATGAGCAAGGGCCGCCATCATGCCGAGCCGATCAGCGCCGCCGAAGCGAAGAAGATCAAGATCAATGCCGATACGGCGATTCCGCCGGAAGTGAACACGCTGGTGGATGCGCGGCTGGGCATGCTGCGCACCTATCCGCAGCAGCATCCGAACACGATGCCCGCGCCCGCCGATCCGGTGCCGGAGACGGTGTTCAACAAATCCTTCGGTGGCCCTGCGCCGCTGCCGGAACCTGATATGCGTTTCATCGAAGCAGCAAACGATCAGTCCGCGAGCGCGCCGAGCAACTGAACGCGTTTTCTCAACTTCGCGTCTTTGTTGGCCGCAGCCAAAAACCGCGTGTCTGCCGTCACGACATAGGTATCTTCTCGCAACGCGAGCGCCAGATAGAGGCAATCGTATATCGGGTGACCAAGCTTAACGGCAAGGTCCAGCGCCGAGCCTGTGTCGTTATCCATCGCAACGCTTACCAAGGGCGCACGCACAAGCTTTTGAAAGAGACCCGATGCGTCTGCGGCGTTCAGTTTTCCGATCCGCACATTTTTCCAAAGAGCGTTTGCGCACTCGGCCAGCCAGAAAGAAGGAGCGATCAGGGCCTGCGATAGCAGGTCGTCGGCTTCGCGTGCGCCTTTTTCCGGCAAAATCCATTTGAGCGCGACCGAGGCATCGACGACGATCGTCATCGGCTATCGCGATCTTTCCGGATCATCTTCGCCGAATCGAATTGCAGGCCGCGTGCGCGCAATTCTTCCCGGAATTTCGCGGCATCTTCCCGAAAACTGTTCGCAGATTGTTTAAGCGCGTCTTCCAGAATGGCGCGGTGCTCGGCCTCGGCGCTGCGGCCATGCTCCTTCGCGCGCTTTTTCAGCGCGGCGACGGTTTCATCTTTCAGGTCGCGGACAAGAAGCTGAGCCATACCGAATGCTATCATATGATAGCATTCGAGGCAATCGGCGTCAGCGCGTAGGCACTGGCATCACCGGCATGATCTCCACGCCTTCGCCGGGGAAGATGCTGAAATGCGGATGGTTCTCGAACATCTTCGCCGCCTCTTCGTGCGAAAGCGATTCCACGATCACATAGCCTGCGAGATTGTTGCTGATCGATTGCGTGCCGCGCTTGGAGACTTTCAGGGTTTTGCCGAGCGGGCCGCCGGTTTCGACGACAGACTTGGCATGATCGCTCATCCACTTCGTCCACGCCGCCATGCCTTTGGCGATGGTGTCGGGGCTTGGCGTGCCGGCGTCAGCGGACGCTTCGGCGGAGCCGGTATAGACGGCCAGGAATTTCGGCATGAAAGTCTCCATCGCGTGGGTGTGGGCGAGCTTAGCACCGGCATGGATGCTTCGCCTTTCACCAAAGTGTGAAAGTTCAGCCGGTCAGCGCGCCATAGACCATCTTCTGGAACATCGGGCACGCCACGCGCGCGCCCATGCGTGCGCCGGTCACCGCCTGCCCGGCCATGTCGGGTGTGAGCGGCGTGTAGTTCTGGATGAGGAAGATCAGGATCATGTTCTTCACCGGATCGGCCTGCCACCAGGTACCGAACGCGCCCGGCCATCCGAACGAGCCGACGGAACCGGCGCCCATCCATTCGTTCTTCGCTTCGTCCGTCACCATCGAGAGTCCAAGGCCGAAACCGCGGCCCGACCACATGGGCATGCCGAGGAACGGGATCTCGCGTTGCGCTTCGGTGAGATGGTTCGTCGCCATCATCTCGAAGGTGTCGCGCGTGAGATAGCGGCGGCCGTTCAGCTCGCCCTTGTTCAGCAGCATGCGCGCGAACAACAGATAATCGTCCAGGGTGGAGATCATGCCGCCGCCGCCCGCGGTATAGGCCGGCGGGGCGTCATATTGCGGAAACGGCACCGGTTTCAACGCGCCGCTTTCCTGATCCTGCTGATAGACCACGGCGGCGCGATTGCGCTTTTCCTTCGGCACATAGAAGTCGGTGTCTTTCATGCCGAGCGGATCAAGGATGCGTTCCTTCATCACCTGACGATAGGGCTTGCCTTCGATGCGGCCGAGCAGGAAGCCCAGCACTTCGGTGGAATGCGAATAATGCATCCGCTCGCCCGGCGGATAGGACAGCGGTAGCGACGCGATGGTCTTCAGCCATTCGTCCGCCGTCTTCGGATTGTCGAGCGGCGCGCCGAGCACTTTCTCATAGGCTTTCGCGATCGGGCCGCTTGAGGTGAAGCCGTAAGCGAGGCCCGAGCGATGGGTCATCAGGTCTTCGACGGTGATGTCGCGCGGGGATTTGTATGTGTCTTCCAGCGGGCCTTTCGGATCCTTCAGCACCACGGCGTCCTTGAACTCCGGCAGCCATTTGGTGATGGGATCGTCGAGGCGCAGCTTGCCCTCCTCCATCAGCATCAGCGCGCCCACCGAGGTGATCGGCTTGGTCATGGAGGCGATGCGGAACAGCGTGTCGCGCGTCATCGGCTTGTTGTTTTCGATATCGCGCTTACCCAGCGTGTTGAGTTGGACTTCCTCGCCATCGCGCCAGATGAGCGTGACCATGCCGGACAGATCGCCCGCATCCACCACGCCCTGCATCGCGACTGTCTCGGCAGCGAGACGGGCTTCATCGAATCCTTTGTGGGTGGCGGGCTTGTTCATGCGATCCTCCGGTTTTTCCGCCCCAAGAGTGGAAGCCGGGGCCGGAGCCGTCAACGGTTGGGTGACGGCCCTGTCATGATGGCAGAACCGCTTGATTTCCGGCGGAATTCCCCTTAGCCGGATGTCGTATATCTCACCGTCATACATTCGGAGATTTGCATGT
Source organism: Pseudomonadota bacterium (assembly GCA_018242105.1). Lineage (GTDB taxonomy): Bacteria > Pseudomonadota > Alphaproteobacteria > Micropepsales > Micropepsaceae > Rhizomicrobium. The sequence continues at coordinate 114,514 of JAFECP010000010.1, forward strand.
CCACCAGTGGCCTGATGAAGGGCAAGCGCGGCCTGATCATGGGCGTGGCCAACAGCCATTCCATCGCCTGGGGTATCGCCGAAGCATTGCACAAAGCCGGCGCGGAACTCGCCTTCACCTATATGGGCGAGGCCTTCAAGAAGCGTGTGGAGCCGCTGGTCGCGCCGCTGAACCCGGCTGCCGTCATCGACTGCGACGTCACCCAGCAAGGCTCGATCGATAACGCCTTCGCCGAGTTGAAGAAGAAGTGGGACAGCATCGACTTCCTGGTTCACGCCATCGCCTTCTCGGACAAGAACCAGCTTCAGGGCCGTTACATCGACACGACGCCCGAAAATTTCCAGATGACGATGAACATCTCGGCCTATTCCTTCACCTCCGTCGCCCAGCGCGCCGAGAAGATGATGCCGAACGGCGGTTCGATGGTCACGCTCACCTATTATGGCGCGGAAAAGGTCATGCCGCATTACAACGTGATGGGTGTGGCGAAAGCGGCGCTGGAAGCCACCGTGCGCTACATGGCCGAGGATCTTGGCAAGCAGAATATCCGGGTGAATTCGATTTCCGCCGGCCCGATCAAGACTCTGTCCTTCGCGGGCATCGCGGATTCGCGCTACATCCTGAAATGGAACGAATACAATTCGCCGCTGCGCCGCGCGGTGTCGATCGAGGAAGTGGGCAACACGGCGCTCTATCTTCTCTCCGATCTGGGCAGCGCGGTGACGGGCGAGAACATCCATGTCGATGCGGGCTATCACGTCGTCGGCATGAAAGCGGTGGACGCACCGGACATCGGCGCCGTGAAATAATGGCGCTGCATCTTCGCGAAGATGTAACGCTCTATTTCTGCCGCCATGGTGAGACGCAGGCCAATGTCGAGCGGCGCTTTCAGGGCCGCACTGTCGATACACCGCTGACACCACGCGGGCGCGAACAGGCGCACGCCATCGCGCAGAGCCTGAAGGAAGAAGTCTCCGATCCGGCCGCCCTCGCCTATGTGTGCAGCCCGCTGCAGCGCGCGCGAACGACGATGGAGATCATCCGCGCCGATCTGGGCCTGCCGCAAAGCGATTACGCCACCGACCCTCGCCTGCAGGAGATCAATCTGGGCGCCTGGGATGGGCTGACGGACGCGCAGGCCAAGGCGCTCGATCCCGCCGCGTTCGAGAAGCGCGGCAATGACAAATGGAATGTGCGCGTGCCCGGCGGCGGCGAGAACTATGCCGATGTCGCCGCGCGCGCGGAAAGCTGGATCGAGGAGATGACTGCCGATACGTTCGCCGTCGCGCATGGCGCGTTCACGCGCATTCTGCGCGGCCTGTTCATGGGCGTGGACTGGAAAGCGATGTCCAATCTGGACGAGAAACAGGGCGTGCTCTTCCGCG
>JAFECP010000011.1:0-8356 GCA_018242105.1 Pseudomonadota bacterium
GGCGCGTTCTTCTTGGCGTTCTCGAACATGTCGCGCACGCGGGCCGCGCCCACGCCGACGAACATTTCCACGAAGTCGGAACCGGAGATGGTGAAGAACGGCACATTGGCTTCGCCCGCGACGGCGCGCGCGATGAGCGTCTTGCCGGTGCCCGGCGGGCCGACGAGCAGCACGCCCTTGGGAATGCGCCCGCCGAGGCGCTGGAATTTCTGCGGATCGCGCAGAAAGTCCACGATCTCTTTCAGATCGTCCTTGGCTTCATCGACGCCCGCGACATCTTCAAATGTGACGCGGCCCGTTTTCTCCGTGAGCATCTTGGCGCGCGATTTGCCGAAGCCCATCGCCTTGCCGCCGCCCGATTGCATCTGACGGATGAAGAACACCCAGATGCCGACGATAAGCAGCATCGGGAACCAGTTGAGCAGGATGCCGAGCAGGTTGAATCCGTCGTCTGCCGGCTTGACGGTGATCGGCACGTTCTTCTGCAGCATGTGCGGAACGAGCTGCGGATCGTTCGGCGAAACGGTGGTGAAAGCCTGGCCGCCCGTGGTGTGGCCGGAAATCTGATCGCCCTGGATCGTGACGTCCTTCACCGTGCCCTGATCGACGTACTGGTTGAACTGGGTGTAGTTGATCGCGCTGGTCTGCTGATGCGTGCCGGAGCTCTGAAACATGTTGAAGAGCGCCACCAGCAAAAGCATGATGATGATCCACAGCGCGAGATTGCGAAGGTTATTCACGGTCGTCCTTTCATGGCCTCGCGCGCGCGGCGCCGGCGCGGACCTGTCCTTTCACAGATAGGTACAGTCTAGCCCCTTGTCAGCCATCAAAGCGTTAAGAAATTTAAGGTCTGCGGGCAATCGGCGCCTCCAAATCCCCTTAAGAAGCGCGGTTAATTCGCGCGCCGCTTTTCACTGGTTTCTCAGGATTGGCCGCAATCTTCGGCGCATAAGGGGCAGCGGCAATGGACTTTTCCGATCCGGCCCTTCCGGGCTCACGCCTAACGATCAAAGTTCCGGTTCCAAAAGCGAATGCGGCGCGTGGCGCGGGTGCGACAATGCAACCATGAAGCGTGGCGCCGCCGCCCAAAGAACCGTCGCGGATGGTATCGAACAGACGCTCCAGCTTGCCGAAGCGCGGCCGGTAGATCTCACCGGATACCCGGGAAAGCGCCGCGGCCAGTGCGCGCAAACCAACCTCGCGCGGCGCCATTTTCAGGCGCACGGAATCCACCAGCGCGCCGCCATCGTCGAAGCGGGCGGCGCGTTCCAGCAATGCGGCCGTCATATCGTCAAGAGCCTCGCGCGCGCGGCCAAGATGATCCGCGGCGTCGGACACGCGCTGCGCCGTCAGCCCCAATGCTTCCAGTTGCGGCCATGCCGCGCGCAGCTTCGAGCGGGCGAACCGCGGGTCGCCGTTCATGGGATCTTCGATCCATGCCTGTTTTTTCGCACGCAGAAAATCCCGCAAGGGGATGCGCGCCATGTCGAGCAGTGGACGCACAACCATCAATCCGGCGAAACCTTGCATCGGGTAGGGCGCGATCACGCGCATGGCCGACAATCCGTCGAGGCCGCTGCCCCGCGCAAGGCGCAGCAGGAATGTCTCCGCCTGATCTTCCATCGTGTGAGCGACATAGAGTCCAGAGATCTCATGCGCGACAAGCCACTCGCCCATCAGGCGATAGCGCGCCGCGCGCGCTTCGGCCTCGATGTCCGATTTCGGCGCGGCGCCTTTCCAGGTGAGGACATGCGCCTTCAACCCGGCATCGCCCGCCATCCTGAGAACGGCCTTGGCATCCTTCGCAGAATCGGGGCGCAATCCATGATCGACGGTGAGCACGACAGGCGGCGGCAGTTTCGCGTGCTTCGCATAAGCCGCCAGCAACAGCATCAACGCGATGGAATCGCCGCCGCCCGATACCGCCACGGCGCCGGGCCACGCGGCCCCCGCGCTTCTGAGTGCATCCATGCGTGCGCTGAACTGTGCCGCAACTTCGTTATTCGCCGCCGAAACCGGTTTTACCGGAACGGGCTTACTTGCAGCCCGCGGCTTTGTGGCTGGCTTTGGCTTGCGCGAGGACGCTTTTGGAAGCTTGCGGGTATTTGCTGTGGAGCGCGCCAAGTGTTGTGCAGCCTTCCTGTTTCTGTTTCAGCGCAATCAACGATTGCCCGAGCTTGAGCATACTGTCCGGCGCGCGAGGGCTGGAACCGTATTTCTTGATCTCTTCGGCAAAAGCCCGCGCCGCATTGGGGTAGTCCTTTTGCACATAGGCGATATCGCCCACCCAATATACGGCCTGCGGCGCAAGCTCGTCCTTCGGATAGGTGTCTGCAAAATTGCGGAACGCCGCGCGCGCTTCGTCATATTGCGCTTTGGATAGCATATTCATTGCAGCATCGAATTGCGGGCGCGTTGCGCCGGGGGGTGGGCCGCCGGCATCGGGCGAACCGGGCGCCGCCAGCGGCAGCGGCTGGTTGGAGGGGATCGTGCCGAGCACGCCCGGCGGCGGCGAAAGACGCGGTGCGTTGTTCGGCGATGTCGTATTGCCGGTTTGCGCAGAAGCGCTTCCGGCACTCGCACAAGGCAGTCCGCCATCGCCGCTGGCGCTTTCGCCGAGCTGTTGCGCCGTCATCGTGCAAATCTTGTAGTCGAAATCGCGCTGCATGCGTTCGATGCGCGCGTTGGTGTCGCTCAGCTTGTGCTCGAGTTGCTCGTTCTGCCCGGTCAGCCGGCGGACCGAGTCCTGCAAATCACTGACGTTCTGATTGAGCTGCTGGATCGCAGCATCCTGGCCCTGCTCTTTTGCAAGCCGGGCCGCCTTCTCTTCATCGCTTTCGCCGAATAGCCCGGCCGTACGAACATAGGCGCCCTTCTGCAGCACAGAGTTCATATGGGCTTCCAGCGCGCGCGCCTGCACTTCATCCGCATCCAGCTTGCGCGCCGGCCTGGATGTCAGCGCCGCTTGCTGTGTTGCGTTCACATCGGCCAGCGCGCCGACGCCGCCCGCCATGATGCCCAGAGCCGCTATCGCGGCGATCTGCCATAAGCGCGTTTGCGGGGACTTGGGGATCTTCATCATTTTCGACATCCAGTTTATGGCGCTTCAGGCACTGGCCCGCAGACCAATAGGCCGAAACACTTAGCCGAAATTGAGGCTTGCCGGAATCCAAAGAAAAAGGCGCCTTCTCGCGAAGGCGCCTTCCCGGATTCCCGGAAGCTTAGGAGTTCGCGCCGCCGGTGATGGTGGTGACGCCGCGGCGATTTTGCGCCCAGCAGCTTTCATCGGACTGCGTGCAGATTGGGCGTTCCTTGCCATAGGAGATCGTCTCCACGCGGCCGGCCGAAACACCGAGGCTGACGAGATATTCCTTCACCGAATTGGCGCGGCGCGCGCCAAGCGCCAGATTGTATTCGCGCGTACCACGCTCATCGCAATGGCCTTCGACGGTCACGCGGATGGACGGATATTTCGCAAGCCATGCGGCCTGGCGCTGCAACACGCTGCGGTCCTCGCTGGTGATGTTGTAGGCGTCGTAGTCGAAATGGACGGTATCGCCCACGTTGACGCGCAGATCTTCGGCGCTGCCGGGCACGATGCTCGATGTGGTCGAACTGGACATGGAGGCCGGCGGCGGCGCGGTTTCGACCGCTTTCGGCTTGTCCGTACATGCGGCCAAAGTGAGAACCGACGAGACGGCTGCAAATTTGAGAACCGTTGAAATCTTGATCATGGAATACCGCTCCAAAAGACGCTCCCCAATGCGCAGGGGAGCATAGACCTGACCCGGCGTGCGCACCGCCGTTTAACGACTCAACCCCCCGATGGTTCCCGCTAACGGAACAACCTTAGAAATCGCGCACTACTGGATCAAGGGCGACCACGCAGGATCGGAGGCAGAGCCCGGTGTGATTACACGCCGTTCATTACGTCCGGTCACATCAACCGACCAGATCGAAGAGCCGCGGCCACCGCGTTCGGTACGGCCGAACATCAATACGCGGCCATTGGGCGCCCAGGTAGGGCCTTCGTCTTCCCAACCATCTGTAATCATTCGCTCGCCCGAGCCATCGGGCCGCATGACACCGATGCGAAAGGTGCCGCCAGCCTGCTTGGTGAAAGCGATGAGATCCCCACGCGGCGACCAGACCGGCGTGCCGTTCTTGCCGCCGCCGAAACTGATGCGATGCACGTTCGAACCGTCGGCATTCATGACATAGACCTGCTGCGATCCGCCGCGGTCGGATTCGAACGTGATCTGTGTGCCATCCGGCGAAAAAGAGGGCGACGTGTCGATGGCAGGATCGCTGGTGAGACGCGAAACGCTGCGGGTGCGCAAATCCATGACGTAAATGTCAGAATTGCCGCCCGACTCCAGCGACATGACCACCTTGTTGCCATCCGGCGAGAACCGCGGGCTGAAGGTCATGTTGGGGAAATTGCCCAGCATCTCCTGCCGGCCAGACTCCATGTCGAACAGATACACGCGCGGCTTGTTGCCGATATAGGACATGTAGGCGATCATCTGCGCCGTGGGGTTGAAACGCGGCGTCAGCACCAGATAGCTGCCATTGGTGAGAAATTTCGGATTGGCGCCGTCTTCGTCCATCACCGCCAGGCGCTTCTTGCGATTGGTCGCGGGACCGGATTCCGAAATGAAGACGATGCGCGTATCGAAATAGCCCTTCTCGCCGGTGACGCGCTGGTAGATCGCATCGGACACCAGGTGCGCAATGCGCCGCCAGTTGTCCGGCGTGGTGTAGTATTGGAGGCCGACCATCTGGCTGCCGCCCGCCACATCCCAAAGGCGGAAGTCGAGACGCAAGCGGCCATCGGCCTGCTGCTGAACCTGCCCGGTGACAAGCGCCTGCGCATTGATCACGCGCCAGTTGCCGAAGTTCGGCACGGTATTGATGTCCTTCACCTGCTCCACGAAGGATTTTGGGTCGAGCACCTTGAACAAGCCGGAACGATCGAGATCGGCACGCACCACACTTGCGATCTGCGCGCCGGACGGGTCGCCGATGAAATCGGGAATGGCGATAGGCAGCGGCTGGATGTTGCCTTGCGTCACGTCCACGCGGAGTTGGGCTTCGGCGGGGACCGCGAATCCGGCGACGAGCGCCACGAAGGCTAAGGCGGCAACGGCGAATTTCTTCATGGCATGCTCCGGAAAATTCTGAAAAATCATTGCCCCATCATCTGGCGCGGATCGAAGTGGAAGGGATTGATCTCGCGCCACTGATTGTAACGATCGCCCGGCAGCTTGTACGGCGCACATTCATATATGGCCCGCCGCGCCGCTTCCGCCGCCGCGCGTGTGTAAGGATTGCTCCCTGCATTGGACGCGGAGTCTCCAACTAATTGTGGCGGCCGTGCGACCGACCCGTCCGGATTGAGCAACAAATCGAAATCGACGATGAGATCCTCGGCGTGCGGCGCGCCGACCGGCGGGCTCCAACACTGCGCGATCTGGCTGCGCAGCGCGTCCTGGATATCGGCTGTCATGGCGTTCTGGGCGCCGAAACCTTTGACATCGCGCGCACCGGTCTTGGCGTTGCGCACGCTGGCCGCGGCAGGGGCCTGTTTGTTGAGCAATGCCATGATGTTGTTGATGTCGAACTGCTTCTTCTTGGCTTCAGGCTTTGGCTGTTCGACAGGTTTAAGCTTTGGAGTCGGCGCAGGTTCCGGCTTGGCGATCATCGGCTCCGACGGCGCCTGGTCCGGCGCGGCCTCCGCCTGCGTGTCCGGCGGCGTCACCATCGGCTGCGGCGTGGGAGGCGCAGGCTGGATATCTTCCTTGGGCGGTGCCTTGGGCTGCTCTTTCACCATGGCTTTGAGATTTGTCTTCTCGCCGATGGTGACGAGATCGACCGGCACCACGGGCGAATCCTGAATATTGAGGTCGAGCTTGTGCGCGAAGGTGAACAAGGTCGCGCCGATGACGAGGACGTGCAGGATCGTCGCTGTGATGATGCCCAGCGGCGAGGTTCTTTCACCAGCGCCCGAGGCCAGCGAAATCCTATTTCCGATCGCGCGGCTTTGCGACATCCGTGACAAGTCCGATATGCGTGAACCCCGCGGCGCTGATCTCAGCCATCACCTGCATCACCCGCCCATAATCCACCGATTTGTCGCCGCGCACGAAGATGCGCTGGTCGTAACCGTTGGCGGCGATGGCGCTGAGCTTGGCGACGAGTTGATCTTCGGGAACCGGCGCGTTCTGAAGATAGATTTTCCCGTCACGGCGCACAGTGACGGAGAGCGGCTCGCGATCCTGACCCAGCGCCTGCGCCTTGGTTTTGGGCAGATCGACCGGCACACCCACGGTGAGCAGGGGCGCTGTGACCATGAACACGATCAGCAGCACCAGCATCACGTCCACGAACGGCGTGACGTTGATATCGGACATCGCGTGCGATCGCCCGCGGCGGGCACGGCGATCGACGCGTTTCATGGCCATGGCCATCAGCGCGCCGCCTTCTCATCGAGTTGGCGCGACAGGATCGCGGAGAACTCGTCCGCGAAACCTTCGAGGCGCCCGGTGTAACGGCCAATATCGCCCGCGAACTTGTTGTAGAAAATCACCGCCGGGATGGCGGCCAGCAGACCCATCGCAGTGGCGAACAAGGCTTCCGCGATGCCCGGCGCAACGACGGCCAGCGTGGTGTCATGCCGCGCGGCGATCGCCGAGAACGAATTCATGATACCCCACACCGTGCCGAACAGCCCTACGAACGGGGCGGTGGCGCCGACGGTGGCGAGGAAGCCGAGGTTTTTCTCGATGCTGTCGGTCTCGCGCAGGATGGTGACCGCCATCGATTTGTCGATGCGCTCCTTGATGCCCGGCAGCAGCCATTCGCGCGGTGCGCCGCCTTCGAACGCGCGCCGCCATTCGCGCAACGCGGAAACGAAGACCGCCGACATCGGATGGTCCGCCATTTTGGCGTATTGGGTATAAAGTTCGTCGAGCGAGAGGCCCGACCAGAAGGTCTTCTCGAAGCGATCGGCTTTGCGGCGCAGATTGGCGAGCGCGATCAGCTTGTTGATGATGATCGTCCATGACCACAGGGATGCCAGCAGCAGCAAAAGGAAGACGCCTTTCACAATCGGATCGGCGCGCAGGAAGAGAGAGATGACAGAAATGCCGGCGACGTCCGGCGCAACGCTGCCGCCGGTCTGTGTGACATCGACATTGGCGGTCGGCGCGGCGGCCGGGGGAAGATTCTGAACCTGTGCATCCTGCCCGCTCGGCGCAGCGGCGGGTTGCGCGAAGGCCGGCGCGGCAATGCAAAGAGCAAGCGCCGCAAAAGCCACGGCGATCCAACGCGTCAAATTCATTAGCTGACCTCTTCATGCCGGGCCCGGATGGCGCGCCGGTTACTGCTCGTGATACCGCCTGATGCGCCGAGAGCAAGCGCCATAAGCGCATTTGAACGTGGCCGAAATTGGGCGCTAATCGTTAAGCGACTGTTTCCAAAAGGAAAGGCGAAAGCTTGTCTCGCGTATCCTGCGGAATGCGTTTCGGTTTTCCGCTCAGCGAGATGATACAGGCTTCAACGGTTCCGTGCGTGAGCTGCCGGCCCTCACAATAGATGTCCTGTGACGCTGTCATACGCACGCCGGTGAGTGAGACTGCACTGGTATGGACTTCGACAAGATCGTTCAGCCGCGCGGGGCGCAAATAGTCGAGCGCGGCTTTGCGCAGGGTCCATGCGAAAGGCTCAGGGCCATCGAGCTCCGCCAGCTTGTGAATGCCGGCGGCGCGAAAAAACTCCGTGCGCCCCCGCTCCATGAAGCGCAGGTAATTGGCGTGATAAACGATGCCTGAAAGATCGGTGTCTTCGTAGTAAATGCGGATCGGAAGGATGTGAACCTTGCCGGCGAAGCGGCCGAAGCTTTCGACCGTCATGGGCAAGGATTCTGCTTGGTGCAGTCCTTCCTCGGCTGGGACGGCGGGCTGCCGGGCTGGATGATCGTCACCGTCACATCGCCGGTGGGCTTGGGGATCTGCCGCGGCGGCTCGGAGAAATAACGGCCCATCGCGCCGCTGAGCATGGCCCAGAGCTCAATGATGCCGAAGGTGATGACGAGCGCGATGGCCAGAAACGCCAGGCGCGGGAGGAAGCGATTCATGCGTCGTCCTCCTCACTCTTGAACAGACCGATCTGCGCCGGATCGCGTGGCGGCGACCCCAGCCCAAGATGGCCATAGGCCGCGCCGGTCAACATGCGCCCGCGCGGCGTGCGCTGCACGAAGCCGAGCTGCATCAGATAAGGCTCGACGATTTCTTCCAGCGCATCGCGCGGTTCGCCCAGCGCGGCGGCAATGGTTTCGATGCCGACGGGGCCGCCG
>JAFECP010000011.1:8394-40456 GCA_018242105.1 Pseudomonadota bacterium
CGCGGCGTCGGCGATCTTCGCATCGACTTTCTTATGCCCGCCGACGCTGGCGAAATCGCGCACCCGCTTGAGAAGGCGGCCCGCAATACGCGGCGTACCGCGCGCCCGGCTGGCGATTTCCTTCGCACCATCCTGAGTCAGATCGAACCCCAGCACACGCGCACCGCGCTGGACGATCGAAAGCAATTCCTCAGGCGAATAAAAATTGAGCCTCACAGGAATGCCGAAACGATCGCGTAGCGGCGTCGCCAGCAATCCTGCGCGCGTGGTAGCGCCGACCAGCGTAAACGGCGCCAATGTGATCTTCACAGACCGCGCCGACGGGCCCTCGCCAATGACAAGATCCAACTCGTAATCCTCCATCGCAGGATAGAGGATTTCCTCCACCGCCGGGTTGAGCCGATGTATCTCGTCGATAAACAGAACATCGCGCGGTTCGAGATTGGTCAGGATGGCGGCGAGATCGCCCGCCTTTGCCAATACCGGCCCGGAGGTTGAACGGAAATTCACGCCCAACTCACGCGCCACGATCTGCGCCAGCGTCGTCTTGCCCAGGCCGGGCGGCCCGGAGAACAACACATGATCCAGCGCTTCTTCGCGCTCGCGCGCAGCCTGGATGAAGATGGAAAGATTTTCGCGCGCCTGTTTCTGGCCCACGAACTCTGACAGGCGTTTCGGCCGCAGCGAAGATTCCAGCGTGTCGTCTTCGCTGCGCTCCGGCGCGACGATGCGATCTTCGTTCTTTGAACTCTGCTTTGGCACCGCACTCGCCATTTATCGTCCCATCGCGCGCAGGGTTTCGCGGATCAGCACATCGACCGGCGCCTCGCCCATGTCGCGGGCCGTCCGCGCCACGCTTTCCGCAGCCTGGCCCTGAGAGTAACCCAGCTTGACCAAAGCTGCGACCGCATCGGCCTCCGGCCCGCGCAATGCCGCTACCGGCGCAAATTCATCGTGTTCATGCCCGCGCAGGATCAGGGCCGGCGCCTTGTCCTTGAGTTCCGTGACGATGCGCAAAGCCAGTTTCGGCCCCACGCCTTGCGCCTTGCCGATCATCGCCTTGTCGGATAGCGCCAGCGCACGTTGCAGATCTTTTGCGGACAGCGCGCTCAACACGTTCAACGCAACCCGCGCGCCGACATTCTGGACGGTCTGGAGCAGCCGGAACCATTCGCGTTCTTCGCTGCCCGCGAAACCGTAAAGACGGATCGCATCTTCGCTGACTTTGGTTTCGATCATCAGCGAGGCGGGCGAACCGGCCGTCAGCCGCGACAACGTCGAGGACGGGCAATGCACCAGATAACCGACGCCGTTCACATCGAGGATGCAATGATCGTCGTGGATCGAATCCACGATGCCGCTCAATTTTCCAATCATACCAGCGCCGCCATGATTTTGGCGCGCGTGCCAGCGAGATGCGCGTGGGCGATGGCGGCAGCGAGGGCATCGGCGGCATCGGCAGCTTCGACGCGGGCGGTGGGCAGCAAGCGGCGCACCATCATGCCGACCTGGTCCTTGCCGGCATGGCCAACGCCGACGACGCATTTCTTGATGTGGTTGGGCGCGTATTCCGCGACATCCAACCCGGCCTGCGCCGCGGCGAGCAACGCGATGGCGCGGGCATGCCCCAGCTTCAAGGCAGCGCTGGGATCCTTGGCGATGAAAGCCTGTTCAACGCTAATCGCGGCGGGGCGATGTTCTTCGATAACCGCGCAGAGCAATTCGTGCAGCGCCATCAGCCGTGCGGCCAGTTCCGCTTTCGCGTTGCTGGTGAGGACACCATGGGCGACATGGGTCAGCCGGGTGCCGGACATATCGATGACGCCCCAGCCCATCCGCGCGAGGCCAGGGTCCAAGCCGAGAATGCGAATCGTGGCGCCCATCGGCAATTTGTACCGTGTTTGTTCAGAACTGTCTTATGCCACGCGGCCGGCGTGATCCAGCATGGCGTGGGCGATTTCGCGCTCGCCCATGACGACCTCGCTGGCCCCGAGCTTGAGCAGATGATCCACCTCGGCGTCGAAATGCGCGCGGGCCACGATCTCCAGTTCCGGATTGGCTTTGCGCGCCTGCTCCACGATCTGGCCCGCCTCGAAGGCTTCCGGAATGGCGACGAAGAGCAGCCGCGCCCCGGCGATGTTCGCCGCCTTGAGCACGTTGCTCATCGCGGCATTGCCTTCGATCACTTCGATGCCGTCGCGGCGGATGCCTTCGATCACATCGCGCGCATTCTCGATAACGGCAAACGCAACCTCCATGCGCTTCAGCCCTTCGCCGACGAGATGGCCGACGCGGCCATAACCGACGACGATGGCGTGCCGGGTAAGTTGTGTCGGCGCGATTTCGGCAGGCTTCTCACGCGGCATTTCGGGCGTAGCAGGTTCGGGGCGGCTTTGGCGTTCGGCGGCGGCGACCAGGAGGGGATTGATGAGGATGGTGAGAATGGAGGCGCCGAGGATGAGATCGCGCACGCGATCGGGCAGCAAACCCTGCCCGATGCCGAGATCGGCGAGGATGAAGGAGAACTCGCCGATCTGCGCAAGGCCCGCGCCGATGAAAAGCGCCGTGGCGAGCGGATAGCCGAACCAGCGCGCGATGAGATAGGCCGCGCCGCCGATGCCGAAGATGACCACGGCGATGGAGGCGGCCAAAGCGGCAGGTTCCTGCACAATCACCAGGGGATCGAAGATCATGCCGACGGAGACGAAGAACAGCACCGCGAAGGCATCGCGCAGCGGCAGCGTTTCTTCGGTGGCGCGTTGCGAAAGCGGCGAGCCGCTCATGATCATGCCGGCGAAGAACGCGCCGAGCGCAATGGAGACGCCGAACAGTTCCGCCGCGCCGAAGGCGACACCCAACGCGACGGTCAACACCGCCAACCGAAACAATTCGCGCGATCCGGTATGCGCCGTGTAGTGCAGCACCCATGGGATCACGCGGCGGCCTACGATCATCATGAAGGCCACGAAGCCGCCGAGTTTGAGGGCCGTGAAGCCCAGGGCGCGCAGAAGCGAGGAGGCTTCGATATGACCGCCTTTCAGCGCGGTCGCGACCGGAGGCAGGAGAACCAGCGCCAGGACGGTGATGAAGTCCTGCATCACCAGCCAGCCGACGGCGATGTGGCCCTGGCCGGAATCCATCAGGTGGCGTTCCTGCAGGGTGCGGGTCATCACCACGGTGGAGGCGATGGCGAGGGACAGGCCGAAGACAAGGCCGGTGCCGAGATTCCAGCCGATCAGCCAGGCCACCGCTTCGCCCAGCGCGGTGGCGGCCGCCACCTGCAACAGCGCGCCGGGAACGGCGATGCGGCGCACGGAAATCAGATCGCGCGGGGAGAAATGAAGCCCCACGCCGAACATCAGCAGGATCACGCCGATCTCGGCGAGCTGGAGGGTGAGGCCCTTGTTGGCGACGAAGCCGGGGGTGAAAGGACCGACGGCCACGCCCGCCAGCAGATATCCCACCAGCGGCGAGAGCTTCAGGCGGTTGGCCATTGTGCCGAAGAGGAAAGCGAGGCCCAGGCCGATCACCAGAACGGCGATCAGGGGCGAATGATCGGTCATGCCCGGCGCATCGGTCATCGCGCCGTCATCATGCACCAACCGCCGGGTTTCGTCTTCCTGCGCCAAGGCTTCGGAAGACAGGCCATTCCGTTTAGCCGCCCAGCTTCGCCATCAAGGCATCGGACAATTCGTAATTGCCATAGACGGTCTGCACGTCGTCATGCTCGTCGAGCACTTCGAGCAGCTTCATCAGCGTCTCGCCATTGTCGTCGCTGACGGGCGACATGGTCTTGGGGCGCCACTCGATCCTGGCGCCGGAAGGCTCGCCCAGCTTCTTCTCCAGCGCATCGCGAACGCTGCCGAAATCCTCCATCGAGCTGAGGAATTCGTGACCCTCTTCGCCGGAGACGACTTCGTTCGCACCCACTTCGATGCCGGTTTCCAGCATCGCATCTTCGGAGCCCTTGTCTTTCGGATAGGTGATGACGCCGACACGGTCGAACATGAAGGTGACGGAGTTGGGCTCGCCCAGCGCGCCGCCGAATTTCGAGAAGGTCGAGCGGATGTCGCTGCCGGTGCGGTTGCGGTTGTCGGTCTGGGTTTCCACGATCAGCGCGGCGCCGCCGGGGCCGTAGCCTTCGTAGCGCACTTCCTCGATGTTCTCGGCGCCCGCGCCCGTCGCCTTGTCGATGGCGCGCTGGATATTGTCCTTGGGCATGGATTGCTGCTTGGCGGCGATGATGGCCGCGCGCAGGCGGGGGTTGTGGTTGGGATCGGGCATGCCCTGCTTGGCGGACACCATGATTTCGCGGGCGAGCTTGGAGAAGAGCTTGGACTTCTCCTTATCCTGCCGCCCCTTGCGGTGCATGATGTTCTTGAACTGACTGTGGCCTGCCATGTTTTTTGCCGCTCTCCCTCTCGGGAACGCTCCTAATTTTGGCCGCTCTCCCTCTCGGGAACGCTCCTGCTGCTCTTATGTTGTTCGCCGATTTTCCGCGGATGCGGCCGCGGGAACGGCGGCTGAAATACCCGTTCGCCCTCCTTTGTATCAAGGTCTCTAAAGGTCTCTAAAGGTCTCTAAAAGAAAGGCCCGCGCGGCGTCCCGGCGAGCCCAACGGTGTCCAGCTACGCAGCAGGCTCCAGGAGAGCGGCTTTCCACCGCGCAACCAATGAGCACCTTCGCTCCAACCTCCCCGGTTTTCATGCGGAGGCTCCATCTTCGGCCGGCCTCTGAGATGTCCGGCTTTCGATGGTCTCCACGCGGGGTCCGCACAAGGCTCGGCCCCTTACCTGTCTGTCCTTGCGGCGTCGCTACTGTTTCAAGGCTTTTCTCCCACGCATCACCCGATGGAACATATAAAGAACAGATAGGACTGATGCAAGGGGTATGAGGAATATTTTTTAATTCGCCCGGAAGGGTGCGGACTTGGTTACATGTAACCGCCATGCTAGGGTTACATGTAACCAGGAGATCGCCATGGCCGCCCGCTCGACATCGGCTTCCGCCAAGAAGGTCCGCGCCCACCGCGCCAAACTGCGCGCGCAAGGCCTGCGCCCCATCCAGATCTGGGTGCCGGACGTGAACGACCCGAAGTTCATTGCCGAAGCGCATCGGCAGTCGCGACTCGTGGCGCAAAGCCCGCATGAAAAAGAAGAGCAAGACTTCATAGATTCCATTTCGGATTTATCCGGCTGGTCGTGAAACGCGGCGAAATATGGACGGTTTCCGATAGCGGCGGCTATGCGGGAAAGCCCAGACCTGCGGTGATCGTGCAGGATAACGCGTTCCCGGAAACAGCGTCCGTCACAATCTGCCCAATCACAAGCGACTTGGTGGAAATACCGATATTCCGCTTGCCGCTCACGCCGAGCGAAGCAAATGGATTGCGGATACTCTCGCATCTCATGGTCGATAAGATTACGACCACGCAGAAATCCAAGCTTGGCCACCGCGTCGGAGAGTTGAGCAATGAGGATATCGCTCTACTCAATCGCACCATGATGATCTTTCTCGGGCTGGCATCCACCAGAAGTTCATAACAAACTGACGGCAAGCGAAGCGGGGAAGCACATTGCTCAGCACCAACGAGGTCCGCGCGCGGGCGGCGGAATTTGCGCGCGAATGGAAGGACGCGCATTACGAATCCGGCGAGAAGCAGAGTTTCTACGACGACTTCTTCAAAGTCTTCGGCATGAAGCGCCGCCAGGTGGCGACGTTCGAGGAGCCGGTGAAGAAACTCTCCGGCAAGCATGGCTTCATCGACCTGTTGTGGAAGGGCAACCTTCTGGTCGAGCACAAGAGCGCAGGCAGGGATCTGGCACGCGCAAAAGAACAGGCGCTCGACTACTTCCCCAATCTCAAGCCGGAAGAATTGCCGCGCTACGTCCTAGTGAGCGATTTCCAGAATTTTGAGCTTTACGATCTGGACGAGCGCAAGGAATTGAAATTCAAGCTCGCCGATCTGCCCCGCCACGTCGAAGCGTTCAACTTCATCCTCGGCAGGAAGACGGTCGTCTTCAGTGATCAGGACCCGGTCAACATCAAGGCATCGGAGCTTGTCGGCGCGCTGCACGATGCGCTGGAAAAATCGAACTACAAGGGCCACGATCTTGAGCGGTTTCTTGTCCGCATCGTCTTCTGCCTGTTCGCGGACGACACCGGCATTTTCCAGCCCAGCGACATTCTGCTGAACTTCCTGGAAAATCGTACAAGGGAAGACGGTTCCGACACCGGCGCGCTTCTCAACCAGCTTTTCGAAGTGCTGAACACCGACAGGCCGGATCGCCAGAGCAATCTGGACGAAGAGCTGGACCAATTCGACTATGTAAACGGCGGGTTGTTCGAAGAGCGGCTGCTCGCCCCGGCGTTCGACAGCAAGATGCGGCAGCAGCTTCTGGAAGCCTGCCGCTTCAAATGGGATGCGATTTCACCGGCCATCTTCGGTGCGCTGTTCCAGTCCGTGATGGAGCCAACGGAACGGCGGCGCAAAGGCGCGCACTACACGACCGAACTGAACATCCTGAAGCTGATCCGCCCGCTTTTCCTGGATTCGCTGCGCGCGGAGTTCGATGACATCCGGCAACGCAAAGGTGCTGACCGGCGCAACAAGCTCAATGCGTTCCACGACAAACTTGGACGGCTGACATTCTTCGATCCTGCCTGCGGCTGCGGCAACTTCCTCATCATCACTTATCGCGAGCTGCGGCGACTCGAAATCGAGGTGCTGAAAGAGATTTATCCGCCCAATAAACAGGAACTTCGCCAGCAGGAACTGGATGTGACGGCGCTTTCCAAGATCGACGTGAATCAGTTTTACGGAATCGAGATCGAGGAATTTTCCGCTCTGATCGCGGAGACGGCGATGTGGATGATGGACCACATCATGAACAACGAATTGTCGCTTGCCTTCGGCAAGAACTATGCGCGCATTCCGCTAAAGAAATCCGCGACCATCGTGCATGGCGATGCGCTGGAGATCGACTGGGCGACGGTATTGCCGCCGGAGCAATGCTCTTATGTGTTCGGCAATCCGCCGTTCAGCGGCGCGAAAACGCAGGATGACAAGCAGCGCGCACAAGTGCGCGCCATCGCCAATCTCGGCGGCAGCGGCGGCACGCTGGATTATGTCGCGGCGTGGTTTTTGAAAGCCGGTGCCTATGTAAACGGACAGGCTTTGAGCCGTGAAATCGGTCGGTCGGTCGGTCGGTCGGTCGGTGCAAGGTTCAGGCCAATCCTGCGCTGCATCCATCGCGTTCGTCGCGACAAATTCCATCACGCAGGGCGAACAGGTCGCGCAGCTTTGGCCACTTCTCTTTTCGCACTACGGACTGGAGATCAGCTTCGCGCACCGCACCTTCGCATGGGGATCGGACGCGAAAGGCAAAGCGCATGTGCATGTCGTCATCATCGGCCTGACCAAGCGCGCCTTCGAGCCGCTTGAAAAGCGGCTGTTCAGCTACGACGACATCAACGGCGATCCTGTCGAGACCAAACACAAAGCGTTGTCGCCATATCTGTTCGATGCGAGCAACCTGCGCGATAGACATTTGGTGGTGAAGGATCAAAATAAATCGCTTTGCGAAATGCCAAAAATGATTACCGGCACACAGGCGATCGATGACGGAGAACTCACATTTTCAGAGGATGAAGCGAAAGCTTTCTTGCAATCGGAGCCAGCGGCAGAAAAATTCCTCCGACCGTTCTTGGGTGCGGATGAATACATCAACGGCTACGCGCGCCGTATCCTCTATCTCAAAAACGCTCTACCGAATGAACTCCGGGCCATGCCTCATGTCACCGAACGAATTCACAAGGTGAGAGAGTTTCGTGCAAAGAGCAAAAGAAAATCGACGTTGGCGGGCGCAGATTGCCCCGCATGGTTCCTTGTGGAAGTCGTGCCCGAGGCGCCATTCCTTGTCGTCCCGCAAGTCAGTTCCGAACGACGGGACTACATCCCAATCGGCTGGCTCAATCCTCCGATCATTCCGAATGACAAGCTTCGACTCATTCTCAAGGCGGACTTATGGCAATTCAGCATCCTGACCTCGCGCATGCACATGGCATGGATGCGTGCGATCACCGGTCGTATGAAGAGCGATTACATGTATTCGGTGGGCATCGTTTACAATAATTTCCCCTGGCCCGAGGCGAGCGAGGCGCAGAAGGAGAAAATCCGCGCGCTGGCGCAAGCCGTGCTCGATGCGCGGGCGAAATTTCCCGACGCGACGCTCGCCGATCTTTACGATCCCGATTCCATGCCGCCGGATTTGCGCAAGGCGCATCGCGCGCTCGATGCGGCGGTGGACGGCCTCTACAAACGCGGCGGCTTCGCCAGCGACCGCGAGCGGGTGGAGCATCTCTTCGCGCTCTATGAGAAGCTGGTGCAGCCGCTGACGGCGCGCGCAGGCAAAGAAAAGCGCAAGAAGAAAACCTGAGTAGTAACGGGCTGATATTCTTCGCCCTCGCCTCCTTTCCGGCGGAGAAGGTCATGTATCGCCCAGGAATTTCTCGACAGTCTCCATCCACACATCGAACCGGTCGTGATGCGACCAGTGGCCGGCGCCTTCGATGTTCACGAGGCGCGCATTCCTGAGGTGCGCGATGCGCCCATCCGCCACCGGGTCGGAGGCCCAGCTTTCGGTGCCGCGGATCAGAAGCGTGGGCGCGGCGATGCGCTCCCAGATCTGGCGCTGTTCTTCCGGCGGCAATCCCGCCGGGCCGCCGCCCATGCGCACGGCCGGATCGAACTTCCACGAATAGGTGCCGTCCTCGTTTTGAATCGCGCCGTGAACGGTCAGATGCCGCGCCTGTGCGGCGGTGAGATGCTTGTTCTCTTCGGTCATGCGCGCGATGGCGTCTTCGAGCGTTGCGTAGCGGCGCGGGCTGCGGCCCGCATATTCGCGCTTCTCCTCGATCCATTTGCGCATGCGTTCGGCGAGCGGCGTTTCGCGCATGCGCTTCAGCATGTTGGGTGACGGGCCCAGCCCTTCGATGGCGGCGACTTTCTTCACCGTTTCGGGAAACAGGCCCGCATAGAGCAGCGCGATGGAACCGCCCAGCGAATGGGCAATGATGGTGACCGGCGCCATGCGCTTTTGCAGCACAAGCTGCGCGATGTCGTACACATAGTTGATCTCGTTATAGCCGCCGCCGGCGGCGTGATCGCTGTCGCCATGGCCGCGCAGATCGGGCGCGACGATGTGGTAGCGGCCGCGCAGCTTCTCCGCGACCCAATCCCAGTTGCGGCAATGATCGCGGCCGCCATGGATGAGCAGGAGCGGCGGCGCGCCTTCATTGCCCCAATCGACATAATGAAGTCTGAGCGCCTGCGAGAAATAGAACTGGGAGGTAGGACCCTGCATGAAACCCGGCCAATGTTGGATTGGCTCCAAACATCGGCCGGTTGCGCGGCAAGCTCAAGCCCTTGCGGCGCAACCGGCGGCCACTGGCCGGCCGCAACATCCGGCCATTTCGAACAGGCCTTCTCCGATGACGGCGGCAAAAGCTGGGAAGTGAACTGGATCGCCGGCGACACGCGGACAAAAGACGAAACCGGCGCGAAATAGCATCTCGCCATCGTCATTCCCTACGCCGGAACGATGTCGGTGAAGACGAAGCCTTCGCGTTCCACCGTCTCGCCGATGGTGACCGGAATCGGCGCCGCGAACATCGGCCCTGCATGGCGGACCGCCGCTTGCGCAAGATTGCATCATGCGTGGGAGAAGCACGGGACGCGAAATTTCGCGCCATCAGCGCCTTCCGCGCCGGGCTTGCTCTGCCGGCCAATCCCCGCTTGCCTTCGCGCGGCGGCTCCTTCAGCTTGCGCATCTCAGGGCCGGACAATCAGCACAAACAACAACGGGCGGACGAACACCCATGACCACTTCCACCGGCGCCACCGGCGCGGGCGACTCCCTGAGCGCGTTCCAGGAAAGCAACCGTTCCAAGACATCCTTCATCGGCCATCCGCCGGGCGTGGGCTGGCTGTCATCCGCGGAATTCTGGGAGCGCTTCGCCTATTACGGCATGCAGGCGCTGCTGGTTCTTTATCTCAGCCACTTCCTGTTCAAGCCGGGGACCATCGAGCATGTGTGGGGCATCGGCTGGTTCAGCCACGCGCTGGAATCGCTCTATGGCAAGCTGGACTATGCGGCGCTCGCATCCGCCGTCGTCGGCTTCTATTCGGCGACGGTCTATCTGACGCCCATTCTCGGCGGTTACATCGCCGACCGGCTGATCGGGCGCACCTGGACGGTCGCCATCGGCGCCAGCATGATGGCGGCGGGATATTTCCTGCTCTGCGTCGAGCAGACATTCCTCATCGGCATCTTCGCGCTTCTGTTCGGCGTCGGCTGCTTCAAGGGCAATATCGCAGCCCAAGTTGGCGACCTCTACACGATCGACGATCCGCGCCGCGCGGACGGCTTTCAGGTGTATTTCCTCGGCATCCAGATCGCGGTGATCATCGCGCCGCTCATCACCGGCACATTGGGTGAAAAAGTCGGCTGGACATGGGGCTTCGCCTCCGCGGGCGTCGGCATCCTTATCGGGCTCGTCATCTATCTCTTCGGCCGCTACTCCTATCCGCCCGAATTGCTCGCGCAGCGCAAAGGCACCGCGAAAGCGGATCGCCCCGCATTGAGCCGCCGCGATTGGGGCGTTGTCGCGATCCTGGTGGTGCTGCTGCCGGTGCTGGCGATGGCGGCGGTGGGCAATCAGCAGATCTTCAACGCCTATCTCATCTGGTCCGAGAAGAACTACGATCTGGCGATGTTCGGCGGCACGATGCCGACGAGCTGGATGTTCTCCATCGACGCGGTGGTGAGCACCTTTCTGATGATCGGCGTCATCGCCTTCTGGCGCTGGTACGGCCGCCATTGGCAAGAGCCGGCGGAAATCACCAAGATCCTGATCGGCACGGCGATCAGCGCCTTCGCGCCGCTGACGCTGGCGCTGTTCTCACAGATCGTCGCGCAGACCGGCCATCCGGTGCCGTTGTGGTGGGCGATAGCGTTCCACGTCATCAACGACACCGGCTTCTCGATGGTGTTCCCGGTGGGACTGGCGCTTTATTCGCGCGCCGCGCCCAAAGGA
Organism: Pseudomonadota bacterium; assembly: GCA_018242105.1. Classification (GTDB taxonomy): domain Bacteria; phylum Pseudomonadota; class Alphaproteobacteria; order Micropepsales; family Micropepsaceae; genus Rhizomicrobium. The sequence continues at coordinate 19,492 of JAFECP010000011.1, forward strand.
TTGGGCGGCATCATGATCGCGATCTACTATCTGCACCTCTTCATCGGCAACAATCTGATCGGCTATCTGGGCGGCTTGCTGGACAAGATGTCCGGCTTCCAGTTCTGGCTGCTGCATAGCGCGATCATCGGCGTTGCGGCGGTGCTTCTGCTGCTGGCGCGGATTTTCCTCGGCCATTATCTGGCGCCCACAAAAGCGGATGTGGCGGCGGCTTAAGCTTTAACCGCCATAAGCGCGATCGACAGCGGCGTCGGCCTGCATCATCGCGTCGTCGACCGCCTGGCGATAGCAGGACGGCGCGCCATCCGACACGGTGATGGGATAGCGGTTGTCCAGCCGCTGGCACAGCCTGCGCGCGGCGACGAAGATGCGCGTGTGCAGCTTGCGCACGCCCCAATCCGTCGTGAGATCCAGATCGTCATAACGCACCGGCGCGGAAAGGCCGACATCCACGATCGGCGCGCCGATGGTGCTGCGCTGCGGCGTGTAATGGCGCATGCGCGGCGCCTGAACGATGACGTCTTGCGGGCTCGCGCCCGGCGCGCCGTAGCCATAGTCCTGCGCGGCGGCGGGAAGCGCGGCGAGGCCGGCGGCGAACGCGCCCGCGAGCAGTGCGGTTTTGACGGACATTCTCATCGTCTGTTCCTTTCGCGAACCCTCACGCGCTGACGAACGCCGGAAATGCCGGCATTCGCCTGTCGCGGGAGCGGCATCAATCTTCGTAGCGGCGGTCGCGCGCATCGCGGATCGCGGAATTGGCGCGCAACTCGCCGTTCTGCAGCGCGGTCTTGTAGCAATTCGTTCCGGTCTGCTGATAAACCGGATAGGCCTCGGCAAGACGGGTGCATGTCGTCTGCGCCGCGTCGCGCACGCGCAGCTTCAAGGCATGCGCGCCGCGCCATGTGCGCAGGTTGAGATCGTCATAAGGCACATTCGTGGACAGGGAGATTTTTTCCAGCGGGCCGTTCAGGCGCTGGCCATCCGCATGGGTGTTGAAACGCGGAGCGATGACCTGGATGCTTTCTTCGCCGTTATTGCCGTAGTCCTGCGCGCTGGCTGCCGACGCCGCGAACGCCAAAGCGGCGGCACCGGCAAGAATCGCGGCGCGTGACGGAAATTTCATGGAACCGGACATGGATATGCTCCTCTCTTTGCCCTTGAGAAAACGCCCCGTCTGCGGCCCGGTTTCCGGAGGAACTAAGGTCTCATTGTGACGCGAAGGCTGTGATCGCCCCGGATTGCAAGCGCTTAACCGTGCGCGCAAAGATGGCGCATCACTTGGCTTCAACATTGGGGACTTTCATGACGAAATTCTTCGCAGTGATTTTTGCTGTCGGCGTCAGCATGGCTGGGATTTCCGCAGCCGACGCCGCCGGCGGTTGCGGCATCGGCTGGCATCGCGGTCCGCACGGCGGCTGCCTGCGCAACTATGTGCATCCGGCAATGCATGTCTGCCCGCGCGGTTATCATCTGGGCCCGTACGGCCACTGCCGCGGAAACTGAGCGGTTCGATATAGCGAGACTGAAAAAGCGGCGCCTTTCGGGGCGCCGTTTTTTTGCCTGCGCCGCGCCGCCTTCATGGCCTGCGCGCCCGCGCCGCATCGCTGCCCCTTGCAATTACTTTGGAATATTTCTAAGTATCATTCGCATATAAGGTGATAAACCTCTCCACTCCCGCCCGGAAACCCGGGCTTTTTGAAGGAAAAAACGATGCTGACCGTTGGCGACAAATTCCCCCAATTCGAACTGAAGGGCGTCGTTTCGACCGACCCCAACACCGCCTTCCGCGATTTCGACAACGCCTCGGATGCGGGCAAATGGAAGGTCGTGTTCTTCTGGCCGAAGGACTTCACCTTCGTCTGCCCGACCGAGATCGCCGGCTTCGGCGCGCTGAACGGCGAGTTCAAAGATCGCGACGCGGTGATCTATGGCGTCTCGATCGACAGCGAATTCGTGCATCTGGCCTGGCGGCAGAACCATGCCGATCTGAAGACCCTGCCCTTCGCGATGCTCTCCGATGTGAAGCGCGAGCTTTCCACCGCGCTGGGCGTGCTCGACAAGGACAGCGGCGTCGCCACGCGCGCGACCTTCATCGCCGATCCGGACGGCATCATCCGCTTTGCCTATGTCACCGATATGAGCGTCGGCCGCAATCCGCAGGAAGTGCTGCGCGTGCTGGATGCGCTGCAAACGGACGAGCTTTGCCCCTGCAACTGGCGGAAGGGCGAAGAGGTTCTGAAGGCGGCGTAATAACTGTCATCCCGGCCAGCGAGCACAGCGAGCGTGAGCCGGGACCCATCGGGGAGGCTGCGCGATGGGTCCCGGCTCAGCGCGATGCTCACGCATCGCTTGGCCGGGATGACAATTTTAGTTTGAAGGAAAAAACCATGTCTCTCGAAGATCTGAAGAACCGCCTTCCCGATTACGCGAAGGATCTGAAACTCAATCTCTCCTCGCTCGCCGCCGAGCCGTCGCTGAACGATCAGCAGCGCGCGGGCACGTTCGTGGCCACGGCGCTGGCTTCGCGCAATGCCGATGTGACGCGCGCGATCCTTGGCGAATTCGCGCCCAAACTTTCCCCCGAAGCGCTGGATGCGGCGCGCGCGGCGGCCAGCATCATGGCGATGAACAACATCTATTACCGCTTCACCCATCTGGCCTCGTCGCCGGATTACCGTTCGCTGCCGGCCAAGCTGCGCATGAACGCGATCGGCAAGCCGGGCGTGGACAAAGCGGACTTCGAACTGTGGTCGCTGGCCGTCTCCGCCATCAATGGCTGCGGCATGTGCATCGACAGCCATGAGAAGGTTCTGCGCAATGCGGGCATCGCCGCCGAGCAGATCCAGAGCGCGGTCCGCATCGCTTCGGTGGTCCACGCCGCCGCCGCGACGCTGGACGGCGTTGCGGTGGAAGCAGAGCTTCCGGCGCAAGCCGCCTAATTCCCGCCGGAATGTTCCCCATGATGCTCTCCAACCGGAGGGCATCATGAAATTTCTCGCCGCTTTCGCCGCACTGGCTTTCGCATCCGCGGCGCAAGCTGCCGTTCCCGCGGAATGGACGGCGCCGCAGGCGCCTTTCCGCATTATCGGCAACACTTATTATGTCGGCACCAAGGATCTGGCGGTCTATCTCATTGCCTCGCCCAAAGGCGACGTGCTGATCGACGGCGCGCTGGTGCAGACCGTGCCGCAGATCGAGAAGAACATCGCGGCGCTGGGATTCAAGCTCTCCGGCATCAAGCTGATTCTCAACACCCACGCCCATTACGATCACGCCGCGGGCCTTGCGCAGTTGAAAAAAGACACCGGCGCACGCTTCGACGCCAGCGCCGGCGACAAGCCGATCCTGGAAGCCGGCGCCATCAGCTTCGGGCCGACGGCGAATGTGCATTATCCGCCGGTGACGGTGGACCATGTGGTGAAGGACGGCGAAACGGTGAGCGCGGGCGACGTGCATCTCACCGCGCATCTGACACCGGGGCACACGCCGGGCTGCACAAGCTGGACGTGGAATGAAACCGAGAGCGGCAAAACCTATCGCGTGATCGACATCTGCAGCGTGTCCGTTGCGGGCAATCCGCTGGTGAACAACAAAGCCTATCCGCGCATCGTGGAAGACTATCGCGCCAGCATCGCGAAGTTGAAAGCGATGCACGCGGATGTGTTCCTGGCGCCGCATGCAGGCTTCTACGATCCGCAGGGCAAGGAAGCGGCGCGAAAAGCGGGCAGGCCAAATCCCTTTGTCGATTCCGCCGCCCTGCAAAACTTCATGGCGAAAGCGGAAGCCGCCTTCGACAAGGAGTTGGCGCGGCAGCAGGCGGGGGAGAAGCCCTGAGATTTACGCGGTACGGGTTTGAGAATTCTATAGAGTTGAGAGCGCACCGCGAACAGCGGTTCCTGTTTCGAGGAAACATCATGCGCCTTCGCCCGTTCGCACTTGCCGCGACCCTCGCCGCTTTCGCCATTCCCGCTGCCGCACAGACGGCGCCGGACTGGTCGAAAGCCGAGACCGTCACCCTGTCGATGAGCAATTATGCCTTCGCGCCCTCCACGCTGACTTTGAAAACGAACCAGCCTTACAAGCTCGTCTTCACCAGCACGGTGATGAAAGATCATGATTTCAATGCGCCCGAGCTTTTCGCCGCCGGCGCGATCGCGCCGGAAGATGCGGGCAAAGTGTCGAAAGGCACGGTGGAAGTGGACGATGGCGGCACGGTGACTGTGCGCTTCGTGCCGACGAAGCCCGGCACCTATAATTTCGACTGCGATCATTTCATGCACGCAATGATGGGCATGAAGGGAACGGCGGTGGTGCAATGACTTTCCTCTTCCCGCGAAGCGGGGAGGAAATTATTTTATCGGCAGCCAGATGGTGATGCCGCCATTGCCGGTGCGCGGGTCGAACGCAGCGTTGTGGCGCTCGAAGCCGGGCGCTTCGGCGGGCGCGTGGCTGCTGTTCGGGAACCAGTCGTTCCAGATCGCACCATAGGTCTCGCGGATCTGGGTCACATGGCCGTCATGCGCGAAAACGGCGTAGGTTTGCGGCTGAAGCGTGAGCTTGACGAGATCCTTCGGTATGGCGCCGAACTTCGTCACGCCCGCGGCGGTGACATGCTCGATGCTGTCGTCATCCGAAGCGGTGGTGACGCCAACCGGCGGCTCATCGATCTTGTGTTCGATGCCGCGATAATGGTTCTGCATGAAGCGCTGCCACTGGCCCGCGATGTTCTGCATCCCGTTATAGGGGATGTGCTGGCTGAGCCCCACAAACAGCAGCGCGCCCGCTTTCTCGATGCGCGGTTCTTTCAGTTTCATAGCTTTGGACTCCAGATGGCGGATGGCATCGACGAGCTTCAGCCCTTCGATGGATTCGGATTTGCGGACCTCTTCGGGCGTTTTGCCGAACTGCATCTTGAACGCACGGCTGAACGCTTCGTGGCTGGCATAGCCGGTGTCGAGCGCAACACCGAGGATGTCCGACGCACCGGCGGCCAGCGCATAGGCCGCTTCGGTGAGGCGGCGGGCGCGGCGGTATTCGATGACCGAAAGGCCGGTGGCTTCGCCGAAGGCATGCGCCAGATGGAAGCGCGACGCATCGCAAAACTTGGCGATCTGCTCCAGCGAGAGGTCGCGATAGAGATTGCGTTCGATGACGAACAGCGCCTTGTTGGTGAGCGACACGGCCGATCCTTTCGAGACCGATCCTAGCCGGATCGAAAGACCTTCGCTTGACCGGGATTGCGGCCGGTCAGGCTTTTGCAGGTGTGGTCGCCATGCCCGCGTCGCGCGCGTCTTTCAGGCTGCCGTGGTGCATGGACCAGACATGGGTGAATTCCGCGCCAAGCAGGAATATCTGCGCGGTGTAGTAGATCCACAGCAGCAGCACGATGACGCCGCCCGCCGCGCCATAGCGATAGCCCACCGTGGCCGAGCCAAGGTAAAGGCTGATGAAGAACTCACCGACATTGAACAGGACGGTTGTGCCGATGGCGCCTGCGATCACATCGCGCCACTGGATTTCACAATCGGGCAGCGCGCGATAGATCGCCGCCAGAAGCAACGCGACCAGCACGAAAGAAATGCCGAAATTGAGAACATACGCGAGGAAGGAGCCGATGGGCAGCACATAATCGATGCGCTCTCCCAGCGCATGGATCGCCGCGGACATCACCAGCGACGTCAGAAGCAGAAAGCCCAGCGCCACGACGAGAAACAAGCTCATGAACCGCCCGCGCGCCAGGCGCCGCCAGATCGCCGTCTTGGGCTGGGCTTTCCAGATCTTGTTCAGCGCCGCCTGCATCTCGCCGAACATGCCCGAGGCCGTGACGATGAGAAGGACGACGCCGATGATGTTGGTCCAGAAGCCGGTGCCGGTGGGATTGTCGGCATTGCGGATCGCGGTGGTGAGCAGCTTCGATGCACTGGGACCGACGAGGCGGCCCACCTCATGCGCGATGGCGGTGCCCGCCGCTTCGCGCCCGAAGACGAGGCCTGCGATGGAAGCCGCGATATAAAGAACCGGCGCCAGCGCGGTGATGGCGTAAAAGGCGATGGCGGCGCCACGGCTGAGCGAGTCATCTTCGTCAAACGCGACGATGCCTTCCTTCAGCAATGCCCAAAGTTCCCGCATACCCGATCAAGCCATAGGGTGCGCTTGAGTTCCATCCCCTTGTGCCAAGGCGCGGGAGACACCCCCTACGGGAAAAACATCGTCCCGCTTCGCCTATGCCTCAACCACGATATCAAGCGACGTTTAAAATGTGGGTTTGTAACCGAGGCGTCTGAGTTCCTCGGAAATAGCAGTCGCCAGTAGCGGAAGATCACTTGCAATCGTTTCCCAGATCACTTCACTCGACACCGCAGAATATGCATGGCGATATACGTTTCCCGCAGCTTTGATTGCCCTCCAATTTATCGTGAGGAATCTCGCTTTGGCCTCGTCCGGAATATGTCGCGAAGCCTCGGAGATAATCTCCAGTGCGCGTGTGGCAGCGTAGATGCGCATCCGCTCGGCTGAAAACTCGCTCGCGCTTAAGCTTCCAACGAATTCGTAGGCCGCGTCGATATTTTCCAGTATATCCAAAAGGTAACGCGCGAAGCCTCCCTCCCTAGAAGGCATTGACGCGGTCCTGCATCGCACTTTCAACAGCGAATGGCTTTAAGGCCTTGGCTTCGATCAGATCCACTTTTCGGCCGAATAAATCTTCGAGATCGAGTTGAATTCCGACGAATTGATAAACGCCCATATGACTTTCGGGGTCGAGTTCGACCATGACATCCACATCGCTTGACGATTTGGCCTCCCCGCGAGCGACCGAACCGAAGACGGCAGCGTGCAGAATGCCTTTCGCGCGCAACGAATCCTTGTTGGCGCGCAGAATTCCAAGAGCACGGTCAAGCGTCATCGACATAGACACAGTATAGCAGATACAAGGGTTAAAGTTCAGCCGGTCAGATTTTCCGGAATCGTCTGTTTCAGGCGGCCGCCGACGCGCACCGGCTCGATGCGCGCGGCGAGGCCCTTGGCGTTGGTTTCAAGAAACACGCCGCAAAGCGTTGCCGGCCCTGTCGCAGGCTGGAAGCGGTTGCCGGGAAGCTTGCGGGTGAAGCGGTTGAGCGGCTCGAACTTGTCCATGCCGATGACGCTGTCGTAATCGGCGCAGGCACCGGCATCGGTCTGATACGCCGTGCCGCCCGGAAGTATCTGCGCGTCACCCGTCGGAATGTGCTGATGCGAGCCGACGACCAGCGATGCGCGCCCGTCGCAGAAATGGCCCATCGCCATTTTCTCCGATGTCGCTTCGGCGTGCATGTCCACCACGATGGCATCCGCCGCTTCGCCGAGCGGGCAGGCATTCAGTTCGGAATCGACGGCGGCGAAGGGATCGTCCTGCGGCTCCATGAAGACGCGGCCAAGCGGCGAGACGACAAGCACGCTCTGCCCGTTCTTCGCCTGAAACAGATTGGCGCCCTTGCCCGGCGCACCGGCGGGCAGATTGCGCGGGCGCAGCACGCGGTCTTCGTCGGCGATGAAATTCAGAATCTCGCGCTGATCGGCCCAGTGATTGCCGGTGGTGATGCAATCCACGCCGAGCGCGAAGAATTCGTTTGCGATGGCGCGGGTGATGCCGAAACCATGCGCCGCGTTTTCGCCGTTCAGGATGACGAAATCGAGCTTCAGCCGGTCCATCAGGCGCGGAAGTTCCGCGGTCACAACATCGCGGCCCGGCTTTCCGATAACGTCTCCAATGAAAAGAATTCGCATGACCTGCCTTAAAGCATTGCAGCCATGCGCCGCGCAACTGACACGGCAACTGTGCAAGAAGCGGCGCGAAGGCCTAAGCTACGGGAAAACAGGAGGTGCCCATGGCTGTTCTGGCGTTAAGAACCAACGAGTTTCCCCTCACCCAGCCCCTCGCTTACCAGGAACAGGACAGCCCGCTCACGCTGGCCCAGGGCCTTGCCGAATATTATCGCGTCAATGGCGGACGCGTGCTTCCGCCCGAAACCCTGTCGCCGGAAAGCGCAGCCCTGTTTCGAAGCCATGACATCTGCCATGTGATCTTCGGCCTCGACACGACGATGGAAGACGAGGCGATGGCCGACACGCGCACCTTGCTCTCCTGCGATGTGGGCTTCGCGCGCTATTCGCATTATCTGGCCACCAACACGGAAGCGCAGGCCGCCTTCAAGGAAGCCGGTTACGGCGCGGTGCTATGGGGCACGCTGAAAGCGCTGCCGCGCCTGGCCCGCGCCATTCGCGAAAACTTCCGCATGACGCGGAAGTGGCCCTGGGTGCCGCCGGAAAGCTTTAAGGAGCGCAAGCTTTCCGATCTTCGCCGCGAATATGGAATTCGCGTGATCTGACGCGATGATGCTGCGCACGGCCATCACATCCGCGCTGTGGATCGGATTGATGGGCGTTTGCCTGTTCGCTGCCGCGGGAAACTGGCGCTGGCCGCAAGGCTGGGCGTTCATCGCGATCTATTTCTTCGGCTCGCTGGGCTTCGGCGCTTACTACGCCAAACGCGATCCGGCGCTTCTCAAATCGCGCATGGAGCCGCTGAAGGACAAAGGCGCGCCATGGTGGGATCGTGTATTCCTGCTCACCTTCATCACGATCTGGTTTCTGTGGCTCATCTTCATGGGCGTGGATGCCGGGCGCTGGCATCTCACCGCGCCCATGCCGGTGGCCGTGAACACGATTGGCGGTTTGCTGATCGCCGCCGGCTTCCTCGCCACGCTTGCGGTGTTCAACGCCAACAGCTTCGCCGAGCCGACGGTGCGATTGCAGAGCGATCGCGGCCAGCATGTGATCGACACCGGGCCTTACGCGCTGGTGCGCCATCCCATGTATGCGTCGGCGATCCTCTATCTTTTCGGCATGCCGCTGCTCTTGGGATCGACATGGGGATTGCTGGCGCCGCCGCTGTTCATCGTCGCCGTGTCGCTGCGCGCCATCGGCGAAGAGAACAAGCTGGCGCGCGAACTTCCAGGCTATGCGGACTACATGCAACGCGTGCCTTACCGGCTGGTGCCGTTCGTGTGGTGACGGGCTAGTTTGTTGCCCGTTTTGTTTCGCATGGCGGCACTGCGCCCGCGAGGCGCCAGACTTCTGTTACAAATCCGGATATTCAAAGGGATGGGGCATGCGGTTTCTTGCGTTGGTGACGTTTCTGGGATTGGCAGCCGCCCCGGCACAGGCCGCGATCTGCCACACACAGAATTTGATGCCGGAATTCCTCACCTTCGAAGCGCAGACCGAGGGAATAGCGGCGGATGCGCGCGCCGGCCTGTTTGTGAAGGCCATCGCGGAACGGCATCCGGACTACTACACCAGCGAGGAATTCGGCGACGCGGCGCGGCTGCACAAATCGGCCTTGCGGTTTTTCGATCCTTCCCGCCCGATCGTGTTCGGCGGCTTCGGGCCGCTGACCGAGGCGCATCTGCGCGCGGTGGCCGCAAACGTCATGCCCGCCTTCGGCAAGGCGCAGGCCGATTTCGCCAGGGCTTTCCCCGATTTCGCCTGCCGGGCCGACGTCATGTTCGGCATATCGCTGCTGCATTTCGATGGGCATGGCTACAACGACAAATCCGGCCGCGAGCATATGCGCTTTGGCATCGACATGATCGCGCTGCTGCACCAGCCGCAGGATCTGCCCGCGTTCTTCGCGCATGAGCTGTTTCACATCTATCACGCGCAGGCGCTGGGCGTTCATTCCGAGGATGACGACCGCACATGGTGGGCGATGTGGGAAGAAGGGCTCGCCACCTATGTCAGCCGCCAGATGAACGCGCCGCAAACGGAACAGCAGGTTCTGTGGATTCCATCCGATCTGGTCGCGCAGATGGGAAAGCCCGGCGTGATGAAGGAGACGGCAAAAGAGATGCTCGCCGATTTCGACACCACCGAGCACTATCGCAACTGGTTTACCGCAGGACATTCCGCGCCGGGCCTGCCCGCCCGCGCGGGCTATTTCATGGGGTTGCGGATGGCCGAAGAATTGGGCCGCACGCGCACGCTGCAACAACTCGCGCATCTGACGCCGGATGAAGTGAAGCCACTGGCGAAGGTGTTTCTGGAAGAACAGGCGCGCTAGGCCGCTCACCCTTCGACAAGCTCAGGGTGAGGAGAATTGCATAGATCCTCATGCTGAGCCTGTCGAAGCATGGGACCAGACGGTTCTGTCAGAAAGTTATGCGCTAGCGGAATTCGCGCATGCCGTTTTCGGTGATCACCGCATCGAGCGGATGGTCGTGGGCTTCGCGCGGGAGTTCATCCACTTCCTGTCCCGCATAAGCGACGCCGATGGCGCGCACCGTGGAGTTCGCGCGCAGGAAATCCAGCGTGCGGTCGTAATAGCCGCCGCCATAGCCGAGGCGATGGCCGTGGCGGTCGAAAGCGAGCAGCGGCACCAGCAGGATTTTCGGATAAGCCAGCGGCCATTCTTTCAGCGGCTCGGGAATCCCGTAGGCGCCGCGCTGCAAATTCTGTCCCGCGCACCAGCGGTGAAACACCAGCGGTTCGCCCTTCGCGGCGACGCGCGGGAAGGCGAGTGTGCAATTCTGCAAGGTGAGTTTCTTCAGCAGGATGTGCGGATCGGCTTCATCGCCGATGGCGATATAGCCGCCGGCAACGCTGCCCTCCGCGATCTTCAACGCCGCGACATGTATGGCGACATCGCGGGCGAAATCGGGATGCGCATGCGCGAGTTGCGCGCGGCGGGCGCGCAGTTCTTTGCGAAGTTCAATCTTTGAGATCATTGCGGTGTCTGGTTGGCCGGGTCGGTTTGCACGCTGTCGCTACAAACCCCTTCGCTTGCTGCCCGGCCATGACGGGCTTTTAGGCGGACAGGACCGCGCACCACCGTTGGATTTCGGATCCTCACGGGCCTGCAAGTGCAGGTGGGCGCCATATGTCCGGAACCACGGCTCCGGTCAGGGACAGCTCCCGGTGAGTACCATTAAGGCCCCTGGGCATCGCTATCCTGACGCGTGGGGCAGTACCTGTCCGAGGGCTAACTTAGGCGTGACCGAGCCTTGCGGCAATGTCTTCGGCGCGTTTGGCGGAGCGTTCCATCAGGCTGATCGCCTGTGTTTCCGCCTGATTGAGCTTGCCGCTGATCTCTTCATGCGCGCTGGCGAGATCGCCCGCATGTTTGGCGTGACCTTCCAGCTTGGAGCGCACTTCGTAAAATTCGTCGGTGATGAGAAGCGCCGCCATCAAGAGCAAGCGCTGATCGCCAACCTGCCCCACACTTTCCAGAAGCTCGCGCACCTTGCTGTCGACATGCGAGGCGAGATCTTTCAGATGCTCTTCCTCGCCTTCATCGCAGGCGATGGTATAGGCGCGGCCGCTCACCATGACGTTTACAAGTGGCACAGCGAGCTCCGTTCTGCAGAAAAGCGAGTAGTGCGTAGCGAATAGCGAAATAGAACTTCCCTATTCGCCATTCGCAATTCGCTATTCGCTTGTTCGATCATAAATCACCGCCCAAGGGCCATCCGTATCTCGGCAATCGCGCCGTCGAGGCGCTCTTCGACTTCTTCGGTGATGCCCGCAAGGCCGCGCGTCTCTTCTTCCAGTTCCGCGACCCGCGCGAGCAGCGCTTCGCGCTCCGCGTTCAGGCCCGCGATCTCGGCAGCGTCCTTTTTGGCTTTGGTGCGGACCTCCGCGAGGGGAAGCGCGTTCGCTTCCAGCGCTTCGAGCGCTTTTTCCAGCCGGGCGGCGGTGTCGTCGAGCCTCGACATTCCGGCTCCTCATTAACGAATCTCCGCCGGACCATAGGCCGCATGGCCCGGAGCATCAACGAAAGGCCGCTTCAGCCGTTGTTTTCCACGGGTTATTGCCACCTTGACGGGTGGCTTGCCCCCTCGCTAAGGCCACATCCCAACCGGAGGTTTTCCCGCATGACCAGCCCGATGGAACAGGCAGAAATTCGCCGCCTCGCCAACGCCATTCGCGGCCTGACGCTGGATGCCGTGGAGACCGCCAAATCCGGCCATCCGGGCCTGCCTTTGGGCATGGCCGACGCGGCCACAGTGCTGTTTTCACAGTTCCTGAAATACGACCCGGCCGATCCGAACTGGCCCGACCGCGACCGCTTTGTGCTCAGCGCCGGTCACGGCTCGATGCTGCTCTATTCTCTTCTTTATCTCACCGGCTATCGGGGCATGTCGCTGGACGACATCAAGACGTTCCGCAAACTCGGTTCGCCTTGCGCGGGCCATCCGGAACATGGCCACGCACCGGGCATCGAGACGACGACCGGCCCGCTCGGCCAGGGCATCGGCAACGCCGTGGGCATGGCGATCGCGGAGGCGCATCTGAACAAGCGCTTCGGCGACGATCTGGTCAGCCACAAGACCTATGTGATCGCGAGCGACGGCGATCTGATGGAAGGCATTTCCCACGAAGCCATCGGCATCGCGGGTCATCTGAAGCTGAAGAACCTCATCGTCCTTTATGACGACAACAACATCACCATCGATGGCGCGCGCGCGTTGTCCGACACCACGGACAACAACAAGCGCTTCGAAGCGTCGGGCTGGCAGGTGGACACCTGCGACGGCCACAACGCGGCGGATGTGTTCCGCGCGCTGACCGCGGCGCAGAAATCCGAAAAGCCGGTGATGATCAACTGCAGGACGATCATCGGCTTCGGCATGCCGACGCGGGCAGGCACGCAAAAGGCGCACAGCGACGCGCCGGGCGCCGACGAAGTGGCGGGCGCGAAGAAGGCGCTCGATCTGCCGCCCGGCGCCTTCACGCTGAACGATGGCGTGCTGGAGAAATGGCGCGAGATCGGCAAGCGGGGCGCATCCGCGCGCGCGGAATGGACCAAGCGCAAATCCTCCGCGCAGGCGTCGAAGGATTTCGACGACGCGATGGCGGGCAACATCCCGCATGCGCTGCATGGCGCGCTGAACGACTACAAGAAGAAAGTCGTCGCCGAGAAGCCCACCATCGCAACGCGCAAGGCGAGCGAAGGCGTGCTGGAGGTGGTCAACGCGAACGTGCCGTCCACGATGGGCGGTTCGGCGGATCTGACGCCGTCCAACAACACCAAGACCAAGGACATGCTCGACTTCGAGCCGCAGACCTATGGCGGGCGCTATATGCGCTGGGGCATCCGCGAGCACGGCATGTGCGCGGCGATGAACGGCATGGCGCTGCATGGCGGCGTCATTCCGTACGGCGGCACCTTCATGGTGTTCTCCGATTATTGCCGCCCATCGATCCGCCTTGCCGCGCTGATGCAGCAGCGCGTGATCTATGTGATGACGCACGACTCCATCGGCGTGGGCGAAGACGGCCCGACGCACCAGCCGGTCGAGCAACTGGCCGCGATGCGCGCGATGCCGGGCCTCCTCACCTTCCGGCCCTGCGATCCGGTGGAAACCGCCGAAGCGTGGGAAATCGCGCTGAACAGGAAGGATGGGCCGAGCTTCCTCGCCCTCACGCGCCAGAACGTGGCGACATCGCGCAGCGAAGCAACGGACAAGAACCTCACCGCGCATGGCGCTTATGAGATTGCCCGGGCGGACAATGCACAGGTCACTTTCTTCGCCTCGGGCTCGGAAGTGGAGCTTGCAATGCAGGCCCGCGAATTGCTCAAGGCTGACGGAATCGGCGCGCGCGTTGTATCCATGCCGTGCTGGCCGCTGTTCGAGAAACAGGACGCAACATATCGTGACGCCACGATCGGAAACTCTCCGGTAAAGGTCGCCATCGAAGCCGGGGTGCGCCAAGGCTGGGACCGCTATATCGGCCCGAACGGCATCTTCATCGGCATGCACAGCTTCGGCGCTTCCGCGCCGTACAAGGATGTTTACAAGCATTTCGGCATTACCGCCGAAGCCGCGGCGGACGCCGCGAAGAAGGCAATCGGGAAAGGAAAGTAGTTATGGCACTTCGCGTCGCGATCAACGGTTTCGGTCGCATCGGGCGGCTCGTTCTGCGCGCCATTCATGAGAACAACCGCAACGATATCGTCGTCGTTGGCATCAACGATCTGGGCCCTGTCGAAACCAACGCCCATCTGTTGCGCTATGACAGCGTGCACGGCCGCTTCCCCGGCGAAGTGAAAGTGGACGGCGACCTGATGGTCCTGGACGGCCACAAGATCAGGGTAACGGCGGAACGCGATCCGGCGAAGCTGCCGCACAAGGAGCTGAACGTCGATATCGCGCTGGAATGCACGGGCATCTTCACCAGCAAGGAAAAGGCTTCCGCGCATCTGACCGCCGGCGCCAAGCGCGTGCTGGTTTCCGCGCCGGCCGACGGGGTGGACAAGACCATCGTCTTCGGCGTGAACGACAACACGCTGACGAAGAACGACATCGTCGTCTCCAACGCGAGCTGCACGACGAACTGCCTCGTGCCGATGGCCAAGGTGCTCCACGACGCGTTCGGCATCGAAAAAGGCTTCATGACGACGATCCACTCCTACACCGGCGACCAGCCGACGCTGGATACGCTGCACAAGGATCTCTACCGCGGCCGCGCCGCGGCGCTCTCCATGATCCCGACCTCGACGGGCGCGGCGAAGGCCGTGGGCCTCGTCATGCCGGAGCTGAAGGGCAAGCTGGACGGCGTGTCGGTGCGCGTGCCGACGCCGAACGTGTCGCTGGTCGATCTGAAAGTCGTGACGAAGAAATCCACCACGGCCGCCGAAGTGAATGAAGCGATGAAAAAGGCGGCGGCCGGACCGATGAAGCGCATCCTCGCCATCGTGGATGCGCCGCTGGTGAGCCACGACTTCAACCATGACCCGCATTCCTGCTCGTTCATGCTGGACCAGACCAAGGTGATGGAGGGCAACCTCGTCGGCATCATGGGCTGGTACGACAACGAATGGGGCTTCTCCAACCGCATGGGCGACACCGCCGTTGCGATGGGCAAGTTGATTTAAGAATAAGGACTCACGCAGAGCCACAGAGGCGCGGAGTTCGTGTCTCATTCTGAATCGTCATGGCCGGGCTTGTCCCGGCCATCCATTTTCCAGAGGCAAGAGTCGCGTTAATGGATGGCCGCCACGAGGGCGGCCATGACGGTTGATAGACTTTGGAATAACCTCGGCGTCTCTGCGGCTCTGCGTGAGAATATCTAACGGACGACTGACATGCCCGACTTCAAAACGCTCGACGATCTCAACGTCAAAGGTAAGCGCGTGCTGGTGCGCGCGGACCTCAATGTGCCGATGAAGGATGGCAAGATCACCGATGCCTCGCGCATTGAGCGGCAGGCGCCGACGATCAAGGAATTGTCCGACAAGGGCGCGCGCGTGATCGTGCTCTCGCATTTCGACCGTCCGAAGGGAAAGGTCGTGCCGGAGATGTCGCTGAAGCCGATCGCGCCGGCGCTGGCGAAAGAACTCGGCAAGCCGGTGGCATTCGCATCCGATTGCGTAGGCGATGTCGCGAAGGATGCCGTTGCCAAGTTGAAAGACGGCGACATCGTTCTTCTGGAGAACACGCGCTTCCACAAGGGCGAGGAAGCAAACGATCCGGACTTCACCAAACAGGTCGCGAGCCTCGGCGACATCTTCGTCAACGATGCGTTCAGCGCGGCGCACCGCGCGCATGCGACGACGACGGGCCTCGCACACCTGTTGCCGAGCGCGGCGGGGCGTTCGATGCAGGCGGAACTGGAACATCTGGACAAGGCGCTCGGCAATCCGTCACGTCCGGTGATGGCGGTGGTGGGCGGCGCGAAAGTTTCCACCAAGCTCGATCTGCTGCAGAATCTCATCGGCAAAGTTGATTATCTCGTGATCGGTGGCGCGATGGCGAACACCTTCTTCGTCGCGGAAGGGTGCCAGATCGGCAAATCACTCGCCGAACGCGACATGATCGATACGGCGCTCGCCATCGTGCACAAAGCGACGGAAACCGGCTGCGTGCTCATCCTGCCGACCGATGTCGTCGCGGCGAAAGAGTTCAAGGCGCATGCCGAACACCGCACGGTGGAGATCGGCCACGTGCATGCCGATGAGATGATCCTCGATGTCGGCCCCAAATCCATCGCGGAGTTCAAGAACCGCCTGAAGGTCACCAGAACCGTGGTCTGGAACGGCCCCTTTGGCGCCTTTGAAACCCTGCCCTTCGACAAGGCCACAGTGGCCGCGGCCAAGGCCGTGGCGGAGGAGACCAAGGCGGGGAATCTCATCTCTGTGGCGGGCGGCGGAGACACCGTGGCGGCGCTCAACCACGCCGGGGTTTCGGCTGATTTCACCTATATTTCCACGGCCGGCGGGGCGTTCCTGGAATGGCTTGAAGGCAAGACCCTGCCGGGGGTAGAAGCCCTCGCGCACAGCAAGGGCTGAGGCACGTCAGGCGGTTAACCGGCGGCGGATGGCTTCAGACCCGCAACCACGGGGCCTTTCCGCATGACTCTCAACAATCTCAGCGACCTCAACGCCATCGCCCGCAAGATGACGGCGAAGGGCAAGGGCATCCTTGCCGCCGATGAATCCACCGGCACGATCCAGAAGCGTTTCGACAAGATCAACGTCCAGAACACCGAAGAGAACCGCCGCGATTATCGCGAGATGATGTTCCGCGCCGAGGGCGGCATGAAGCATGTCTCCGGCGTGATCCTGTTCGACGAGACGATCCGCCAGAAAGCGAAAGACGGCACGCCGCTCGTGAAGCTGATCGAGCAGGCCGGCGCCGTTCCGGGCATCAAGGTCGACAAGGGCACCAAGCCTCTGGCGCTGGAGCCCAGCCAAACGGTGACGGAAGGTCTCGACGGATTGCGCGAGCGCCTTGTGGAGTATCACCAGCTTGGCGCGCGTTTCGCCAAATGGCGCGCGACCTACGATCCCACCAAGCCGTCCTACAACGCGATCAACGCCAATGCGCAGGCGCTGGCGCGCTATGCGGCGCTGTGCCAGGAGAACGGCATCGTTCCGATCGTCGAGCCGGAAGTCCTCATGGACTACGACAACGACATCGACGCCTGCGAACGCATCACCGAATGGGTGCTGAAGGAAACCTTCCAGCAGCTCTACTACGCGAACGTCGCGCTCGAAGGCATGGTGCTAAAGCCGAACATGGTGATCAGCGGCATGAAGGCTTCGAAGCGCGCGAACGTGGAAGAAGTGGCCGAGCGCACCGTGAAGGTGCTGCGCCGCTGTGTGCCGTCGGCGGTGCCGGGCATTGCCTTCCTCTCCGGCGGCCAGTCGGATGAAGAAGCCACAGCACATCTGAACGCCATGCATGTGTTCGATGCGAACCTGCCGTGGTCGCTCACCTTCTCTTATGGCCGCGCGTTGCAGGCTGCGCCGCAGAAGGCGTGGAGCGGCAAGGCTGAGAACGTGCCCGCCGCGCAAGCCGCGTTCGCGCATCGCGCCAAGATGAATGGCCTGGCTTCCACCGGCCAGTGGAAAAAGGATTTCGAAAAGGCAGCGTGATCCGTTTCCTCCTCGCCCTTCGACAAGCTCAGGGTGAGGAGGAAACAAGTTCTCATGCTGAAACCAACTCCTCATGCTGAGCTTGTCGAAGCATGAGCTGCTCAAATCCGAGAATGCATGAGCACCTGCCGCCTTTATCTCATCACGCCGCCGAAATTCGAGCCGCGCGCTTTTGCCGAGGAGCTGAGGCGCGCGCTCGATGGCGGCGATGTCGCCTGCCTGCAACTGCGCCTGAAGGACGTGAGCGATCACGACATCATGCGCGCCGCAGAAATCCTCATGCCCATCGCGCAGAAGCGCGATGTGGCGTTCATCGTCAACGACCGGCCCGATCTCGCGCATATGCTGCGCGCAGACGGCGTGCATGTTGGGCAGGAAGATACCTCTTACGCCGAAGCGCGCGAAATCATGGGCAAGAACGCCATCGTCGGCGTGACCTGTCACAACAGCCGCGATCTGGCGTTCGAAGCGGGCGAAGCCGGCGCGGACTATGTCGCGTTCGGCGCGTTCTTCCCGACGCAGACCAAAGAACCCAAGACCGTCGCCGATATCGAATTGCTGCAATGGTGGGCGGAAAGCATGACGGTGCCCGTCGTCGCCATCGGCGGCATCACCGTGGACAACGCTAAGGTGCTGGTGGACGCTGGTGCAGACTTCCTCGCGGTGTCGGCGGGGGTGTGGAGCTACAAGGGTGGCGCACAGGCAGCAGTGCGAGCGTTCAACGCTCTTTTTAACACCTGACTGTCATCCCCGGCCGAGCGAAGCGAGGGGAAGGGACCCAGGTGGTAAACATCGGAACGGTCCCTCCGAACAGAACTCGAAAATCCTTTGAAATAGCGTGAATTCACCACCTGGGTCCCCTTCCCTCGGCGCGCGAAACGCGCGCCTCGCCGGGGATGACAAGCGGGGTTTGGGTTGCTAGAACCCGCGCGCTCTTTGAACTCGACCCACACAGGACCGCGGCCCGCGAAAGCGGGTCCAGACAACTTCCATGGCCAAGATTTCCGGCAACGACATCAAGCCCGGCACAATGATCGAATACGAAGGCGCGCTGTGGATGGCGGTCAAGACGCAGAAGGTGAAGCCGGGCAAAGGCGGCGCCTATAACCAGGTCGAGCTCAAGAACGTCACCGTCGGCACCAAGCTGAACCAGCGTTTCCGCTCCGACGAGAGCGTCGAAGAGATTTATCTCGAGAAGAAAGACTTCCAGTTCCTGTTTGCGAACGGCGACATGCTGACCTTCATGGACATGGACACCTACGACCAGATCGAACTTTCCATGGATTTCGTGGGCGAGGATCAGGCGCGTTTCCTGCAGGACGGCATGAAGACGCTGGTGCAGATGTATGACGGCCGCGCCATCGGCATCGCGCTGCCACAGAACGTGGTGCTGGAAGTCACCGAGGCCGATCCCGTCCTGCGCGGCGGCACGGCGGCGCCGTCCTACAAAGGCGCGACGCTCGCCAACGGCATGAAGATCCAGGTGCCGCCCTTCATCGAAGCGGGCGAGAAGATCGTCGTGCAGACGGAAGACGGAAGTTATTTGCGCCGTGCGGACAAAGAATAATGCTTCGAGGCGCCGCTATCGCGGCGCACCTCAGCATGACGAAATTTGGACTCGTCATCCTGAGGCGCGAGCGTAGCGAGCCTCGAAGGATGTGTGAGGAACGGTGAATGCCTTATCTCTCTCCAGCTCTTAATGTGATGACCACCGCCGCGCGCAAAGCGTCGCGCAAGCTCATTCGCGATTTCGGCGAGGTGGAGAACCTGCAGATCTCCGTGAAAGGCCCCGGCGATTTCGTCACCGTCGCCGACCAGCGCACCGAAAGCATCCTGATCGGCGAATTGCAGCGCGCGCGGGCGGGCTATCCCATTCTCTCCGAAGAAGTCG
Source organism: Pseudomonadota bacterium (assembly GCA_018242105.1). Classification (GTDB taxonomy): domain Bacteria; phylum Pseudomonadota; class Alphaproteobacteria; order Micropepsales; family Micropepsaceae; genus Rhizomicrobium. Next base: position 38,799 of record JAFECP010000011.1, read on the forward strand.
GCCTCATCGACGGGCCGGACAAATCGCACCGCTTCATCATCGACCCGCTCGACGGCACGACGAATTTCCTGCACGGCATTCCCCATTTCGCCATCTCCATCGCGCTGGAACGCGACGGCCAGCTTGTCAGCGGGGTGATCTACAATCCCATCACCGATGACATGTTCACCGCCGAGAAAGGCCATGGCGCCTATCTCAACGACACGCGCCTGCGCGTGGCCGGCCGCAAGGACATGCGCACCGCGCTTTGCGCCACGGGCATCCCGTGGATGGGCAAGGACGGGCATGAGCGCTTCCAGTCCGAACTGGACGGCGTGATGAAATCGACTGCGGGCGTGCGCCGCTTCGGCTCCGCCGCGCTCGATCTCGCCTGGGTCGCCGCGGGACGCTACGACATGTATTGGGAGCGCGATCTGAAGGCATGGGACATCGCCGCGGGAATCCTGATGGTGCGCGAGGCGGGCGGTGTGGTGAGCGACCTGAACAACCAGCAGAAGATGCTGGAGACGGGCAATGTGATCGCCTCCAACGAGGCCATGCATGGCCAATTCCTGAAGCTGCTGAAAGATGCCGGGAAGAGTTGAGGCGATGGCCCGCGCGCCCTATTCTTCCCGCCCAATGACAAAATCACTCGCAATTTTCGCGCTGACCGCCGGGATTCTGGCGGCGACAACAGCCTCGGCCCAGATGTTTCCGGGCGAAGGCATCACGGTGAACGGCCAAGCCGCATCCATGGCCTACGGCCCTCGCGGTCCCTATCCTGGCATCATCCAGTTGCACATGCCCAAACCGCAAAAGCCGCACAAACGGCATGTGGCGAAGAAGGCCGCGCCATCGGCCGCCGATGTGTCCGCAGCGCTCATGGCAGCGCAACCGCAACAAACCATGCCGGACGTGGCGGATTCCGCGCCAGCCGCGAGCGCATCCAGGTCCAGGAAATCCAAAACCGCCGCACCGCCGCCGCCCGCGGAAGCCGCGCAGGATGAGGGCGGCATACCGCTTTCGCTCGCGCCCGAAGAGCCGCATCCGGTCCCGCAACACCGCAAATCCATGAAGACTGCCGCTGCCACGCCGGCACCGGCCGCCACGGCGCCATCCACCGCGAGCAACATCGCCGCCGCGCAGCAGACGCCCGGCGTCAAATCCAATCTCACCAAACGCAGCGAGATCCTGTTCCCGCGCGGCGCGACCGATCCGGGCACGGCGACAATCAACAAGCTGCGCAGCGTCGCCAGCGATCTGAATACCTTGCTGGGCGCTGGCGCGCAGCGCGTGCAACTGGAAGCTTATGGCGGCGCGCCGGGCGACAAATCCTCCGACGCACGCCGGCTATCGCTCAAGCGCGCTCTGGTGATCCGCCAGATTCTGATCGAGGACGGCGTGCCGAGCGAGCGCATCGACGTGCGCGCCATGGGCGGCATTGACGATCACGGCGCGCCGGATCGCGTCGATGTGTTCGTGAACGCAGGCTAACCCAGCTTCGCTTCGCGCGCCTCGCGGCCCATAAGCGTCAGCACGATGATGGCCACCGCCGCCGCAATCGCGACGGATGCGAGCGCGAAGGAATAATTCTCTCCGCTCTTCGCCGCGATGCTGGTCTGCAGCACCGCATTGTAGGAAGCGATGAAATTGCCGAGCTGATAGACCGTGCCCGGGAA
>JAFECP010000011.1:40549-40987 GCA_018242105.1 Pseudomonadota bacterium
AACAGGGATGGCGAGAAGCGAGGCGACGACGATCGCGCGCTTGCGCCCAACGCGCTGACTCCACAGCCCAAAGGTCAGCCCGCCGACGATCGCGCCGATATTGTAGATGACGGCGATGATGCCGGTGACATGCGGATCGAAACGATGCTGCACCTGCAGGAAGGTCGGATAGATGTCCTGCGTGCCGTGGCTGAAGAAATTGAACGCCGTCATCAGCAGGATGGCGTAGATGGCAAGCGTCCAATGGCGCTTTAGGACGTTGAGGAAGGTGCCGGTCTTCGCATGTTCGGCCGACCAGCCCGGTGACTCCGGCACATGGCGGCGGATATAGAGAATGAGCAGCGCCGGGATCACGCCGACCATGAACATGCCGCGCCAGCCGATGTGATTGTAGAGAAGGCCGAAGATCACCGACGCGATGAGATAGCCGGTGGGATA
>JAFECP010000011.1:41067-43274 GCA_018242105.1 Pseudomonadota bacterium
AGCGCGCGGATGATGAGGAAGGCCGTGAGATTGGGCACAAAGGCGGTGGCGAAACCCAGAATCGAGTAGAGCCCGACATCGGCCATGAGCACCGGACGGCGGCCGAAACGATCCGCAAGCCGCCCGAAGATGAAAGCGCCGATGGGGCGCAGCGCCAGGGTGAGCGTGATCGCCACGGCGACGGAGGATTTCTCCACGCCGAATTCCGCCGCCACATCCTTGAGCACGAACACCAGCAGGAAAAAATCGAACGCGTCCAGCGTCCAGCCGAGATAGCTGGCGGCCACCACATGCTTCTGCGCGGAGGTCCACCCCTTCAATGCGTCGAACATGGCAATGACATCCCCTTGCGATGCGTCAAACTAGAAAGCGTTAACGCGCGGTGCAATGGCATTAATTTTTGCATCGGCCCAACCGGCGCGATACGTCTCTTGCGGGGCTGGCGATTCGCATCGCTGGCGTGTCGCGTGTCAGCGGGAGCTTTCATGAAATTTCGGACGATCGTGTTGGCGGGTATTGCCTGCGCCGTGGCCGCTCCAGCATGGGCAGGAAGCGGCTTCTATGCCGGCGCGGGGCTGGGCAGCCAGTCGCCGATGAGTTCCGGCTGGAAGGCGCCGAGCCTCAACCAGTTCGGCAAATACAGCCTCAAACGCTCCAACACTTTCATCGCGGATGCGGGTTATAAATTCTCCAGCGGATTGCGCATCGAGCTGGAGGGCCAGTTTGGCCAATATGACGGCCACGGCATCACCAACGATCCGCTCAATCTGACGTCGGATCTGCAAGGACATGTCTCGCAATCCACGGTCTATCTGAATGCCAATTACGATTTCCCGATCTTCAGCGGCTTGGGCGGCACCATCGGCGCAGGCGCCGGCAGCGCATGGAGCAACACCAGGGGCTCCGCGTTCAATGGGCTCGCCGTGATGCATGGCAGCGACCGGGCGTTCGCGTGGCAGGTCGGTGGCGGCCTCACGCACCGCGTCCTGCCCAATCTGGATGTGCAGATCGACTATCGCTACCAGGGCGCCGGATCGATGACCGTCACCGAAAACGGCGTTGGCGATTTGCATCTGGGCGGCATCAAGGCGCAGACCGTTACGCTGTCGGCGCGGCTCTATATCCTGCCTTAGGACACCAGCGTCGCTTCGGTCTTGGACTTGATTTCGCCGGCGGTAACGCCCGGCGCGATCTCCGCGATCTTAAGCCCGCCTTTCACCACATCGAACACGCCCAGATTGGTGATGATCCGCTGCACGCAATGCACCCCGGTGAGCGGCAGGGTGCATTTCTTGAGCAGCTTGGATTTCCCGGCCTTGTCGGTGTGATCCATGATGACCACGCAGCGTTTGACGCCCGCCACCAGATCCATCGCGCCGCCCATGCCCTTCACCAGTTTGCCGGGCACCATCCAGTTGGCGAGGTCGCCGTTTTCGCTCACTTCCATCGCGCCGAGGATGGACAGGTTGATGTGGCCGCCGCGGATCATGCCGAAACTGTCGGAGGAGGAGAAATAAGATGTCTTCGGCAGAGCGGTTATCGTCTGCTTGCCGGCATTGATGAGATCGGGATCGATCTTGTCGGGCGTGGGAAACGGGCCCATGCCGAGCATGCCGTTTTCCGATTGCAGGGTCACGGTCATGCCATCCGGAATGTAGTTGGCCACCAGTGTTGGAATGCCGATGCCGAGATTCACATAGAACCCGTCCCGCAATTCCTGCGCGGCGCGTTGGGCAATCTGATCGCGTGTCCAGGGCATGTTTTTGCTCCGCAAAAGAGCGAGTAGCGAATGGGAATTCCTACTCGCTACTCCCTATTCGCTATTCGCGTGTTGTTCGCTTCTCGATGCGCTTTTCAAATGTACCCGTGCAGATGCGCTGCACGAAAATGCCCGGCGTGTGGATATGATCGGGATCGAGCGAACCCACCGGCACGATCTCTTCCACTTCCGCCACAGTGACTTTCCCCGCGGTCGCCATCATCGGATTGAAATTCCGCGCCGTCTCGCGATAGACGAGATTGCCTTCCGCATCGCCCTTCCAGGCCTTCACGATGGCAAGATCAGCTTTCAGGCCGCGTTCGAGGATGTAGGTTTCGCCGTCGAAATCCTTGTGTTCCTTGCCTTCGGCGATCAGCGTGCCGACGCCGGTTTTGGTGTAGAAGCCGGGAATGCCCGCGCCGCCGGCACGGATGCGCTCGGCCAAGGT
>JAFECP010000011.1:43296-52382 GCA_018242105.1 Pseudomonadota bacterium
GTCTCGTTCTCGCCGACATAGGACGAGATCATCTTCCTGATCTGGCGCGTCTGCAGAAGCAGGCCGAGACCGAAGTCATCCACGCCCGCATTGTTGGAGACGACGGTGAGGCCTTTGACGCCGCTATCGCGCAGCGCGGCGATCAGGTTTTCCGGGATGCCGCAGAGGCCGAAGCCGCCGGACATGACCATCATGCCGTCGAAAACAACGTCCTTCAGCGCCGCGCGCGCGCTCTCATAGACCTTGGTTTTGCTCATGGCGCATTTCCTGCGAAAGCCGCATCATTTGCCGCCTTGGGTGGCGAAAAACAACCCCCGGCAGCGCGGTCAGGAAATTGCCTTCAATGCGGTATCCGCGCCCGAAACTCCTCCGTGGAGTTGGTTTTCGGAAATGGCGTTGCGGGCACCGGGACACCCAGGAAGCCGCAAAGAGGTTCCCAGCCCTGCTTTGCGTCGAACACCAGCAGCCGCTCTTTCGGGATGGTCCGGCGCACTTCATCGTTGTGGCGGTTGAAAACGTCGATCATGTGGGCTTCGTCGAAGCGGCCACCGAACGTCTTCTGCCCCACCAGCAGCGGCGCAAAATCACCCGGCGGACCAACACGCCTGCCATCGGGAAGGACCATAGGCCCTTTGAAGCTCACCATGATGGTGTTCGTCACGCTTTCGAACCACGCTTTGGGATCGCGCAATGTGAGGATGACCTTGGCCTGTGGATAGCGCTCAGCCAGTTCCTTGTAGAAAGAGCAGCTCGGCCAGTCGCAGCTCGAGCGGTAGCCGGCGAACATCTCTTCCCAATCGACCTTTTCACCGCGCGTCGCGCGCTCCCAGAAGCCAGCCTGCTCCGGATGAACGATCACCTCATACATGTGATGGCAGGGGCCGAAGCCCAACTGTTCGAGCGCGGTCTTGAGCGTCATCGTTCCTGTGCGCCCGAAACCCGCGCCAATCACCTGTAAAGCCATGGAACATCTCCCCCCAAGACCCATTCACCTTGCGTGGGCCACGAGGCTTTCGCAAGCTTGCCGTTCACGGGAGGGCATCATGAGCATGACACGTTTCGTTCTTGCCGCCGCGCTGGCGTTGGCCGCCACGCCGGGCTTGGCCATGGATCTGAAAAGCAGCGACGTCGCGCAAGGCGCACTCTTTCCGGTGAACGAGATCTGCGCGCGCTATGGCGGCGGCGATGTTTCGCCCGCGCTGTCGTGGAGCGGCGTGCCGTCCAACGCACAGAGTCTTGCCATCACCATGTTCGATCCGGACGCGGGCAGCGAGGGCTGGTGGCATTGGGTGGTGGTCGATATTCCCGGAAAGACGACGTCGCTGGCGCAGGGCGCCGGTTCCGGCAAACTACCGGACGGTGCGCGCCATCTGGAGAATTCCAACGGCAGCACCGGCTATCGCGGCCCGTGCCCGCCTGCCGGTTCGGGCGTGCATCGCTACCAGATCACGCTGTGGGCGCTGAGCGAGAAGCCTGCACTCGCTGTGAACGCCAAGCCCGCCGATGCCGGCGCCTATCTGGAGAAGCACGCCATCGCGAAGGCGCGCCTCACCCCGGTTTATTCGAAAGAGAAATAGGCTCGACGTCGGTCAGGCGGTCGACCGTTCGCAGCGGCGGGAAGAGCCACATCCAGATCGCGACGACGCTGAGCGTTCCAAGCCCGCCCAGGATCACGGCAGGCACCGTGCCGAACCATGACGCGGTGATTCCGGATTCGAATTCGCCCAGCTCGTTCGATGCGCCGATGAACAGCATGCTCACCGCGCCGACGCGCCCGCGCATGGGATCGGGCGTGGCGAAATTGATGAGCGACTGGCGCACGTTCACGCTCACCATATCGGACGCCCCGGTCACGAACAGCGCCGCCAGCGACAGATAGAAATTGTGCGAGATGCCGAAGACAACGGTGGCGGCGCCAAAGATCGCCACGGCAGCGAACATGCGGCTGCCGGAACGGCGCGCGATCGGCCAGCGCGAGAGGGTGAAAGCCGTGAGCGCCGCGCCCACGGCAGGCGCGCTGCGCAACAGGCCAAGACCGGCGGGACCGACATGCAGGATGTCGCGCGCGAAGATCGGCAGCAGCGCCACGGCGCCGCCGAGCAGCACGGCGAAAAGATCGAGCGAGATCGCACCCAGCAGGATCGGCCGGTCGCGCACGAAGCGGATGCCTTCGATGACGCGCTCCAGGCGCGAGACACCGGCGATGGTGGAGCGGTCGAAGCGGCGGCCGCCGAAGGTGGTGGTCAGCGCCGCCGCCGACATGAAGCCGATGAAACTGATGCTATAGGTGGCCACGGGACCAAGCGCATAAAGAAAACCGCCCAACGCCGGACCCGCAATCACAGCGACCGTGAAGGCCGATGAACTCAGGGCGATGGATTTGGCGAGGTGTTCCGGCGGCACAAGGAATGCGAGCAGCGATTGGCTGGACGGGCCGGAGAATCCGCGCGCCGCGCCGAACAGGACAAGCACAGCATAGAAAGGCATCGCGTCGCGCGGATAGAGCAGGCTGAACAGCAGGAACAAGCCCGAACAGGCGCCGAGCAAAGCCTGCGCAGCGGCGAGCACGCGGCGCTGGTCGAACCGGTCCGCTATCTCTCCCGCCGGAAGCGTGAGCAGGAACATCGGCACGAATTCGCACAGGCCCACAAGTCCGAGCGACAGCGGCGTGCGTTCGATGTCGTAGATCTGCCAGCCGATGGCGACGGACTGCACCTGCATGGCGGCCGTCGATAGAAAACGGCTGGAGATGAAGAAGCGAAAATCCCTGTCACGGTAGGGGGCGGGCGAATTGATGTCCGTCATTCCCGCAGGTGGCGGGATCGGCCGTGCAAAATCAAGCGGCGGCCTGGCGCTTCCGCCATGCCGCGCGCGTTATGCCCCAAAGATCGACGGGATGGTCCTTGCCTCCGATGCGTAGATTGACACGCTCGCCCTTGGCCTCGCCGATGCGCTTTGCAACGGCCTGGGACGCGAGGTTGTCTGGATCGATGCAGGAGATCAGCCGATCCACGGGCTGGGTGAGAAAGCCATAATTCAGCGCGGCTTGCGCGGCTTCGGTGGCGTAACCCTGCCCCCAATATTGCTTGCCCAGCGTCCAGCCCACTTCCATGCCCGGCCAGCCTTCGGGATTGATAAGGCCGACACGGCCCATCGTCACGCCGTCGGATTTGCGCTCCACCGCCCATTTCCCGTAGCCGCGCAGAACCCAGTGGCCGACGAGACCGGATAGCGCGCGCCACGCATCGCCGCGCTCCTGCACGCCGCCCAGAAACGTCATCACCTCGGGATCGGAATGGATGGCGGCCAGCGCCTCAAAATCGCGCTCTTCCCAGCCGCGCAGGATCAATCTTTCGGTCTCAAGACGCGGAATGGCGTTCATGCGAATCCGTCACTGAGGCGGGTGAAAGGAAATCTGTACCACGGTTTCACCGGAGGCGGGGCTTCCATCTTCCATCGCAGGTATGAATTTCCAATGCGAAACGGCATTCACTGCGGCATCGTCCAGATCCTGATAACCGCTCGACTTGCGAAGCCCGATTTTTTTGACCGTGCCATCGTCGCGAACCAGCACATCGACAAGAACATCGCCAGCCTCGCGCGCCGGCAACGCCGTCGCCGGATAGTTGGGCTGCTGATTGACGCCTGATGTATCGATTCGCGGGGGGCCATTGCTGGCAATCTGGGCGCGTTGCGACGGCCCGGCCGCTTCTGCGGCTGCCGCAGCATTGCCCGCCGCGGGAATCATGGCGACGTTGTATGCGTGTGGATATTCATTGATTGCGCCCGTGGCCGCATCGATGCCCACCCCGATAACCCCGCCAATGAGAAGATTTCCGACGGTCCACCCTTCGAAATTCGAAGGGATGGTTTGAGTTGCATCCTGCCATCCTGCCTTCGTGCAATGAATGACGATATCTTCCTTGCTTCGCTCCACTTTCACCACGCCCGGCGTGACGACCGGCCAGCTTCCTTCCTTGCTGGTAAGAACGCAGTTCGCTCCGGTTGTCGGCGGCGTTGCGATCGCGATGGCCTGGCTGGACCCTTTTATCACGGATGCGCATCCCGACAGAGATACACCCACGGCCAGCAAGGCCGCGACAGAATCGAATTTCATGAAATCCCCCAACTTCCCCAACGCGATTATTGTTTCATTTCAGCGCGTCGCCGTCAAAGACATGAATACTGCAAGAACGCCTTTAACCGCGTTCATCTCCCATTCATCGCGGCAAATGTTTTTCGCGTGAAACCGCCTCGCGACAAATGCCGACATGTTGGGCGGCCGCCGCGCTGGTTTCGCCACAATCGCCACCAATCTTCCAATCGTGCCGAACGCACGAAGGAGATCTGGAATGAACACGCTGAAGAAAAGTTTGAAGCTGGCCGGTGCGCTGGCGATCGCTTTGGGAGCCGCGTCGCCCTTGATGGCGACTTCTGCGAGCGCCGCGCCGTATGGCGGCCATGCATGGTACGGCGACCGCGATAATGGCCGCGATCATGGGCGCTACGACTGGCAGCGCGATCATCGGCGCATGCCGAAAATTCTTTATGAGCGCCGCCCCGCGATGCCCCATCACGGCCACTACAGATGGCGCGATGGCCGCTGGAACTGGCATCGCGACCACTGGGTGTGGGCGCCGGGAATCTGGATCCGCTTCTAAAGAGCGGGTCCGGTAAAGGAAGCCTCCGCGGGGCAAGCCCCTCCACCCGCGGAGGCTTTTCTTTGGGCCTCGTTGGTCGAACAATCTGCGGCGAACCAGAACCGGTTCGCCGGATCGCTTCTCCTACGCCAGCCTCGTATCGAGCTTCTTGCAGGCGTCGATGAGCCCCTTCACCGAATCCGCCGACTTCATCAACGCGGCTTTTTCGTCCGCGGTGAGATTGAGTTCGACGACGCGCTCCACGCCCTTCTCGCCGATCACTGCCAGCACACCGACATAAAGATCCTTGATGCCATATTGGCCGTTCACATGGGCGGCTATCGGCAGAACGCGCTTCTTGTCGCGCAAATAGCTTTGCGCCATTTCGATGCCGGCCGTGGCAGGCGCGTAGAACGCCGAACCTGTCTTCAGGAGGCCAACGATCTCGGCGCCGCCATCGCGCGTGCGCTGCACGATCTGATCCAGCTTTTCCTGTTTGATCCAGCCCATCTTCACCAGTTCGGGCAGCGGCACGCCGCTCACGGTGGAGAAGCGCGGCATCGGCACCATGGTGTCGCCATGGCCGCCGAGCACGAAGGCGGAGACATCTTCCACCGACACATTCATCTCTTCGGCCAGGAAGTGGCGGAAACGCGCGCTGTCGAGCACGCCTGCCATGCCGACGACCATGTGATGCGGCAAGCCGGAGAACTGGCGCAGCGCCCACACCATCGCATCGAGCGGGTTGGTGATGCAGACAACGAACGCGTTCGGCGCATGGGCCTTGATGCCCTCGCCCACTGCGCTCATGACTTTGAGGTTGATGCCCAGAAGATCGTCGCGGCTCATGCCCGGCTTGCGCGGCACGCCCGCGGTGACGATCACCACATCCGCGCCCGCGATGTCGGCGTAGGAGTTCGTGCCTTTCAGCTTGATGTCGAAGCCTTCGATCGGGCCGGCCTGCGAAAGATCGAGCGTCTTGCCCTGCGGCAGGCCTTCCATGATGTCGAACATGACGACATCGCCCAGTTCCTTGGTCGCGACGAGATGGGCGAGCGTGCCGCCGATCTGTCCGCCGCCGATGAGCGCGATTTTCTTGCGGGCCATGGGAGTTCCTTCTGAAGAGAGCCGCGCGGTTCCTAGCGCGGGCGGCAAGGGGCGGCAAGGAAGCCGAAAGACGCAGGCCAGATCGCGAAAAAGAGCCTAGCGCGGCGCGATATCGCCCAGCCGGATGCGGCCCCGGCGGGCGACCAGGGCAAAGGGGATACACGCCAGACATAGCCCGATGGCGAACAGGATGCCGGTCGTGTCGGCCGCCGAATAAAGAACCAGGGTCGTGGCCTCCAGGACCGCCGCCACAATGGGCAGCGCCGGGTAAAGAAGGGCGCGATACGGCCGCGGCAGATCCGGCTCGCGGCGGCGCAGCACGAACAGGCCGGCGATGATGATGATGCCGCCCAGGGCGTTCATCGTCCCGATCAGCCCAAAGACGAGATTGAAGGTGCCGCTCAAGGTCACGCCCACGCTGAACAGCGCGGTCAGCAGCATCGCGCCCGATGGCGAGCCGCCGCGGTTCACGCTCTGGAAGACATCCGGCAAAAGACCGTCGCGCGCCATCGAAAAGATAATGCGCGGGCCGCCCATGATGTTCGCGTTGGCGCAACTGGCAACGGTGATCATCGCTGTGAGCGCAAAGAGCAAGGAGGCGATCCCGCCGAAATTCCGCACCACGATGGTGAAAGGAAGCGGCGTGGACGCAACGCCTTTGACGCCGAGCGCAAACAGCAATGCCGCGTTGACGCCGATATAGAGAACCGCAGCGATCGCAATGCCGATGAAGATGGCGCGGGGAATATCGCGGCCCGGATTGACGATTTCCTCGCTGAAGAAGAGCGGTGTATCCCAGCCCGCATAGGCGCCGCGCACAAGCTGATACGCGCTGACAAGCGCGGCCCAGCCGATCAGGGGCACCGCCATTGCGGGAAGCGGCGCCGGATTCGATGGCGGCACGAACAGCACAGCCGCAACGCAAAACAGCAGCAACATCGCCGCCTTGATGAGACTGGTCGTCTCTTGCAGAAGACGCCCCTCGCGCAGGCCCAGGATGTTCGCGCCGAACAACGCCAGCAGCATCGCCAGCGCGACGCCGACAGCATGACCGTTAGCCCATGGCCAGATCAGCGGCAGAAAATTCGCGAAGGAAATCGCGGCGGCGGCGATGCCGGCAATGAAGGCGAGCCAGCTCGACCAGCCAACGATGAGGCCGCCGATGTCGCCAAACGCACGCTGCGCGTAGATGTAAGCGCCGCCCGATTTGGGAAGCGCCGTGCCAATCTCTGCAAAGACATTCGCCGTGATCGCCACATGCACCGCGCCGAACACCCACAGGCCCATGATGAGGCCGATGCTGGGCACCGCCGCAGCGATGGAGCTGGGCGCGCGCAAGATACCGGAGCCGAGCATATCGCCCACCGCGACCGCGACACCGAACGTGATGCCCAGAATCTTCAGAAGCTGATGGCGCGGCTGCGCCTCGGAAATCGCCATCATGCCCCCGCCATGCTTGCCACGATGTTAGCCGATTGGTTCGGACGGGGAAGCCGTGGCGAGGCTGGCGCGCGAAACATTTTGGACAAACAGGCGCTGACCCGGAATCTCCACCCAGCGCCACGTATATGCGGAGACACCGGCAACACAGGCGATATAGCCAAGCGTGAGCGCATCGGCGCGCCAGCCCGTGAAATTGGCGATATTCAACGCGGAGGCGATCATCGCCAGCACCAGCATGTGGACCATGTAGATCGAATATGACCAACGGCCCAGCGCGTTGACCGCACGCCGGTCCATAACCTCGCTGACCAGTCCGCGCCCGTTGGCGAAGACCAGAACCAGGCAGGCGAACACCGGTGGCGCGAGATATTCCAGCGCGCGATTGCCGGGAATGAAGATGAGATAGGCGAGCGCGAAAAGAACGGCGCCGATTTCCGCGGTGCTGCCGCCCAGCCGCTTCAGCCAACCGCGCGCCCAGATGTCATGCGTGAGCACGCCGGTGAAGAAGCCGAAGACGCAGCGCGCGATACCCCATTCGAACGTCTCGCGCATGCCGAAGCGCGATATGAAGACGAGGATGGCTATTGAGAGTGCGATCAATCCGATGGATATAGCGGCACGCATGCGCGGCAGGAGAAAACACGCAGCCGCGAAAATCAGATAGGTCCAGAACTCGGTGCTGATCGACCAGCTCGGTGTGTTCCAGGTCAGTCCCCGGTGGAGGCCGAGCGCCTGTACCAGCAGAAGATTGGTGCAAAGCGCATATAGGGAACGTCCGCCGGTGAAGATCACACCTGTGCGCGTGAAGCCAACGACCTCAAGCGTCACGAAGCCGCAGAGGATGACGGCGTGCAGCGGCCACAGGCGCAGGAAGCGGCGCAGGGCGAAGGACTTTATCTGCGCACCATTCGACAGCCTTTCGCCATAGGCATAGGCGATAACGAAGCCGGACAGCACAAAGAAAAAATCGACGAGCAGCCACGCATTGCGCACCAGGGGCAACGCATAAACAAATCCGTGCGCGGGAAAATGATGCAGCGCCACCAGCAGCGCGCAGACGCCGCGCCAACCGTCGAGCGTGCGAAACCGGTGCGCGGAGGTGTCAGCCATGAAGCATCGTCAGCCGCTGCGAACGCACAGGCAAGAAAAAACCGGGCAGACGCTTTCGCACCTGCCCGGCTTTTGAACTTCGCAAAACCGAAGAGCTTAGATCGACTCTTTCAGTTCTTTCGCGGCGCGGAAGGCGACCTTCTTGCTCGCCTTGATCTTGATCGCTTCGCCGGTGGCCGGGTTGCGGCCCATACGGGCGGCGCGCTTGCGCACGACGAGAATGCCAAGACCGTTGAGGCGGATACGCGCACCCTTCTTCAGGTGCTTGGTGATGGTAGCGATGGTGTCGTCAAGGAACGCGTGCGCGGCCTTGTTCGACATCTCATGCTTCTCAGCCAACTGCATCGCCAGCTGGCGGGTGCTGATCGTTTCGACTTTTGCCTTCGCGGCGGTTGCCATTGGTTCACTCCTTCATGGCGAATCAGTTGATGCCTGATTTTACTGCACTTCTGAGAAGACAAGCGATGGCTGCGGTCCAGAAATGCTGATTTTTCAGCGTTTCACGGACTTGCCCACAGGAGGCCTCAAAAGCAAAACGCGCCGCCCATTGGGGCAGCGCGCTTCGAGCCATTCGAAAGGGAGCGATTACGCCTCGGCGGCGGCTTCTTCGCCACGCTCCACGCGCTCGCCGATACGGGCGGACTTGCCGCGGCGGCCACGCAGATAATAGAGCTTCGCGCGGCGGACCTTGCCCTTGCGCACGACCGAAACGCTGTCGACCAGCGGGGAATAGACCGGGAAAACGCGCTCCACGCCTTCGCCATAGGAGATCTTGCGGACGGTGAA
>JAFECP010000011.1:52401-67943 GCA_018242105.1 Pseudomonadota bacterium
ATGCAGACGCCTTCGAAGGCCTGCAGGCGCTCACGCGTCTTCATCTTCTTGGCCTTCTCGTCGAAGCTCTGCTCGACGACCTTCACGCTGACCTTCAGCGTGTCGCCGGGGCGGAAAGACGGATGGGCCTTCGCGCGAAGGGTCTTCATCTGCTCGGCTTCGAGTTCTTGGATGAGGTTCATTGTTCTTCTCTCAGTGTCTTTGGCGGCCGGGCAGGCTTGAATTTTCAGTGCTTTTCCGCGCCTTTCAGGAGCACGGAGCCGGGCCGTATAGCCTAGTGTTTCTTCTTTTCAAAGAGGGTCCACAGGTCCGGGCGGCGCGCTTTGGTGAGGCGTTCCGCCTCCCCCTGCCGCCATTTGGCAATTTCCTTGTGATTTCCGCCGGTTAGAACCTCCGGAATATCCCGGCCTTCGAAGGTCTGCGGCCGGGTGTATTGCGGATATTCCAGCAGGCCATGGGAGAAGCTTTCCTCCTCCGGCGAGGCTTCCGCCCCCAGCACGCCGGGGAGCAGCCGGACCGCCGCCTCGATCAGCGCCTGGGCCGCGATCTCCCCGCCCGCCAGCACGAAATCGCCGAGGCTGATCTCCTCAAGGCTCCGCGCTTCGATGGCCCGCTGGTCCAGTCCTTCGAACCGGCCACAGAGAAGAAGGACACCGGGACCGCTCGCCAAATCGCGCACCCGCGCCTGCGTCAGTGGCGTGCCGCGGGGCGAAAGATAGATGGCAGGAACGTCGGGATTGGCCGCACGCGCGGCATCGACGGCGGCGCAGGCCACATCGGCGCGCATGACCATGCCGGGGCCGCCGCCCGAGGGCGTGTCATCGACGGTGCGATGCTTGCCAAGGCCATGTTCGCGGATGTCGCGCACATCGAGCGACCAGAGTTGTTTCTGCAATGTCCTGCCCAGCAGCGAATGACCGAGCACGCCCGGAAACATCTCCGGGAACAGCGTCAGCACGCTGGCGCGCCAGCTCATAGCTCTTTCTTGAAGCCCGCGTGGCTCTGCACGAAGCCGAGGCGGCGATAGAACAGATGCGCGCGCGGACGGCGCAGATCCGAATCGAGCTGCACGAGCTTGCAACCGTTCTCCCGCGCGATGCGGATCGCCTCTTTCATCAGCGCGGTGCCGATGTTCTGGCCGCGCGCAGTGGATTTGACGCGCACGGATTCGATCAGCGCGCGCTTGCTGCCGTTGCGCGATACGCCGGGAATGAAGACGAGCTGCAGCGATCCCATGATCTTGCCGTCGAGTTCGGCCAGCAGCATCCGGTTATAGACTTCCTGCGCCATTGCGGCGAAGGCTTGACGGTATTCGCCGGATACGGAGGCGCTCTCACGGCTCTCCGCGATTTCGTCATCGGCCAGCATGGCCACGATGGCCGGAAGGTCGGCTTCGGTCGCGTACCGGAAACTGATCTGGTTCATTCCACATTTCCTTTCCCGCCCGCTTCGATCTCTTCCGGCGCGGCAATCACGATGCGGCCGCCTTCGATATCGATTTCCTGCGCCACTTCGCGCGTGAAGGGCAGGAACACTTCATCGCCGTCGTCGCGCACCAGTTCGATCACATCGCCCGCGCCGAAATTGTGCAGCGCGCGTACCGTGCCCATCGCGCGGCCTTCGGTGTCTTCCGCGCGCAGGCCGATCAGATCGGTGTGGTAGAATTCGCCGTCATCTTCCCGGGGAAGCGCGCTACGCGGAACATAAAGCTCCGCGCCTTTCAGCGCCTCGGCGGCATTGCGGCCGTTCACGCCATCCAACGCAACGACCGCGCCGTCCTTGGCTTCGCGCAGGAAGGTCGCGCGAAAGCTCTTGCCGTCCTTCGTGTGCAGCGGGCCATAGGCGCCAAGCTTGTCTGGGCTTTGGGTGAAGGTTTTCACCTTCACCTCGCCCTTCAAACCTTGCGCGCCAATGACGACGCCAAGAGGAACGTCGCGGGCCATTACGCCTGCGCTTCGCCCTCTGCAGCAGCCGGAGCGGCGGCAGTTTCAGCGGCGTCGGCAGCGGCCTTCGCGGCGGCGGCAGCGCGTTCCTGGGCCCTCTTCTTCGGCTGCATCTTCTGCGGGCTGTGCTTCTTCAGCGGCTGGACGACGCCGGCCGCGGCGAGGAAACGGTGAACGCGATCCGACGGAACGGCGCCCTTCTTCATCCACGCCTGCGTCTTCTCCAGGTCCAGCTTCACGCGATCGGCATGATCCTTCGGCAGAAGCGGGTTGTGATAGCCCAACTTCTCAATGAAGCGGCCGTCACGCGGCGAATGCGAGTCCGCAACGACGATGGCGTAATGCGGGCGCTTCTTGGTGCCGCCGCGCGACAATCTGATCTTCAAAGCCATTTTATTCTCTTTCCTTCGTTGAACCTGTTGAACTCGTTGAACCGTTAGCGTTTGAACCCAGGCGGCATCGGCGGCATGCCGCCACCGCCGAACATGCTGGCCAATCCCTGCATCGCGCGCCCGCCCTTGCCCATCTTCTTCATCATGTCGGACATCTGGCGGTGCATCTTCAGAAGCTTGTTCACGTCCGACACGTCCACGCCTGCGCCCGCGGCGATGCGTTTGCGGCGCGAACCGTTGATGACATCCGGATTGGCGCGCTCCTGTTTGGTCATGGACGAGATGACCGCTTCCTGGCGCGTGAGGATCTTGTCGTCCAGACCGGCTCCTGCGAGCTGGTCCTTCATCTTGCCGACGCCGGGGAGCATGGCGAGAACGCCGGACATGCCGCCGAGTTTTTTCATCTGCTGAAGCTGCTGGGCGAGATCGTTCATGTCGAACTCGCCTTTCTTCATTTTCCGGGCGAGTTTCTCGCCCTGTTCCTTGTCGAAGCTCTCCGCCGCCTTCTCCACGAGCGAAACCACGTCGCCCATGTCGAGAATGCGCGACGCGACGCGCGCCGGATGGAAGGCTTCGATAGCGTCGAGCTTCTCGCCAGTGCCGAGAAACTTGATCGGCGCGCCGGTCACGCTGCGCATCGACAGCGCCGCGCCGCCGCGCGCATCGCCATCCGAACGGGTGAGGATGATGCCCGACAGCTTGACGCGGTCGTTGAAAGACTTGGCGATGTTCACCGCGTCCTGGCCGGTGAGCGAATCCGCGACCAGCAGCGTCTCATGCGGATTGGCCTGCGCTTTGACCTGGGCTACTTCCGTCATCAACTGCTCGTCGATGTGCTGGCGGCCCGCGGTGTCGAGAATGAGGACGTCGTAGCCGCCAACCTTCGCCGCGGCCATGGCGCGCTTGGCGATATCGACCGGCGACTGGTTCGCCATGATCGGCAAGGTCGGCACACCGGCCTGCTCGCCGAGTATCTTGAGCTGCTCCATCGCGGCGGGACGATGCACGTCCAGCGAGGCCATCAGCACGCGCTTCTTCTCGCGCGTCTGCAGCATCAGCGCGAGCTTGGCGGAAGTCGTCGTCTTGCCCGAGCCCTGCAGGCCGACCATCAGGATCGGGGCGGGCGGAGAGCCGATATCGAGCGTGGAATTTTCCGTACCCAGCGTTTCGACCAACTGGTCGTGCACGATCTTGACGATCTGCTGGCCGGGCGTGACGGAACGGATGACGCTCTCGCCGACGGCTTTGGGGCGAACCTTGTCGATGAAATCCTTGACGACAGGCAGCGCCACATCCGCTTCGATCAGCGCGGTGCGAATATCGGCCAGGCCTTCATCGACATCGCTTTCGCTGAGCGCGCCGCGCCCGCGAAGCCTGTCGAATGTGGCGCCGAGGCGCTGTTGCAGACTGTCGAACATTCCAACTCCAAATTTTCCTCCCCCGATTACGGGGGAGGAGCTGAGCGAGCATCGCGAGCGAAGCGGAGGGGGCGTCGCGCAACATCCCCCCTCCAGCTCACTTCGTTCGCCACCTCCCCCCGTAAACGGAGAAAAAACCAAACGCCGAACGCCCCAGAGGGCGCATCCGCGCTGTCTGGGGGCGATCTTGGGCCTAGCCAAGACCGGAAAGTCATAAGGCTTTCCGGAACGGCGGCGGTTTTAGGGGCTGGCCGGATGGGAGTCAACGCGAGGATCAAGCCTTGGATTTCCTTACCGGATTCCAACCTCCCAGACACAAGGAACCAAGGCGCGGGCGGTTAAGATTCCTGCGAAACCTGCGGACGGTCTCCTTGCCCGGCTTTCGCGACACCAAAAGCTACGACCTTCTTGCCGCCTCGCCCTTGCTTGCCATCAACATTCTTGGCGCGGGAGGCCTTTTGGTGCGGCTCGCAGACCAGTTTAGCTCACCGGACGCCGCCAAGTTGTCCGGCACCGTGAACGCAATGGCCCTCCTTGCCATCTTCGCGTTTGTCTGTGTCCAAATTTTCTGCCTGTGCACCCGCAAAGTGCCTTTGCGCTTTTCGGAAAATCTGCTTTCCCGCGTTGTCGCAATCGCCAGTGCGAATATCGGGCTTAGCATTGTTCTGTTGCACCACGTTTCGATCCCGCCACCTCTCCAGATGTTGTCTTCGGCTCTGATGCTCACAGGCGCCGCCGCGTCCACCTATGTGACCGTCTGGTTGGGCGACGGTTTCAGCATTCTACCGCAGGCCCGGGCGCTGGTTGTGAAGGGGCCGTACCGGTTCGTGCGGCATCCGCTGTACTTAAGCGAAACCGTGACGACGTTCGGATTGATGCTTCAATACGCGCAACCCTGGGCATTGCTCATCGCGTTGCTGACGACGGCCATTCTATTTCTTCGGATGCACTACGAAGAGCGTATTCTCGCGATCCAGTTCCCGGCCTATCGCGACTATGCGGCGCATACGCCCAAGTTTCTGCCGGGGATCGTTTGAGCAAGACCGCCAAAGCAAGATGGCCGCGCTCGCGCGCAACCATGCTCGCACAGGTGTCTTCTTCAATGCACCGCGGATTTCGGTGCGCCGGTGCCGGTCAGGCCCAGCTTCTGGCCGAGATAGACATAGGACTGCGCCCAATATTCGGCTTCTTCCGCGTGAGTTGAGCCTGGACCATGACCGCCTTCCGGCGATTCATAGAACATCACGTCCTGCCCCATCTTTTCCATCTTCGCAGCCATCATGCGCGCCCAGATCGGGGTGACGCGATCGTCGCTGGTTTCGGTGATGAACAGCACCGGCGGGTATTTCACGCCCGGTTTCAGGTTTTGATAGGGCGAATATTTCGCGATGTAAACGCGCTCCGCCGGAATTGCCGGATCGCCATACTCATCCACCCACGACGCGCCAGCGCCGAACTGTGTGTAGCGCAGCATATCGATCAGCGGGCGCTGGCAGACAACGGCGCCGATGAGATCGGGGCGTTGCACCATCGTGGCGGAAACGAGCAAGCCGCCATTCGAAGCGCCGACGATGCCGATCTGCTTGGGCGCGGCGAACCCGCGATGGGCGATATCCGCCGCCACCGCCTCGAAATCGTCGAAAGCGTGCTGGTGCTTTTCCTTCATCGCCGCCTGATGCCACGCTGGGCCGAACTCGCCGCCGCCGCGGATATTTGCGACGACGATTGCGCCGCCCTTCGAGAACCACGGATCGTATGGCGCGATGGGGCGATGGCCGTCATTCCAGTACCAAGGCTCCAGCGACAGCTCGAAGCCGCCATAGGAGTAAAGGATCGTCGGCGCGGGGCCTTTGAGGTCTTTGCGGTGGACGTAGAAGTACGGGATCTTCGTGCCNNGAGGTCGCCCAGAACTGCTCCGACTCCATATTGCCTGCATCGAAGCGCGCCGGTTCGGACTTGATCTCTTTCGGCTCGCCCTTGCCGTCATAGGCATAGAGCGTGACGGGCTGCAGGAAGCTTTCGAAGGTGAAATAGGCTTCCGGACCCCAATCGTTTGTCGAGACAATATGCGTCGAGCCGCCTTCGGGCAGCTTCAGCATCGTATCGCTCCACTTGCCGTTGTTCGGGCGGAATTCGTGGATCGTGCCGGTGACATTGTGGAAGATGGACGCGTACACCGCATCGCGGCCTGCGGACACGTCCTCAATCGTGCTGCGCGCATCCGGGGTGTAGAGCACCTCATAGGTCGGCAGCATCTTCTGCATGACGAAGGGCTTTACCGGGAACGCCACCAGCGAGCCTTGCGGGATTTCTTTGCCGCCTTGCGGCGTCCACGCATTGCGCAGCGTGAAAAGCAGATTGCCTTGCGTGACGCCTTTCAGATCGGCGCCCGGCGGCAAGGGCAGCTTCATCGTCGAGCCGTCCGGCATGACGTAGAAATATTCGGCGGTGAAGAAAGTCATGCCGCGCACCACCAGCGGGATGGTGCCGTAAGGCCCACGGAACACCGCCGCCCGCGCGGAGATATCGTCTTCCTTGGCTTCATAGACGGTCTTGGCCGCCGTGATCGGCTCGCCGCGGTGCCAGATCTTCACGATGCGCGCATAGCTCGACTTGGTCATCGTGCCCGGACCGAAATCTGTTCCGAACAGGATGGTATTGGGATCGACATAGGTCGCATCGGATTTGGCGAGCGGCAGTGTGAAGCCATCGACCAGGAATTTCTTGGCGTTGGGATCGTATTCGCGCACGACGGAGGCATCGCTGCCGCCCGGCGAGAGGCGCACGAGACAGCGCTTGAAGCCCGGCGCGCAATCGGCGCCCTGCCATACCCACGGCTTGCCTTCGGCCTTGTCGAGTGCATCGACATCCAGCAGCACATCCCATTTCGGATCGGGTTTGGCGTAATCGGCGATCGCGGTCTTGCGCCACAGGCCGCGCACATGCTGCGCGTCCTGCCAGAAATTGAAGACATCGCCGTGATCGAGATTGCCAAGGGCGATGCGGTCGTTCGCATTCAGGATCTTCAGGATGGATTCGTAGTCGCGCTGATAGTTCGGATCGGCCTTAAGCGCAGCCAGCGTCTTGCCGGAGCGTTCCTTGGCCCAGGCAACGGCTTTGGCGCCGTGAATGTCGGCGAGCCAGAGATTGGGATCGGTATCCGCGGCGGCAGTTGCAGCCTTCGCCTTGTGATGCGGCTTCGCGCTATCCATCGCCGTCCATCCGCCCGCGACCGCGCCCGCGAGCATCACACCCAGAACCATTCTGCCGAACTGCATCGCGCGGAACTCCGCTTTTTTGCCTCTTGCGAGGGCTGCTTTTTGGAAATTTGACCGGTTTCGTCAACCCACTGGCCCCTCGGCGGTCCAGCGCTTATATAGCGCCCAAATGACCGCATTCCTGAAAATGCACGGGCTAGGCAATGACTTCGCCGTTTTCGACGCGCGAA
Organism: Pseudomonadota bacterium; assembly: GCA_018242105.1. GTDB lineage: Bacteria > Pseudomonadota > Alphaproteobacteria > Micropepsales > Micropepsaceae > Rhizomicrobium. Next base: position 59,603 of record JAFECP010000011.1, read on the forward strand.
ATCAACCGCTTGCGCTCGATGCTGCGGCCGCACGCGCCCTCGCCGACCGGCGCTTCGGTGTGGGTTGCGATCAGGTCATCGTGATCGAACCTGCGGCGAATGGCGCGGACGCCTTCATGCGCATCTACAATTCCGATGGCGGCGAAGTGGAAAGCTGCGGCAATGCCGCGCGCTGTGTCGCGGGCCTTTTGATCGGCGAAAAAGGCGCGCAGGAGATCAAGCTCGACACGACGGGCGGTGCGCTGATCTGCAAATCCGACGGCGCGCATGTCAGCATCGACATGGGCGTGCCGAAATTCGGCTGGCGCGAAATTCCTTTGGCGCGCGAAACCGACACGCTGTCTTTCCCTATCGAAATACCCGGCAGCCATCTTTATGCGCTCAAGATCGCCACAGCGGTGAATGTGGGCAATCCGCATGTGGTGCTGTTCGTGGACGATGCGGGAAAAGCGCCGGTCGCAGAACTGGGGCCGCAAATCGAACGGCACGCACTGTTTCCCGAACGCACCAACGTCGAATTCGTCACGCTGATCGACAAGGACAGGCTGCGCATGCGCGTGTGGGAGCGCGGCGTCGGGATCACTATGGCCTGCGGCACGGGCGCCTGCGCGGCGATGGTCGCGGCCTACCGGCGCGGGCTTGCCGGCCACAAGGCGGAAGTGGTTCTCGATGGCGGCTCGCTGACGCTGGAATGGGGCGGCGAAGGCAAGCCGGTGATCATGACCGGACCGTGGGCGCTTTCCTACAAAGGCGACGTCGATCTCGAGGCCCTGCGCCGATGACGCAGATCGTGACCTTCGGCTGCCGCCTCAACGCCTATGAAAGCGAAGCTATCCGTGCGCGCGCGAACGAAGCTGGATTGAAGGACGCCATCATCTTCAATACCTGTGCGGTGACGGGCGAAGCGGTGCGCCAGTCGCGCCAGGCGATCCGCAAAGCCCGCCGCGAGAACCCGCATAGTAAAATCATCGTCACAGGCTGCGCTGCGCAGACCGAACCGGGCAGCTATGCCCAGATGGGCGAAGTCGATCTGGTGCTTGGCAATATCGAAAAGCTGGACGCCAAGAGCTATTTCATCAATGAGCGCGTGCGCGTAAACGACATCATGTCGATCCGCGAAACTGCTTCACAGATGGTGGATTCGTTCGAAGGCCGCGCGCGGGCGTTTCTGCAGGTGCAGAACGGCTGCGACCACCGCTGCACGTTCTGCATCATCCCTTACGCCAGAGGGAACTCGCGCAGCGTCGGTACCGGCGAAGTCATCGCCGAAGCGCGGCGGCTGGCGGAAGCGGGCTTCCCTGAAATCGTACTGACCGGGGTGGACTTGACCTCTTATGGGCACGATCTGCCTGGCACGCCGTCATTGGGCGCGTTGATCCGAAAAATCCTGAAACTGGTGCCGGAGCTGAAACGGTTGCGCCTCTCCTCCATCGACTCCATCGAGGCCGATGAAGAATTGCTGCGCGCTATCGCCGAAGAAGAACGGCTGATGCCGCATTTCCATCTCTCCGCGCAATCGGGCGACGATATGATCCTCAAGCGCATGAAGCGCCGCCACGCCCGCAAGGACACGATCGCATTTTGCGACACTGTGCGGCGCTTGCGCCCGGACGTCGCTTTCGGCGCCGACCTGATCGCAGGCTTTCCCACCGAAACCGATGCGATGTTCGGGAACAGTCACGCGCTGATCGACGACGCCGGGCTCACCTATCTTCATGTCTTCCCGTTCAGCCCCCGCAAAGGCACGCCCGCCGCCCGCATGCCGCAGGTGGCCAAGCCCGTGGTGAAGGAACGCGCAGCGCGGCTGCGCGCAAAAGGCGAACAGGCGCTCGCATCTCGAATGAACGCAATGGCCGGCAGCGCGCAGACGCTGCTGGTTGAGAAGGCCGGCCCGGATTTCAACACGGGCCGCACCAATTGTTTCGCGCAGGCCCGCTTCACCGGCGCAGCGCAACCGGGCGCGATGGTCCGCGTTCGGGTGACGGGCGCGACCTCCAGCCAGCTGATCGCAGAACCATTGCAATGAGAGATTTCGGAGAAGCGCCGCCGCCGGAGACATTCTTCGAACGGCTGAAATCGGGCTTGTCGCGCAGCACGGCGGGGCTGTCGGACAGCCTCACCGGCATCTTCACCAAGCGCAAGCTGGATGCGGAAACCGTCGCCGAATTCGAGGAAGCATTGATCCGCGCCGATCTGGGCGCGAGTTTCGCAACGCGGCTGGCGGGCGAAGTCGCCAATGGCCGCCACGATGCCGAGATTTCGACCTATGAGGTGCGCAATCTTCTGGCCGCCGAAATCACCAAGATGCTCAAGGGCGTCGAAAAGCCCCTCGCCATCGACAGCAGCAGGAAGCCCTTCGTGATCCTGGTGGCTGGCGTGAACGGCACTGGCAAAACCACCACCATCGGCAAGATCGCCAAGCGGCTCACCGATCAGGGCCACAAGGTTCTCTTGGCCGCGGGCGACACCTTCCGCGCAGCCGCCATCGAACAGCTTCAGGTCTGGGGTCAGCGCACCAAATCCGAGGTGGTGTCGCGTCCCGCCGGAAGCGACGCCGCCGGGCTCGCTTTCGATGCGGTCGAACGGGCTCGCAAGACCGGCGCCGACGTGGTGCTGATCGACACCGCCGGACGGCTGCAGAACAAAACCGGGCTGATGGGCGAGCTGGAAAAAATCGTGCGCGTCATCAAGAAGCTGGATGCGGCCGCGCCCCATGCGACCCTACTCGTTCTGGATGCGACCACCGGCCAAAACGCGTTGTCGCAGGTGGAAGCGTTCAAGGCGGCCGTGCCGTTGACCGGGCTGGTGATGACCAAGCTCGATGGAACCGCCAAAGGCGGTATTCTGGTTGCGCTGGCTGACAAATTCGGGTTGCCGGTGCATTTCATCGGCGTGGGCGAAGCCGCATCCGACCTCCAACCCTTTGATGCGCAAGCCTTCGCCAATGCGCTGACGGGCAAGTCATGAGCGAAGCGTCCAAACAGCAACAATCGCCCCTGCTCAAGCTGGCGCTCGATCTGGGGCCGCTGATCCTGTTCTTCGCCGCCTTCAAATTCGGGGACATCTTCAAGGCTACGGCTGTGTTCATGGCGGCATCGCTCGTCTCGCTCGGCATCGGCTACGCGCGGACGCGGAAAATTTCCCCCATGCCGCTGGTGACGGCGATCATCGTCGTGGTGTTCGGCGGCCTGACGCTCTATCTGAAGAACGACACCTTCATCAAAATGAAGCCCACGGTTCTCTACGCGATCTTCGGCGCAATCCTGCTGGGAGGGCTCGCCTTCAACCGCCTCTTCATCAAGGCGGTGTTCGCGCAGGCATTCGAACTGGATGAAACCGGCTGGCGCAAGCTGACATGGCGCTGGGGCTTCTTCGCTTTCGCGCTCGCCGCGCTTAACGAAATCATCTGGCGAAATTTCTCGACGAATATCTGGGTCGATTTCAAAGTATGGGCGATCATTCCGCTGATCATGCTGTTTGCACTGGCGCAAACTCCGCTGGTGATGAAGCACGAGATCGGAAAAAAGGACGAAGCCTAGGCTTTTCCGCCCGGTACCCAGACCGGATGGGTGAAAGGGCTAAACCCTTTCAGGTCCTTGCTTTCTTTCCAGTGGTCCAGCGCCCATTTCACGCTGGGGAACGCCAATTCGCTCCATGGGATTTCCTCCCAGGAAAACAGCTTCACGTCGAGGCTTTCCGCTCCCGCCGAAAATCCGGGCTGCGCAAGTTTTGCGCGATACATCAGATGCACCTGGCTGATATGCGGCACCGCATAAACCGCGAGCAGGGCATCGATTGCGATATGGGCATTCGCCTCTTCGCGCGCTTCGCGGCATGCGCCGGCTTCGGGCGTCTCATGTTCTTCAAGATAACCCGCCGGCAACGTCCAGAAATTTTTCCGTGGCTCGATCGCGCGCCGGCACAACAGGATGTGGCCGCCGTCCGCCACGACGGCGCCGACGACTATTTTTGGATTGGCATAATGAATGTATTCGCATTGCGCACAGACGTGGCGTTCATGCGTGTCTCCGTCAGGAACACGCCGGACGAAGTTCGGTCCGGGCGCCGGCGGAAAAAATTTGTCTCGTTCTGGCATCGCACTGACAAATCTGCCGAATAACCGCAAGGCACGAAAGCAGAAAATATTTTTGACCGATGTGATCGCCTGCAACACGAAACTGTTGTCGCCGCTCACGCAGATGTCTAAGGTCCTTCCGCACCGCGAGGGGACCCGCGGCAAACACAATTTGTCGAAACCCCGGCGTTCCTCGGGTGTGTCATAAAAAAGAAAAACGAGCGGCGCGAAATACCGCGCGGATTTTTGAAATTTCTGGGGTGGCTCAATGACTTCGAAGGTGCAGCGCAAGATGGGCGGAAGCTTTGATCTTGAAGATGCACCTTCCTACCTGATGCGGCGTTGCCAGCAATTGTTCGGCGACCTTTATGCGCGCGAAAGCAATGGCCGCGACCTGACGCGCCAGCAGTTCATGGTTCTGGCGGCGCTGGAGACCAATGACGGCGTCAGCCAGACCGCGCTGGTCGAGATGACCAATATCGATCGTTCGACGCTGGCCGAAATGGTGCGCCGCATGATGGATCACGGTTATCTGGTGCGTGAGCGCACCGAAGAAGACGCGCGCGCCAATGCCGTCGCCATCACGCAACTGGGCCGCAAGGCGCTCAAATCCGCGCGCGCCGCCTCCGACCGTGCCGAACGGGCCTTGCTGGAAGCGTTGCCTGCCGCGGAGCGTGGCCGTTTCGTGAAATCACTGGCGACGATTGCTTCCGCAGCGGGAACATTCGCCAATGGCGCGGAAAAGCCGCGACGCAAGCTGATCCGCCGCTCGCGCGCCTGATATCTATATCTAGATGCGAATGTCGATCTGCGATCCAGGCCGCGCATAAGGCGCAGGCGCAGCCGATTGCGTTGACGTCGCGGACGCTGGCGCCTTTGATTCCTCGACCTTGCCAAATAACGGCTCGAACAGATCATCACCTGCGGGCTTGGGCTGCGCGCGCTGCGGTGTTGATTGCGGGCGGGCCTGCTGCGCGGCGAGAAGACTGGCGGAGCTGATCTGCATGGCGCCAAATCTCGCAGATCATGGTTGGCAAAGTCTTAAGACGGCCCATCTCAAGATGGACTTTGGGCGCTCTCGATGGCCGGCAGAATCGTATTTGCCAGTGCATCCGCTGTAATGGCGCCCGCATAGCGCAACCGGACAATACCATTGCGGTCGATGATGAAGGTTTCCGGCACGCCATAGACCCCCCATTCGATGGAAGCGCGGCCATCCGCGTCCAGATCGATGCGCGAATAGGGATTGCCGACGTCGGCGAGGAAGGCGCGGGCTTTTTGCGGCGTGTCCTTCTGCACCATGCCGTAGAGCGCGACGCCCTTCAGTTGCGAGAGCGCGCGCAACGCCGGCGCTTCCTCACGGCAGGGCGCACACCAGGAGGCGAACACATTGACCACCGAGACATGACCGCTGCGCAGATCCGCGGGAGTGAAGGCCTGCGCCTGCGGGTCCAATGCCGGCAGCGGTGTGACGGGCGCGGACTTGCCGATCAGCACGGAAGGAAGTTCGTTCGGCGCAACCTGCCTGCGCTCGCGAAGGCCCGCGAAGAAGAATGCAGCGACGGCGGCGAACGCCAGGACCGGAACGAGATAGATCAGACGCTTCATTTTCCGCTTTCCAGCGCAGCAAGACGCTTCTTCGCGCGGGCATAGGCCGAAAGCGTGAAACCAATGGCAAGACCAAGTCCGAGCAGGCTGATCCCATAAGCCGGCCAGACATAGGCCGCGTATTTTCCCATAGCGAAGAAAGCTTCCATCACGCGATCCCCAACTGCAGTGCGCGGATGCGGCGCTCGATGATCTCCGTGCGGATGCGGATCATCCAAAGCGTGAAGAACAAGGTCGTATAGCCAACCGCCATCAAGCCCAGCGGCCACAGGAACACGCCAGCGATCAAAGGCCCGCCGCTGCGGATGATGCTTTCCCCTTGATGCAAGGTGTTCCACCAATCGACGGAGAATTCGATGATGGGCAGGTTCACGACACCGACCAGCGCAAGAATGGCGGCGGCGCGGGCGGCGCGGGTTTCATCCTCGATGGCATTCCACAGCGCGATGTAGCCCAGATAGAGAAACAGCAGCAGCAGGAAGGATGTCAGCCGCGCATCCCACACCCAATATGCACCCCACATCGGCTTGCCCCAGAGCGACCCGGTGATGAGCGCCAGCGCGGTGAAGACCGCACCAAGCGGCGCTGCGGTTTTCGCGGCGACATCGGCGAGCGGATGGCGGTTCACCAGGCCCAGCAGCGAGGCGACGGCCATCAGTCCATAACACATCATCGCTACCCAAGCGGCGGGAACATGGATGAACATGATCTTGACCGTGTCGCCCTGCTGGTAATCCGGCGGCGCGGTGAAGCCGAGATAGAGCCCCGCACCCAACGACAACACGCAGACGACGGCGAGCCACGGCAGCACCGCACCGCTCAAATTCATGAAGCGTTTGGGATTGGCGAATTCGAAGATCGAAGCCATGCCGCCCTCTAATCTTTCCCGTCAGACGCAACAAGCACGGCCGTCACCCTGCGAGATTGAGCCGCACGGCGGCGGCGCAGGCAAAGGGCGCAAGCAGCACGGCCACCAGCGAAAAAGCGCCGAGCAGCCAGAACGCGCCATTGGAAAGACCGTCCAGCACGCCCAGTACAGCGCCCGATCCAAAGATTACCGCCGGTGCAAGAAGCGGCAACACGATGAAAGGCAGGATCAAGCCGCCCCGGCGGATGGAGAGCGTGAGCGCTGCACCGATTGCACCAATAGCGGAGACCGCGGGCGTACCGATGGCGAGCGACAGCACCAGTGGCGCATAACCGGCCGGCGGCAATCCGAACAAGACGCCAAGCAAGGGGGACAGCAAGGTGAGCGGCAAACCGGTCGTCAGCCAATGCGCCGCAATCTTGGCGAAGGACATCGACTCCAGGGGCAATGGCGAAAGTGCGATGAGATCCAGGCTGCCATCTTCGAAATCGGATTGGAAAAGCCGGTCCAGCGACAGCAGCGCTGCCAATACCGCCGCGATCCAGAGCACGCCGCCGGCGATGCGGGAAAGAAGATGCAGATCGCTGCCCACGCCCAGTGGCACCAAGGTTGCGACGGCGGCGAAGAAGGCCAGCGCCAGCGCGGCGCTGCCGCCTGCCCGCGTGGCCAGGCGCATGTCGCGGAAGAGGACGGCGGAGAACGGATTCATGCCAGCGCCAATCGCACGCTATCTATGCCGAGCGCTTCATGGGTGGCGGCAATGGCGATGCCGCCGGATGCGCAATGCGATCGAATGAATTGCGCGGCGAGAGTTTTGCCGGCGATATCGAGCGCCGCCAACGGCTCATCGAGAAGCCAGAGCGGGCGATTGCCGAGTTTCAATCGCGCAAGGGAAAGACGCTTCTTCTGTCCGGCCGAAAGATATTGGCAGGGCAGATCGCGGGCGCGGCGAAGGCCGGCTTCATCCAACGCCGCATCTACGTCCCCCGTCGCGCCGTAGAGTTCGGCGAAGAAACGCAATGTTTCGCGGGGAGAAAGCTGCGGCTTGGCGGCATCGTGATGGCCGAGCCAGCCGATGAAATTTCCGCGCTCTTCGCCGTCGAAGATCTCCGTCTCGTCGCGCTTCAACAGGATCGAACCGGCAGCGGGCGCGAGAAAACCTGCAATCATGCGCAGAAGAGAGGATTTGCCCGCACCATTCGGGCCTTCCAGCGACAGCGCCTGTCCCGCTTCCACACGGAATCCCACATCGCGGAAGACCAGGCGGCCACCGCGGATGCAGGAGAGATTTTCGGCAAGGATCGAGCGAAGCGTCATCCCCCGCTCAATACCTCAATACATATGCTGGCCGCCATTGATGGACATGGTGGAGCCGGTGATGAAGCCGGCGTCGTCCGCCACCAGGAAGAGCACGCCGCGGGCGATCTCATGGGCTTTTCCCAACCGGCCCACGGGGATCTTGGCGACGATCTTCTCCAGCACATTGGGCGGCACGGCGGCGACCATATCGGTATCGATATAGCCGGGTGCGATGGCATTCACGGTGATGCCCTTGGACGCGCCTTCCTGCGATAGCGCCTTGGTGAAGCCGTGGATGCCGGACTTGGCGGCGGCGTAGTTCACCTGGCCATACTGACCGGCCTGGCCGTTGATGGAGCCGATATTCACGACACGGCCGAAGCCCCGCTCCAGCATCCCGTCCCACGCAGCTTTGCACATGTTGAAGCAGCCGCCGAGGTTCGTATCGACCACTTCGTCCCAGCCGCCGCGGCCCATTTTCTTCATGGTGG
>JAFECP010000011.1:67961-75479 GCA_018242105.1 Pseudomonadota bacterium
CTTCATCGCGCTGCAGACCGCCTCGAAATCAGCGACATCGAATTTGTAAACGGGGATGCCATGCTTCTCGCTGAAGGCTTTGGCGCGGTCGTCATTGCCGGCGTAGTTGGCGGCGACCTTGTAACCCGCGTTCTTCAGCGCGATGGAGATGGCTTCTCCAATACCGCGCGTACCTCCCGTAACGACAGCTACCCGGCTCATATTCTGGCGCTCCCTTGAACTAAATTCTTATTTTGTTGCGGCGACCATAAAACAAAAACGGGGTCGCGCGCGAGTACCATCCGCGGGACTGCGGCAACTCACCCGGCAAGCGCGAAGCGCCGCGTCCCGTTGCCATAGCGGTTCATGAAATGTTTTCAGGATGCGCTAGGCCATCCCCAGCCCGCCAGCATCCACACCGCCATGGCGATCATCATCAGGTTCTCGGTCAGCGAGACAAAGCCCAGCGGCACTTTGCTGGCGCCGCCGACGCAGGCGCACTTGATGTCGCGCCTGTCGATATAGACGGCCTTGAACACCGACACCGCACCGATGGTTCCGATGAAGAGCGCGACGGGCGCCGAAAGCCACAGCCATACGCCCGCGATCATCAGGATGCCGGCGAACGCTTCCGCGTAAGGGTAGATATAGGAATATGGCACCCAGCGGCGGGCGAGCAGATCGTAATTCAGGAACATGCTGGAGAAGGTTTCCACATCTTGCAGCTTGAGCAGCGCCAATACCGCCATGCTGAAGGCGATGAACCACTGAAGCGCGCGCCATGTGAACGGCGCGCCCAACACAGCCATGCTGGCGGCGAGCGCCATCAGCGCAGTGATCGCGAACAGCACGATGACGGGGCGATAGGTGACGCCCTTGGGATCGGGCAACGGCTTGCCGAGCGCGCGGCGCAGATCTTCATAACCGCCGACGCGTTTGCCATCGATAAAGGTTTGCGGCGTGGTGGAAACGCCATGTTCCTTCTTGAAGGCGTCGTTCTGTCCGGGCGTGGTGATCCAGCGGTCATCCACCGTGAAGCCTTCGCGCTCCAGAAACCACTTGGATTTGAGGCCCCAGGGGCAGGTGTGCCGCGGCATCACCAGGCGGTAGAGGATGGCGTGGCGCGGATCTGACATGAGCGTTCCTTTCGGGGCTTAACGCGGGACTGGCTGTCTTGTAGCCTCTGTACCACAGTACGGAGTCAAGCCCCTGTGGCAACCAGGATGGAACAAACGATCGCAGGCTTTGCGCGCGAAGGCGGCGTGGGCGTGGAAACGGTGCGCTATTACCAGCGCCGCGGGCTTTTGCCGGTGCCGCGCAAATCTGGCGGCATTCGCCACTATGGCGGCGAGGATTTGCGGCGGCTGCGTTTCATCCGCGCGGCGCAGAGCGCGGGCTTCACGCTGGAGGAGATCGCCGAATTGCTGGCGCTGGAGGCGACGAACGACCGCGCCCGCGTGCGCAAGCTGGCCGGGATGCGCATCGCGGCGCTGGACGCGAAAATCGCGCAGCTTCAGGCGGCGCGCGATGTTCTGACCAAACTGGCGCGCCAATGCGCGGCCGGAACACGCGGCCCCTGCCCCATTCTTTCGGCGTTTGAATGAGCGGTTTTGAAGACGCCGCCTTAGACAGGCGCTTTGGAATAAACGCGCGATGCGCCATGCTGGCGTTCGCCCCTTTCGAGTACTGCCGATGCCCAACGATTATTCACAGGACGATCTGACGAACCGGCTCACCAAACCCGGCTGGCAACGCACCGACGCCAGCGGCGCGACACAAACCGGCACACTGAAAGAGATGGCGACCAACGCCCACGCCGACCGCGCGAAACATCCGGGCGTCGTGAAAGAGATCGAGACAGCCATAGAACTCGAACTCATTCAGCTCCAGCAGCTTTGGGAACATCTGGGATTGCCGAATTGAAAGGGGATCGCGATTTAGCGCGAGCCCTTGAATATATTGTTCCGGTGATAATCCAGAAAAGCTGGGTGCGGTCGGTCCGCGCCACTTTCAGGCAGTAGAATATAGCCCTCTGGGCGCAAGAGCCGGTTGATCGGCTCTGGAACGAGCTTCTTCGCTGTGAGAATTTTGAAGTCGCTGTCGATCGAGAGCAGCCCGCGATCGAACATCCAATGCACGGTCTTGGACAGCGCAAGCCCGTTGCGCACCGAGTCTGGCCCGTTGTGTCCGTCACCCACAGGCTTTATGTGCGCGGCGTCCACTTCGGTGCGACCGCCACCATTTCTCATATCGAGACCGGTGAACGCACATTTGTTGCTATAAGCCGTTTTCACTTGACGCATGAAGGCTGCGTCGCGAAACGGCTTTCTAACAAGCTGTTCGACGATAGGCCTCTTAAATTCGAGCGCCTCCTCAGCAAATTGATTTTGCGCTGAGATGCCGATTGTTTTGTCCGTTGGCTGCGCAAAACCTGCTGCGACGATGGTTTCAAATTCATTTGGTGGCAACAAACGCACGGCGTTTCGAAATTCGCCGGACAACCCCGTCTGTCCCTGACCGCGCAACGCACTTTCAAATAATTCGTCGTCCGCACGGAACGGAACGGGCATATCGAAATTCAAGTATTCAGATATTCGTGCATAAAAGTGACCCGCATTTACCGGGTCAGCCTCAATGTCATCCACACGAGCCACTGCGATATAAGAAAGTCGTCCATCGCCTCGGCGCGGCTCGTAGTACACGATTAAGTCGCCGACTGTCTTCTTGACTCTAGCCAGATATTGTCCGGGAAAATGATATCTTTCTTCTGGTACGTCGTCGTACCCACTGCCTGCTTTTACGGTGAAGACTCCATGAGTCATAATTTGAGTCGATGCTTCATAGATTGAGCAATACCGGACGCATAATTCTCTTCGAGAATCCTTGATTCGCCAATATCAAATATAGGGAGTCCAGATGACGAACGTGACTATCACACTACAGCCAGAGGAATTTGAGCGCATTTTGATAGCGTTGGACTGGTATATGGATGATCGTATGGAGTGTTCGAAGGCAGAGGCAAGTAGCCTCTATGATGCGGGCGCGGAAGAGAGTCTAGCTGCGGCAGATGAAGCGGCAAAACTGCTGCGTAAACTGCAAAATCTCCACTGACTTTTTCAGTAGCAGGTGCCTCGCTCCACGTATGTGGGGGCAGTTTGCGCCAGTTGAATCATTCGCTGCGCTGTCATCGCTTCATTCAGTAGCCGCGTGTGGTCGGCACCGCCCCCTCACCCTGCCCTCTCCCCCTCAAAGGGGGAGAGGGTAATATGCTGCGCTTCTCGCTCAGCCCAAGGTTGCCCATGTACATCACCAGCCTCATCATTCCCGTGCCGGAAGCGAACTTGGAGGCCTATCGCAAATGGGCGCAGATGAGTTCGGCGTTTTACAAGGAATATGGCTGCCTGGAGATCGTGGAGGCGTGGGAGGATTTCATCCCCGACGGCAAGGAGACCGATTTCCGCAAAGCGGTGGCGGCGAAGCCGGGCGAGAAGATCGTGCTCACCTGGCAGATCTGGGAGGACAAAGCGACCTTCGAAGCCGCGGAAGAGAAGATGCATCATGATCCGCGCATGGACGCTGCCGGCGCGCCACCCTTCGATGCGGGGCGCCTCATCCTCGGCTGTTTCACGCCGCTGCTGACGATGGGGCGGGATTAAGACGCATCATCTCCTCCTTGGAGGCGATTGGACAGTGCGGAATGCGCACAAAGCCCATCCCATCGGCGCGGTTGTCGTCTTCGTTCGCGCAACGCTAAGCTGATCGGCGGAAGAACATCCCGGAGAGACGCGATGGCCGATGCCAACGAATATGTACCGCCGAAGGTTTGGACGTGGGACAAGGAGAATGGCGGGCGCTTCGCCAACATCAACCGCCCCATCGCCGGTGCAACACATGACAAGACACTGCCCATCGGCAAGCATCCCTTCCAGCTTTACTCGCTGGCCACGCCCAACGGCGTGAAAGTCACCATCATGTTCGAGGAGCTGCTCGCCGCGGGCCATAAGAGCGCCGAATACGATGCGTGGCTCATCAATATCCAGAACGGCGATCAGTTCGGCTCGGACTTCGTCGCCATCAATCCCAACTCCAAGATCCCGGCGCTGATGGACCGTTCAGGGCCCAAGCCCGTGCGCGTGTTCGAGTCCGCCTCCATCCTGATGCATCTGGCCGAGAAGTTCGGCGCATTCCTGCCCAAGGACGGCCCGGCGCGCACCGAGACGCTCAACTGGCTGTTCTGGCAGATGGGTTCGGCACCGTATCTCGGCGGCGGTTTCGGGCATTTCTACGCCTACGCACCAACCAAGTGGCAATATCCTATCGACCGTTTCGCGATGGAGGTGAAGCGCCAGCTCGATGTGCTGGATCGCCGCCTCGCGGAATCCGAATATCTGGCCGGTGACGAATACACCATCGCCGATATGGCGGTGTGGCCCTGGTATGGCGGGCTGGTGAAAGGCGCGCTCTATGGCGCGGGCGAATTCCTGAGCGTGCAGGACTACAAGAACGTGTTGCGCTGGACGAACCAGATCAACGCGCGCCCGGCGGTGAAGCGCGGGCAGATGGTCAATCGCCCCTTTGGCGATCCCAGCGGCCAACTGCTCGAACGCCACGACGCCAGCGATTTCGACACCAAGACCATGGACAAACTGCAAGCAAAGCAGGCGTAACTGCCCAAAATCCTTGGCTTTTCCGGGAGCGGAAATTTCCCCACCGCGCCATCTTGAAATTCTTTCTGTCATGTGTCAGTTATTACTGACACATGATTGAAGGAACTGATCGTTGCGCCTGACCGGGGACCAGTTGCTGGCCATGCTTTCGGCGCTCGCCAATCCGCACCGTTTGCGCATCGTTGCGGCGCTGACGAAAGACGGACGCAACTATGTCAGCCAGCTTGCGCGCGAAGTGGGCATCAGCCGCCCGCTGCTGCATCTGCATCTGCAAAAGTTGGAAGACGCGGGGCTTGTGACCAGCAAGCTTGAACTCTCCAGCGACGGCAAGGCGCTGAATTACTTCGAAGTGGCGAAATTCGAATTCGAGATCACGCCGGCGGCCATCGCACAGGCCGCCAAATCTCTCACCGATTCCGGGAAGTGAAAGGAAACATCATGCAACCATATATCTATTTCATCACGCTGGCCGTGATCTTCGGCACGATCATCGCAGTCTTCGGCTTGCGGTTTCTCCAAGCATCCGCCGTGGCGGGCGCCGATGCCGCGCACACAGATGCCTATCGCAAGCTCGCATCCGATGCCGTGGCCGCGCAGGCGGGCAACGCCGCCACGCTGTCGGCTATCCAGAGCGATCTCGCCGAGATCAAGACGCGCATGACGGCCGTTGAGAAGATCCTGAAGGAGGTCGAATAGTGGTTGCGCTCGCACCCGCCGCAGCGCGCGGCGCGAACACCGGCGACATCTCACTGTGGCGGATCAACCTGCTCAGGCTCGGTTATTTCATCATGGCGGGCGGCATGGGTTCGATCATCGTGCCCGCCTTCCTGCATCACAGGCCGTGGGAGTTCACGCATGGCGTGATGAACTCCATGCTGCTGGCGATGGCGGTGCTGGCGCTGCTGGGCCTGCGCTATCCCTTGAAGATGCTGCCGCTCGTCTTCTGGGAGATGATTTGGAAGATCGTCTGGCTCGGCGCGATCGCTTATCCCGCATGGCGCAACGGCACGATGGATGCCGGCATGGAAGCAAACCTTTTCCCTTGCGCGCTGGTCGCGATCTTTCTGGTGATTGTGCCGTGGGATTATGTGTGGCGGAATTTCGCGGCGGCAAAGAGCGACCGGCTTTGGTAAGGTGCCTATTCCCCCGCGCGCATGTCGCGCGGGTTCTTTCCCGTCCAACGCTTGAAGGCGCGCGAGAACGCGGCGGGATCGGAAAATCCCACGAGATACGCCGTCTCATTCACCGACACCTTCTTGGCGCCGAGATAATCCAGCGCGAGCTTGCGGCGCAGTTCATCCAGCACTTTCTCGAAAGTGGTGCCTTCATCTTTCAGACGGCGGAAGAGCGTTTGCCGGCTCATCGCCAATTTCTCCGCGATGGCATCCATACTGGCATCGCCCTTGTGCAGCACCGGCATGAGCAGCGCTTCCACTTTGCCGTGCACCGATTTCGACGCTTCCAATTCTCTTAAAAGCGCGCCAGCATGTTTGCTGAGGACGCCGAAGGCATAGCGCGGCTGAGTCTGGATGCGGTGGTTTGTCCATTTGTTGTCGATGAGCATGGCATTGCGCGCAGCGTTATAGGTAACGGCTGCGCCAAACACGCGCTCGACTTCGTTCGCATAGCCCGGCCTCGCATGGGTGACATGCACAGCACGGGCAAGTTGCGGAACACCGAGCAGCCGCGGGCCGCAGATCATGCGCGCGAACGTGGATTCCGTAAGCTCCGGAAAATCGTTCGGATTTTCGCGGATGTCGATCAGCCAATAAGAGTCGGGTCCGGCGCGTTCCGTCGCGAAACGGTTGGGGCCGCCGTCGAACTCGATAACGAGCCGCCCGTAGCGGTTTAGCTGCTGGAGCGCCTCCGCCATCGTCTCCGATGCATTGCCGATGAGCCCAACCACGGAGACCTCCGCGAAATCGCTGGTCTCGCCATAATGCAGGGCGAGCGCGGGATCGTTCGCCAATTCCTTGCCCGCGCGCATCAGCGCCACATAATTTGCAAGCGCGATGCGGTTGTCCTGATTGGCGAGATCGTCTTCACCGATGCCCGCGCGCGCGAGCAACATCGCGCGGTCCGCGCCTTTCACCGCGGCGAGATTCACAAGCCCGCGCGCCAGCCCCGCGGACACCGTCAATTCAGCCAAGCCTGTTACCTCGGATCATGCGATTGGCGCCCAATGTCATGGCGCGGGAATTCCGCCTGCCTATCTACAGCGAAGTCTCGCGGATTTCAGGGGAAAGTGCATGGCGCTGGCATCGGGCATTGAAATGGACGGCTGGAGACGGCGCGCGTCGCGGGCGTTCCTGAACGGATCGGCGGCGGTCTGGTTTCTGGCGGCCGCCACGGGCCAGCTCGTATTTTTCTACTACATTGTGCTGTTCTACGGGCCGTCCACGATCGGCGGAAATTTTGCGGGCTGGACGCGCAACCACGCGCTGCTGAAGGGCTATGTGCCCGGCGACACGGCAGGCAATCTGGCTTTTGGCGCGCATGCGCTGCTCGCCGCCTATGTGAGTTTGGGCGGGGTGTTGCAGATCGTCCCACAGATACGCGCACGCTGGCCGCGCTTTCATCGCTGGAACGGACGCACCTTCATCCTCACCGCGATGGGATTGAGCCTGACGGGGCTTTACATGGTGTGGATGCGCGGCGCGACGGTGGGCTCCATCAGTTCCATCGCGATCAGCGGCGATGGCATCCTTATCGTCGCCTTCGCCGCGCTGGCATGGGCAGCGGCGCGCCAACGCAACTTCGCGAGCCATCGCCGCTGGGCGTTGCGAACATGGCTTGTGGCGAACGGCCAATGGTTCTTCCGCGTAGGGGTCTTCGGCTGGATCCTGCTCAATCAGGGCCCTGTGGGCTTGGG
>JAFECP010000011.1:75498-82460 GCA_018242105.1 Pseudomonadota bacterium
TGCCGCTTGCCTTTCTGGAGCTTTACCTTCGCGCGCAAACGGCGGGGCCGAAAGCACGCACCGCGATGGGCATGGGGCTTTCGCTCGCCGCCCTATTCGTCGCCACAGGCATTTTCGCCGCGTGGATGATGATGTGGCAACCGGTTCTGGCGCGGTTATGAATTCTTCGGAGGAAATCATGACTACCACACTCGTTGACCGGCAACCCCAGCGGGAGCGCGCTGACATCGCCCTGTGGCGGCTTTATCTGCTGCGCGCCGTATGTCTCCTGATTGCCATCGGCATGGGCACGCAGATCGCGCCTTCGTGCAACACGATCCGAAAATGTTTGTGGGCGCCCATGGCAGGCCGTGACGGCGGACATCGCGGCAACAGGTTTCGACTGTGCTCGGTCGGCGCGATCTTCCTCTTCATCGTGCCATGGGACTATGTGTGGCGGAATTTCGTTGCCGCGCGCGGCGACCGGCTGCGTTAGTCCCGCAGCAGCTCGCGAATCTCCACCGTACCACCGTTCTCATAGACCGGATTGCCTTTGAGATAGATCTTCGCCTCTTCCAGGCTTTCTGCACGGACGCGAATGTAGCCACGGAGCGTGCCGGAAATCTCTGCGGGACCGAACTTGCGGAATGCTGTGCCGGCACCGATAGAACTTCCGCCGTCGAAGACGTCGCGTTCGCGCAGGGATTTCAAATAGCTTTCCCAATCGCCGCCGCTCTTTGCGGCGTCGTTGTGCATGAGAAGGATAAAGTCTTTCATTTTTCCACGCACATCGCGATGCCCATGCCGCCGCCGATGCAGAGCGTGGCGAGGCCTTTGTGCGCGTCGCGCTTGCCCATTTCATAGAGCAAGGTAGTGAGCACGCGCGCGCCCGATGCGCCGATGGGATGGCCGATGGCGATAGCGCCGCCATTCACATTCACCTTGTTCGTATCCCAGCCCATGTCCTTGTTCACGGCGCAGGCCTGCGCGGCGAAGGCTTCATTGGCTTCGACGAGATCGAGTTGATCGGCTTTCCAGCCTGCACGTTCCAAAGCTTTGCGCGAAGCCGGAATCGGACCAGACCCCATCACCGCCGGATCGACGCCGACTGTCGCCCACGACGCGATGCGCGCCAGCGGCCTGAGGCCACGCGCCTGCGCTTCCTTGGCTGTCATCAGCACCAGCGCGGCCGCGCCGTCATTGATGCCGCTGGCGTTCGCGGCGGTGACGGTGCCGTCTTTCTGGAAGGCGGGCTTCAAACCCTGAATGCCTTCGAGTGTGACGCCGTCGCGGATGAATTCATCGGTATCGACGACAGTATCGCCCTTGCGTGTCTTGATCGTGACAGGCGCGATCTCGTCCTTGAACTTGCCGCCCTTGCGCGCGGCTTCCGCCTTGTTCTGCGAGGCGACGGCGAATTTGTCCTGCATCTGCCGCGTGATCTGCCATTCGCGCGCCACGTTCTCCGCGGTGACGCCCATGTGATAACCGTGGAAAGCGTCGATCAATCCATCCTTCAGCATGGTATCGACGAATTCCAGATTGCCCATCTTCTGGCCTGCACGCAGGTAAGCGGCGTGCGGCGCCTGGCTCATACTCTCCTGCCCGCCCGCGACGATGATCTTCGCATCGCCGTTGAGGATCGCCTGATAGCCCAGCGCCACGGCGCGCAATCCCGAGCCGCACAACTGGTTCACGATCCAGGCGGGCGTCTCATACGGAATGCCGGCGTTCACGCTTGCCTGGCGCGCGGGGTTCTGGCCCTGCGCCGCGGTAAGGATCTGGCCCATGATGGTTTCGGAAACATCCTTGCCCGAAACATCCGCGCGTTTCAGCGCCGCGGCGATCGCGGTCCTGCCGAGTTCGTGCGCCGGCACATTGGCCAAAGACCCGTTGAAGGAGCCGACCGGCGTGCGCGCGGCGGAAACGATGACGACTTCTTCCATGACAACCTCATCCGAATTGCGTTTTGTTGCTCAGCGCATGGAAAATGCCGCGAATGCGAGGGTGCGTAAACGGCGCTTAATATTGGTTCTATAACAAAGACTTACCATATACCCCTGTTGATGCACTGCACAGAAAACCGGCAAAAGGCACTGGACAGGGTGGAGAATTCAGTGCTGGACTAAATGCCACAGTGCGTCCGTAGAGGCGCGGGGGAAACGCCTTCGGGCGGACAGCACAAAGTGAGTTCGACGTGGCTGAAGAACACACGGGCGATAGCCCGGTCATCATCAAGAAATATGCGAACCGGCGTCTCTACAATACGCAGACCTCCAGTTATGTGACGCTCGATCATCTGGCGCAGATGGTCAAAGAAGGCACCGAATTCGAAGTGCACGATGCGCGCACCGGCGAGAACATAACCCGCTCGGTGCTGACGCAGATCATTTTCGAAGAGGAAGGCAAAGGGCAGAACCTGCTGCCGATCAAATTCCTGCGTCAGCTCATCCGCTTCTATGGCGACAGCCTGCAGGCCTTCGTGCCCGGTTATCTCGATCTTTCCATGGACAGTTTCGCGAAGAACCAGGAAGCGATGAAAAGCCGCGTGGCCGAAGCCTTCGGCGGCGGCTCCTCCGCGCTGGAAGCGATGACGCGGCAGAACCTTCAGATGTTCGAACGCGCGATGAAGATGTTCACGCCCTTCGCCATGCCCGGCGCGCAATCGTCTTCGGGTGAAGAAGCACCCAAAGCCACTAATGGTGCGGCCAAACAATCCGAAGAGATCAACGAGCTCAAGAGCGAGCTCGAGGAAATGCGCAAGCAACTCTCCGAACTGGCCCAGAACCGGAAGTAGCTCAGCCCGGCCAGTAACCCGGCCTGCTGATGTCTTCGATCAGGCCGATCTCTTTCGGCGTCCAGCCCAGTTCAGCGCGCGTCTTCGCACTGGATGCAGGGATGTCCAGCCCCGCGAACATCGCGATGAAGCCGAAATGCGCCTGCGCATCTTCGGGCTTGATCGACACCAGCGGCACATTCAGCAGCTTGGCGAACACCTCTGCCATCGCGCGTGTTGGAATGCCTTCTTCCGCCACCGCGTGATAGGCCGCGCCGGCGCGGCCCTTCTCCAGCGCAAGCCGATACAGCACGGCGACATCGCTCCGATGCGCGGACGGCCAGCGCTCATGTCCATCGCCCACATAGCCGGACACGCGCTTCTGGCGCGCCGCTTCATGGAGGAAGCCCACGAACCCCGCCTTGCCTTCGCCGCCATGCACCTGCGGCAAGCGAATGGCCGACACACGCACGCCGCGTTTCGCAAATGCGAACGCCGCAGCTTCGGACACGCGCGGCACGCCTTTGTTCGCGGGCGAGACATCGTCTTCCGTCGCCAGCCGCCCCGGCGCCAGGAAACCCGTTCCCGAGGTGACGACGAAGGGCTTGTTCGTGCCTTCCAGCACCTCGCCCATCGCTTCGATAGCGTGCTTGTCGATCTGCCCGTTCTCCGCAAATTTGGTGAAGTCGTGGATGAAGGCGAGATGGATCACGCCATCGGCGTCCTTGGCCGCATTCTTCAGGCTCTCGACATCTTCCAGCGATCCGCGATGCACCTTCGCGCCGAGTTTCTTCAGCGTCTGGGCATTGGCGTCGTTGCGCGCCAGGCCGACGACATCATGGCCATGGGCGATCAGCTCTTTCACGGTCGCCTGCCCGATAAATCCGGCCGCGCCAGTGACGAATACACGCATGAAATTCTCCTGTGTCTTGACAATCAGTTGGCGATCGCGATGCCGCCTTCGATCTTGAGGATTGTCCGGTCATGAAGGTGTTGCGCATGCAAGTGAGATAGGCTTCCGCCGCTGCGCCTTTGGCGATGCCCGATCGCCGCCGATCGCCAATACGCTTTTGCCTTTGGGCTGCATGCACGCGTCTTTCGCTTTCATCCCGCGCCTTTATCTGGGGATCGTGCTATGCTGGTAAAGATAAGACGTTATACGGGTATAATAGGTAACAGGATGAGCGCCGCCGGAACCCAGATCACGCCCCTGGGCGAATATCTCAAGGATCGCCGCAGCAAGCTCGATCCCACCGCTTTCGGCCTGTCGCTGAAGCGCCGGCGCACGCCGGGTTTGCGCCGCGAGGAAGTGGCGCAGCGCGCGAGTGTCAGCGCCACCTGGTACACATGGCTCGAACAGGGCCGCGGGGGTGCGCCCTCCGCCGATGTGCTCGACCGCATTTCGCGCGCGCTGATGTTGACCGATGTGGAGCGCGAGCACCTGTTTCTCATCGGTCTCGGCCATCCGCCGGATGTGCGCTATCGCGAGACGGACAGCATTTCGCCGCGCCTCCAGCGCATCCTCGATGCCATGCCGCTCAGCCCCGCTCTTGTGAAGAACGCGACATGGGACGTGCTGGCGTGGAACGAGGCCGCTGCCGCATTGCTCACCGATTATGCCGAATTGCCGCCGGAGAGGCGCAACATCCTGCGCCTGATGTTCACCTCGCAGCGCACGATCGACGCGCAGATGCATTGGGAGCATGTGGCGCGCTATGTGGTGGCCGTGTTTCGCGGCGATGTGGCGCGCGCCGGTGCGTCGGAGCGCGTCAAAGCGCTTGTGGCGGAATTGTCCGCGGCAAGCCCAGTCTTCGCCAAGCTCTGGCAGAGCAACGATGTGCAGACGCATGGCGAAGGCACCAAGCATCTGCGCAATCCGCAAAGCGGCACCGTCGCGATGGAATTCTCCACCTTCGCGGTGGACGGACGCCCCGACCTTTCGATGATGATCTACAATCCCGCCACGCCGCAGGACGCGAAAATCATCGCCGGGCTGATCAAGGCGCATCGGAAAAAGCGCTAAAGCACCGGCCGTTGCGGCAGGGTTTCAGCGGGCAGGCAGTGGCGGGCACAAGCCTCGCGATTACCACTTCAATTCGAAATCGGGTTCACCGAAGTGGAAGCCCTGGAAATAATCCACGCCGAAGCCTTCCAGCATTTCGGCTTCCTCGTCGGAGCCGACCCATTCGGCAACGGTCTTCAGATTGAAGTTCTTGGCCAGGTCCACCAGCGTGCGCACGAAGATCTGGTTGTCGCGCGATTGCGCCAGGCCCTTCACATAAGAGCCGTCGATCTTGACCATATCGACATGCAGCATCTGAAGATTGCGGAATGATGTGTAGCCCGCGCCGAAATCGTCGATGGCGACGCGGCAGCCCATCTCGCGCAGATTGGAGACAAAGCGCGCGATCTCCTCGAAATCGTTCAGCGCCGCGGTCTCGGTCAATTCCACGATGATGCGGTTGGCGACCTGTGCATTGGCGCCCACATAGCTGGCGAAGGATTGCAGCCAGGCGGAATCGCCCGTGGTCGTGCCGGAGACGTTCACCGCCAGGCTGGCGCGCGGATTGGCATGCAGCTCCGCGACGGTCATTTCCAGCGCGTGGCGATCGACAAGCCGCACAAGGCCGAGCTGTTCGGCAGCGGGAATGAACTGCCCCGCGCCCATCACCGAACCATCCGGCTTTTTCATGCGCAAGAGGCATTCGTGATGTTTCACTTCGCGCGTCCTGGCGCAGATGATCGGCTGATAGGCGAAGACAAGGCGATGTTCGTTGAGCGCGGCCACCACTTCGTCGGCGATATTCATCAGCCGCAGACGCGCTGTTTCGCGCTGCGGGGATTTCACATAGGTGGCGAAGCCGTCGCGGCCATTGGCGCGGGCCTTGTCCAGGGCCTCTTCGGCGCGCAGCATCGCTTCCTGGCTGGAAGCGGCGCCGGAGGGCAGCCACACCGCGCCGACGCTGATTGTGGCGGCGACGGTGCCCGCGCGGGTGGCGACGACATCGCTGCGCACCGTGCCGCGCAGGCGCTCGGTGACCAGTGCGATCTCGCGCTCGCCGCAATTCCCCAGGATCACGCCCAGCTTGTTGCCGGCGATGCGGCCGACGATATCGCTTTCGCGCAGCGCGCCGGCGAGGCGCTCGCTCACCGCAACGATCACTTCATCGGCGGCGCCGAAGCCATAGGCCTCGTTGATCGTGGCGAGGCGATCGACGGAGGCGACGAGATAGGCGCAGGTGCGTCCCTCCGCTTTCACCGTTTCGATCACCCCCGCCAGCTCCGTGCGCAGCGATGTGCGGTTGAGAAGCCCGGTCAGCTCATCGCGCGTTGCCAGATAGGTCAGACGCTGCGCCTGGATCTTCCTTTCCGTGATCTGGCGGATCGTTCCGCTCAGCCGTTCGGCGCGGCCATGAATGCCCGGCAGGCGGATGCCGCGCATTTCGAACCACGCGGCTCCCATGGCGGACGCGCCTTCGAATTCGATTTCAAAGGAAGTTTCCTGCGGCGCTTCATCGCCAATCACCAGCGCGAGATGACGGCGGCCCTTTTCGCCCATCCATTGCCGCAGGCTTTCGCCGCGCTTGAGCCGGTCGATATCGGCATGACCTTCGAGAAATTCGGTGGCGCCGTCCCAGACAATGCGGTCGTCGGCCATCGTCCAGTCGAAGACCGCCTCGCGTGCGCCCGCAACGGCAAGCCGCAGCCGCTCGGCATCATGCGCCGCAGCCAAACTGCGAATGCTTTCCGACGGCTTCTTTGGAAGCGTCCGACCTTGCACTACCCACCACCCTTGGCCCTTTGGGCCTTATGGGCGCGATCATGCGTGCGCACGGATTAAAAAAGGTGAAACTTGTAGCGGTCTGCGACTCAGGGAAACGCACGGCCCATGGTTTGCGTTAAGCGAGGGTTATGACGGTCGCGAAATCTCTCGCAATAACCTCCTCCACCGCAACGGTTGTTGCGTGGCGCGATCGCGTGCGTGTCGAAAAAATCCATCTTTCCAACAAGCTCGATGGTAAACACCACGGCTCGCGGGACCGGGATACCTTCGCATCTGCGCGTTCGGGGCGTGCGCAACTGTGCCGTAGCGAGACAGCGGATGTTGCGCCAATCGGGGAAAAGCAGCGCCTGGTTCCCGCTTTCGTGACGCAGCTTCTGGCGCAACTTATGAGCTGCGACGGCGCCGCGACAACATCAGCGGCTA
>JAFECP010000012.1:0-13118 GCA_018242105.1 Pseudomonadota bacterium
TCAGCGCGCAGAGCCCGCTGCAGAATGCCTCGGCGAAAAGCGAATATTCGCTGGGCCTGCCGAAGCTTTCGCAGAACTCGCTGGCGGATGCCGATAGCTGGTTCTGGTTCGCCTTCGCCAGCGTGATCTTCTTCATCGTGACGATCGTGGCCGCGCTCTACATACAGGGCACCGAGAACAACGTCCGCAACGTGATGCTGGCGCGCGATTATAAGCATCGCCAGCGCCAGTTTGCGCAGCTTCATCTGCTGCAACTGGCCGACAAGCGCGAAGCCGCGCATGGCGAAGCCGAAGCCTGATGCTGATGAACACGATGCTGGCCGTGGCCACGGCCGCGGCGCTGGCGGGCGGCGGCTATCTTGCTGCCGATGCGGCGCAAACCGCCGACGCCGCCTTGCGCGCGGTGCCGGTGTCCTATCTGTCGGATCACGCCAACATCGCGCCGCGCCGCATCGTCATCGCGATCGATCTGTCCAGGAGCAATCCATTGATCGACGATCCCGATTTCGCGGCGAAGGTGGCGGATCGTGTGGGCGATGAAATTCGCGGGCTCGGCTTCGCTTCCGAAGTGCATGTGCGCACCTTCGGAAGCTACGACGCCAGCTCGAACAATTTTCACTACGATGTGCAGATTTCCGTGCGCAATCGCCCGGAAGCCGTCGCCGCGTCGGTGGAGAAGCTGATCGCCGGTACGCCGACGCTGGTGCATGACGGCAAATGGCGGGCGCAAGGCAAGACGAATATCCTCGCGTTCCTGGACAATGTGTCGAACGCGATCGGCTGTTCCGGTCTTCCGACCACGATCATCCTTGCCAGCGACGGCATCGAGGATTCCGAATATGTGCGCCTCGGCCGCACCAACGCGCATCTGCCCGCACCCGACGGCCGCCCCTTCGCCGGATGTTCGGATCTGCAAATTCTTGGATTGGGCGAGGGTGACAGAAGCCCGAGTGAAACGGTGCGTCTGCGAAGCGAATGGGCGGGTTGGGCCCGCGCCGCCGGCTTCGCGCGCTTCCAGGGCCTGAACGACTGGTAGAATAGCCTATTCCTTCAAGGCCTTAGAGGGCCGTACGAGCATCCCCTTGATCTCCGTGTTAGAGTACTTTATATAACAGAGTACTTTGGAGGTACAGGAAATGCCGCTGACGCAACAGGAAGCCGCGCAAGCCCTCAAGGACATCACCCGCACCGAACGGCGGAGCGTGTCGCTTCAGGGTTATCGGATGACATGGCCGCACCTCGTTCTGTGGGGCGTCATCTGGTTCATTGGATATGGCGCCATGGCCGCGCATGTGGCCTGGCCTTATCTGTGGCTGGTGCTTTCGCTTGCCGGTTCCGCCGGCAGCTTCTTCTTCGGCTATCGGCTGTCGCGTGACCGCGCGAAGGGCATGGACTGGCGCTACGCCGCGACCTTCTTCGCCATTTTTCTTTTCATCGCCGCGCTCTTCGCGGTGATGCCGCCGCAAACCGATGCCCAATATGGGGCATTCTTTCCGATCCTGGTTTCGCTCTACTACGCGCTTATCGGCATATGGACGCGCGGCTTGCGCATGCTGGTGCTGGGTATTCTGCTCGCGGCTATCACTATCATCGGCTTCTTCTATTTGCGCGAGAATTTCGAGTTGCTGATGGCGCTTGTCGGCGGCGGCGGATTGATCCTCGGCGGCCTTTGGCTGCGGAGCGCGTGATATGGATCAGCCCGATCAGACCATTCATCAGCCCGTGCGGCTCAAGATCATGGCGGCGCTCAAACCATTGCCGGACGGCGCGCAGATCGAATTCGTGAAGCTCAAGGATCTGGTGGGCGCCACGGACGGCAATCTTGGCGCGCATGTCACCACGCTGGAGGACGCCGGCTATATCGACGTCGAAAAAGATTTCGCCGGAAAGAAGCCGCGCACCCGCGTAAGGCTCAGCCGCAAAGGCCGCCGCGCGTTCGAGGACTACGTCGCCTATCTGCGCGACATCATCGATCTGCCGCGGGAGGAGCCGTGATGCACTGGCCGATGGGATATGTCCATGTTGTTTCCGCGCTGGCGGCGCTTGGGAGCGGCACGCTGATTGTGCTGCTGCGCAAGGGCAGCCCGCTGCATCGTCTCATCGGCATCGCCTTCTCCTTTGCGATGCTGACCGTGAACATGAGTGCGCTCATGCTTTACAACATGACCGGCCATTTCGGTCCGTTTCATGCGCTCGCGCTTGTCAGTCTGATCTGCACCGTTATGGGGCTCGCCATGCCGGCCCTGAAACCGCGGGATTGGCTCAAGCGCCACGCAGTCTGGATGGGACGCTCCTATATCGGGCTTCTGGCTGCGGCGCTTGCCGAAGCTCTGGTCCGGGTGCCTGCGCTCCATATCGACTCGGCGGCCAAAAGCTTTGAAGTCGGCATCGCGGCCGCGATCTTCTTCGGGCTGGCCGGCTTCGTTCTCATCCCCGCGTTCAAACGCGCCGCGCTGCGCCATGGAGAACCCTGATGGCCGCATCCTTCTTGTCACACGCATTTATCGTGCGTGGTGCGCGCCCTGCAGGCGCATCAACCGGGAGAAAATCCGGAATGATCCGCAATATGGCCATCGGCGCTCTGCTCGCCGCCGCTTTAATCGCGCCCTCTATCGTCCATGCCGATCCGGTGCTGTTTCCAGGCAAGAGCACGCTGGTTGTCCGCGACCGGTTTAGCGACGAAATCCTCGGCAACGGGCCGGACATCGTGTTTATCCCCGGCCTCGCGTCGTCGCGCGAAACCTGGGGAAAGGAGGCGGACAGGCTCAAGGATCGTTATCGCCTGCATCTCATTCAGGTTGCCGGGTTCGCCGGCGAACCTGCCCGCGCCAACGCCTCGGGACCGGTTTTGATCCCCACCGCGGAAGCGATCGATGCCTATCTCGTCGAACAGCACCTGACGCCCGCTACCGTCATTGGCCATTCGCTGGGCGGGACCATCGTGCTTTATCTTGCCGAACATCGCGGCGCCGATCTGAAGAAAGCGATGATGGTGGATACACTGCCGTTCTACGCCACGCTGATGGCTGGACCGAGCGCGACCGTGGAAGGCATGACACCGATGGCCGATGCCATTCGCAGCGGCAAATCCCAAATGACCGATCAACAGCGCAGCCAGATGATGGCGAGCATGGCGGCTGCACAATCCGACAAGGATATGATCGCCGGCTGGAGCAAAGTAAGCGACAAGCCGGCACTGAGCAATGCGCTTGCAGACGATCTGACGCTCGATATGCGGCCCGAACTTGGGGCCATATCGACGCCCCTGACGCTGGTCGTTCCCGACTATGCGCCGCTTGGCGTGCCGGACGGCGCCAATCTCGCGCGTTACAAGCAGGATTATGCAGCAGTGAAGTCCATGACCTTCGTGCCGGTGACGGACTCGTTGCACTTCGTCATGCTCGATCAGCCGGCGCAGATGGACGCGGCGCTCGACAGGTTTCTTGCGAACTAAAAGCCGAGCTGCGCCCGAATGGCATCCGCCGTCGCTCCGCGCTCCCGCAGAGTGCGCAACGTGACGGCGGAGTCGCGCTTGGAGAATTTCTTTCCGGTCTCGTCCAGAATGAGTTTGTGATGTGCATAGGCAGGTGCGGGCAGACCGAGTAAAGCCTGTAGCACGCGCTGGATATGCGCCGCGGCGAAAAGATCGTCGCCGCGCGTCACCAGCGTCACGCCCTGAAAGGCATCGTCCAACACAACCGCCAGATGATAGGACGCGGGTGTTTCCTTGCGCGCCAGAACGATGTCACCGAACAATAGCGGATCGACGGCGATCGCGCCCTGCTCGCCTTGCGGGCCTGCGCCATTCTCTTGGAAGGAAAGTGCGCCAGCTCTGTCTGCCGCTTTCTGTGCATTCAGCCGCAACGCGTAAGGTGCGCCACCCGCCATACGCTCCAGCCGCTGCGCATCGCCCAGATAGCGGCAGGTGCCGGGATAGACGGGACCTTCCGGGCCCAAAGACATATTGTGCGGCGCTTCGATGGCGCGCGCGACCTCAGCGGCGATCTCCGCGCGGGTGCAGAAACAAGGATAGAGAAGGCCTTGCGCGCGAAGCCCATCCAGCGCCGCGCGATAGGCGCCGAACCGGTCAGACTGGCGCAGCACGGGTTTTTCCCAGTTGAGCTCCAGCCACGCCAGATCCTCATAAATCGCCGTTTCGAATTCCGGGCGGCAGCGCGTGCCGTCGATGTCTTCGATGCGCAGCAGGAAGCGGCCGCCAGCGTGCGCTGCGGTGAGCGCGGCGAATGCATGCCCCAGATGCAGAAAGCCGGTTGGACTTGGCGCGAAGCGCGTGACAATCATTTGCCGAGTTTACACATCCAAAACCCATGCCCAAGCCGCACCGCATCGCTTCCGCAGATCATCTCGACGCCGCGCTCAAAGCGCTTTTGGCGGCGGATGCGCGTTTTCATCCGGTGGTGCGGCGCACGGGGCGGCCGCAATACAAGCCGCGCCGCCGCCACGGGTTCGAAGCGCTGGTCGATATCGTGGTCAGCCAGCAACTCTCCATCGCCGCGGCGGACACGATCTTCGGGCGTGTGAAAGAAAAGGTTTCCCCCTTCACGCCGGAAAATCTGCTGGCGACGGAAGCAGATGTGCTGCGCGCCTGCGGTCTCTCCGCGCCGAAGCAGAAGCACATGAAGAGCATCGCCACCGCGATCCTCGACGGCTCGCTCGATCTGAAGCGCATCCGCGCCATGCACGATGACGACGCGCGCGCGCACCTCACGGCGGTGAAAGGCATTGGCCCATGGACGGCGGACATCTATCTGATGTCCTCGCTCGGCCGCGCCGATATCTGGCCGGTGGCCGATGTGGGTCTTCAGGCCGCCATCACGCGCGTGCTGAAACTCAGGAAGCGCCCGAACGAAAAACAGATGGAGAAGCTGTCGAAGGCCTGGAAGCCGTGGCGCACTATCGCCGCGCGGCTGCTTTGGGTGCACGAAGACGGCATCCGCAAGGAAAAGCGGCAAGCCGAAGCGCGCACGAAGGCGGAGCGCGCCGCGAAGCTCAAGACGAAGAAAAAGAGATAATGGATGGCATAACCATCAGGCCTGCGCGAAGCGGCGACGCGCCCGGCATCGCGGCGGTCCATTCGGCATCGTGGCGCGTGACCTATCCTGGCATCGTGCCGCAATCCTATCTGGACGGCATGCATCCGGAGAAAACCGTGGAACGCTGGCGCGATGCGGCAGCCGGAAAACATCCCGGCGCGCATCTTCTTATCGCCGAAGAGAACGGGAAGATCATCGGCTTTGAGACCTATGGTCCCGCACGCGAGCCGGCTTTCGGTTATGCGGGCGAACTCTACGCCGCTTATTTCCTGCCCGAAGCGATGGGCAAGGGATTGGGCACGGAGATGATGAAAACCGTCGTTCACGATCTCGCCGCGCAAGGCCTGAACGACATGATCGTCTGGGTGATGGAAGCCAACGGCCGCGGCCGCCGCTTCTATGAGAAGATTCTGGGCGGTGTTGTCATTCCCGGCTCGCGCAAAAGTTTCGATATCGAAGGCGCGCAGATTTGGGAAATCGCCTATGGCTTTCGTCCGCTGCCCTTGTTGAAATAGCGCATGGCTCCCCATCAGCTTTCCGGACCACACCTGCCGCCCGCGCGCGGCGAAGCCACGCATCTTGTCGTATTGGCACATGGCTATGGCGCCGATGGCAACGACCTCATCGGGCTCGCGCCGATGTGGCAGCGCCTGTTGCCGACCGTCGCCTTCGTTGCGCCCAACGCGCCGCAGCCCTGCAGCGCCGGTTTCGGCTATCAGTGGTTTCCGATTTCCCGCATCGATCCGCAAGAGATGGCGCGTGGCGTGGAAGGCGCGGCAGCGACGCTGGAGAATTTTCTGGAAGCCGAACTGATGCGCCTCCATCTCACCGGCGACAAGCTCGCACTGGTCGGCTTCAGCCAGGGCACGATGATGTCCTTGCATGTGGGCTTGAAGCGCGCGGTGAAACCCGCTGCCATCATCGGCTATTCGGGCCTGCTCGCCGATCAAAAGCCGCAGGCCGGCGCAGATGCACCGCCGGTTCTTCTCATTCATGGCGATGCCGATCCCATGATCCCGGTGGGAGCGCTGTTCGCGTCCGCCGCAACGCTGGGTGGCGCGGGCGTGGCCGTTCAGTGGCACATCTCGCCCGGCGTCGGCCATTCCATCGACGAAGTGGGGCTTTCGCTTGGCGGCGAATTCCTGGCGCGCGCATTCCGCGGCCAGTTGGCGCGGAAAGATGCGCAAATTTCCTGTCCCGTTGCGTGACGGTCGCTTGGCGGTCACGGCGAATCGCGTAACATCCTCCGTGGCTTGGAGCGTATTGGCGAGGCTGGCTTTTTGCCCGTACAGTGCAGGCCGTAATGGAGGTGCTGTCTTCACAAGGAGCAACCCATGTTAGCCGCCGGCCGCAGTCCGGAAAGCTGCCCGGCCCTTGTCCTCAACGCCGATCACCGGCCGCTGAGCTACTTTCCGTTGTCGCTCTGGTCCTGGCAGGATGCGATCAAGGCGGTGTTCCTGGAGCGCGTGAACATCCTCGCCGAATACGATCGCGCGGTGCATTCGCCCAGCTTCGAGATGAAGCTGCCATCCGTCGTCTCGCTCAAAAGCTATGTGAAACCCGCGCGCAATCCGGCGTTCACGCGATTCAACGTGTTCCTGCGCGACCGCTTCGAATGCCAATATTGCGGCGACGGAGACGACCTCACCTTCGATCACGTCATCCCGCGTTCGCGCGGTGGCAAGACGACATGGGAGAACGTCGTCACCGCTTGCGCCCCCTGCAATCTGATGAAGGGCGGGCGGCTCACCCATCACATCGGCATGTTCCCGCGCATCCCGCCGCATCGCCCGAGCGTGAACGAGTTGCGCAACAACGGCCGCCGCTTCCCGCCGAACTATCTGCACGATAGCTGGGCCGACTATCTCTATTGGGATAGCGAGCTGGAAGCTTAGCCCTACTCTGGAGCGAAGTTTTCATCTCTAACATCGTCATGGCCGCCCTTGTGGCGGCCATCCATTTTCCAGAGACAGTGCCGAGTCGTGCATGGCTTCTGGAAAATGGATCACCGGGACAAACCCGGTGATGACGGCTGAGAGATATGTGAAAAAGCCCCGATTAAGCTCTCGCCTCACGCCACATTGCGATCAGCGGCGGCGCGCCCGGCGGCGAGATGCTTTTGCGCGCAACGAAACCGGCACGCTCATAAAGCTTCGTGTTCCTCGGATTGGAATTCTCCAGATACGCAGCAGCGCCCGCTTCATCGACTTTTCGGATCGTTGCATCCAGCAGCGCGCCACCCAGCCCCATGCCCTGGAAGCGCGGTCCAACCGCGATGAAGGCGAGATAGAAATGCGGCTCATGCGGATGGTTCTTCTCCATCGCCTCGCCCATCGCGCTGCCGCGGCCAAGACGCGGAAAGCCGCACAACCGGATAAACATCGGAATGAGCTTCAACTGATCGAAGAAGCCGCCGGGGCTTGCGGGCGCCTTGGGCGGAAGCCATGCGGCGGCTACGCTCGCATCCTCCGCCATCCACACATGGCCGAACGGAATCGCGCGCCGTTGCAAGAGCCAATAGAAGAAGTTTTCCAGACCCTGGGCGCGCTTCGGGCCGGGCCGCGCGATCCAGTCCATCACCGGATCGGTGGCGAAGGCCGCCGCGAACAGCCGCGCCACGGTGCGCGCATCGTCCATCGTCGCGCGGCGCGGATTGGCGGCCCTTTGCAGCCGCGCGTGGCGTTCCGCATCGTCGCTCATAGACGCTCGGAAAGTTTGATGGCGAGGCGGCAGCCCGCCTTGATGCTCCCGCTGAGGAGTTTATAGGCCGGCGCTTCTTCCGCGCCGCGCTTCAGGGCTTCGTTTTTGTGCGCGATTTCATCGGCGCGGAATTTCTCGACCGCCTGTTTCAGCGGCACATCGCCATCCAACCGTTCGATCTGGTGGGCGTAATGCTCGTCGATCACCTCTTCCACTGCGGCGGTGCAGGCCATTGCGGCTTTCTCGCCCATCAACGCGGTCGCCGCACCCAGTGCGAAACCGGCCACGCGCCACACCGGCTCCAGCGCCGTTGGCCGCACGCGGCGTTCGTTGATGAACTTGTCGAAGGCGGCGAGATGCTCCTGCTCTTGCTCCGCCATCTTGCGGATCGCATCGGCGGTTCCGGATTTGCGGTTGCCGAAGACGGCAAGCTGGCCTTCATAAATGCGCACCGCGCCATACTCACCGGCATGATCGACGCGGATCATGGCTTGCGTATCGGCGGCGGTCTGCACGCCGGGCATCGCAGGGCGTTTGCGGCGGGGGCTCATGCGGTTGCTCTCTTGCGTGCCAGCAGCGCGAAGCCGGCAATGGCGAAGCCCAGCGAGATCAGCGCGTTATAGCCCGCCATCGAGACGCCGAAGAGCCGCCACGCCGCGTGATCGCAACTCACGACATGCGCGTTGAGATCGAGTGTGCCGGTAATCTGGAAT
The DNA here is from genome assembly GCA_018242105.1 of Pseudomonadota bacterium. Classification (GTDB taxonomy): domain Bacteria; phylum Pseudomonadota; class Alphaproteobacteria; order Micropepsales; family Micropepsaceae; genus Rhizomicrobium. The sequence goes on from JAFECP010000012.1 coordinate 8,468, forward strand.
GCCGATCCGGTGCAGGCGGCAGGACCAGCCCACATCTTCCATTCCACGCCCGCATGATAAACGCCGAGTGCGCCGGTGATCGCCAGCAGCAACGCTGTGAGGATCGCAATAGGTTTCGCAAGGTTCTGCGGCAGCGCGCCAAATTGCAGCAACAGCCCGCCGCCCAACCCCGCAACGATCGCGGCGAAATGCGGATAGCGTTGCCACATGCACATCTCGCAGGGCGGATAGCCGCCGATATATTGAAAGCCGAGCGCACCCAGGATCAGCACCAGCGAGACGAGGCCGAGCATCAAGGCGATCTGTGTCGAATTGGGCCGCGTCATTTTGCGAAGATCATTTGGCAAAGATCATCCCTTCATCGGCAAAGGCCTTGAATTCCAGCGCATTGCCGCTCGGGTCCGTGAAGAAGAATGTTGCTTGTTCACCGGGCATCCCTTCGAAACGAATGCCCGGTTCGATGATGAAACGAACATTCCGTGCGGACAGTTTGTCCGCCAGCTTCTTCCATTCGTTCATGTCGAGGATGATTCCAAAATGGCGCACAGGCACATCCTCGCCGTCAACAACATTATGTGCTTTGTGTCCGGCTTCGTCCGGGCTTAAATGCGCAACGATCTGGTGACCGAAAAAGTCGAAGTCGACCCATTCGTCCGAAGACCGGCCTTCGTTGCATCCGAGCAAGTCTGTGTAGAACGCGCGCGCTTCGGCGAGATCGCGAACCGGGAATGCCAGATGGAAGCGGGGACAGCTCGTCATAATTGTGCGCGCTCTTTGCGTGTGACCAAGCAAAGCGCAAGACCGAGACAAAGGAAAGCCCATGCGTTTTTTCGGGCGTGACCGCAAACCCGTTCCCCGCCAGTTAGCCGGGCGCGAATTGCTGCGCATCGGCGGCGATGCCGTGCCTGTGACCTTGCGCCTCAATCCGCGCGCGTGCCGGCTGATCGTGAAAGTGCATCCCTCGACCGGCGAAGTGACCGTGGTCGCGCCATCGCGCCGCGCGCTGGACGGCGCGCTGGCTTTCGCGCGCTCGGAAACGGACTGGATTCGCAAGCGCCTGGCGCGCGTGCCCAAGCCGGTGATGCTCGGCGTCGGCGAGCGCGTGCCGTTTCGCGGCGAATTCCATCACATCGTGGAAGGCGAAAAAGGCCGCGCGCCTGTTTGGGCCGATGAAGAAGACGGCGAGCCCGTCATTCTGGTGTCGGGCAAGCCGGAACATGCGCCGCGCCGGATCGTGGATTTTCTCAAGCGCGAAGCCCGCAAGACTCTCGATGCGCGCACCGCCTTCTATGCCGACAAGCTCGGCATCAAGCCGCGGCGCATCACCGTGCGCGACACCGCCAGCCGCTGGGGCTCCTGCTCGGCGCAGCGTTCGCTGTCCTTCTCCTGGCGCCTCATCCTCGCGCCGGATTTCGTGCTGGATTATGTCGTCGCCCATGAAGTGGCGCATATGAAAGAGATGAATCATAGCCCGCGCTTCTGGCAGTTGGTGAACCTGCTCGGCGCCGATGTGAAGCGGGGGCAGCGCTGGCTCGCCGATCACGGCGCCATGCTGCACCGCTACGCGCCGCGGATCTTGGTGGACTGAAACCCGGGGAGCCTCCACGCCGTTCTCACAAGAACCCAGGAGGTTTTCCATGATCCGCAAATTGCCGTCAGGCGGCTATCGCCTCTATTCGCGCAAGAAGAATCCCAGGACCGGCAAACGCCGCAATCTCGGCACCTTCAAAACGAAGGCGGCCGCGCAGAAGCATGAAAAGCAGGTTCAGTATTTCAAGCGGCACTGAGCGTGTTCAGCGCAGATGCGCGATCCGCTGCTGCACATCGTGGCGCAGCTCGGCGAACTGGCGTCCCAATTGATCCAATGCGTCGGCGGATGCATGCGAAGCGCGGTCGCGCAGGCGATGGCGCATGTTGCGGATCTCGCGATCCTCGAACGGCACGTCATCGGCAAGAATGGCGGCGACGCCGGCGGCAATCACCAATCCGGCGAGCGCGAAACCCGCCCATATCGCGATCGTTCCGGCATCGGGGGCGGACGCGGATTGCGGGCGGCGCGCGACGGTTCTGCGGCGCGTGGCGGCTGCGCGCGGTTTGCGATGTGTGGATGCGGTCGCCATGATGGTTCTCCGATGCTCAATACCAGCCGCGGCGCGGCGCCGGGCGCAGAAGCGTCGCCACAAGGCAGCCAAGCCCGAAGGCGACGAACGCGCTGGTCCAGGGGCGCGCGACGATGGCTTCTTCCACGACATCGACCGAATAGGCGGCTTCTTCCGAAAGCAGCGAATAAAGATCGGCGATCTGATCCTGCAGCGATTGCAGACGGTTCTTCAGTTCCGGCGGCACGTTGGGCATGTCGCCCATCAACGTCTCCGCTTCGTCCTGCAGCCGCGCGATGCTTTCGGCGAGGCGGTTGTCGCCGCCGTCGATATCGAAGTCGATGTTGCTCACGTTTTCTTCCTGTTCCGGTGAAAGGCCGATCCTGCCTCGCTACCGTTTAAGATGGGTGACGCGCCCGATGCCCCGTCAGCCCACGCCTCTGTAACGGATCTGGTAAGTCTATGTTCCCGCGTTATTCTTTCTGTGCCAAGCGGGCGCGCTGCAAACACCTGTCTGTATTCTTCGTGCGAGGGGACACTCTTCAGATCGTCCCTTGACCCCGCCACGCCGCTAAGTATATTGCGCGGCTTCCGCCGGGCCTCCGTTCGCGTGGAAATAAATGATTTCAAGGACTTACCCTATGTTCGCGGTCATCCGCACGGGCGGAAAGCAGTATAAAGTCGCCAATGGCGACGTGATCTCCATCGAGAAGCTCGGTGGCGATGCGGGCGCCAAGATCACGTTCGGCGAAGTCATGATGCTGGGCGGCGATGCGCCCAAGCACGGCGCGCCGCTGATCTCGGGCGCTTCGGTCACCGCCGAAGTGGTCGATCAGGGCAAGGGCGAAAAGGTCGTGGCGTTCAAGAAGCGCCGCCGCAAGAACACCCATCGCAAGCGCGGTCATCGCCAACACTTCACGAAAGTGAAGATCACCGGTATCAGCGCGGCGTAAGGAGCACTTCGTATGGCACACAAGAAAGCAGGCGGTTCTTCGCGCAACGGCCGCGACTCCAATCCGAAGATGCTCGGCGTGAAGGTTTATGGCGGCGAAGCCATCAACGCCGGCAACGTGATCGTGCGTCAGCGCGGCACCAAGTTCTATCCGGGCGAAAACGTCGGCATGGGCAAGGACCACACGCTTTTTGCGACCGCCAACGGCCACGTCTCGTTCAAAACGGGCTTCAAGCGCCGCCAATTCGTATCGGTCATTACGGCGCAAAACCCGTCGAAGGGCGCGAACTAGATAGGTAGCTTGGAAAAGGGGCTGCCGGACAAAATCGGCGGCTCATCGAAGCGAGGGAAGATGGTCCGCCATCTTCCCTTTTTTATTTCCCTCGCGCGGAGGGAGATTGTGCCGTGGTTTGGAGACTGGAGACCAAGAGGCTGTTGTTGCGCGTGCCGGCGCCGTTCGACGTGCCGGAAATCGTTGCCTTGATCGGCGATTTCGACGTGGCGAAAAATCTTTCGCGCGTTCCGCATCCCTATGGCGATGCCGATGCGCGCGGCTGGATCGAGAAGATGGCGGAAGCCCGCATCAATGGCACGGAATACGCCTTCGCCGTCACGCGCAAGGATGACGGCGCCTTTCTGGGAAGCGTCGGCCTGCACAAGCGCGATGGCGCGGTGTTCGAGTTCGGCTATTGGCTGGGCAAGCCGTTCTGGCAACAGGGTTACGCGACCGAAGCGGCGCGCCGCCTGATCGCTTTTGCCTTTATGGAACTGGGGCTTGGACACGTGATCGCCGGTTATTTCCATGACAATCCCGCCTCCGGTCATGTGCTGGAAAAGCTGGGCTGCCAGCCCGACGGCAGCGATCAACGCAACTGCCTGGCGCGCGGCCATTCTGTTTATTGCCACAAGGTTGTTTTGACGCGCGACGGTTTCTGGAAGAAGAAGGCGGCATGAAATTCCTCGACCAGGCGAAGGTTTATATTTTGAGCGGCGCAGGCGGAAACGGCTGCGTCGCGTTTCGCCGCGAGAAGTTCATGGAATATGGCGGCCCGTGGGGCGGCGACGGCGGCAAGGGCGGCGACGTCTATGCCGAAGCTGTTGAGAACCTCAACACGCTGATCGACTACCGCTACCAGCAGCACATCCGCGCCAAGAATGGCGAAGGCGGCATGGGCAAGGTGATGACCGGCCACAATGGCGATGACGCCCTCATCCGCGTGCCGGCCGGAACGCAGATCTACGAAGAAGACGGCGAGACGATGATCGCCGATCTTGCCAGGCCCGGCGACCGCGTGATGCTCGCGCGCGGCGGCAATGGCGGTTTCGGCAATGCGCATTTCAAATCCTCCACCAACCAGGCGCCGCGCCATGCCAATCCCGGCCAGCCCGGCGAAGAAAAGACGATCATCCTTCGCCTGAAGCTGATCGCCGATTCCGGGTTGATCGGCTTGCCCAATGCCGGCAAGTCCACTTTCCTGTCGCGCGTCTCCGCTGCGAAGCCGAAGATCGGCGATTATCCGTTCACCACGCTCAATCCGCAGCTTGGCATGGTGAAGGTCGACGAAACCGATTTCGTGATCGCCGATCTTCCGGGCCTCAT
>JAFECP010000012.1:13151-28363 GCA_018242105.1 Pseudomonadota bacterium
TGCGGCGCGATCCTGCATCTGATCGACGGGACGCAAAGCGAGATCGTGAAGGCCTACAGGACCATTCGCGGCGAACTCGAAGCCTATGGGCACGGCCTTGCCGGGAAGCCGGAAATCCTGGTGCTGAACAAGATCGACGCGATTCCCAAAGCGCAGATCGCCAAGAAGAAAGCCGCGCTGGAAAAAGCCAGCGGCGAAAAAGTGCATCTGATCTCCGGCGTGTCCGGCGAAGGCGTGCAGGACGTGCTGCGCCTCATGGTGAAGGAAATCGCCAAGCGCCGCGCGCGCGACAAGAAGCGCCCCGCGGCGCGCGCCTGGACGCCGTGAGCGATCCTTTTTATCCGGCGGAGCGCCTGCTGATCGTCATAAAGGTCGGATCGGCTCTGCTTGTTGACGGAGAAACAGGCCAGCTTCGTCGCGATTGGCTTCGAACGCTCTGCGGCGATATCGCAACGCTCAAGCACGAGGGACATTCGGTCATTGTTGTCTCGTCCGGGGCCATCGCATTGGGACGTCGCGCGCTGAAGCTGAAGTCCGGCACTTTGAAGCTGGAAGAAAGCCAAGCCGCCGCATCGGTAGGGCAGGTTCGCCTCGCTGAGGCTTATGCGGAAAATTTCGCTGCGGAGAATATGGTTGCTTCGCAGATTCTTCTTACGCTCGGCGATACCGAGCAACGCAATCGTTATCTTAATGCGAGAGCCACTCTGCGTACTTTGCTCGAGCTTATGGCGGTTCCTGTAATCAACGAAAACGATACCGTCGCGACGGCGGAAATCCGCTTCGGCGACAACGACCGGCTGGCCGCGCGCGTCGCAAGCATGATGGAAGCGGATTTTCTGATCCTGCTATCAGATGTGGATGGTCTTTACACCGCCGATCCCACGCGCAATGCCGGTGCCAATCACATTCCAGATGTTCCCGTCATTACTCGAGAAATCGAGGCCATGGCGGGCGATTCAGTTTCCGGCTTGGGGCGGGGCGGGATGGCGTCCAAGATTGCAGCCGCCAAAATTGCCACGGCGGCTGGTTGCGAGACCATCATCGCTAAGGGTGGTGTCGATACTCTGCATTGTATTCGGCTTGGCTCCCGCTACACCCGCTTTCAAGCCAGCACAACACCGGCACAAGCGCGCAAGCGCTGGATCGCAGGTGTTCTGAAACCGCAAGGTGCATTGATCGTGGATGCGGGCGCGGTGAAGGCGTTGTCGGAAGGCAAAAGCCTGCTGCCGGCCGGTATCCGCCAGATCGACGGACGGTTCGAGCGCGGTGACGCTGTGGCGGTGCGCGATCAGCAAGGCAATGAAATCGCCCGTGGCCTCAGCGCTTACAACGCTTCCGATGCGGAGCGCATCGCCGGCAAGAAGAGTCAGGAAATCGAGGCTATCCTCGGCTATCGCGGCCGCGATGAGATGATCCATCGCGACGATCTCGCGCTGACAGGCGGCATATGAGCGCCGACCTCAAACGCGACATGCTGGCGATGGGCCAGGCTGCACGCGAATCCGCCCGCGCCTTGCGCGAATCCTCCAACGACACGCGCAGCGAAGCGTTGCGTGTCGCGGCCTCTGCTTTGCGCGCACGCGCGCCGGAAATCCTCTCCGCCAATGCGGAAGATTTGAAAGCCGCAGCCGATTCCAGTGCCGCCATGCGGGATCGCCTAGCCCTCAACGAGAAATCCGTCGAAGCCATCGCGCAAGGGTTGGAAGCCATCGCGGCTTTGCCCGATCCGCTGGCGCGCACACTCGCGCATTGGAAACAGCCGAATGGTCTGGACATTTCGCGCGTCGCCACGCCCATCGGCGTGATCGGAATGATCTATGAAAGCCGTCCAAATGTGACGGCGGATGCGGCTGCGCTCTGCATCAAATCCGGTAACGCCGTCATCCTGCGCGGCGGATCGGATTCGGCCCGGTCTTCTCATGCGATCCATGCCGCGATGCTCGACGGCTTGCGGGCGGCAGGCTTGCCGGACGCTTGCGTGCAGCTTGTGCAGACCACGGACCGCGCCGCGGTCGGCGAGATGCTCAAAGGGTTGAACGGCGCCGTCGATCTCATCATCCCGCGCGGCGGCAAATCGCTCGTCGCGCGTGTGCAGGCCGAAGCGCGCGTGCCGGTGCTCGCGCATCTGGAAGGCATTTGCCATGTCTATGTGCACCAGGCGGCGAAGCTGGATATGGCGCGCGCTATCGTGCGCAACGCCAAGATGCGGCGCACCGGCGTCTGCGGCGCGGCGGAAACATTGCTGATCGACAAAGCGGTTCTGTCATCGCATGGCGTTCCGATCCTGAACGATCTGGAAAGTGCCGGCTGCGAAATTCGCGGTGGCGAGGCGGTGCGCGCTATCTTTCCAGCGGCCGTGCCCGCCACCGAAGAAGACTGGCGCACCGAATATCTGGATGCGATCATCGCGGTGAAAGCTGTCGATGGCGTGGAAGCGGCGATCCGGCATATCGAGGCCTATGGCTCGCACCACACCGAATCCATCGTCACCGAAGATGCCGCCACGGCGGAACGCTTTCTTGCCGCGCTCGATTCGGCCATCGTCTTGTGGAATGCTTCGACCCAATTCGCGGATGGGGGCGAGTTCGGCATGGGCGCGGAAATCGGAATCGGAACGGGCAAGCTGCATGCGCGCGGCCCGGTGGGCGTGGAGCAGCTCACCACCTTCAAATATGCGGTGCGCGGCAGCGGGCAGACGCGGCCATGAAAACCGCGCGCAAACCCTTCCCCTGGATCAAGCCGCCCGGCCCTGTCGCGCCGGGCCTGCGGATCGGCCTGCTCGGCGGATCGTTCAATCCCGCGCATGAAGGCCATCTGCACATCAGCGACATGGCGATGAAGAAGTTGAAGCTGGATTATGTGTGGTGGCTGGTCGCGCCGCAGAACCCGCTCAAGCCCAGCATCGGCATGGCGCCGCTGCAGGATCGCCTCGCCTATGCCGCGAGGCTGTTCGAGAACCATCCGAAAATCCTGGTCATGGACATCGAACGCGCGCTGGGCACGCGCTATTCCATCGACACCATCGCCAGGCTGCAACAAAGGTTCCCGGAACTGGATTTCGTCTGGCTGATGGGATCGGACAATCTGGCCAGCTTCCGGCGCTGGAAGCGCTGGCAGGACATCATCATGCGCGTGCCGATCGCGGTGGTCATGCGGCCCGGCTCCACGCTGGCGCCGCTGCATGCCAAGGCGGCGCAAAGACTGTCCGGCCAGCGCTGCGAGCATTCCTGCCTCGCCAAGCGGGAATTGCCCTGCATCACGATCCTGGACGGTCCCCGCAACCCGCTCAGCGCCACCCAGATCCGTGAAAAGACCGATTGGCAGGATAACCTGTTCTTGGCCTGCCAACCGTAGCCGGAAATGGCCCGCCCCCTTCGCCAAGGCTTCGGGCGGCAACCTTCACCCTGCGCGGCGAAGGTTGGTGCGCGCAATTCCGGCGTGATAAGATCGCTTTGCAGGCGATAAGGAAGCGCGGTCACTGGCGGGATTTGCACAACGTCCAGCTTCGCGCGCCACGCCGCGTTTGACTGGAGGAGTTGAATTCTGACCCGCAAGACCCCTGGCGCGAAAGCGCCGAAAAAAAGCGAAGCCGCGAAAGCCGCGCCGAAGGCAAAAAAGGCTGCGAAAGCTCCCGCCAAAAAAGCGGCGCCCGCCAAAGCAAAAGCCGTGAAAGCACCGAAAGCTGTTCCGAAGCCCGCAAAGGCGCAAGCGCAGCCGCGTGCGGTCAAAAAGGATTCCGGGCTTGTGAGCCGCATCGTCAAATCGCTGGATGACGACAAGGCCGAAGACATCGTCACGATCGACCTGGAAGGCCGCTCGTCGCTGGCCGACGCGCTCATCATCGCCACCGGCCGTTCGTCGCGCCACGTCGCCTCCATCGCCGAACATCTGACGCGCAAGCTGAAGGACGCCGGGTACGGAACGCGGCCCATCGATGGCGCCGCCCAGGGCGATTGGGTTCTGGTCGATGCGGGCGATGTGATCGTCCATATCTTCCGGCCCGAAGTGCGCTCCTATTACGATCTGGAAGGCATGTGGAGCGTCGACGAACCGCCGCGCCGCGCCGCCGGCTGACATGCGTCTGGCCATCATCGCCGTGGGGCAAAGCCGCGGTACGCCGGAAGGCGCGCTGACGGAAGATTATGCCAACCGCGCCCGCGCAATGGGAAAGCGCGCGGGGTTCAACACGGTCGCCATCGAAGAAGTGAACGTCTCCAAGCTGCGCGAAACCCGCTCGCGTATCGCCGAAGAGGGCGAGCGCCTTGCGTCGCGGATTCCCGAAGGCGCGCATGTCGTCCTGCTCGACGCCAAGGGCAAAGGCATGACGTCGGACGCTTTCGCCGAAATGCTGGGCGCGATGCGCGATGCCGGCGCGCGCGATCTGGCTTTCGTCATCGGCGGGCCGGACGGCCTGGCGTTGCCGGATCGCATCAAGGCGGGAAGAAGCCTCGCCTTCGGGCAGCAGATCTGGCCGCATCTTCTGGTGCGCGCGATGCTGGCCGAACAGGTCTATCGCGCCATCACCATCCTCGCCGGGCATCCCTATCACCGGGCCTAGTCCTGCTTCGAGGGCCGCTTCGCGGCTACCTCAGCACGACGCTGGTTCGTCAGCCTGAGGTGCGACCCCGGACTTGATCCGGGGGAGCCGCGAAGGGGTGTAACCCAACCTTAACCATGACCGGCGATGCTGCGCTGTCGCAATGGGATGAATTTGCCCATGGAGATCAAGAGCACAGGCCGTGTTGGAACGTCTGCCGTTCGCCGTTCGGCGGGCAGCACGGCGTCGTCCGGCAGCAGCTTTCAGGTTTCCGAGCCGGTCGAACAGCCGCGCGCGCAAACGGTTGCATCTGCGGGCGCCATCGCCTCCGTCGAAAGCATCCTCACGCTGCAAGGCATGGATGATTCCACCAACGGGCGTTCGCGCGGCCTGGCGCATGGCCAGCATCTGCTCGACATGCTGGACGAGGTGCGCGACGGACTTCTTGCCGGCGGCATTCCGCGCGCCACCCTGAACCGGCTCGCCACCGCGGTGGGCAGGCGTCAGGAAGGTTTCGCCGATCCCAAATTGCAGAGCGTGCTCGACGAGATCGAGCTGCGCGCCCGTGTGGAACTTGCCAAGCTTGAGCAAAGCGACCGGCTCGCCAGTTAAATCCTCCCGTAAATCCTTGTGGATCAAGACATTCTCTTGAATCCTCGCCTGACCGATTCCATTTGCCGGGGGCGAATGGGGTCTGTATAAACCCGCCCGCTCTGTGAGGGCGCGTTATCTAGCTGGGGTCTGTACCCATGGGCGTAGAACTGCCGTCCGGCTACAAGCCGTCGGAATCCGAACCCTTTATGAACGAGCGGCAGCGCGAATATTTCCGCCGCAAGCTCATGGCGTGGAAGGACGACATCCTCCGCGAGAGCCGCGAAACCATCCAGAACCTGCAGGCGGAAACCACGCCGCATGCCGATCTCGCGGACCGCGCCTCCACCGAGGCCGAGCGTCAGCTTGAGCTTCGCACCCGCGACCGCCAGCGCAAGCTGATCGCCAAGATCGATTCCGCGCTGCGCCGTATCGAAGAAGGTTCCTACGGTTTCTGCGAGGAGACCGGCGATCCCATCGCCTTGAAGCGCCTGGATGCGCGCCCGATCGCCACCCTGTCGATCGAAGCGCAGGAACGCCATGAGCGCCGCGAGAAGGTTTACAAGGACGATTGAATCTCTTCCCCCGTTTACGGGGAAGTGCCGCCGCAGGCGGCGAAGGGGGGCTGCCCCCTCGCTTCGCTCGCGCGAAGCTCCTCCCCCGTAAACGGGGGAGGAAAACCACTCGCTATTCGCCCTTTTTCAGAACGGCATCAACACATCGAAGAGCTGGCTGCCATAGCGCGGCTGCTGCATGTCGGTGATCTGGCCTTTGCCGCCGTAGGAAACGCGCGCTTCGGCGATCTGCGACAGGTTCACGGTGTTGTCGCTGGTGATGTCCTCGGGGCGCACGATGCCGGAAATCTGCAGATCGCGCAGCTCGTAATTCACGCGCACCTGCTGATGCCCGTTCACAACGAGATTGCCGTTCGGCAGAACCTGGGTGACAAGCCCCGCCAGCGTCAGGTTCACGGTTTCGGAGCGGTCCACGGAACCGGCGCCGACATTGGACGTGTTCGACCCCATCTTGACCAGGCTCGCCGGATCGGCGGCATTGGGCAGCGCTTTTTGAAGCTCGCTTTCCAGGCCGAAGAAATTGGTCAGATTGGCGTCGTCGGAATTGGCGCGCGAACGCGACGTGGTGTCGGTGATCTTCGCCGCATCGGCAATCGAGATATCGATGGTGAGGATGTCGCCGACATGGCTGGCGCGCGGATCGTGGAAGAAGCTGCGCGCGCCCGGCGTCCACAGCGAGTTCGCCATGTGCGGTCCCTGCGGCCCCTGTTCGGTGGGCATGGTCACCGGCTGATAGCCCGGTTGCGCGATGGGATTGGCGATCGGCGACAGAGACGGCGCTTCGCCGATGTTCTTGACGCGATCGATGGCGGAGCAGGCGCTGAGCGCGAAGGCGAGAACCGCGAGGCAGACCGATTGCTTGAGCAGTGTGCGTGTCATGTTTTTCATTTCTGCAAAGATGCGACCTGGGTGATCGCGGTGGAGGTATCGCCCGCGCTCACCGTGCCCGCGCCTGTCACGGTGCAGGAGATCTGGCGATAAGAGACAGGATTGAGCACGGTGACGGTTTCGCCCATGCCGCCTTCGCTCATCGCCTTGCCGGTCGCGACCAGGGTGATGCCCGGCGCGGCGAAGTTCATCGTCACGGTCGAGCCCTTGGTGACAAGGATAGGCTTGCGCACATCGTCGGGACGCACCGGTTCGCCGGCGCGCAAGGTGCGGCGGGCTTGCATGCCGTCCAGATCGTTCATCGAGGTCACGATGCCGGCCTGAACGGAGGAGGGATCGACCGTCTTATAGGACAGATCGGAATCGGAAATCGTGACCCCGCGCGCGATGGAATGCGACGGCACCACGATGCGCAGGTCGGCGGCGCCGTCGGCGAGCGCCATGTTGGCGAAAAGCGGCAGCGCCAGAACGGCGAGCGCGACGGCCAGAGCCCGGACGATCATTATGAACCTCCCATGCGCGATGTCGTCTGCATCATGTCGTCAGCGGCGGTGACGACCTTGGAATTCATTTCATAAGCGCGCTGCGCGGTGATGAGCGCCGTCACTTCTTCCACCGGATTGACGTTGGCGGTTTCCAGATAACCCTGCTGGATTGTGCCGTAACCGGCGGAGCCCGGAACACCGGCCTGCGGCGAGCCGGAGGATTGCGTCTCGGTGAAAAGATTGTCGCCCTGCGCGGCAAGGCCGCCTTCGTTGGGGAAGCGCACGAGTTCGAGCTGGCCCAGCGTCTGCGGCGAAGCCTGGCCGGGCAGCGTGGCCATAACCTGGCCCTGTGCGTTGACGGTCATGGAGAGTGCGTTGGCCGGAACGGCGATACCCGGTGCAACCGTATAGCCCTTGTCGGTGACGATCTGGCCTTGCGGCGACAGCGCGAAATTGCCGGCGCGCGTATAAGCGTCGGTGCCATCCGGCATGGTGATATGGAAATAGCCGGAACCCTGGATCATCAGATCGTAAGGATTGCCGGTGTTCGACGCATCGCCCTGGGTCATGATGCGGCTGACGGCGGCGGTGCGCACGCCGGAGCCGAGCTGGATGCCCATCGGCAACACGGTGCCGGAGTCCGAAGTCTGCGATCCGGCCTGCTCGACGTTCTGGTAGAGCAGGTCCTGGAATTCGGCGCGCTGCTGCTTGAAACCCGTCGTGTTCATGTTCGCGAGGTTGTTCGCGATGACTTCCACGTTGGTCTGCTGGGCCATCATGCCGGTGGAGGCGATGGAAAGGGCTCGCATGGTTCTTCTCCTAGTTCCCCACGCTACCGAGCTTGTCGATGGCGTTGCGTTTGAGGTCGTCCTGTGACTGGGTGAGGCTGGCTGTCGTCTGGTAGGCGCGCATCACTTCGAGCATGTGTGACATTTCCAGAACCGGCTGCACGTTGGATTCTTCGAGGCTGCCTTGCGCGATCACCGGCGTCTCGACCGCAGTGGGCTGCTGGCTGGTGGAGTAAAGGCTCGCGCCTTCCTTCTTCAATGCCGCCTCGTCGTTGAAAGTAACGAGCTTGAGCTTGCCGATCTGGCCGCGCGCGCCGGTGATGGTGCCGTCCTGCGCGATGTGGATGTCGCCATCGTCATTGGTGATGGTGACCGGGCCGCCATCGGCCTGCAGCACGCCGCCGTCCTCGGTGACGATCTGCCCGCTGCCGTCCAGCGTGAAATGGCCGTTGCGGGTGTAGCGCGTGCTGCCGTTGGGAGTTTGGATCGTGAAATAGCCCTTGCCGCTGATCGCCAGATCGAACGGCGCGCCGGTATGGGTGAGCGCGCCCTGTGTGAGATCGCGCAACGTGCCCTTGTCCTGCACAAAGCTGATGCGCTGCATGCCGCTTTCCCCTTCGGCGGGGCGGCTCTGCTGCACATATTCTTCAAAGCGCATCGACTCGCGCTTGTAGGCGGGCGTGTTGATGTTCGCCATGTTGTTCGCGATCACGTCCATCGAGCGATAGGACGCGAGCTGCTGCGAAAGAGCGACGAGTAGCGTGTTATCCATCGGCCTGCCGGATCCTTTCTGGTCCGTCAGGCGAAGAAGAGTGCAGCGGCCATGCCAGCCGGAAAGGCCCGGTTTTGCTGGCTTTTCGGCGAGCGGCTTGCGGGCTTCGGCAAAAGCTGCCGGGCGGACGCTGCCCAAGCCGGCGATTTGAACCACTCCTTAACCACAGCGGCATAAGTTTTCCCCCGGACCGCATGGTGAACCATGTGTGAAGAGGGAGCTTGCCGCGCATGGCCAAGGACGACGACGCCGGGGATATCGAGAAGTCTGGCGAGGATGCCGCGCCGGAAGGCGAAGCGGCGCCGAAGCAAGGTTTTGTTAAGAAGCTGCTCGGCAACAAGAAGATGCTGATTATCGCCGCTGCCGCGGCGCTGCTGGTTGTCGGCGGCGGCGGGGCAGGCGCGTTCTTTCTTCTGGGCGGCTCCAAGGATGCGAAGGGTGTGAAGACCGTGGACGGCAAGCCCGTGCCGCCGCCCATCGTCGCGCCGCAAGTCGCTTTCTACGACATGCCCGATATCGTCGTGAACATTCAGTCCGCGGATGGCAATCCCGCCTATCTGAAGCTCGGCGTTGCGCTCGAACTCACCGGCCCGGATGAAAAGGCCGGCATTCAACCGCTGATGCCCCGCGTGGTCGATCAGTTCCAGGGCTATCTGCGCGAATTGCGGGTGGACGATCTCAAAGGCTCCGCCGGTGTGCTGCGCCTGAAGGAAGAATTGCTTCGCCGCATCAATGTCGCCACCGCGCCCTTCGCGGTGAAAGACGTGCTCCTCAAAGAAATGATCGTGCAGTAGGCGGATATGGCAGACGAAAACGAAACCCAAAGCGCCGGCGAAGCCGCCGCTGCCGCAGTGGAAGCTGAATCCGGCGCGCCAGCCGCCATGGCGGCGCCCTCGGAACGCGTGCTCAACCAGGACGAGATCGACAGCCTTCTGGGCTTCGACGTCAATGACGACGCCCTGCAGGACAAATCCGGCGTGCGCGCCATCATCAATTCCGCGCTCGTCTCTTACGAGCGCCTGCCGATGCTGGAAATCGTTTTCGACCGTCTGGTGCGGTTGATGACGACGTCCTTGCGCAACTTCACCTCCGACAATGTGGAAGTCAGCCTCGACAACATCACCTCGATCCGCTTCGGCGATTATCTGAACTCCATCCCGCTGCCGGCGATTCTGGCGGTGTTCCGCGCCGAGCAGCTCGACAATTACGGCCTCTTCACCGTCGATTCCAACCTCATCTATTCCATTGTGGATGTGCTCTTGGGCGGGCGCCGCGGCAGCGCCGCGATGCGTATCGAAGGCCGTCCCTACACCACCATCGAGCGCACGCTGGTTCAGCGCATGATCGAAGTGATCATGAACGACATGGTGCAGGCGTTCGAGCCGCTGGCGCCGGTCAACTTCGCGCTGGATCGCCTCGAAACCAATCCGCGCTTCGCCGCCATCGCGCGCCCGGCAAACGCCGCCATCCTCGTCAAGCTGCGCATCGACATGGAAGACCGCGGCGGGCGCACCGAATTGCTGCTGCCCTATGCGACGCTGGAGCCGATCCGCAAATTGCTGCTGCAGCAGTTCATGGGCGAGAAGTTCGGCCGCGACTCCATCTGGGAAGGCCATCTGGCCACCGAGCTGTGGTCCACGCGCGTGGAGATCGATGCGATTCTCGATGAGCAGATCATGTCGCTCAACAAGATCATGAATCTGAAGGTCGGCGAGACGATCATGCTCAACGCCTCGCCGGATTCCAAAATCGAAATGCGCTGCGGCGGCGTGCCTCTGCTGCGCGGGCGCATGGGCCGCGTCGGCTCGGCGGTTTCGGTTCGTGTGGACGAAGCGGTGCAGCGCACCGATGCCTCGAAGGGACTCTAGAACATGCTGACGACGAACCTCTCCCTGATCGTTGAGATCGGCTTATCCATGTTGCTGCTGGCGACCATCGTCTATTGCGCCATCCTGGAGCGTAAGCTTTCGGCGCTGCGCAAAGGTCAGGACGGCCTCAAAGACACCATCGCGAAGCTGAACGAAGCCATCGTGGCCGCGGGCTCCTCGATGCGCATGCTCAAATCCGCAGCGGCCGGCGCCGCCGAGGCGCTGGATGAGCGCATCGCGCGCGGCCGTGGCCTTGCCGACGAGCTTTCCATCCTCACCGCCTCGGGCGACCGCATCGCCGAGCGCATGGCGGATCGCGGCGCGGCGCCGCGCCATAACAATGTCGCCGCGATGCCCGCATCGCTGGGCGCGCGTCTGGAAGCGCTGAAACCGCAAGCTTTGAGGAACGTCCGTTGAGCCTCTCCCGCTATTTCCGCCTTTTGCCTGCCGTCATTCTTGCCGGCGGCGGATTGCTGGCGATCAAGAGCGTCACGCTGGTGCAGGAAGCGCGCGCGCAGACCGCGATGACGGGCCAGGCGCCCGCCCCCGCGCCGAAGGATACCACGCATGTCGCCGTCACCGATCCGGTGATCGACGATTCCGAATCCAACAGCGCCGCCGAGATCGACGTGCTGACCTCGCTGTCCAAGCGCCGCCAGCAGCTCGATGCGCGCGCGCAGTCGCTCAACATGCAGGCCAATCTCATCGCCGCCGCCGAAGATCGCGTCGATGGCAAGATCGCCACGCTCAAGGGCCTGCAGGATACGATGCAGAAACTGCTCGGCCAGCGCGACGCCGCCGAGCAGGCGCAGCTTACCGCGCTGGTGAAAACCTATTCCTCGATGAAGCCGGCCGATGCTGCGCGCATCTTCAATGCGCTGGATGAAACGGTCGAGCTGAATGTCGCCGCCGCGATGAAAGCCGATGTGCTGGGCGCGATCCTGGCCAAGATGCAGCCGGACGCGGCGGAGAAGCTCACCGTGCGCCTGGCCAACCGGCTGAAGCTGCCGCAAACCGCGCCTGCCGCCGTTGCCGCCGCAAGCCAGCCGGAAGCGCCTGCCGCGCAGCAGATGGCGTCGGTCGATCCGTCCGCGCAACCGGGCGTAGCACCTGCCGCCAACGCACCGCAAACGCCCGCGCCCAACGGCGCAGCGCCGGCCGCCACGCCTCCGGCACAGGCGAACGCAACGCCCCCAGCCTCCAAACCGGAAGCACCCGCGCCGAAACAGGCGCAGACGACTCCGGCGCAACCGAAGCAGGAGCCGCCCAAACAGGAGCCGAAGCAGGCCGCCGCAACGCCGCCTGCGCCGCCCAAGCAAGCAGCCGCGGCGCCGGTAACGCCGCCGAAGCAGCCAAACGCGCCGGCGAAGGCCGATCCGAAGAAGCAGGCATCGGCCGCGCCCGCCAAGGCGCCGCCGCCGGCCGCCAAGGCCAAGAACGGATAGTAAGAAGCCGCCCGAATCATCGACAGTAGCATTGGCAGTTGGGCGTGAAGCGAGTGAAGACGGGGCATGACGAGATTCGGAAAAGCGGTTGCGATGCTGGCGGCGCTGTGTGCGTTCGCCATCGCGCCCGCGCATGCCGATAGCGTCAGCACCGCGACCGGCGGCGGCTTCGGCCGCATCGTCTTCACCTTCGATCCGGCGGCCCATGCCGCCGCGCAAATAACGGGCGGCGTCGTCACCGTCACGGTGGATCGCAAGATCGCCATCGATCCGGCGCAGATCGCGCGCAATTTCGGCGACTATGTCGCCAGCGCCCGGCTCGATCCCGATGGAAAGACCGTGCGCATCGCGCTGACGCAAGACGCCAGGCTGCATACCAGCGTTTCGGCCAATCGTTTCGGCGTCGATCTGGTTCCGGCGAATTTCAAGGGCATGCCGGCCGATCTTCCGCCGCCGCCGCCCAAGGTTGCGTCCGCCGTCGATGTCGCCAGGCTGCCGCCGCTTTCGATCCGCTCCGGCGCCTACGCCAATTTCTCGCGCATCGTCTTCGATTGGCCCAAAGAAGTGCGCTACTCGATCGTGCCCGGCACGGGCCATCTTCTGATCCGCTTCGAGGCGCAGGCGCGTCCCGATTTCACCGCCTTCCAGCGCATCGCGCCGCCCTGGGTGAAGCTGGCGTCGTGGCGCGTGGAGAATGGCGGCACGGTGATCGAGTTCACCGCCGATCCCGGATCGCGCTATCACGATTTCCGCGACGGCCCGCATGTCGTGCTCGACATCCTCTCGCCCAAGACCGACGCCGACGCCTACAAGCCGCCGGGCGACAAAGGCGGCATCGCGGTAAAATCGCTGCAGGCTTCCAACACGCCACCGGCAAAGCCAGACGCCGCGAAAGCCGCGGCTGCCGCACAAGCGCTTGTGGATGCGCAAAACAAACCGGCCGATGCCGCCAAGCCTGCTGACGCTGCTGCCGCGCAGCCCCAGACACAAACCGCCGATGCCTCCGCCACGGCGCAGACGCCCGCTGCTGCGCCCATCTCCGCCGGCGGCCAGCGCACGCGCGATGGCGCGATCGTCATGTTCGCCAACGCGGCGAACCATCCCGCCGCGGTGTTCGAGCGCGGCGCGACGGTATGGATCGTCCTGGACGGCGCGCCGCCCATCGACATCGAAAAACTGCGCACGGCGCTGGGCGATTTCCCCGCGGCGCTCGATGTGTCCGCCAGCGGCGGCACCAGCCTGGTGCGCGTCACCTTGAAACATCCCGAGTCTGTCTCCGCCGATGCGGTGGCGGGCAATCTCAAAGTCACCATCGCGCCGCAGACCGGCCGTCAGCCCATCGCCATCGGTTTCGTGCGCAATGACGATGCGCCGAACGGCGCCTATCTCACCACGCTCGTCCCCGGCGCGATGCGCGCGATCGCCATGGCCGATCCCACGGTGGGCGATACGCTCATCGTCATTCCCGCGATCCCGGGGCGCGGCATGGTCACGCAAAAAAGCTTTGTCGATTTCAACGCCATTCCCACCGCGTCGGGTTTGGTGATCGCGCCGCTGGCGGACGATGTCGCCGTGGCGGTCAACCGGTCGCGCATCCGCATCGGCAGACCCAACGGGCTTGTGCTGGATGCGAACATCGCCGCCGCCGCGCAATCGCCCGCGGATCTGACGCGCCCCGGCGATGGCCCCACCTTCATCAACTTCACAGCCTGGGCGAAAGCGCCGGGCAAAGGCTTTCTGGATTCGGAGCGCCGGTTGCGCGCGAAGGTCACGCGGCAAAAGCCGGACGGAGTCAATCCCGCGCGGCTGGTTCTGGCGCGCTTCTATATCGCCAACCAGTTCGCCGCCGAAGCGTTGGGCGTGGTCGATCTGATGCAGGCGACAAGCCCTGCGCTGCAAGGCGATGCGCAACTGCAGATCATCCGCGCCGCCGCGAACTTCATGCTCGGCCGCTACAACGACGCGCACAACATCCTGTCGGCCAGCGCTTTCGACAACGATCCGCATGCCGCATTCTGGCGTGGCCTCACGGCGGATGCGCTGGGCGATGAATCCGCGGCGCGTCAGGCGCTGACGGTCGCCGATCCGGTTCTCTCCCATTATCCGGCGGATTGGCAAAGCCGCGCGCGCATCGCCGAAGCCGAAGCGGCGCTGGCCGCCGGCAGCCTGGAAAGCGCCGACGCAGCGTTGTCGCGCCTGCCGCGCGATCTGCCCAAACCCCTGCTTCTGGAATCGGAAATCGCGCGCGCCAAGCTTTATGCGCGCGAAAACCGCAAGCGCGACGCCTTCGCGCTGTTCGACGCGGTGGAGAAAAGCGGCGACGAGCGCGCCGCCACGCGCGCCATCTATGCCCATGTCGAAGCCGGCCTGCAGACCAGGACGATGCCGGTCGCAACCGCCATCGATATGCTGGAGAAGCTGCGCTATCGCTGGCGCGGCGACGCGCTGGAGCTGAAGACCTTGCGCAAGCTGGGCGCGCTCTATTTCCAGACCAGGCGCTGGCGCAACGGCTTGCAGGTGCTGCGCATCGCCGCGCAGAACTTCCCGGAAGACGAATCGGCGCGCCACGCGCAGGACGATATGCGCGCCGCTTTCGTGCAGCTTTATCTGAAAGGCGCCGCCGACAAGATGTCGCCGGTGCAGGCGCTGGCGCTGTTCTACGATTTCATCGATCTGACGCCGATCGGCCCGGATGGCGACGAGATGATCCGGCGCATGGCCGACCGGCTCATGGCGGTGGATCTTCTGGGCCCGGCGGCGAAGCTGCTCGATTATCAGGTGAAAAATCGCCTCGATGGCATCGCGCGCGCGCAGGTCGCGGCGAAGCTGGCGATGATCCAGCTTCTGGATCACAAGCCGAAGGACGCGCTCGCCTCCATCCGCGACACGCGCGTGGCCGGCTTGCCGGACGATGTGAACCACGAACGCATGATCCTGGAAGCGCGCGCGCTGGCGGCGCTGAAGCAATGGGATATGGCGCTCGACACCATCGCGGTGGATGAAGCGCCGGATTCGCAGCGCTTGCGCGCCGACATCTATTGGGAAAGCGGCAACTGGGCGGTCGCGGGCCAGAAGGCGGAAGAATTGCTGGGCGCAAGCTGGGACGGCAATGCCCCGCTTTCCGATCAGGACCGGCAGGAAGTCATGCGCGCCGCCATCGCCTATTCGCTCGCCAATGACGAGCCGAGCCTCGACCGCTTGCGCGATCACTTCATGCCGAAGATGAAAGCCAGCAAGGACGCCTCGGCCTTCGCCGTGGTGAC
>JAFECP010000012.1:28421-40548 GCA_018242105.1 Pseudomonadota bacterium
CGCTACGACAGCAACGCGGTGAATTGACGGGTTGAACCAAGCCGTCATCTTCCTGTCATCGTATTTCTGCGGCTATGGTGGCGCAGTAAAAAGCTGGGGGCCGGAAATGATGAGACTACAACGCGCCGCAATCTTTTCTTTATTGATGCTTGGAGGCTGCTCTCTTCCCGGATTTAGGGGGGGGCATCGGTGGTTTATAAGACACCAAACACAATTGGGGTGAAATATGACCATGCGCGCAGTGCAGCCAGCGCTATCGCCGGCCAGTCTCCTGACGAAAATGAACGAGCAGCCATGTCCATGATTTCCGCGCATTGCCATGGCAGATATCAGATTACCGGCAGAAGTAGTGAGCGCGGTCTAACCACTATCGATGCGGCTTGTGACTGACAAAGCCTCGGAATGTGGCGACGGGATGCCTATTCCCTTAACTTTCGAACTGCCGCCATGGTCAGCATGTAATGAGTCTACGATCCTTGTATTTCCCGTATTTCTCAATTTCGGAATTTTTTTCAGGTTGGACGAATCCAACCCTTTTGCATCATGCAAAGTGCTCTGCGATTCACTACCCCATCAGGTCGTAGCTCAATCCCAGTCGAGGTCTGCCAATCATCGGCAGCTTTGAAGCAGTCGATTTCATCGGCCCGCATTTCATCGAAGCCGCGGTTTTGTCCTGTGATGTCTTTCCAAGGTTGATTGGGAGAGCACGCTGCCAAGAATAAGAAAATGATCGCGCAAGTTAAGAATTTCATTTTGCCGCACCTCAAATCACAGAAATACGGCGACATATTTGAAGCAGTCCCCACGCGATCAGGCCTAAGCCTATGAGGACAAAAATCAGATTCACAATGCAGCCGACTGGTCCGGCAAAAATAGCTGCTTTGTTATTTTCGGAAATGCCGTAACCGGCTCCGAACGCCCAGATGCAGATTGCGCCCCCGACAATTGCCAAAAGCATCACATTCCTGCCTTCGTGCGGACGCAAGGCCAAATGTATCGACAGGATAGCTATAACTTCACTCAAACCAAAATGATCGCCGCGTTGTAATCCGCCACCTGTTTGTCGTGCGTCAGAAGCGTGAGCGGTTCTGATAGCGCTTGAGCCACCAGCATCCTATCGAACGGATCGGCATGGCGCAGCTTGAGGCGTTCGACAGCGGCGGCGTGCGCCGCCGTCACGGCAAGCAGGTCGTAACCCGCATCGTGAAAATATTTCAGCGCCTGTGTGCCGGATATGGGCATCGCGTTTGCACGGCCCAGAGAATGCTTAATCGCGATCTCCCACACGCTGGCCGCGCTCACCGCGACGGTGTTCTCGGTGTCAGCAATAAGCGCGCGCGCCTTGGCGGGTAGTTTCGGATCGTCGGTGATGGCCCACAGCGCAATATGCGTGTCGAGCAGAAGTCTCACCGCGTCTTGCCCTTGAACATCGCCGCGATGGTCGCGTTGTCCGCGTCGATACCGGCGGGTACTTTGAATTTGCCTTTGGCAACGCCGATCCGGCGCGAAGCGCGTTGCGCACGAATGGCGACAAGTTTGGCCGCGGGCTTGCCGTTGCGCGCGATCACGATTTCCGACTCCGCGCCGCTTTCAACGGCTTCGACCAACCGCGAAAGGTTGGATTTCGCTTCTAGCATGTTCACAGTGGCCATGCGAGGCTCCTTAGCCAAGTCTGGCTAAGGGTAAGACCGGTCGAAGGTTTTGGCAAGAGGCGTGCCGGGCCATCTATTCCGCCGCGTGGAGCACCGGGATTTTCTTGATGGCGGCGCTTAGTTTTTTTTCGGCTTTGGCGAGATCGTATTGCCGCTGCAAATTGAGCCAGAGATTCGGGCCATTGCCGCAAAGCTTGCCGAGCCTGAGCGCCATGGCGGGCGTCACGGGCTGCTTTTCATCGAGGATATCGTAAAGGGTCTGCCGGGAGACGCCGAGCAGGCGCGCAATCTCGGCCTTCGGCTTGCCGATGGCGGGCAGGATTTCCTCTCGCAGAAGCTCGCCGGGATGCATCGGAGCCAGACCGGGCCAGTTCTTCGTTGCCATCAGTGATAATCCTCCAAATCAACATCGACGGCATCGTTGCCGTCCCACGCAAAGGTGATCCTGTAATTGCCCGTTACCCAGACGGAGCAGCGGTCCTTGTCAGCCCCTTTCAGCCGATGGAATTTGAAGCCCGGCAGATTCATATCTTCCGGCCGGGTGGCGCCCATCAGAGCGCGAAGAACGTTCGCGATCCGCTTGACCATAGCGCCGCTCAATTTTGCGGCGCTGCCCGTTTCGGCAAACTTTTTCAGGCCTTTGTGCCGGAACGGCCGGATCATGATGCGAATGTAAGGCTGTGGCTTACATATGTCAATAGCCGCCTTACAGGCAGAAGAATCATCGCCCCATCAACGCCCGCAGCGACGCCACATAAGCCTTCCCCATATGCGGCAGCGATAGCAGATCGCGGTCGGTCCATTCGGCAGCGTCTTGCAGGGTTGCAATGCCGCCCCGCAGCAGCACGTTACGCGCACGTTTGGGCAAATCGTTTTCCGAAAGCGCAGCGATGGGTTTTCCCGTGCTGTGTTGTGCGTTCATGCATGCGCCTCAATGGCGCGTTCGCAGGCAGTGGGCAGGATGCGTTCGGGCAGATCCAGAACCATGTCATTGACGAAAGCCGCGCGACACAGGCGTGTTATCGGGCCCTATTGCCGTCCATATTTCCGCAGATTCTTCTCCATCCGCGAAACCGGATCTTCCTTCCGGTCGATGCTGAACGTCTCGCCCGTGAGCTGCTCGTACAATTCAATGTAACGGCGCGAAAGTTCGGCCACCATGTCCGCCGGCGCTTCCGGCAGCACCGCATCGTTGTAGGGGTCCGAATGTTCCTTGAACCATAAGCGCAGGAACTCCTTGTCGAAATATTCCGGCTCCTCCCCTTTCGCGATCCGGCCTTCATACGAGCCGAGTTTCCAGTAGCGCGAAGAATCGGGCGTGTGGATTTCATCGATGAGGAGCAGCTCGCCGTTTCCATCGAAGCCGAATTCATACTTCGTATCGACAAGGATGAGCCCGCGCTCCGCGGCGATTTCCTGGCCGCGCGCGAACAGCGCAAGCGCGGCTGCTTTCACTCTGTCCAGCGTTTTCTGGGTGACGAAGCCTTCCGCAACCAGATCCGCGGGCGAAAGTGCGCGGTCATGCGTGTCCTCTTTCGTCGTGGGATCGAAGATGGGATGCGGGAGTTTCGTGTTTTTCTTCAATCCGTCCGCAAGCGTCAGATCGCCGAACCGCCTTTCGCCGTTCCGGTAGCGGGTCCAGATGGAGGTCGATGTCGTGCCCGTCAAATACCCGCGCACGACCGCTTCGACCGCCAGGGGCTTCACGCGCTTTGCCACCGTCACATTCGGATCGGGAATCTCAAGAACGTGATTCTGGATGATGTCTTGCGTTTTCCCGAACCAGAACGCGCTTGAAAGATTCAGCACCGCGCCTTTGTTCGGGATGTGGGCGATGATGCGGTCGAACGAAGAGTGACGGTCCGTGGAAACGAGAATCAGCCGGTCGTCCTGGATGTACATGTCGCGCACTTTGCCGTGCTTCAATGCGCCCAGATTCCGGAAATTCGTTTCTGCGATGATGTTCATGCTTATCGGCCGATCGTGTTAAACGGGAGTGCTGCGCACGGAGTGACAGGATGTATATCTTCTGGACCTTCGCTGGCTCGCCAAGATCCGGCGGCACTTCATCGCGCCGCAAGTGACAGTCTGAGGCCAAGGGCTTTCACGCTTTTCGATACCGTATCCAGCGTGGGATTGCCGCCGGGTTTGAGCGCTTTGTAAATCGTCTCGCGGCTCAGGCCGGTTTCGCGGGCGAATTTCGAAGGGCCCACGGCGCGCGCAATGTCGCCCAGCGCCGCCGCGATAAGACCAGGATCGCCGTCTTCCAACACAGCAGCGAGATAGGCAATCCGTTCCGTGCGTGTCTTGAGAGGATTTTGAACGTCGGATTTTGCTGTCTTCATCGCCATTCAGACCTCCTTCGCCCGTTTTCTGACTTTTTCAATATCGGCTCGCTGTGTCCGCGAGCCAGTTCGTGAAAGCCAGTGTCTGCCGGATTTCGAGCATGTGTATTATAATACACAGTCTGCCATGACTGTCAATTATAATACACAAGCCAAGCGGCCCATTGTCTGCCGTTGGCCATAGTTCCTGTCGGCCTACGGTATCCTATTTTAAAATAAATCTTCCTATTTCCTCTTGCGCTCGCCCTATATGTTCTTTATATGTTCCAACGTGTAGCCAGGAGGGTTCGGCTTTGAAGACGTAGCGACGCCACAAGGACAGACAGGTAAGGGGCCAAGCCTTGTGTGGACCCCGCGTGAAGACCATCCAGGGCCGGATTGCTCAGAGGCCGGAGGATGGATGGAGCCTTCACATGCAAACCGGGGAGGTTGAAGCGAAAGCGCCATGTGGTGTCGGCCTGAAAGAGGGCCTTCGGCGGGCCTGCTGTGTAGCGAGAACACTGGAAGGCTCCGCTGTCAGATATCCGCCGGGGCCTTTCTTTTATGGGCAGCTAAGCCGTTTTGGCTTTCGTTTGCGCCGTCTCGAAGAATTCCAGCACCCGCGCCGCCGTCTTTTCCCATCCCGGCTCGCCGATCAGCCAGTGGCTGTGGTTCGGGATTTCTTCGAACGTGCCCAGCGCCCGATAGCGCCGCGCGATGCTGCGCACCGTCGCCGGTGGATTGATCCGGTCGCGCGCGCCCACAAGGCACAGCACCGGACATGTCACCCGCGCCGCATCGACCGTGCTGGCGCGGCGCGGATCGAGCGCCCATTGCATGATCTGGAAGGTCGCAAGGCCGGATTCGGGAACGAACTGCGCGAACACCCGCTCCCGCTCTTCTTCGTCCAGCATGTCCAGCGCATTGGCGGCGGCGATCCAGCGTTCGGGATTGAGCGGCCTGTTCCAGAATTCGCCCGCCATGTAGAGCGCCTGCGACGATGCGATCTCGAACGGCGTGGACGGCAGAATCCCGTAAGGCGCGCTGGGCGCAAGACAGGCGACGCCGCGCACCGCCCGCCGCGCCGCCAGCATCTGCGCCAGCAATCCGCCCATGGAATGACCGATGAGGAAAGCCGGTTTGCCGATAGTGTCGAGCAGTGCTTCCAGATCGTCCGCGTAATCGGTGAGGCTGGTGGCGCCGAGGTCTTTGGGCGGATGCCGCCCGCAATCGTGATAGCGCAAGGTCGGCAGATGCACCTCGAATCCGCGCGCCGCGAACAGGTCGCGCCAGTGCCCGAACGCCCAGCCGCCACAAAATGCGCCGTGAATCATCACGACGGGCGGGCGCTTGGCACTCATGCGGAGAAGTTCATGCGACGAAAGCGAGATCGCGGAATTCGGAAATCACGCGGGTGTAGGTGTCGCGCTTGAATGGCACGATCAGGCGCGGCAGGGCCTCGATGGCGAGCCATTTCCATTGCGCAAATTCCGGCTCGGGTGTCGCCACGTTGATATCGGAATCCTCGCCGGTGAAGCGCAGCGCGATCCATTTCTGCCGCTGGCCGCGATATTTGCCGTGCAAGGCAACGCCCAGAAGATGCTGCGGCAGGTCGTAAGCCAGCCACTCCTCCATCTCCCGCAGATATTCCGCCTTGTCGGTGCCGATCTCTTCTTTCAATTCGCGCAGCGCGGCCTGTTTCGGTGTTTCGCCATCGTCGATGCCGCCCTGCGGCATCTGCCAGCCTTCCACGGTCTGATCGATGCGCTTGCCGACGAAGACCAGCCCCTCGCGATTGAACAGCATCGCGCCCACGCAAGGGCGATAGGGAAGGTCTTCATGGCGCAGATGGGTGTGGCGCGACATCTCGAAAATCGAAGCTATTTGCTGCTGGCTGGAACTATGGCGGAAGCAGGCACCAGAACAAAGCCCCGCCCGGAGAGCCCCTGTGCCCAGGAGGTAAGCCGTTCGATCGTCACCGGATAGACGAAAGCCGTGCCGGCGGCGGAACCGTTAAGTCGCGCGCGCGCTTCCAGTTCCGAAAGCCGCTGATCGATCTCCATGCCAGTCTGGATGGCGTCGATATTGGTCGCGGACTGAACATAAGGCGCACCTATGCGCTTGGCCACGTCCGGCGCGGAGGACCGCGAAACCGGACCGGCGTCGAAGAAGACAAGGCCCCGCCGCGCCAGGAACGTCATCACCGGTTCCAGGGCGCTGGGATCCGCCATGAAGCGCGCGCCGAGCAGGTTGGTCACGCCGGCATAACCGGTGAAGCGGGTCAGCGACCAGGTGAGCCGGTCGATGTTGGAATCCTCGCCGCTGCTGGCACGCAAGGTGTGCGGTCCCGGGTCGCTGTCGGGAAAATCATAGGGCTCCATCGGCACTTCGAGCAGCACCTCATGGCCGCGCCTGCGCGCCTCACTTACCCAGCGCTGCACGTCGTCCGCATATGGAAGGAACGCCAGTGTGATCGCGGCCGGCAGATTGGCGATGGCGGCCTGTGTCGCTTTCGCGCTGACGCCCAGGCCCGTCACCACGATGGCGATCCTTGGTCCCTGCACATTGGGCACCGGTGGCGCATAGGCGTTCATAGGGCTGCGGCCGTCATCGGCGATGCGCGGGAGAGGTCCGGCCGGCGTCGGCTCGATCAGGCCGGGGTCGGCAACCAGATTGGCGCCAGCGTAAATGGGCTTGGCGATGTTCGCAGGTACGATGGATGCGGGTACTTTGGTCTGCTCATTCGGCGTTTGTGCGGGCATCGCCGTGGGCTGTTTTCCGGCCCCGATCAGATTGATATCTGCGGTTCTGCGCGACGTCTTGCCCTTGGAGAGCATTTTTGCCGGAGCGCTGATATCGAAGGTGACGGCAGGTTGGCTATCGGCGCGGGTTCCGAACAGGGCGGTCCATCCCGCCATGCCCAGCAGCACTACCGCCAGAGACAGCCATGCGAGCAGGAGCAGGCGCGGGAATCCGCGCACCTGCGAAACATTTTGCCCTCCGGTTAATTCCGCCGCCGCCATGATGCGGTTTACATAGCGCGGTTCGCGGTACCAGTGGGTTAATTCGCGCCCTTCTTCTTGGTCTCGGGCTTGGCCGGCTTTGTATCGGCATCCGCCATCACCGGGCCGCCTTGCAGCAGGCTCACCGCGTAGGAGAGTTGGAAGTCATCGAACTTCTTGCCGGGAGGCGGCAAGATTGGCTTGGGCGCCGGGGCGGGCTTGGGACCTTCCGCCTCCAGATGATGGGGCAAGTTCGCTTCGCGCTCATCGAACTCCGCATAGGGATCGTTGGCGTCCGCGCCTTGCGAGACGACCACATCAGGAACGATGCCTTCGGCTTGGATGGTGCGGCCGGACGGGGTGTAGTAGCGCGCCGTGGTCATATGCAGCGCGCCGTCTTGGCCGTTGTTAAGCGGAATGATGGTCTGCACGGATCCCTTTCCGAACGAGGTCAGGCCCAGGATGCGTGCGCGTTTGTGGTCCTGCAACGCGCCAGCCACGATCTCGGAGGCGCTCGCCGTGCCGCCATTTATTAGGACCACAATAGGCTTGCCGCCGGTGATATCGCCGGGATGGGCGTCGAAACGCTCGGTGTCTTCCGGTTTGCGCCCGCGCATCGACAGAATCTCGCCGCCTTCCAGGAAGTCGTCGGACACCTGAATGGCCTGGTCGAGCACGCCACCCCCATCATCGCGCAGATCGATGATGTACCCCTTGATGCCAGGGCCGATTTCTTTCTTGAGTTTGGTCACGGCCGCTTCCAGACCGCTGGCGGTGTGATCGTTAAACGCGGGAATCTTGATATAGCCCACATTCCCCTGTCGTTTCGAGGTCACCGGCTCAACGGGCACCTGCGCGCGGACCAGCTTGATATCGATGGGGTCTTTCACGCCGGCGCGCGAGACCGTCAGCGTTACTTTCGTACCGCTCACGCCGCGCATCTTCTTCTGCACATCGTCAAGCTTGAAGCCCGTGATCGGCGTGCCATCGATCTGCAGAATAGTGTCGTTCGCTTTTACACCCGCTTTCTGCGCCGGCGCGTCGTCGATGATGGCGACGGCCTTGATCGTTCCCTTATCGGACTGAATGACGATACCGACACCGCCATACTCGCCCTCGGTCTTCACCGTCATGTCGGCGAAGGTCTTAGGATCGAAATAGCTGGAATGCGCATCAAGATTGGTAAGCATGCCGCCGATGGCGTTTTCGATCAGCAGCTTGTCGTCCGGTGGCTCGACATAGTCGGCGCGCACTTTAGCGAAGGCCTGGCCAAAGCGATCGAGTTCGCTATAGGGCGAGGGCATTTCCTGCGCGCCATAGGCGAAATGCAGGAAGGTCCCCGCGAGGCAGAAGCCGAACGCGGCGCCGGCAAGAGTAATCGGTAGGCGATTTTTCATCGGGCTGTCTCGAAAGACCATGTGGGTTGATATGTGTTGGAATCAGTCCGCTGCCGCACTCTTGACGAACATCACGGTGCTCTTGCCCCGCATAAGATCAAGCGCATAGGAAAGCTGGAAGTCGTCATATTTTTTCCCTGGCGCGGGCTTGATGATTTGCGTCGCCTTTTTTGCCGGGGTTTCGCCCTTCAGATGGCCGGGCAAGTCGGCTTCGCTCTGCGCGGCGATTTTCACGGCAGATTCATCACCCTGCGCCACCGCGATGTCGGGCGTGATGCCCAGCGCCTGAATGGAGTGGCCCGATGGCGTGTAGTAGCGCGCCGTGGTCAGGCGCAATGCGCCGCCGCCCGCACCAAGCGGAATGATCGTCTGAACCGAGCCCTTGCCAAACGACGTCATGCCCAGAATCTTCGCGCGCTTGTCATCTTGCAAAGCGCCGGCCACGATTTCTGAGGCGCTCGCGGTGCCGGCATTGATGAGAACGATGATTGGCTTGCCGCCCGTGATGTCACCGGCATGCGCGTCATATTTCGCGTCGTCGTCGGAATGGCGCCCGCGCGTAGAAACAATCTCCCCGCTTTGCAGAAAGTCATCCGATACATCGATAGCTTGGTCGAGCAAACCGCCCGGATTGTTGCGCAGGTCCAGAATGTAGCCTTTGACGCCCGGACCGATCTGCTGTTGCAGCGATTTCACCGCGCGCTCGACGCCCGGCGCGGCCTCCTCATTG
The DNA here is from genome assembly GCA_018242105.1 of Pseudomonadota bacterium. Classification (GTDB taxonomy): domain Bacteria; phylum Pseudomonadota; class Alphaproteobacteria; order Micropepsales; family Micropepsaceae; genus Rhizomicrobium. Next base: position 37,527 of record JAFECP010000012.1, read on the forward strand.
AACTGGGTTAGACGGATGTACCCGATATCGCCTTCGCGGTGGAATTTCACCGTGGCGACGTGAACGATGGCGCGGGTGAGGGAAACATCGAAAGGCTTCTTTTCGCCTTTGCGCAGAACCGTGAGCTTCACCTTGCTACCCGGCGCGCCGCGCATGCGATCCGTCGCGTCGGACAACGTCAAGCCCTGCACCGGGGTGCTATTGATTGCGGCAATATAGTCGCCTGGCTTAATACCCGCTTTCGCGGCAGGCGTGTCGTCGATCGGCGAGATGACTTTCACCAGCCCGTCTTCCATTGTCACTTCAATGCCGATACCGCCAAATTCACCCTTTGTCTGGATCTTCATGTCGGCATACGCCTTCGCATCCATATAGCTTGAATGCGGGTCGAGCGAAGAGACCATGCCCTCGATGGCTGCGTTCACAAGCTCGCTTTCCGAAACGGGGCGGACGTAATTGGCGCGCACGCGTTCGAAGGCATCACCAAACAGGTCGAGCTGCTTGTAGGCGGAATTGTCGGCAGCGCTGTGCGCGGCTGGAAGTAACAGCGCCGCCGCGGCGAACCCGGCAACCATTCCAAGAGCTGCGAACGCATAACGCTTCATGATTTTTTCGCTTTCCTCAGATCGGACTTCAGATCGGCGTCCAGCCATGGGGCAGGACTGAAACTTTTTCCATTCTGACGTACTTCGAAATAAAGCCGTCTGTTGGTGCCGGTTGGCATCACGCCGACCGGCTCTCCGGCAAGAAGTTGATCGCCGGTCCTCACCGCAAACCGATCCATGCCCGCAAGGACAAGATCGTAGCCGCCCCGCATTTCCAGGATCAAGGCTTCGCCGGTTTTATGGTAACGCCCGGCGAAAAGCACGCGGCTATCGGCAGGGGCGACAATGGAAGCGCCGGGGGCCGTCAGAAAGGTTACGCCAGGAGACATGTCTGCCGCGCGCGGGTCTTTTGCGTCGAGCATCCGGCCCACAACCGGGCGGCGCAACGAGCCGCGTCCCAACTTGAAAGCCCCCGAAGCCTGCTGTCCGACGACGACCACATCTTGGCTTGAGGGCACCGAGGACCTCAACAAGGCAACCTTGGCCAATAGGCTTCCCAGATCGGCGGCTTCGCCTGCGATGGCGTCGAGTTGCGATTGCAGATCGCCATATACGCTTTGTGCAGCTTGCGCCTCGCGCTCCTTGATCGCGAGAAGTTGATCCAGTTCTCCGCGCGCTTTTGAAAGTTTTACAGCGTTGTTCACGCTTTCGGCGCGGCGGCGCTGGAGTTCGCTGCGCGTCTTGCGCAGCGCGTCAAGGCGGCGCGACAACGCTGCTGCAGCTTCATAGACGCGCGGCAGGGATGCTCCGAGCAGCATTGCGCCATGCGTTGCTCCGAGTGCGTCATCAGCTTTGAGAACAATCACCGGCGGCATATCGTGCTGCAACCTTTCCAGTATCGCGAGCAGCCGCCCGACCTTCACGCGGTCGCGCTGGAAACTCACCTCCATCTGGTGTTCTTCGATGGTGAGTTCGGTGATGGCCGAATCGAGCGAACCTTTCTCAGCTTCCAACTGCTGCACGCGCGCTGCGGTTTCGATCAGTTTCCTGCGTAAGCGCGTGGCCTCGTTCGCGAGTTGCCGGCTTTTCGCCCTTGCGCTTTCGACAACCGGCTTGTTCTTGCGGATCTGGGTCTGCAGGTTTTGATAACGGTCGCTTGTGCTCGGCAGCCTGCCGGATTGGTCGAGCGGCACTGCATGGCTGAGATCGAGCGGCGTGTCCCTCAGCGGTGTTTGGGGCGACGACGCCGATATATTGGCCGTCTTGTGGACGCCGGCAGGGCCGGCAAGATGGTGTTTAGGGGCTGTCGCACCGGGCTTTTCCGCATGATGGAGTTTTGCGTCCGCGCTGGTGCAAATGCCGAGCGCGACGAGCGCGGCAATGCCAGTATAAAGAAGACGCGGCGCGCTCAGACTTTCCCCGTCTGGTTCTTTACGGCCTCTGCCTTGCGTGCGATTTCTGCGGGGTCGTTCAGATAACGCGCTTCGATTGCCTTGAAACTGTTGTTCAGGCGATACGCGCGCGGTTCACCGGTTGGCAAATCCAGCTTCACGATGTCTTCGTCGCTGATATTTTCCAGATGCTTCATTAGTGCGCGCAGGGAATTGCCGTGCGCCGCTATCAGGACATTCTTTCCGCCGGCGAGTTGCGGAACGATGGTTTCCTCCCAATAGGGCATCACCCGTTCCAGCACATCCTTCAGACTTTCGCTGCGCGGAAGCTCCGAGTCCGTTAGACGAGCGTAACGGCGGTCAGATTTGGGATAGTCGGGCGAGGCCTTGTCTACCGGCGGCGGCGGCGTAGCATAGGAGCGGCGCCAGATCAGCACCTGCTCTTCCCCGAATTTCTTTACTGCTTCTTTCTTGTTGTCGCCTTGCAACGCACCGTAGTGACGTTCGTTGAGCCGCCAGTTTTTCTCCACTGGCAGCCACATCTGATCCATCTCCTCGAGCGCGAGGCTCAGCGTGTGGATCGCACGGCGCAACAATGAGGTATAGGTGAGGTCAAATTGAAAGCCAGTCTTGGCCATTAGCCGCCCGGCAGCGCGGGCTTCGGCGATGCCCTGTTCGGTGAGGCGCACATCGCGCCAGCCGGTGAACAGATTCTTCTTGTTCCACTCGCTTTCGCCGTGGCGAACGATAACGAGTTGGCCGATGGTCTTGGACAAGGGCGTTTACCTCACCGATTCGTGCTGGATTTGCAGGACCATAGGGGCGGGTTTTTACCCTGTCCACGCGACGCGACGGCGGCCTTTTCCTGCCGGGAAATTCCTGCCGGACGACCCATTTTCATCTTTTGGAAATCATATAAGTCATTGTTCTTGAATAAGTAATTTGACATGCCTTCGCGGCACGCTTCTGGCAGGGGATCTTGCGGAAAATAGTTAAGAGCAGAACCCGCTCATGGCCCAAAGCCGCCCGATCTTTGCCCGCACCCTCGCAGCCCTCACGGCTGCGGTGATCGCTTTCGCGCCTTTG
>JAFECP010000013.1:0-22032 GCA_018242105.1 Pseudomonadota bacterium
GTAACGCTGCGTCACGTTCCAGCCGGTGCCGCCATATTGCGTCGGCCAATGCGGTGCGGCCCAACCCTTCTTCGCCAGGATGCGGTGCCAGCCAAGGAAGTCCTCCTTGGTCTCGAATTCGCGGCGCGAGGTCTTGCCCAGCTTGGGCAGGTTCTCAGCGAGGAAGTCCTGCACTTCCTTGCGGAATTTCTCTTCTTCTGGCGTGAACGTAACGTCCATGACGGTAACCCCGACAAATTGTCAGGCCGCATCATAGGGAGGCTCGCGAACGGAGCAAGCGGGCGCGTCATTTGGCGTCGTGGAAGATAATTCCAAGCGTGTGGCGATGGCCGGAGCGCAGGCGGCTGACGCCATGGCGCATCTTCACGCGGTAGATGCCCTTAGTCCCCTGCACCGGGCGCTCGTTCACAGCAAAGACCACCGCATCGCCCTGCCGTAACGGAACAACCTCTACGCGGGATTGCATGCGTGGACGCTGTTCGGTGAGGACGAACTCGCCACCTTCGAAATCGCGCCCCGGTTCGGAGAGCAGGAATGCGACCTGCAATGGAAATACATGCTCCCCATAAAGATCCTGATGCAGGCAGTTGTAGTCGCCGGCGCCATAGCGCAGCAGCAGCGGTGTCGGCCGCATCTGCCCCGCCTCATGGCAGCGCTCGAGGAAAGCCGTATGGACCGGGGGATAGCGCAGATCGTTCTTGATCTTCTCCATCCAATCGTTCGCGATCTTCACCAGTGGCGGATAGAGCCCGGTGCGCAATTCTTTCACCAGCGATGGCAGCGGATAAGAGAAGTATTTGTATTCGCCTTTGCCATAACCATGCCGCGCCATCACCACGCGACTACGAAAATTGGAATCATCGTCATAGAGCTTGATAAGCGATTTGCATTGCGCGGGTGTGAGGGCGTTCGACAGCACAGCGCAGCCCGACTGATTCAGTGCCGATTCAATCTCTTCCCAATTCAACCCCATCTCCGTCATGGCCGGGCTTGTCCCGGCCACCCATGAACACCCCTGCATCAGTGAGATCATGGGCCCCGGGCACAAGGCCGGGGATGACGATGTGGGGAAGTGAGGAGTGAGGCAACCCATTTCTTGCGCAAAAGAAACGCGCAAAAAAACGGAGCACCGGATTTCTCCGGCACTCCGTTTCCAACTCGACAGAAGAAGCTTTAGTGCTTTGCCGCGTTGCGGATAGCGTCTTTCGCGCCGCCCATCGCGTTTTGAACCTTGCCGGCGGCCTTATCGGCCTTGCCTTCGGTTTCCAGCTTCGCGTCGCCCGTCACCTTGCCAACCGCTTCCTTGACGGTGCCTTTGGCCTGCTTGGCGGAGCCTTCCATGCGATCCTTATCCATGATTTTCCTCTTTGCGGAATTTCATGGACGAAACGCGGCGCGACGAAGGCGGTTCCGGAATTCAACGCGGTTGCGGCACGATGCGGATATACGGTTTCGGTTCCTTCCATCCTTGCGGATAAATCTTCTTCGCGTCGTCATTGTTGACGGAACCGGCAATGATCACGTCATCGCCGTTCTTCCAGTTAACCGGTGTGGAAACCTTGTGCTTGGCGGTTAATTGCAGTGCATCGACCACGCGCAACACCTCATCGAAATTGCGCCCCACGCTCATCGGATAGACCAGGATCAGCTTGATCTTTTTGTCCGGCCCGATGACGAACACGTTGCGCACGGTCTGGTTGTCGTTCGCGGTGCGCTTGGCCGGATCGCCGGATGCTTCCGCGGGCAGCATGCCGTAAGCCTTCGACACCTTGTATTCGTCGTCGCCGATCATCGGATAGGCGACCTTTGCGCCCTGTGTCTCCTCGATGTCTTTCGCCCAGCCGGAATGTTTGTCCACCGGATCGACGGAAAGGCCGATGATCCTTGTGTTGCGCTTGTCGAACTCCGGCTGAAGCTTGGCCATATAGCCCAGCTCTGTGGTGCAGACCGGCGTGAAGTCTTTCGGATGCGAGAACAGGATCGCCCAACGATCGCCGATCCAGTCGTGGAACTTGATCTTGCCTTGTGTCGTGTTGGCTTCGAAATCGGGGGCGGTATCGCCAATCTTCAGTGTCATCGGATGCTCCATGAAAAAGGGGGGACCCGATTATGCGGCTGCGATATTCGCGCGTCTATTCCAGACTTAGCTGTGTGAATTCTGTGCGAGCCTCACCGGCGTTACAACATAGAGGTGCGGCAACATGCGCTTCAGATTCTCGATCTTCGGAAGATCGTTGATCACGATGTAGGGATAATCCGGGTTCTTGAGGAGGAAATCCTGGTGATACGCCTCTGCCGGATAAAAGCCTTTGTACGCGTCCACGCGCGTGACGATCGGCTTTGAGAACGTGTGCGACGCCTGAAGCTGCGCAATATAGGCTTTGGCCACGCGCGCCTGATCGGGCGTCGTCGCCCATATGTCGCCGCGATACTGTGTGCCGTCATCCGGTCCTTGACGGTTCAGTTCCGTGGGGTCGGTCGCCACCGAGAAATAGACGCGCAACAGATCGGCATAGCTGACCAGCTTGGGATCGAATTTGATCTGCACGGTTTCGGCATGGCCAGTCGTGCCGCTGCTCACGGTCTCATATTGCGCCGTGGCCGCGGAGCCGCCGGCATAACCCGCGACCACCTGCTTCACGCCTTTCACATGCTCAAACACGCCCTGCAGCCCCCAGAAACAGCCGCCGGAAAGGACAGCCGTCTGGATTCCGTTTGCCGCCGCATCGGCCGTCGCCGAAGCCGGAACGGCATGCGGGATTTCATCGGCATTGGCGCCGCAGGCGGCGGTCAGAGCAGCGGCAGCGGCGGCCGCGAGAAGTGCGCGAATGTTTTTCATCGGTATTTCCTCTATGCGGACGCGCGCGGCACAAAGCGCAGCGCGGCGGAATTCATGCAATAGCGAAGACCGGTGGGTTTGGGTCCGTCGTTGAAAACATGGCCGAGATGCGCGTCGCAGCGGGCACAGGAGATCGCCGTGCGATCCATGATCCAGGATTTGTCGTCCGCCGCGCGCACGTTCAACCTGGAGATCGGCTGATAGAAGCTCGGCCAGCCTGTGCCGGACTCGAATTTTGTCCGGGAATCGTAGAGCGCCGTATCGCAGCAGATGCAGCGATAGAGCCCATCGCCGTGCGTTTCGGCATATTTGCCGGTGAAGGGACGTTCGGTATCCGCATGGCGCGTCACCGAATAGGCCAGCGGCTCATCGCCCTTGAGTAATGCCTGCCACTGCGCATCGCTCTTCACGACCTTCGGCTCTGTCACGACGCCAGTGCTTTTTCCAGCGGCATTGAAATTCTCAATTTTCACCATCGGCACAGCGCCAGATGCGCGCGCCGGGCGCAGCACGGCGGCGATGCCCGCAAGCGCGGCGGTGGAGGACACGGCCAGCAACAAGGAGCGGCGATGAAAAGGAGCGGTTCGGTTCATAGCGGTTTCCCGGCTGTTCGAAGCTCTGTTCGCTTCAGTATGCCGGATTGTTACGCCCAAAACCGCCTTTCGGCTCACTTACGCGGTATAGCCTCATGATGCCGGATCACCTCCGACACGATGAAATTGAGGAACTTTTCCGCGAAATCCGGGTCCAGCCTGGCGTTTTGCGCCAGGGTGCGCAGGCGTGCAATCTGCTGAGCCTCCCGGCCCGGATCGGCCGGAGGCAAACCATGCGTGGCTTTATATATGCCCACCGCCTGGGTGCATTTGAACCGCTCCGCCAGAATGTGGATCAGCGCGGCGTCGATATTGTCGATCGACGCGCGCAGCCGCGCCAGTTCGGGATCGGTTGTTTTGTTGTCCGTGCCGCTCAATGTCCACCATGTGCCTTGATGATTGCCTGAATCTGTTCTTGCGTAAGATGACCATAGGGTTTCCCGCCAGGGCCCGGCGCGGGACGCCCTATCGGACCCAGCATGTTGATCTTCATGCCATTGATCATCATGTCGCCGGGTTTCATGCCCGCCGGGCAGGGCCCGGCCCATTTGGCATCCTGAACGATGTGGCTGCGGGTCTTGCCGGCGATCGCCGGCGAGAACTGCGATTGCATGTCCATGTGATAGGCGCTGTCGCCGGCATAGGCGATCTCGACATGGTTCTTCTGCGTGCCGCCATTGAAGTGGCAGACGGAATCGACAATGCGGACACTGCCGCTGCCGGAGACCTTCATGGAGGTGCAATCGGCTTCCTTTGAAGCCACGCCGAGCTTCATCAGCTTGGCGTCGGTTGCCGCGTCGATGCACATCTTGTTTGTGTGTGCGGGAAGCTTCGCGCTCTCCATATTGACCGTCACATTCCACAAGCCCGCACGGCGGGCCGGAAATTCCGCTGGCGAAGCCTGCGCAGCGGACGCCGCGAAAACGACACTCGCGGCAATGGCAAATCGAATATGCATGGCGGTCCCTCCCGAAGACTGCCCAACCCTAGCCGAGACCGCGGGCCGCCAAAAGCCGCGCCGGTCACAACAACAAGCGTCGCCTGCGCGCCGCCAATCCACTAGCATGCTCCCCGAACCGGGGGGACGCGAATGGACGACGCGGCGGCGCTGAAGGACTATCAAAAATTTGAATTTGATGACGGACGCTGGACGCGCGAGGTCTATCGCCGTGGCAGAGGCCCGGCCGTCATTATCATCCATGAAATCCCCGGCCTTCATCCCCTCGTCGTCCGCTTCGCCGATCGTGTGGCGGAAGCGGGCATGACAGTGTTTCTACCCAGTCTCTTTGGCACGCCGGGAAAGCCGGCGACCGTCGCTTATGCGCTGGGCCAGATGTTCAAGAACGTTTGCATCGCGCGAGAGTTCAATGTCTGGGCGAACGGCAAATCCAGCCCCATCGTCGAATGGCTGCGCGCCCTGGCGCGCAAGGCGCACGCCGAATGCGGCGGCAAAGGCGTGGGCGCGGTGGGCATGTGCTTCACCGGCGGCTTCGCGCTGGCGATGATGACCGAGCCGTCCGTCGTCGCGCCGGTTCTGTCGCAGCCGTCCAATCCCATCCTCGGAAAAGCGAAGGCGCGCACGATCGATGCCTCGCCCGCGGAAATCAAATGCGCCAGGGATCGCATGGAGAAAGAAGATCTCTCGATGATCGGCCTGCGCTTTCATGGCGATGCGGTGGTGCCGGACGGGCGTTTCGAAATGCTCAAGGAGACGTTCGGCCGCCGTTTCGAAGCCTATGAATTCGAAAAGAAGGACGCCAATCCCGCCACCGGCCGCGCCCATTCGGTCCTGACGCTCGACATGGTGGACGAGCCGAATTCGCCGACCAAGCGCGCGGAAGAGCGCGTCATCCAGTTTTTCAAACAACGCACGGGCGCGTGACGCCCGAACGGGAGGACATATGAAGAATTCTCGGTCTCTGGTTTTCGCCGCCGCGCTGGCGCTTGCCGGATGCGATCAGGGCCACCCGCCGCCGAAATCCAATTTCGGCGCCAACCCGGAGCTGCCCCCACCCGCGCCGCAAACCATCCCGACCATGGGCGTGAACTCCGTGGAAGCATGGGCGGCCGGTGCCGCGCCCAAGGCCCCGGCGGGCTTCACCGTCACGCGCTATGCCGGGAATCTGAAGCATCCGCGCTGGATCTATGTGCTGCCGAACGGCGATGTGCTGGTGGCGGAAGCCGCGCCGCCGCTCGCCAAGATGAATTCCATCGAAGGCATCGTCGAGCATTGGCTCGACAAAAAGAACGGCTCCGCGCCGGAAAGCGCCAATGAGATCACCTTGCTGCGCGACACCAATGGCGACGGCAAGCCGGATGTGCGCACGGTGTTCCTCAAGGGCCTGAACCAGAACTTCGGCATGTTGCTGCTGAACGGCTCATTTTACGTCGCCAACACCGATGGCGTGGTGCGCTATCCCTATAAGGACGGCGAGACGCAGATCACCGAGCCCGGCAAGAAGATTCTCGATATTCCCGTCGGCCATCACTGGACGCGCAATCTGATCGCGAGCGAAGACGGAACGAAGATCTACGTCACCGTCGGTTCCGGCAGCAACATCGCCGACAAAGGCATGGCGATTGAAAAGCGCCGCGCCGATATTCTGCAGATCAATCCGGATGGCTCCGGTGAGAAGATTTTCGCCTCGGGCCTGCGCAATCCGAACGGCATGGGCTGGGAGCCAGTGACGCACAAGCTTTGGACCGTGGTGAACGAGCGGGACCAGCTCGGCGACGATCTGGTGCCCGATTACATGACGAGCGTGACGCCCGGCGCATTCTATGGCTGGCCCTGGTCCTATTGGGGCAAGCATGTGGATAGCCGCGTGCAACCGCAGAATCCGGCGATGGTCGCCAAAGCCATCGCGCCGGATTATGCGCTGGGGGCGCATACCGCATCGCTGGGCCTCGTCTTCTACACGGGCACGGCATTCCCGGCGCAATATCGGGGCGGCGTGTTCATCGGCCAGCACGGTTCCTGGAATCGCGCACAGTTGGTCGGATACAAGGTCGTCTTCGTGCCGTTCCGGAATGGAAAGCCGAATGGCTTGCCGCAGGACTTCCTCACGGGCTTCCTGAAAGGGGACGGCAGCGACACCGCTTACGGCCGCCCGGTGGGCGTCGCCGTGGCGAAAGATGGCGCGCTTCTTGTGGCCGACGACGTCGGAAACATCGTCTGGCGCGTCGCACCCGCACATTAAATTCGCCCGTACATTAAATTCACCGTGACCGCGCGACCGAATATCGTCTGAGACGTTCTGCAACGAGCGTCCAAGGGAGAACGGCATGAAGCGCAAAGGCTCAGCGGTCTGGACTGGCGATTTTCGCACCGGCAAGGGCGCGATCTCCACGGAGAGCGGCGCGCTTTCCAACCTGCCCTATGGCTTCAACACGCGCTTCGGCGATGAAAAGGGAACCAATCCCGAGGAACTGATCGGCGCGGCGCACGCGTCTTGCTTCTCCATGGCGCTCTCTGTCGAATTGTCGAAGGCTGGCATTGCCCATCCGCGTATCGAAACCAGCGCTACGGTGGAGATCGGCCAGCAGGATGGCGGCTTCACCATTACCTCATCCCACCTGGCGGTGAAGATCACCGCGCAAGGTGCGGACAAGGCCGCAGCGCAGAAAGCAGCCGAGACGGCGAAGAAGAATTGCCCCGTCTCCAAGCTCCTGAAAGCCGATATCACAATGGAAGCGGCGATCGATGTTTAATGCGTGGCGCTCTGAAGTGTTCGAGCTGCTTCATCCTGCGGCAAGCTCAGGATGAGGAGGACTTGCTATCCTCACCCTGAGCTTGTCGAAGGGCCACAAGCTCACTCGAACGCGCTGCCCTAAAGTTTTTCCACGAGTCCGGCGAGCTTTTCGCCGAGTATTTCGGGGCGGCCCTCAAGCAGGACTTCCTCGCCGCCTCGCGCGATCAAGGCGCGGCGCAGTTGCAGCCGTTCCCGCGGATCGTCGATCAGCCGAACCGCCGCCGCGATATAGTCGTCGTCGCTCTTCGCGATCAGCCATTCCGGCAGGCCCATGCGCCTGAACAATCCACCGTCGATATGTTCATGGACCTGCGGGCCCGTTCGGCAGACGCCGGCCAGGCCAACCGACGCCATGTCGGCAATGCCGTTCATGTTGCCGTAGGGAAACGGATTCAGGAAAAGATCGCAGTTGTTGATCACCGCCATGTAGGGAGCATAAGGCTGGTGGCTATGGACGTTGGCGTCCGGCAGATAAGTGTGGATGAAGCGGCGCACCTGCTCATGGGTCAGGCCGTTTGCGAACCCGATCAGGAATTCGAACTGCACCGGCGTTCGCGCGGCTTCGCGAATGCGCACGCACGCTTTGATAAAGCGCGGGTTGAGCTTCATCGTCGTCGAGGCCACAGCTATGCGCACGGATTCCGGCGCTTCGCGCAACTGCGGCGTCAGCGGCGCGGCATCGGATGAGCGCACATGCGGCATGGCGTCCGGCGGTAGAAGTAGAAGCTTTTCACTATAGGTCGCCGGATCGCCCGCGATGTCTTCTTCGATGGCGTAATAGTCGATGAAGGGCGACATGCTGGTCGCGCCGTGCCCCAGCGCCGTCAACTGAATGGGCGCCAGACGCATGTTGGCGAGATAGATCGTCGGCTGGAACATGCCGATAGAGGGATAGAAAAGGACCGCCGGGCGCCGTTTCGCCGCCTCCGCCAGCACCGTTCGCAGCGCGGACCGGATATCGTTTGCAAGCGGGATGAATTCGTCGAACACCGCGCGGCCGGCATCGTCCACCTGCGCCGCGCCGCCCAGCGCGACCACATGGAATTTTTCGCGCAACGCCCGCAGGCTCATCGAATGGGTGCGATAGATGGAATGCTTCGATGTGAACCATTCCAGCACCGCCATCAGCACGGGCTTTCCGTTTTCAGCGCCGCGCGCTGTGGCGATGTCCAGATCCGCGAAGCCTTCCTTGACAAGCTTTTTGCGGATCAGGGCATTGAGCGCGCGCTTGATCTCATGCTTGTCCGGCCGGTCGGCATAGCTGCAATTCAGATAGACGTCGTGCAGGATCGCGAGCGGCAGTTGATCCAGGTCGTCCATCTCTTCCAGCTTGGGCGGCAGCCATCCCAGCAGCGCCTCACGCTTGGCATGCGCCGCCTCGGTGCCCAGGAAGCGCGGCGCCATCAGGGAAAAGAACAGCGCGCCCGCGAGCTGGCGATTGTAAGACCAAAGTGTCTGCACATCGGCCGGAATGTCGGAGTCCGGTGTGTAGAGAAGGCAGAATTTCACGAAGCTTGCTTCGGTCAGCTCCAATTCCGCATTCGGGCCCTTCACATTCATCGAACGCAAAACATGGTCGGCATTGCCAAAAGAACTGGCGGAAAACAGGGTCGCGATCCAGCGCTGCCAGGAGATGAGTTGCCCGAAGCCTTGCGGCGTCAGGAAGAATTCGGGATCGGAAAACAGGCTCGACAAAGCGGCGGTGATGCGCGTCAGCAAAGCCGCGTTGCGAACCGCCGGCGGCGCGGACCCCAGCCTGGCGTGAATGCCGGTGAGCGCGCCATATTGAACTTCCAGGGTGTTGAGCAGTTTCGTCAGCTCGCGCGCCGCCATCTCGCGATTGCGCGAATAGCAGAGGAATTCGAATGTCTCGAGAGAGAAAGCTGCTTCGTTGATCGCCATACCGCGTCAGGCCCCGGCCCACGCGCAGCCTATAGCCGATAACAAAGCGCCTGTCCCGCGATGCGATAAAGCCACCGCATCGCGGGTGACGAAATGCTTAACCGGCGCGGCGCGCTTCGCCGCGGACCGGAAGCTTCCAGTTTGGCCGCACGAAGTGGCAGGTATAGCCGTCGGGAATGCGTTCCAGATAATCCTGATGCTCCGGCTCCGCTTCCCAGAAATCGCCGGCGGGAACCACCTCGGTCACCGCCTTACCGGGCCACAGGCCGGAAGCATCCACGTCCGCGATGGTGTCCAGAGCAACACGCTTCTGCTCGTCGCTGGTGTAGAAGATCGCCGAACGGTAACTGGTGCCGAGGTCGTTGCCCTGGCGGTTCTTCGTGCTTGGATCGTGAATCTGGAAGAAGAACTCCAGAAGCTGGCGATAGCCGGTCTTCTGCGGATCGAAAACGATCTCGATCGCTTCGGCGTGGGTGCCATGGTTGCGATAGGTCGCGTTCGGCACATCGCCGCCGGTGTAGCCGACCCGTGTGGAGATAACGCCCGGATAGCGGCGGATCAGATCCTGCATGCCCCAGAAACAGCCGCCGGCAAGAACCGCCCGTTCGGTCGATACAGTCATGAGTTTCCTCCTCTTTCCGGGGGTCCGATGTCTGGCGCTCACATAATCACCGACACCCGGCATATCCAAGGCCTTTGATGTTCCTTAAAGCGGCGGCGCAACGCCCTGTTGAATTTTGCCCCAAGCCACCGCCTTTGCGGGCGGCCTATGCCAGGCCTTGTCCAGCTTGAGGGCTTGGCGGGGCAACGCCCGCGCCTATGCGGCGCTCAGTGCGCGAGCTGCAGGCGCACGACAACTTCAAGACCACGATCGGAACGATTGTGCGCGGTCACAGTGCCGCCCAACGCTTCGATATTGCGTTTGACGATCCACAATCCAAGGCCTTGATGACCGGCAACGGCGTGCGGCGGGTCGCGGAAACTCGCGGAACGATCGAAGATGTGCGGAAGAAGCTCCGGCGCGACGCCCGGGCCGCGATCCATCACACAGAAGCGGGCTTCATCGCCATCGGGAGAAAGCCGCACCTCAACCGCGCCGTTCTCCGGTGTGAAACTTGCCGCGTTCTCCAGAAGATTTTCGATTACCGGCTCCATCAACTCGTCGCTTGCAAGCGCCACAACGCCGTCGTCCACCCGCATCACGAGGCGCTTGCCCTGCGCGGCCAGGATATTCTCATAAGCCGGCAGGCTGGTGCGCAACAGCGCGGAAAGATCCGTCGCGTTGCGCGCTGGGAAAATCAGGTCGGCGGCGGCGTTCTCCAGATCGCGATAGGCATTGACCATGGCGTCAAGCCGCATCACGGCACGCTCTATCAACTGGATGCTGCGGCGCGCGGCCGTTGCCTCAACCGGAACAGCATGTTTCAGCGGTTCCACCGATTGGGCGATGACGGCGAGGGGCGTCTTCAACGCGTGGCTGTTTTCCTCCGCCGCCTCCCGGATGCGGTTTTGCGAAGCCAGCAGCGCATCGACGAGGGAATCGAAATCCTCCGTCACGCGGGTCAGCTCGGGAATGGTGTTGAGCTGGCGAAACGAAACCCGCGCGCCTTGATGAAAGCGTATCCGGCGCGCCGCGCGGCGAAACCGGCTCACGTTCCGCCACATGTGAAAAAACAGCCATATCAGAAGCACGGTGCTGAGCAGATAGATCGCTCCGGCGACACGCATCACGGGCGTTCCCCAGAACGACAGCCCCACCGGCCAGGACGTAAGATTGGCTGCATTTTCCGAGCTGATCACCACCCAGCAATTGCCGCCAATATGAACCGGCGTCATCGCCGTTAGGATTTCCTGCGTTCCCTCGGGATTGACGAACCGCCGGCCCAGATTCGTGGTGCCATCGCATGCCGGCGCCAGACGCTTGAAGATGCCCGAGCGAATAAGCTGCGCGCGTTCCCGCTCGAGATATTCCCTGGGAAAGACCGGCGTGGAGGCGACATAGATAAAGCCATCGGGATTGGAATTGGCCAGCCGCATAAGCACTTTTATGTGCGTATGGCCGCCCGCGGCACGCGCCATCGCTTCCTGCAAAAGACTGGCCGGCTCGACGCTGAAACGCTCGAAGCGCGGCGCCAGCAGCGCCGCGGTCACCCGGTTGGTCTGATCGACCGCATTGGAAAGAAGCCGCTCCTGCTCATGCTCGGCATGGCTGAATTGCCAATAGAGGATCAGCGGCACGGAGAGCAGAATCAGCGCCAGCAGCAACAGCTTGATGGAAAAAGAATGAACAAGGCCCGATAGAACGCGCCTATTGTTCGCTTCCATTCCGCCACCTGTATCCGAAACCAGGGTAGTTGTTGATATTGGAGAACGCCGGATCCACGTCGCGGAATTTCTGGCGGATGCGTTTTATGAACGCGCGCACATTCGTGCGGAAGCCAACTTCGCCATCGCCCGCCACGAATCCTTCGCCATGGACGATATCGTAAAGCTCGCGATAGCTGACATCGCGGCCGGCGTTTTCGGCCAGATAGGCCACGATGTTGAATTCGGTGAGCGTGAGATCGACATTCTCCCGGTTCCATGAAGCCCTGCGGGAATCGAAACGCAGAATCAGGCCGCCGCTGTCGAAAACATCCTGGCCATCCGGGCGCTGCGCGGCGAACGCGCGGTTTTTTTCGCCGCTGAGGATGAGTTCGATGCGGCGCAACAGGATCGCGAAGCTGCGGGATTTTTCGATGAAATCCACCGCGCCGCCCAGCAAGCCGGCTTCTTCATAGATTTGATCGCTCAGCATCGTCAGGAAGATGATCGGAATCTCGATATTGTTGGCGCGCAATCTCTGCATCACCTCGATGCCCGTGATGCCCGGCATCTTCCAATCGAGCAGCAGAAGGTCGGCATCCGAATTCTGCGTGAGATACCCAACGGCCTCCTCGCCGCCGGGAAACGGATTGGCGAGATATCCGGCGTTGGACAGATTCGTGCTGACAGATTCCAGGAAGAGCGCGTCGTCATCGACGACCATGACATGGCCGCGCGCTGCGGTGGGGCTAGTTGTCATTGTTTCTCCCTGCAAGAATTCTGCGCACACAGGCGTCGGAACTATCGATCCGCTGGCCATCGCTTTTCTCGCCGCCATATTTGAGCGCACGGAAAGATGTCGAATTCACGTTTGGATAGAAGAAGACACTGAAGGAACATCCCGGCGCTGCATATGTCCATTTGCGGGACAACGCACCGTTTTCCATGCGGTTGGGCGCGCCCAGCCGCTTTTGCACGTCTTCGGGGGCAAGCCCCAACAAACTCTGCGGATCGATCGCTGCCGTCTTTTCCGCCGGAGCCGTTTCGACGGCACGCGGCTCGCGCGCCGGCTTTCTTGGAACCGCCGCGTGCTGTTGCGGCAGTTGTGTTTGTGGCGCGGAGCGCAGCGGCGGCGGGGAAACCGCCGGCGGCCGGCCCATGCCCGTGCATCCGCCGAGCGGCGCCAATGCGCACAGCGCGATAAGAGTCAGAATGGACGAATGCGCGCCGTGGCGATCCGTCAAACCAGATGCAAACACATACATGCAGGCCCGCTCCACTCGGACATCGGCTAATCCTCCCCGGGGGCAGTGCATTCGCCGAATGGCCTGTGTCGCGCTTCTATTTATCCGCACGATATTACAGGGCTGAACTTCCGGTGATGCGATGTTCGAGAAATGCCACAAGCTTGGGTTTGTTCCAAGACCCTTAACCGTAGCCCGTTCCGATCGTGAAGTTCCCTCGGGGGTCAGGCAAATGGTGCGCAGCGTGCCTTGGCGGCAGGTTGTGACAAAAATGGGATGCGGCCACCGAGAACGGCCGTGAACGGAATAACGGCGTAAGCGAAGCGCGCTTCTCGCTGCCGCCATGGCACACGAATGCGATCCAAAACCCTTCCACGCCGGCGTGGCCCTTTCGCAACGCCGCAGACCGCCTGAAATCGGACAGCCCTTACAAGCACTTGCCGGCACGATGTGAAATATTGTTGCGAATTCGGCGTGGATGGATTTAGTAAGCGAAATGAATAGCTTAAGCCACCGTTTTGCCGTTGCGCCGATGCTGGATTGGACGGACCGGCATTGCCGGTTTCTTCATCGTCAGCTCACACGCCATGCGCTGCTCTACACCGAGATGGTGACGGCGGATGCGATCCTGCGCGGCAACCGCGAGAAGCTTTTGGGCTTCGACGCGCGTGAGACGCCAGTGGCGCTGCAGCTTGGCGGATCGGAACCGGCGAAGCTGGCGGAGTGCGCGAAGATCGGCGCGGATTTCGGCTATGCGGAAATCAATCTGAATGTCGGCTGCCCGTCGGATCGCGTGCAGTCGGGACGCTTCGGCGCCTGCCTGATGCGCGAGCCGGAGCTTGTCGCCGAATGTGTCGCCGCGATGCGCCATGCCGTTTCGATTCCCGTCACGGTGAAGTGCCGCATCGGCGTGGACGATCAGGACCCGGAAGTTTCCTTGCGCGAAACCATCGGCCTGTGTGCCCGCGCCGGCGTGAAGGTCTTCGCGGTGCATGCGCGCAAAGCATGGCTCGAAGGCCTGTCTCCGAAAGAGAACCGCGACATTCCTCCGCTCGACTACGAACTTGTCTATCGCGTGAAGCAGGAACATCCCAAGCTCGCCATCGTCATCAATGGCGGCATCGCCACACTGGATGAAGCGGAAAAGCATCTGCAGCATGTCGATGGCGTGATGCTGGGCCGCGCCGCCTATCACTCGCCCGCCATGCTCGCCGATGTGGATGCGCGCTTCTTCGGCGGCGCGCAGGTGGATTTCGAGGCGGCCGTCGCCGCTTATGTCGATTACGCGGCGGATCAACTCGGCAAGCGCGCCAGCTTGAGCGCGCTCACCAAGCCGATGCTCGGCCTGTTCAACGGCAAGCCGGGCGCGCGCGCGTTCCGCCGCCATCTGGCGGAGAATGTCTCGCAACGCGGAGCCGGAATAGCCGTGCTGCATGACGCGCTGGCGCATTTACGCAGCGTTCGCGCTGAAGCGGCCTAGTTTCACAGAAATTTTCGCGTCTTGTGAGCGGCGGGCGGCGCTGACATGTTCCGTTCGCGATCAATACCCGAGTGAGCATGGCGTCGTTTTCCGGCCTTCTGTCATCCATCGAAAAAAATGCGGACACGTTCCGCGTCACGCTTGACGACACCTGGGCGCAGGGCCGCACGGCCTATGGCGGGCTGTCCGCCGCGTTCTGCGTGGAAGCAGCGCTGCGCGCGGTGCCCGATCTTCCGCCGCTGCGCTCGGCGCAATTCGCGCTCATCGGTCCAGCGTCCGGTATGCTGTCCATGAAGGCCGAGGTTCTGCGCCGTGGAAAATCCACCGCCTTTGTCAATGTCGATCTCACGGGCGAAGCAGGCCTCGCGGCGCGGGCGGTGTTGTGCTTCGGCGTGGCGCGCAATTCCGCGCTCAGCTATGCCGATCTGCCGATGCCCCCGGTGAAGACCATCGAAGACAGCCCCTCCTTCTTCGGCGACAAACCGGTCATCAGCTTCCAGCAGCAGTTCGAAAGCCGCCTGGCCGGCGGCGCCCGTCCGTTTCAGCCCGGCGAAAACCCCGAATATCTTATCTGGTTCCGCCATCGCGATGCGAAGGCGCACCACGGCATCGTGCCGCTGATCGCACTCGCGGACGCGCCGCCGCCCGCTTCGATGGTGATCTTCCCGCAGCCTGGCCCCATCAGCACCATGACGTGGTCGATGGACATTCTCACCGACGATCCGCAAACACAGGACGGCTGGTGGCTTATTCAGAGCAAGACCGAAACCGCGTATCGGGGCTATTCCACGCAAAGCATGATGGTGTGGAACGCGGACGGCCAGCCGGCGATCGCGCACCGCCAGAACGTGGCGATCTTCGTTTAGCGCGCCGCACTGTTTCGCGACATGGTGACGGCCGCACCGCAACAACCCCGTCAGCCGCATGGTTGTCATGCGCCGTGAGAATATGTGTCTGGCGGCGCACTCCCCACATAGGGTTTCAGACTTGGGGAAACCACCGATGCTGAATATCTTTGCGGCCCTGGCACTGGCCGGCGCCGTCTTTATGACATGTGCGTCCGCTTACGCCGGCACCATCGATCCGAAGGCGGCACAAGCGGCTTTCGCCGAGCGGCAGGCGTTTTGCGATCGCGATGGCGGAAAGCTGTGGGGCAAGGCAATCTGCGGCCCACTCTTCTTCGTCGATCCGGATACGCGCGACATCGTCGCGAACCGAAACACACCGGATAACGCGCTGGCGAAAAACGGCGACGTGTTCACCGGAAAACTCGACAAGAGCGTTCTGATTTCCAGCACCACGACGGAATGGAAAGGCTTGCGCTGGTCGATGATCCTATGGCCGCTGCCGGACGATGCGGCGATGCGCAAGACCGAACTCGTCCACGAAGCGTGGCATGTCATTCAGGAGAGTCTCGGCTTTCCCACGCGCTCGCCGGTGGAGGCCGCGCTCGGCACACCCTTTGGCCGCACGACGATGCGCATGGAATGGCGCGCGCTGGCGGCAGCGCTCGACGCGCCAGATGTGGCGGCGCGCAAGGCCGCCGTTCGCGATGCGCTCATCTTCCGCGCCTGGCGCCGAGCCAGAGTGAAAGACGCGGCGGAGGATGAAAACGAGTTGCTGCTGAACGAAGGACTCGCGGAATATACCGGCCGCCGCCTCACCGGGCAGAGCGACGCGGATGTGGCCAAGGCGCTCGGCGGGATGGAAGACAACAACGCCTATGCGCGCCTCTTCGCCTTCGTTTCCGGCCCTGCTTACGGATTTCTGCTCGACGATTTCAGCAAGACGTGGCGCAAGCATGTGAACGCGCAATCCGATCTCGGCGACATGCTCGCGCGCGCGGCGGATGTTTCGCTACCTGCGAATGTGGAGTCCGCAGCGCAGCAAGCCGGTCAACGCTACGATCTGGCGCGCGTGCAAAAGGACGAGGCAAACCGGGCGCATGCGCATGACGAGAAAGCCAAAGCCTACACGGCTGCGCTGGTGAACGGCCCACTGCTGCACCTGCCGGGGCATCATATGAACACAGAGTTCAACCCCAGCCTGCTCTTCCCGCTGCCGCCCTACGGCACCGTCTATCCGACGCTGCACGCGGTGGGCGAATGGGGAACGCTGACGGTGACGGACGGCGCGCTGCTCGATGACGCCTTCACGGTCGTCACCGTGGCCGCGCCCGCGAATGCGCAGAGTTTGTCCGGCAAAGGCTGGACGCTGGACCTCAAACCCGGCTGGTCCATCGTGCCGGACGGGAAGCCCGGCGATTTTACGGTGGCGAAGAAGAACTAAAGCCTCTTCGATTTGTGGAAATTAAACTCTGTTGTCATGGCCCGCCGAGTGCGGGCCATGACAGATGAAAGGGTGCAACAGCGTTGCGCCTCTTCAGATGAAACGACACTAAATCTTCTGGTCGTATTCGCCGACTTCGGGGTGCTTGGCCAGGCGCTTGTCGAGGTCGGCGAACATGGCGCGCATCCGCGCTTCCGACACCGGGCTTTCGCACACCACAACCAATGACGGCTTGTTGGATGACGCGCGCACCAGCCCCCACGTTCCGTCTTCCAGCGTCACGCGCACGCCGTTCACGGTGACGACATTGGCGATCTTCTGGCCGAGGATTTTCTCGCCGTTCTTCTGCGCGTCGGAATATTCCTTCACCATCGCATCGACGACATCGTATTTGCGGTCGTCCGGGCAGAACGGCGCCATCGTCGGCGTGCCCCAGGTCTTCGGCAATTCCGCGATCAGCGACGACATCTTCTTGCCGCCCGCGCGGTCCAGCATTTCCAGCACGGCGATGGCGGCGACGATGCCGTCGTCGTAGCCGCGGCCGACCGGCGGATTGAAGAAGTAATGGCCGCTCTTCTCGAAACCGGCGAGCGCGCCCAGCTCATGCGTGCGGCGTTTCATATAGGAGTGGCCGGTCTTCCAGTAATCGACCGTCGCGCCGTTGGCTTTCAGCACCGGATCGATCTCATAGATGCCGGTGGACTTCACGTCCGCCACGAACTTGGCGTTCCTGTTGCGGGCGGAAAGATCGCGCGCCAGCAGCACGCCCACTTTGTCGGCGAAGATCTCCTCGCCCGCGTCATCGACCACGCCGCAGCGGTCGCCGTCGCCATCGAAGCCGACGCAGATATCCGCCTTGTGCTCGCGCACGGCATGCGCCATCGCGTGCAGCATCTCCAGATCTTCGGGGTTCGGATTGTATTTGGGGAAGGTGTAATCGAGGTCCGTGTCCATCGGGATCACTTCGGCGCCGACGCGGCGCAAGGCTTCCGGCGCGAACGCTCCCGCCGTGCCGTTGCCGCACGCCGCGATCACCTTGATAGGCTTGGAAAGCTTGTGGCCCTTCGTCACCGCGTCCAGATATTGCTCGCGGAAATTCTGGACATAGGTGTAGCTGCCACCGGCGCGCGGCTTGCCTTCGCCGCCGAGCACGATCTGTTTCAGGCGGCCGATTTCGTCCGGCCCGAAGGTCAGAGGGCGCGCTGCGCCCATCTTCACGCCGGTCCAGCCGTTTTCGTTGTGACTGGCGGTCACCATCGCCACCGCCGGACAATCCAGCGCGAATTGCGCGAAGTAGGCGACCGGCGAAAGCGCGAGCCCAATATCCACCACTTCGCAACCGGCATTCATCAGCCCGATAATGAGCGCGTTCTTGATGGAGGAGGAATACGAACGGAAGTCATGCCCCGTCGCCACACGCGGCTTGATTCCGATTTCGTGGAAATAGGTGCCGAGACCCAGGCCCAGCGCCTGCACACCCAGCAGGTTCAGTTCCTTGCCGAAGAGCCAGCGCGCATCGTATTCGCGAAACCCGTTCGCGGTGACGAGCGGCTGCGTTTCGAAATCGAAGGAATTGGGTTTCAGATCGCTGCGCGGCTTCATGATAATCCGGAAATTGGAGGGTGTGGGCTATGTCGCGCGTCGGCGGCGCAAATTCAACCGCAGGTCACGTCCCGTCCGCTTCCGGCTCATGCGGGCCGAGCGAGCCGTCCCGCTTCTCGAAACGTGGATTGGAGATATCGAATGTCTCCTTGCCGCAGACCGGGCATTTGGGGATCAGCTCGCCCCGCGCAAGCCGGATGCGGTTGTTGCAGTTCTCGCAGCGATAGATGGCCGCCTCGCGGGCGATTTCGGCCGTTTTCTCGCTCATGACGCCTCTTTTGGGTGGCTGATCATCTCGAACGCCCGCAATGCTTAACGCGTTCCAGATCTTGCAAAAATGATATTCCCACCCACGTTTTGTGATATAGTATTATCTACTCTATAGAGATGTGGAATGTCCGGCCTGAAGAACGCTGCTGACCGCACCGCCATCGCGCGCCTCGCCGCGTCGCTGGAATTGCCCGCGTTCGAGTCCGGCTGGGTCTGGCTCGCGGGCGCAGGCCCCGGCGATGCCGGGCTTGTGACAATGCTGGGACTGCATGCGATCGCAAGCGCCGACGTCATTCTCTACGACGCGCTGGTGAACGAAGCGCTGCTCTCTTTTGCGCGTCCCGGCGCGGACATCGTGTATGCCGGCAAGCGCCGCGGCAAGGCGAGTGCAAAGCAAGGCGACATCTCCAACCAGCTCGTTGCCCTCGCGCGCAAAGGCAAGCGTGTCTTGCGCTTGAAAGGCGGCGATCCCTTCGTCTTCGGCCGCGGCGGCGAAGAAGCGCTGACATTGGCGCGCGCTTCTATTCCTTTCCGCATCGTGCCGGGCGTGACCGCGGGAATCGGCGGCCTCGCTTATGCGGGCATTCCCGTCACGCATCGCGATACCAACCATGCGGTGACCTTCATCACGGGACATGGCGTGGATGGAAACGTCCCCGCGCTCGATTGGAACGCCATATCGCGCGGCTCGCCTACTATCGTGCTCTACATGGCGCTCGCGCATGCCGATGAGATCGCCGCGAAACTGATGGATGCCGGGCGCCCCGCCAATGAGCCCGCCGCTATTGTCAGTGACGCCACCTCCGGCAAACAGAATGTGCGCGTGACCGCACTCTCCGAACTGGGCCGCGCCGCCAAGCAGAGCGACGCACCCGCCATTCTCGTTATCGGCGAGAACGTAAAGCTGCGCGAAGGCCTCGACTGGCTCGGCGCCATGTCCGGCAAACTCTTGGACGCCGACCCGCTGAAACGCGGACTTCTGAGCGACGCGGGATAGAGCCCTTACTCATCTGAAAATAAAACTAATTTGTCATGGCCCGCAAAAGCGGGCCACCCAGGTGGCGCAGCTTCCATCTTCCAGAATTAAGCGCGCTTCACCTGGGTGGCCCACTCTCCGGTGGGCCATGACAAGTTGTGGTAGTTAAAAATATCCCGCGCACTTTGCACCGCCGTCCGCTAGCTTGCAGCGTCGATATCGGGGCGGCCGTCTATGACCGAACGCGTATTGCCGGGCTCAAGATTGCGTCCGGTTCTCTACATCATGCTGTTCCTGCCCATGGGCATCACCAACGGGTATGCCGTGGTGTCGCTGGCCTATCTGCTCTCGCAGGCAGGCGTGAGCGTCGGCGCGATCGCGGCGCTCGTGGGATTGAGCCTGCTGCCGCAGACATGGCGCGCGGTCTGGGCGCCGCTGGTGGACGCGACGCTGTCGGTTCGCGGCTGGTATCTGATCTCGGCGGTGACGAGCGGCATCCTGATGGCCGCCACCGCGTTCGTGCCTATTGCGCGCGGCAATCTCGGCATCTTCGACGCTCTTTGCTTCGGCTTTTCCTTCACGGCGACCATCACCACCATCGCCGGCTCCAGCCTGATGGCGCATGGCACATCCGAAGAAGAGAAAGGCCGCGCGGGCGGATGGAGCCAGGCGGGCAATCTCGGCGGCACGGGCCTGGGCGGCGGCATCGGCCTGTGGCTGGCGCAACATGCACCGCTCTGGACCTCCGGCACGGTGCTGGGAGTCATCTGCATCGCCACGTCGCTCGCGTTGCTCTTTCTGAAAGAACCTTCGGCCGAACACCGTGTGCAATCGTTCTTTGGCAGCCTCGCCAATGTCGGGCGCGAATGCTGGGCGTTGCTGACATCGCGCAATGGCGGTCTGGTGTTCTTCCTCATGCTGCTGCCCATCGGCGTGGGCGCGGCGCAGAACCTGTGGTCCGCCGTCGCGGACGACTGGCATGCCAGCGCTGACGCGGTCGCGATGGTGAACGGCGTCTTGGGCGGCGTGATGGCGATGATCGGCAGCCTTATCGGCGGATGGATCTGCGATCTGATCGACCGCAAGACAGCCTACTGCCTTTTCGGCATCGTGATCGCGATCTGCGCGGTGCTGATGGCGCTCAGCCCGCGCACGCAGGCAATGTTCGTCGCTTATGTGCTGCTCTATGCGTTCATCCTGGGCTTCTGTTACGCGGGGTATGCCGCCGTTGTGTTCGAAGCGATCGGCAAAGGCGCGGCGGGCACCAAGTCCAATATCCTCAGCGGAATCTCGAATGTGCCGCTCATCTATGCGGGCTTCTTCGACGGCTGGGGACACGACCGCTGGGGCTCCAACGGCCTGCTCTACACCGACGCCGCACTCAGCATTGTGGGCGTGCTGGTGTTCGTCGCCGTGGCGTCCATGGTGCGGATGCTCGCATCGCGATTGCCCGCTGCTGCATGACTCGCTCTCTATACCGGATTGGGCGCAACCAGTTTAACCACTCCTATAACCAAATTATCCAAGGTTTTGAGCGGCGAAGTATCCCATTTGAACTCTGGCCTCCCGGACCAACTATTGAATGATCGTTCGATGATTTCTTCGGCGGCCAAGGGATAAAAGAACCGATCTAAAATTTCGCGGAATTTCGGCCATTCATAGTCTAGGCCATTTACGATTCTACCATTCCCATACAAAAAATTCAGCGTGTATTGCCTGTCGATAGGCGGCACCAGATTCGGCAACAGATGTGCCAGTACTTTCGAATTTCCGACAATTGATGTTCCGGTGGCCATGCATTTTATTGAACCGAATAGGTTTTGCAGAATTTTCCAATGCTCCGAATCTACGTCAGAAAATGAAATTCTCCGGAGATCCTTTGCGAGTGGCCATATAAGAAAGATTGATGCCCGGAACGGCCCGAATTCGCACATTTTCGAGCCGCCACTCCCCATTCTGTGCATACCCCAAGACGCCAACATGGCATAGGAGAATTGACAGAAACTCTCGGGGTCGTCGTTCAGCGCAGCTTCCAACGCTTTCAAATGGAAATGTAGACTCGGCCCTCCAAAAATCTCGCTTTTATAAAACCGTTCGTGGGCGCGCTCCACATTATCCAATACTCTCTTACGCTGTGCCTCAAACATCCCGCGATCAAATCCCCCAACGCGTGGATTTGGTGAGGTCCTCGTAGAACTTCGGCGTGTAGGCGTCTTCCGGCGCCTTGCGCACCTGCTCGTCCAGATAATGCGCGTCATCACCGACGAGGATGCGCCACTTCTCCGCGCGCACGCCGTCCAGGATGATCGTCGCCGCCTGCGCCGCGCTGGTCGGGGCGTTGTCGCGGAAGGCGATGGCCTGCATCTCGATCATCTGGCCGATCTGCGTGTCGTCCATCTTCGAGACGTCCATGCCCATCGCCGCCATCATTTTGCGCGCACCCGCCACGTCCACCTTGCCGTCCGACAGGATGGTGCGCGAATTGGCGACGATCTCCGTGCCGATATGGCCGGGCATCACCACCGCGCATTTGATGTGCGGTGCGTTCATCTTCAAATCTTCCTGCAGCGCTTCGGTAAACCCTTTCACGCCGAACTTCGCCGCGGAATACGCGGTGTGCGGGCGGCCCGGACCGATGGAGGCCCAGAAGCCGTTCACGCTGGAGGTGTTCACGATGTAACCCTCGCGCGCCTTCATCAGCATCGGCAGGAAGGCGCGGCAGCCGTTGATGACGCCGTAGAAGCAGACGTCGAACGTCTTCTCCCATTGCGCGCGGTCGCC
>JAFECP010000013.1:22109-27089 GCA_018242105.1 Pseudomonadota bacterium
ACGCGCGTGCCTTGCGGCGCTTCCTTCACGCACAATTCTTTGGTTCTGGCCATATTGGCTTCGGAGACATCGCACATCGCGACATTGCAACCTTCGGCGGTGAGCTGGATCGCAAGCTCGCGCCCCATGCCCGTGCCGCCGCCGGTGATCACCGCGTATTTTCCGCTGAAGTCTTTCATGGCTGTGGCTCCCTGTTCTGGTTTCAAATTCGCGGCGCGCATACGCTCGGGCAATGCGCGCATGATCGCAAGGCGCTCGGCTTCGCTCAGGCCGCCCCAGCGCGCGATCTCTTCCAGAGAACGGCCGCAGCCGGCGCAGAGTTGGCTTGCAGGATCGAGCGTGCAGACCTTGATGCAAGGTGTTTGGACCATGGCAAATAGTGAGTAGCGAATAGCGAGTGGGGAAGAAAGAACTTTCCCCTATTCGCCATTCGCGGCTTCGCTATTCGCTTACCCGCTCTTGAAGACGCAGAGTTTGTTGCCGTCCGGATCGCGGAAATAGGCGCCGTAGAAACCGGGGCCGCGCTCGCCGGGAGCGCCTTCGTCCTTGGAACCGAGCGACATCGCCTTGGCATAAACCTTGTCCACCGTCGCGCGGTCCGCAGCGGCGAGCGAGAACATCGTGCCGTTGCCCACCGTCGCAGGCTTGCCGTCATGCGGCGTGCAGACGGCGAGCATTCCGCCGCCGCCACCGCCATAACCCTGCATGCGTTCGTTGTTGAAGGTGCGCTTGCCGCCCAGTTCGGCGAGCAGCGCGTCGTAATACGCTTTCGCCTTTTCGAGATTGTTCGTCCCGATAGTGACGTAACCGATCATGTTTTCTCCTCCCCAGTTCTATTCTTCTGAAAGCGAATGGCGAGTAGCGAGTGGCGAATAGAAATCCCTATTCGCTACTCGCGATTTCGCTATTCGCTTACCGGCCCGCCGGCGCCTTGTTGAACGGCACGTCCTTGTCCACGCGGATGTCCTGCGGCAGGCCGAGCACCCGCTCGGCGATGATGTTGCGCAGGATTTCATCGGTGCCGCCCGCGATGCGCAGGCCCGGCGCGCTCAGCCATCCCATCTGGAACATGCCATGCGCCGGTGCATCCGGGCCTTGCAGCACGCCCGTCTCGCCTTCCAGTTCGGTGGCGAACGCCGAAACATCCTGCAGCTTGGACGCCACGACGATCTTGGCGATCGAGGCTTCCGGTCCCGGCTGCTTGCCCTGAGACAACGCCGTCATGGTGCGATAGGTCGTGTATTTCAAGCCGGCCTCGCGCACATACCAGTCGGCGATCTTCTCGCGCACCGATGCGTTCTTCAGCGCCGGGCCGTCTTCCAGTTCCAAGGTGCGGGCCAGACGCATCAATTCTTTGGAGTCGATGCCGCCCCCCTGGCCGCCGCCGACCGCGAGACGCTCATGCATCAGCGTGGTCAGCGCGACCTGCCAACCCTGCCCGACTTCACCCAAACGCTGCGAGTCTTTTACGCGCAGATTGGTGAAGAACACTTCGTTGAAACCCGAGCCGCCCGACGCCTGCTTGATCGGGCGCACTTCCACCGCCGGATCGTGCATGTCGATGTAGAACATCGTCAGGCCCTTGTGCTTGGGCACGTTCGGATCGGTGCGCGTGAGCAGGATGCCGTAATCGGAGAATTGCGCGCCGGTAGTCCAGATCTTCTGGCCGTTGATCACCCACTCGTCGCCGTCCTTCTCCGCTTTCGTGCGAAGGCCCGCGACGTCGGAGCCGCCCGCCGGTTCGGAGAAGAGCTGGCACCAGATCTCATCGCCCTGCACCGCGGGCCACACATAGCGCTTCTTGGCCTCTTCATTGCCGTAAGCCATCAAGGTCGGGATGCACATGCCGAGACCGATCGCGAACGGACCGCCGGTCGCGACATCGAACTTGCTTTCTTCCTGACCGAAGATGATGGACTGCATCGGCGTGCCGCCCATGCCGCCCATACCCTTGGGCCAGGTGATGCGCGCATAACCGGCCTTGGCTTTTTCTTTCTGCCACGCCTTGCTCGCCGCCATGTCGACAGACGCGCCATTCTCCATCTCTTCGAGATCGCGATCCTCGCGCTTGCGGCGCGGCTTGGCGTGGGCGGAGAGCCACTTCTGGGCTTCGGCGCGGAAGGCGGCTTCTTGGGCGTTATCTTCGAAATCCATTTTTATTCCTCCTCACCCTGAGCTTGTCGAAGGGTGCTTATTCGTTTCGTGCCCCCTCATCCTTCGACAGGCTCAGGATGAGGACTGTTTTTCATTCCTCATGGTGAGCTTGTCGAACCATGAGTGCAGCGCACTCTAGACGTTGCTCGCCTCTAACTCGCTGACCAGCTTCTCTTTCCACGTCCGCTGCGGACCAAGGCTCAACCCCAGTTCGCGCGAGCGCTTGTAGTAGAAGTGGCAGTCCGCTTCCCAGGTGAAACCGATGCCGCCATGCGTCTGGATATTCTCCTTCGACGCATAATCGAACGCCTGCGTGGCGGAGACGCGCGCGGCTGCGGCTGCGAGCGGAAGTTCGCGGGCGTTGGTCGAAAGCGCCCAGGCGCCGTAGTAAGCGTTGGACCTCGCCAACTCGGTGTTCACATACATGTCGGCGAGCTTGTGCTTGATCGCCTGATAGGACGCGATCAATCGGCCGAAAGCATAACGCTGCATCGCGTAATCTTTCGCCATCGCAAGGCAGCTATCCGATCCGCCGACCTGCTCGAACGCGGTCATGATCGCGGCGCGGTTCAGAACATTCGCCGCGATGCTCCAGCCATCGCCCGCTTTGCCAAGCGCTTCGGCGGATGCGTTGTCGAATTCGATCACCGCATGCTTGCGCGACGGATCGATGCTCTCTTCCGCCGCGCGCTTCACGCCAGAGCCTTTGAGATCGACAATCGCCAGCGCCGTGCCGCGCTCGCCCGCATCGTCGCTCGAACGCGCCAGCACGATGGCGAAGTCGGCGGACGCGCCGTCCACCACCGCGATTTTCTTGCCGGAAAGCTTGCCGCCCTTGAAGGTGGTGCGGATCGACTTCGGCGTCACCGCGCCCGCACCTTCCGCGCGCGCGAAGGTGCCGATCAGCTCGCCGCTCGCGACCTTGGGCAGATATTTCTTCTTCTGCTCATCCGTGCCGGCCGCAAGGATCGCTTCGGCGAAGAGATAGACGGTGGAAGAGAACGGCACGGGCGCCAGCGCGCGGCCAAGTTCTTCCGCGATCACGCAAAGTTCGAGATAGCCCAGGCCCAATCCGCCGAACTCTTCGGGGATCGCGGTGCCGAGCCAGCCCATCTCCGCGATCTGTTTCCACAGCGCCTTGTCGTAGCCGTCGCCGCTCGTGAAAACCTTGCGCACGGTCTTGGTTGTGCATTTCTCGCTCAGGAATTTGTGCGCCTGATCGCGCAGCATTTTCTGATCGTCGGAGAAATCGAAATTCATCGGCCCACCCTGTTCGTGTCGTGCTGGAAGTCTTTGTTAATCAAACGATAGAGGGCCTAAGCCCCGCCGCCAACTGGCTTTATTTTGACGCTGGGGCAGCCTCGCGCGGCCCGCCGCCGTTTCTTAACCGGGGCTTAAGCGCGTGACGCTACGGTCTGCACACGCCGTTTCAGGATAGCCCAATGGCCAAGGCACAATTCCATAAGAACCAGCGCGTCTATGTGAAGCCCGTGGGAACATGGGCGTTGATCGAACGCGTGCTTCCGCAATGGACCAAGGGTCTCGATGAGCCGCTGCGCGTCTTTTACGACGTCGGTCTGGGCCGCGAATTCGCCGCGGAAGAACTGCAGGCCGAAACGCCGCTGGTGGAAGACAAGAACGCCGGCCCCGAGAACTGGCGCATCGTTCGCGCCCGCAACAAATGGCAGCCGGCGGAAGATTGCTCGCGCCACCCGGTGCCCGGCACGTTCCCGGTCGTCGTCACCGGCGACGCGGAATGGGGCGGCTGGCGCGTGCCGGGCGCCGAATACGATCTGGATCCCGGCAAGGTGGAACGCCAGGCCCGCATGATCGCCAGCGCGCCGCGCCTCGTGGAATTCGCCAGCAGCCTCGTCGATTGGGCGCGCAAGTCGGGCGAAGACATGCCGGCGGAACTCGCAGATCTAGCGCACACCGCGCAAGACGTTCTGACAGCGGTCAACGAAGGCGAGTAACTCGTCCCCCCTCTACCCCTTCAGGGGGAGAGGGTTGGGGTGAGGGGGCCTCTCCGCGCACGCAACTCTCAAAAAAATTTGCTCCGATGGCGCAACGCCATTCCGGAAACGGTGCACCGTTTGCACCGCCCCCTCACCCTGCCCTCTCCCCCTAAAAGGGGGAGAGGGTAGTTGGATGCGAATCTGCTCTACTCCGCCCATGTGCGGAAAGTTCACGCAAAAACCGGAATGGTCGGGCGTCACCACGCTTGAGGAACTGATCGCTGGCGGCGAGAGCGGCACGCGGCCGGTGGAAACGATCACGCCTATGCGCATGGCCGATGTCATTCGTCTTGATGCGAACGGCAAGCGCGAAACCGCGCGCATGCGATGGGGACTCGTTCCGGCGAACGCCGACGATCCGAACGTCGGCGCCAAGTTCATCCATGCGCGCGCCGAAACCATCGACAGCAAGCCGACCTATCGCGATGCCTTCCTGAAGCGCCGCGGGTTGGTCGCGGTGGAGACGTTCAACGAAGGCGAAGAAATTTCACCGTCGAAGACGATTCAATATGTCGTCTCGCCGAAAGACGGGAAGCCGCTCGCCATTGCCGTGATCTGGGAAGCGTGGACGCGCGGCCCGGTCCCGCTTCTATCCTTCGCGATGGTCACGACACCACCCAACGCGCTGATCGGCAAGATCACCGACCGCATGCCCGCCGTGCTGCCGCCCGTACACTGGGCCAAATGGCTGGGCGAAGAACCGGCGACCGCAGAAGAATTGAAAGCACTTCTTGTTCCGGCAGAAGGCGACTGGGAGATGAATCAGGCCAGGAAACCCGCGCCGCCACCCAAGCCATCCGCGCAAGCCAGT
>JAFECP010000013.1:27187-83917 GCA_018242105.1 Pseudomonadota bacterium
TGCACCGGGCGCGAGGCAAAAAATCGCGAAACAACCTTCCGGTGATTTTCGTTTAACTTCAATAAGTTGATCGAAATCCGGCAAAATTCCCCAACGATTTCAACGGCACCGGTCAATCCGCGCTATACCGGGCCAAAACACAGGAAAAACCATGCGCACCGAAGAACCGCACGCCATTCATCTGAAGGACTATCGCCCCAACGATTACCGCATTGAGGAAATCGCCCTCACCTTCGATCTCGACATGGAAAAAACGCGCGTCACCGCGATCAGCGAAGTGACGCGCCAGGGCGCTGCGGCTGCGCCATTGGTCCTGAACGGCGAGCATCTGACGCTGGTCTCGGTGACGGTGAACGGCAAAACGCTGGCGGAGTCCGATTACACAAAAGACGGCACGGCACTCACAATCCCGAACGTGCCGGAGCGCTTCACGCTCAACATCGTCACGGAATTCTCGCCGGCAGCGAACACAGCGCTTTCTGGCCTCTATAAAGCGGGCGACATCTTCTGCACGCAATGCGAAGCCGAAGGTTTCCGCCGCATCACCTATTTCCTCGATCGGCCTGATAACCTCGCGATCTACACCACGCGCATCGAAGCGGACAAAAAGAACTATCCGGTGCTGTTGTCCAACGGCAATCTGACCGGCAGCGGCGATCTTGCGAACGGCCGCCACTTCGCGGTGTGGAACGATCCGTTCAAGAAGCCCTGCTATCTCTTCGCGCTGGTTGCGGGCGATCTGGGCGTGCTGCGCGACAGCTTCACCACCATGTCGGGCCGCAAGGTGGATCTGGCCATCTATGTCGAGCACGGCAACGAGCCGAACGTCGCCTATGCGATGGATTCGCTCAAGCGCGCGATGAAGTGGGACGAAGAGGCCTATGGCCGCGAATACGATCTGGACATCTTCATGATCGTCGCCGTCTCGACCTTTAACATGGGCGCGATGGAGAACAAGGGCCTCAACATCTTCAACGACAAGCTTCTGCTCGCCTCGCCGCAAACCGCGACCGATGACGACTACGGCCGTATCGAAAGCGTCGTGGCGCACGAGTATTTCCACAACTGGACCGGCAACCGCATCACCTGCCGCGATTGGTTCCAGCTCTCGCTGAAGGAAGGGCTCACCGTCTTCCGCGACCAGAACTTCTCCGCCGATGAGCGCTCGCGCCCGGTGAAGCGCATCGAAGACGTGAAGATGCTGCGCATGCGCCAGTTCGTGGAAGATGCCGGGCCGCTGGCGCATCCCGTGCAGCCGCAGAGCTATATCGAGATCGACAATTTTTACACCGCGACGATCTACGAGAAAGGCTCCGAAGTCATCGGCATGCTGAAGACGCTCGTTGGCGACGAGGGTTACCGCAAGGCGACCGACCTTTATTTTCAGCGTCATGACGGCGAAGCCGCCACGGTCGAAGATTGGGTGAAGTGCTTCGAGGATTCTTCGGGCCGCGATCTCACGCAGTTCCGTCTCTGGTATCGCCAGGCGGGCACGCCGACCATCGAAGCCGACGGTCACTACGATGCGTCGAAGAAAACCTACACGCTCACGCTGAAGCAGTCGCTCTATGCGACACCGGGCCAACCGGAGAAAAAGCCGATGCACATCCCCGTGCGCCTCGGCCTCATCGGCCAGAGCGGCCGCAGCTTGCCGTTGACATTGGAAGGCGAGAACGCCGCCGGACCGGAAGAACGCGTGCTCGAACTCACCGGCGCGCAGCAGACCTTCGCCTTCGTCGATGTGGCCGAACCGCCGCTGCTCTCCATGGGCCGCCGCTTCTCCGCACCGGCGCATTTCAAAGCACCGATGAACCGCCAGTCGCGCGCCGATCTCATGGGACACGACGCCGACGCCTTCAATCGCTGGGAAGCCAGCCAGGCGCTCGCCACCGAATTGCTGCTGGCGATGGCGGGCAACGCCAAAGCGGGCGATGCGCCGAAAGCCGATCCGATCTATCTCGATGCCATCGGCGAGGCGTTGCTGCGCGCCGGCGACGATCACGCCTTCGCCGCGCAGATGCTGGTGCCGCCGCTCGAAAGCGAGATCGCGCTCAAGATGACGCCCGCCGATCCGGACGCCATCAACACCGCGCGTGTCGCACTGATCCGCGCCGTGCAGGCCGCGCATGGCAACACCATCCAGCGTCTCTACAATTCTCTCGACAGCGCCGGAGAGTTTTCGCCGGAAGCCGCGCCC
Source organism: Pseudomonadota bacterium (assembly GCA_018242105.1). Taxonomy (GTDB): domain Bacteria; phylum Pseudomonadota; class Alphaproteobacteria; order Micropepsales; family Micropepsaceae; genus Rhizomicrobium. The sequence continues at coordinate 29,385 of JAFECP010000013.1, forward strand.
GCCGGGCGGCGCGCGCTGCGCAACACGCTGCTGCGCTATCTGACATCGGCGGACGACGAAGCCGCCGCCACACTGGCCGGCACGCATTATCGCAAAGCGACGAACATGACGGACATGATCGCCGGCCTCGCCTCCCTCACCCGGATGGAGTCGCCAAAGCGCCAGGCCGCGTTCGATCATTTCCACGACCGCTTCAAGACAAACCCGCTGGTGCTGGACAAATGGATGGCGCTGCAGGCCGGATCGTCCCTGCCTGGCACAGTCGATTATGTCCGCGCGCTGATGAAGCACCCGGCCTTTGACATGCGCAACCCAAACCGCGTCCGCGCGCTGATCGGCGCTTTCGCCGCCAATCATCTGCGCTTCAACGCCAAGGATGGCGCAGGCTACCGGCTGTTCGGCGAGACCGTTCGTGCTTTGGACTCGATCAACCCGCAGGTCGCCGCCCGCATGGCCGGCGCCTTCGAGAACTGGCGGCGCTATGACGAAGGCCGCCAAAAGCTGGTGAAAGCGGAGCTGGAAGCGGCGCTGAAGCTGCCTAACGTGTCGGCCAACATGTTTGAAGTCGTCTCGAAAATGTTGGGATAAAATTCGACACGGACTCTGCGATTCGTATCATCGGGATGAAACGAATCAGTCGGGGTGCGCAGAGCGCATAACATGGCGCAAGCGCGGGCAGCCCACGGACCGGCCAGAGCGACGACACGTCCCGTGTCGAAGGCTCTCGGGAAACTGACGCGCAATGTCCGCGTGGTCGTTGTTCTGTCTGTCGTTCTGATCACCGGAAGCTTCGCCTCCGCCGCTCTGATTCAGATGCGTCTGGACCGTTCCCGCGCGCTGGACCAGGCCGCCTATCTGGAAGCCCGCCGCGCCGCGCAGATCGCCACCGATTTTTCGGCGACCCTGGAACGCTATATGGCGCTGGGCGCCGCTTTCGCGAATTCCACCGAAACGGCGGAGACATCGGCCGCGCTGTCCGAAGTCGGCGGCAAGGCGCTGCAGAACATCGCCATCCTCTCGCGCGATGGCAGATTGCTCTACGAGATGAAGAGCAATCCCAGCGCGTTCCTGCCGCTGCCGGCGACTGCATGGGCGGATGCGCTGCGCCACCGCGCAATCGTTCCGAGCCGCGACGGACACACGACCGTCATCGCCTTCTCGACCGGCGAGAAGATCGTTGCGATGCAGCTCAACATGCACGGCATCGTGCAGCCCGCGAGCATGGAAGAAACCGTCATCGCCACCCGCGACGGTGAATTGCTTGCGCTGGGAAGCGGTTGGAAAGACATCCCGCCGGTGGCGGCATTGGCGACCGGCGCTCCTGAGGCGCGCGTCATCGACCTGCCGGACGAACATCGTCTTCTTGCGCTCTCGCCGGTGCCGAATTGGCCGGCCAGCGTTGGCGCCTCGGTGCGAACGGGAGAAGCACTCGGCGCGTGGTATGGAACGCTGCCGCTGTATTTCTTCCTGATCTTCGGTCCATCCTTGGCAGGGGCAGGCCTTGCCGTTGTGTTCGTGCGCGAATTCGAGAAGCGCGCCCGCGCCGCCGATGCCGTGAGGACGCTGCGCTCGACCAAACCGGAAGAAGCCAAACTGCGCATTCGCCTGGCCGAAGCCGAGCGCCGCGCCATCGAAGCGGGCCGTGCGAAGACCGAATTCATCGGACACATGAGCCACGAACTGCGCACGCCCTTAAATGCCGTGATCGGCTTTTCGGAAGTGATCGAGCGCGGGATGTTCGGTCCGGCGGGGCATCCGAAATATGTCGAATATGCGCGCGACATCAATGCAGCCGGCCGCGCACTGCACAACAAGATCGGCGACATTCTGGATTTCGCGGATATGGAAACGGGCCGTCACCGGCTCGAAATCAGCGCCATCGATATCGCCGCCGTTTCGCGCGGCGTGATCTCCGACGCCGCGGGGCGCGCTTTCCTGCGGCGGATCAAGCTGACCGTCGCATTGCCCGACAGGGCGATTGCGCAGGCCGATCCGCATGCCGTCAAGCGCATCCTGGGCAATCTGCTGACGAACGCGCTGCAATATACACCGGAGAACGGCGCCATCCGCGTGCAGCTTCGCAATGAGCGCGAAACCGTGATCGTCAGCGTGCGCGACAACGGCATGGGCTTTTCGCCCGTCGAACTGGACAAGGCGGGCGATGCGTTCTCGCGCTTCGACCGCTCCGGTGCGGCGACTGGAAACGGTCTGGGCCTGGCTATCTGCAACGCGCTCGCGCAGCGCATGCACGGCTCGGTGTTCATCCGCAGCAACCAGGGCGAGGGCACCATCGCCGAGCTGCGGCTGCCGAAGGCCTGATGAATTAACCACTCGTTAACCGCGGTTAACGAGACTCCTTTTGTCAAATTTGCGAGCCAAGATGCGTTCAATTCCCCGCGCGGCCTTCCTGATTGCCGCCTTTTCGGCGATCACCTTCATCGCAGGCTGCGATAGCCTGCCCCATATCGATCTGTCGGGAATTTTCGACGGCAATCATCCGGCGACGCGGCCTGCCTCATTGGATGTGGTCCAGCGCGATCCGGACCTTACACTGCGCTTCCACAAGATGGCGCTCAAAGATTCGAAGGTCGATCCGGGATCGAATGAGATCACGTTGCATTTCGACGGCAACGCCGATGCCGCCGTGATTGCCGGCATTCAGCAGAGCGCACCGGACTGGATCGCCGGCACCCAGACAAACGGCGACACAGCGAACATCGTGGCGCGCAAGGATGTGGAGTTCTCGACAGCGCCATCCCCGGACGGCTTCGAACTGACGCTGACGCCGCGCACGGCAAGCGCGGCGCCCATCGCGGCCCCTACCGAACCGGTGGAGGCCATCCCTCTTCGCGGCGACCAAAAAGAGGCCGCTGCCGATGGCGACGTTGACGGCATGCAGCGCGAGGACCTTCGCAACGCGTTCGGCGTGGACCCTCAGCCGGGGCCGGCCGCAAGCGGCCTATAGATACCAGTCGTATTCGGGCGTGGTAATGATCCGGCGTAGGCGCTTCGTTTCAATGCGTTTGGTCTCGCGATAAAGCGTTACCGTTTCCTCACCGAGATAGGATGTCAGCGCCGGCGCTGCTTCCAGCCGGTTCAGCGCGTCGTCGATGGAGAATGGCAAAGCCATATCCGGCTCGCGTGAGACGTTGCCGATAGCCGCCGGGCCGGGATCGCGTTTCACCGTCAAGCCGTAATGCACGCCGGCGAGAACGGCGGCGAGCGCGAAATAAGGATTGGCGTCCGCGCCGGAAACGCGATGCTCGATGCGGCGCGCTTCGCCTGGCCCCACCGGTATGCGCAGGCCGGTCGAGCGATTGTTCACGCCCCAGCGGCGGTTCACCGGTGCGAACATGTCCGGCTGGAAGCGGCGATAGGAATTCACGTTGGGCGCGAACAGCGCCATGGATTCCGGCATCAATGTCTGCAGGCCGGCGATCGCGTGGCGCAGTGTGTCCGATCCCTCGGGTGTGCCGTTGTCGAAGACGTTCCGCCCTTTCTCGTCTATGAGGCTCAGATGAATGTGAAGCCCGGTTCCAGCGAGATCTACATAGGGTTTCGCCATGAAAGTCGCTTCAAAACCGGTGGCGCGCGCCGCAGCTTTGACGATCTGTTTCAGGAAAATCGCGTGATCGGCGGCAGAACGCGCATCGGCTTGATGGCGGAGATTCGCCTCGAATTGCCCCGGCGCGTATTCCTTGCTGGTCGCACTCATCGGTATGTTCTGCACTTCCGCGGCCTTCGTCAGCGCGGAAAGGAACGCGTCGTAGCGATCCAGATCGTCGATGCCATAGACCGATGCTGTCTTCTCGCGCATTCCCGAACGCGGATCCAGCGGCGGCTGCGGCGCGCCCGTCACATCGCGGGCGCGGTCGATCAGATAGAATTCCAGTTCCAGCGCGCAGACCGGCGTGAGCTTGAGCGATGCGAAACGCTCCAGCACCCGCTCCAATGCGGCGCGGGGTTCGGCGGGGTCGGCGACACCGTTCTCGTCGCGCAACGTCATCAGCATCTGCGCGCGCGGAGTGGCTTCGTCCCACACGCGGGAGATTGTTTTCGGAATAGGCCACGCGGTGCCATCCGGGTCGCCGTCGCCATAGCCGCGATCGAGGGGATTGGTCATCTCGCCATGGGCATCCATCAGATAGATGGAGTGGGGAATCTGCATGCCGATTTCGAAAAGCTTCGTCGCTTCAGCAATCGGCATGCGCTTGCCGCGCAAAATTCCGATCACGTCCGCCAGCACAACGTCGATATATTTGAGGCCGGGATGGGCCTTGCGCAGCGCATCGAACTCCGTTCGTGCGGCTTGCACGAAGGCCGGCGGCGCGAAGCCGGGTATTGGCGTAACTTTATTCATGATGCGTTCCCGAAGGCCCCATTATCGAGCGGCAATCATAAAGAGAGGGCTAAGTCGAGAACACCCCACGCAGAGCATGGCTTTTTGTTAACCGGTTCTCTTGGCGTTCTTTTTCCGCGTTCGGTGGCTCATGCCGACCAGCGCTTTCACTTTCCTTAGCAGGTCCGCACTTTCGGCAGCCTTGGTTGCGGGAAACCGTTCGATTTCTCCTTGAGCCCGTCGATTTTGCGCGAGGTTTGCAAAACCGGTTCAAGCCGATCGAGTGCAGCGCTGCCAGCATGTTTCATGACGCGATGGGATCAGGCGCCTCAACGAATGGCAAGCTCACGACGCGAGCGGCAACTGTGCGGTGTTCCTGCGACCCAAGCGACAGCGGCGAGGACAGCATGAATTCCGTTCCCGGTGCCGCAGCCACTTTCTCAACCTGCGCCAGTGCAAGTGCGCGACGCAGGAATGGCGAGCAAACCGACGTCAGTGTGCATCCGGCGGATCGGCCTAGATGCACCAACGTTGCGAAGGGTGCTGGTGTCTCGGAATCGATTTCGACGCCGACGATTGTGGTCTGGCTTTTCCCGCGATTGGCGAGCCATGCCCCTCGCCCGTTAAAAGAGATATGTTTTTCATCGATCAAACTTTCCAATCCCAGCGCGCTTGGCGTGGGATTGCAGGCAAATCCATCCGTCGCCGGTAGATAGTCGCGAGCTGGACGCGGAATGCCCGTTTCCACGTCCAGAACATCCATCGCAGCAAGACCCCCGGGACGAATGCCAAAAGGCGCACCACCTCGCATCAGCCGATCCCAGAGCGCAAAGCAATCGTCAGCCTTGCACCATATCTCATAGCCCTTCTGTTCGCCCCAGCGAGAGACCGTGACGTCGAGTCCACGCCAGAAGAGCTTTTGAAAACCCAATGGTGCAACCTCCACGGCAAGTCCCGTCGCCTTCAATACGGCCTCGGCATAAGGGCCGATCAGGGCGAGACCGCCTTCTTGCTCGGTCGCATCGCGAACGGAAACTCCAGATTGCCGTGCGGCCTCCACGATCCATGCCGCGTCCGTTGCGGCGGAAACGAGTAGAAACCGGTCGCGGGCATAACGTGCGATGACGCCAGCGCCGCGCACCCCGCCGCCGTCATTGAGCCACAGCGCCTTGAGAGACTGGCCCGGCGTCAACGGGCTAACGCGCCTGGTCATCAGACGATCGAGACAATCGCCAGCCAAATCTCCGTCGAGAAATACGCGCCAACGCCAGGAAATGTCCGCGAGCACGACATTCGTTCTCGCTGCCAGCGCCTCGGCCTGTGCGTCGCCATAGTCCAACGCAAGCGTGGAGCCATTGCGCTCCGTCCAACGATTGCACGGATTGCGCATCGCCGCACGGCCATGGAACGGCGTCGCCCGGATTTGAGACGCCGTGGTCATGGCTGCCCCGCCAATGCGAGCGAAGCGGCAATACGAGCTGCGCGTCCGGATATCGCAGGGACAGGCTCTGCATCTGCACCGCACAGAAACAATCCGGCGACCGGTGCTTCGATCCGTTGCGCGGCGTTGCTCAACATGCGCGGAACGGTAACCGGATATCCGTCATCAATATCGTCGGGAGAGAGAATTTCGATATGGGAAATAGCACGGGAAAAGCCCGGCGCGAGCTTTTCAATTTCACCAGCAACACGTCTCGCCAGTTCCGCCTTGAGCGTGGACCAATTTTCGACGGGACGCCGCGGCACCGGCCGGATCAACGCAGAGAGGATATGCTGACCCGGCGGCGCGAGAGACGGATCGGAGAGCGTCGGGACCACAAACGCAACCGGCAGTTCGTCGCCGAGCCGCCCCTCGCGGGCGGCCATCTCGGCGGAGACATACGTCTCCGGTTTCTCAGCGAGAATGAAGCGGCATGCAGTGGGCACGGAAACCCCGCCAAACGGGGGCACGCTGCGCAACGTAAACAGAAGACTGGCTTCGCCAAGCACGGAAGCGTTTCGTATCTCGACAGCTTGCCGGGCGATGCCGCATGCACCGTTCGGAAGAAGATCCGACAAGGTCTGCCGGCAAGACACGGCCGAAAGCACCATCGGCGCGAAACATGTTTCACCGGTTTCGATTCGAACACCCACGACCCGGCCTTGATCGGGAATGAGGCTCTTCACGCGTGCTCCGGTGCGCAATTCACAACCTGCCTCTGTCGCAACCGAAACCAGAGAATCGACCAAAGCGATCAAACCGCCCTGTGGAATGGCAACCGCACCCTGCAGTCCCAACATTTCCTGCGCCGCCCGCCAGACCAATGCGAGAGCCGATCCTGGCTCCAGAACCGAAACGCCACCGGCAACGGCGTCGAAACAGAGCGTACCCTTCAGTGCCTCGCCTTCGAACCACGAACCCAGCCAGGCGGCGGCACTGACTCGCGCGATGCGATCGAGCTTTTGCCTTTTGCCGCCCGATGGCATCGCACCATGGCTTTCCCACCAAAGCGAGCGCATCGCGCGTGCAAGATCGAATAGCTCTTTGCGAAAGCGCGGCCAGGTCTCCGCGTCCCGCTGGGAATGAACGGCCAGACTGGCGGCGGTATCGTGAATGTCCCGGTGGATAACGATGTGCTTGCCATCGCTGCGAAGGCCCGTGAGCGCGATCTCCCGGCCCTCGAAACGCAGACCCTTTCGCGCCAATTTGAGGTCGCGCATGACAAGCGGATCGAGCGCATAGAGCATGTGCGCCCCGCCCGTGGCAGAAAAGCCCGCGCCGAGATTAACCGGGGCGCAAAGCCCGCCGAATTTGTCCTGCGCTTCCAGCAGTAAGACTTTCCTGCGCGCTTTGGCGAGATATGCGGCCGCGACCAGGCCACTGGTGCCGCCACCGATCACGATAGCGTCGTAAGAGCGAGGCGCACTCATTTGAGTCGCCTCGCTTTGAGGTCGGCCATGACCGCCCGTGCCGCGAAAACACCCGACACGCATGTTCCAAGAATACCGGCCGCTGTTGATGGCCCTGCAAGATAGAGACCGTCGATCGGCGTCCGCGGTGCGGCGCAATCCAACCACGGGCGAAAGCCGAGCATTTGATCGGAAGCGATATCACCACCCCATAGATCGCCATCGGTACAGCCCAGCGCTTCCTCGATGTCGGGCGGCACAATTAACTCACAGGCTTTTATACGGGCGGACATTCCCGGCAGGACACGCTCAATGGACACCAGCACCTGCTCGCGCAACGCGTCGCGCTTCTCGTTGGTCCACGATCCATCGAACAGGCAGCCGGGAACGCATGCGACAGTCGCCGTCATAACAGCCGCGCCGGTGGGACAACATCGCGGATCTGTCGCGGATATGGCACGCAATATGACCGGCAGATGCGGCGCGATAGTTCCCGCGCGCCACGCCGCATAGGCGGTCCCGAACTGACTGTCCTCGGGTGCGATGTGGATTGGCCCTGCGAATAGATCGCCGGTCGCGAAGGCGGGGCGTTCCGGCAAACTGTCCAGCGCGAAAAGGAGCCGCGCCGTGCCGCCGGCCATTCGGAACGATCCCACGCGATTGCCGACTTCCGGCGGCAGATCGTTCCAGGCGAAGAGCGAGAGAAAGGTGCGCTTCAAATCGAGCGTGGAGACCACCGCCCGGGCGGCAATCTCGGTACCATCGGCGAGGCGGAGGCCGGTGGCCTTGCCGCCATGGCGACGAATGTCGGTGACTTCGAGGCCGCAAAGAATCTCCGCCCCTCCGCCCTGCGCTGCCGCCAGAAGCGAATCGGCCAGGCGCTGTAATCCGCCCGCGACCAGCCCTGAGCCGCTTGGTGGCGCCAGCAAATGAAGTGCGCTGCCGGCAAGATCGGGATGGGCAGCGCGAGGCCCAAGCGCTTCAGCGACCGCCAGCGCCCTGGCGCCTGCATCGGAAATCCCGCCGGAGAGCAGATCGCTCAGAGAGCGTGCTGCCCATGCCTCGCCCGGCCATGCGTCGCGCACCGGTTGTGAGCGGGTCCAAAATGAAGCCTTCCTTTGCGGCAGGATATCCTTTTCGGACCGCTCCAATGCTGCCCGGATTGTGGCGGCGCTCTGCGCCCGAAACAGCCCGGCGTTCCCAGCAAGACTTTTGGCGCAGTCGCGCCACAGCGCCGTCGAAACCGAAGCCGGCACAAACACTGCGCCCAGCCGCGCCAAGCCGAGCGACCAGAAAATTTCCGGCGGGATGGGCGGCAATTCATCGCAAAAAGGAGAAGCTTGGAAGCCGGGATGAAACTCGCGGGTGATACAGCGGCCACCGGGCCGCTCGTTGCGTTCGAGCACAATGACCTTGAGTCCCGACCGGACAAGCATCACCGCCGCGGCCAAACCGTCCGCGCCCGCGCCGATGATCGCCGCGTCATATCGCAAAACCTCGCCCTCTCACCGTACCGTTCGCTGACCGGTAAACGGATATTAAGGGTCAAATGGAAAAGAGTGGTTTCAAAGGCAAAGGGCGGAAGCGGCTTTCGGTGCCATTTCCGCCCTTTGGTTAATCTGCGCTAAGGCCGTTCTTACAGAACGCCGCGCTTGTGCTCGCCGACGACGATACGGCCAGGATTGAAGGCGGCCTTGAAAACGTCCATCGCCTTGCGAGGCTCTGCATCGCCGCACATGAATACGTCGAACGCCGCATAGCCCTTCTCGGGCCAAGTGTGGACGCTGATATGGCTTTCCGCCAACACCGCCACACCCGACACACCACCGCCATCCGAGAAGGTATGGAGGTGGATATGCAGCAAGGTGGCGCCAGCCGCTTTCACGGCGTCGATCAGCGCCTGCTCAATCCGGTCGCGGTCGCCGAGACCTTCGGCTTCCCACAGATCGATGATCAGGTGGCTGCCGGCGAAGGTGACGCCGTTGCGGGTGATGAAGTGGTCTTTGTGTTCTGGTTCATTGTCGTTTCTCACCGGGAGAACGACGGGCATCGGCTTCGCCACTGCGTTTGCCGATGTACGGACGCGAGGAGCCCTCGCCACTTTGTTTGCCGAGACAAGCTGCAATCTAGCCATTTCGGGCACCTACCCTTTCACTCAGAGTTGACACCTGCGCCTTGGCCTTGTGGGTTTCCGGACGCGTTCTCCCAAGAAGAAAGCGGCGGACGGAAGGCCGCCTCGCCGCTTTGTCCCGTCGCCGGAACGAGTCGGAATATAGGGCTATCGTTCGCACATGCAAGATTTTTCGTCCCCTCGCGGTAATTTTTCTGGCAACGGTGTGGTGCAGGAGACGCGCTCACGCTGTCGCATTCCGTAACGCGCGTTGAGGCGCGAGCGCTTGGCCAACAAGCTTGCCAGCGTAGCGCGTCAGCCTTAAAACGCCGCGCTTTCCAAAATTTCCACCTCTGAACGAGGAGCCTGAGATGGCCGCAAGCAGCTTCAAAGAGCGTCTCCACAAGGGATATGCGCAGGTTATGGAACTCAGCGGCACGCCGCTGGCGGACGAAAAGAGCCGCTATCAGCGCATTAAAATCTTCGACACACCCAACAACGGGCGCGTCATGACGCTCGACGATATCGTCCAGATCACCACGCGCGACGAGAGCGCCTATGCCGAAATGCTGACACATTTGCCCATACTCGAGCACGGCAAGGCAGAGCGGGTGATGATCGTGGGCGGCGGCGACCTCTCCATCGCCGACGAAGCGCTCAAGCACAAAGGCGTCAAAGAGGTCGTTCTTGTGGATATCGACGGCCGGGTGATCGAGCTGTGCAAAAAGCACTTCGGCGAGATCAACGCCAAGGCGTTCAGGGACAAGCGCCTCAAGCTCGAGGTAGCGGATGCCTTCGAATATCTGGGCCGCAAGGAAAGCAAGAATCGCTTCGACCTGATCGTCGCGGACAGGCCCGACCCGGTCGGCCCCGGCAAGGCGCTCTTCGGCGAGACCTTCTATGACCGCGTGCGGGCCGCGCTGAAGCCCGGCGGCTTCGCCACCTTCCAGACCGGCGTGCCGTTCTACCAGCCGTGGGAGATCACCGAGGCGCTCAATGAGCTGGCGGAGTTTTTCCCCTCGTCCGGCCTCTATCTGACCGTGGTGCCGACCTACATTGGCGGCTTCATGGCGCTCTCCTGGGCCGGCAAGGGCAAGAGCGCGAAGCTCGGCACGCCTGCTGGCATCAGGAAGGCGGCAGCGGCGTTCAAGAAGGCCAAGCTGAAGACGGACTACTACAATCCCGCCATCCATGCCGCCTGCTTCGCACTGCCGGAATGGATCAAGCGGCTGGCGCCTTAAGCCGGCGCCGATATCTGCTTTTCAAAGATCGCCTTCACCTGCGCCTGAAGATCGCAGAGCCTTGCTTCAAGATCGTCGAAACGCGCCGCGTCGCCAGCCCTCGTCAGAAGCGCTTTGAGGCCCGGCGTGGCGGAGGCCGCCTCAAACTCGCCATCCACGGCAATGCGAAGCACCTGCATGAGCGCGAGCTCCAGCTCCGCCGCCGCCATAAGGACCGCGACCTGTTCCGCCGCGATGGCATTGACCTGGGCCAGCAGGTTAAGCGCGCTGATCGTGTTGCTGTGAAGCACGGCCGGGGAGTTGTGCGCTTCCAGAAGCTGGAGCGTCTGGGCGATGAACTCGATGTCCACCAGCCCGCCTCGGGAGAACTTCAGATCCCATGGCGCCTTGCCCGGAAACTGCGCAAAGAGCTTGGCGCGCATGCCGGCGGCATCGGCCAGAATTTTGATGCGATCCGGCGCTGCGGTGAGCGCATCGCGAATAACGGCGGCGACCTTGCTGCCCAGTTCCGGGGATCCGGCAATGACGCGCGCGCGCGTAAGCGCCAGCCGCTCCCACGTCCACGATTCCGTCGCATGGTAGCGCGCGAAGGACTCCAGACTCACGGCCACCGGCCCTTTGTTGCCGGTGGGCCTCAGCCGCATATCGACCTCATAGAGCGTGCCCTCGGCGGTCGGGACCGTCAGCGCGCCGATCAAGCGTTGCGCGAGCCGCGCGTAGAACGTGCTGGAGGGTAGCGGTTTGGCGCCATCGGAAACCGTATCGTCCGGCGCATCGTAAACGAAAATGAGGTCGAGATCGGAACTCGCCGTCATTTCGCGGCTGCCGAGTTTTCCCATGGCAACGACCGCGAAGGCGCCTTTCGGGATACGGCCCACGCTGTGCGCGAGTTCGTCTTCCGTGGCCGCCAATGACCCTGCCACCGAACATTCGGCGATATTGGTCAGCGCCGCACCGGCGGCCAACGCATTAAGCGTACCTTCGATGATCTGCACGCCGACGCGGAAAATCTGTTCCTTGGCGAACCGGCGAACGGCATCCAGCGCAGCTTCGTAATCGTTCGCCGCCGATAGCTGAACTCTAAGGACCGCATCAAGCTGCTCTCGCGACGGAAGCGAATTGAGAAAGCCACGATCCATCAGCGCATCGAGCACGCCAGGCGACCGCGCCAGATGATCTGCCAGTCTCGGCGCCGAGCCGCAGATATTCGAGACCAGCTTCAGAAGGTGCGTGTTGGCGAGAAACAGCGAGAAGAGCTGCACGCCGCCCGGAACGCGGGAGACGAAGCGATCAAATTGCGCGAACGCGGCATCGGGATCCGCCGTCGCCGCCAACGCATCCAGCAAAGCCGGCATCAGCTTTGTGAGGATTTCGCGGGCCCGTGCGCTGCGAGTGGCGCGGATGCGCCCGTGATGCCAGCCGCGGATGGCATGGGCGACGTGATGTGGGTCGCGAAAGCCCATGCCCGAAAGCGTTTCGATCGTTTCCGGATCGTCTTCAACGCCTGTGAAAACAAGGCTGCCTTCACTGGTCGCCAACGGCGCCGAACGCTCGAAAAGCTTGAGGTAATGGCTCTGCACCGTGTGCAAGTGATGCAGTAGGACTTTGCTGAATGCCGCCGTATCCGCGAAGCCCATGAAACAGACAACGTGCGCGATCTCTTCTTCGGATTTGGGCAGGCTATGAGTCTGCTCGTCCTCGATCATCTGAAGGCGGTGCTCCAGCTTGCGCAGGAAATCATAGGCAAGTTCGAGATCGGCGGCGGTGCCGTCGGAGACCAAGCCTGCCGCGCGCAACGCCTCGATCGCCTTCAGCGTTTCGCGCGAACGCAGATTGGGATTACGGCCACCGAGAATGAGCTGCTGCGTCTGCGCGAAGAATTCGATCTCTCGTATGCCGCCGCGCCCAAGTTTGATGTTGTGCCCGGCGACCGCGATGGCGCCATGCTTGCCGTGCGCGTGAATCTGCCGCTTGATCGAATGGATATCTTCGATGGCCGCATAGTCGAGGCTGCGCCGCCAGACGAAGGGTTTGATCGCGTCAAGAAACGCGGCGCCTGCAACGGTATCGCCCGCGCAAGCCCGCGCCTTGATCATCGCCGCGCGCTCCCAATTCTGCCCCATGCCCTCGTAGTAGGCTTCGGCGGCGCCGATCGAGATTGCGACCTGCGTGGCACCGGCATCGGGACGCAACCGCAAATCCACGCGGAAGACATAACCATCCGCCGTATTTTCGCTCAGGAGCCGCACAAGGCCCTTCACGATATCCACGGCGGCGCCACGCGCATCGTCACGCTTGCGGAAAGGAAATCGCTGCGGATCGTAGAACGTGATCAGATCGACATCGCTCGAATAGTTGAGCTCGAAAGCGCCATACTTGCCCATTGCGAGCACAATAAGGCCCGTTTCCGCTTCGAGCCTGGCCGGATCGGATGCATCCATTTCCGCCTGAACGGCGGCCTGTCGCAGAAGAAATTGCAGCGATGCGCTGATGCAGACATCGGCAAACATACTCAGCGCAGTTGTTACGTCGCGCAGTTGCCAGATGCCCGCAATATCCGCCAGCGCAATCGTCAGCGCAGCTTCGCGTTTGGCGCGCCTGAGAGTTTGCATGACAACATTGATGTCGGCCGCCATTGCGATCGACCGGATGCCAGCCTCGATACCTTTCATAACCTCGCCAAGCTCCATGTCGAAAGCCTTGCGCAGGAATACACGATCGCGCAGCGCCAAACGGGCAAGGAACGAGCTGTTCCCGAACGCACCAGCGAGAATTTCGGCTTGTGCCGAAGATGGGACAAAGCCGTCCTCACCTTCTGCCAGCGCCGCCAATGTCCGCTCCGCGCGCGCTGGATCGAAGGGCAATGGAATTATCCGCGGGGGCTGACTCGGCGCGTTCATGAAGCGCAGTTTATGCGCTGAAACGGGTATCCAAATCGAGCGGCTTATTTCGCGGCGATCTGAAGGGCCGGGTTCTCGGCTGGTGCACGGGCGATCGCACGCGCCGTGTCATGCGGAAACAACAAACTCGCCTTGAGGCCCGGCATATTGTCGGCAAGCTCCAGACGCGCATTGTGGAGCTTGGCAACGGCAACCACCAGGCTGAGGCCCAAGCCCGTCCCGGGTGAATGGCGGCTCGCTTCCAGCCGCACGAAGCGATCCAGCACGCGCACGCGATCGTCAACCGGTACGCCGACACCCGTATCTGCCACAATCAGTGAGACGCCTGCGGGCGTGTTTTCGATGGACACCCGGACCTTGCCGCCTTCGGGTGTGTATTTGATGGCATTGTCAACCAGGTTCGCCAGGGCTTGCGCGATAAGACGCTTGTTGCCGGCAATCATTGCTTCGCCGCTTGGCGCCACATCGAAGGTGAGCCCCTTTTCCTCGGCCAATGGACCGTAGAGTTCGGAGATGCCTTCCACGACGTCGCGTAAATCGATCTGCGCCATGGCCTCTCGGGCCATGCCCGCCTCGGCCTCGGCGATCAGCAACAGCGCGTTGAATGTCGCGATCAACTGATCGATCTCGACGGCTGCGGATTCGATCTCTGTGTATTCCGCACTCTCCGGCGGCAGGCGGCGAAGCGCGGCATCGATGCGATTGCGCAAGCGATTGAGCGGCGTTCGCAGGTCATGGGCGACCGAATCCGTCACTTCGCGCATCCCGCGCATAAGCCGCTCGATGCGATCGAGCATCTGGTTCAGGCTCGTCGCCAGCGTGTCGAACTCATCGCCGGAGCCGCGGATCGGTATCCGGCGCGACAGGTCCCCACCCATGATTTCGCGGCTGATATCGTTGATCGAGTCCAGCCGTGCAATCAGGTTCCGGCTCATGAATCCCCCGCCGATCACGCCCAGCACCAGCATCAGCATGAGGCTCCATGGCAGCGTCGTGCTGAACAGGCGCACCGTCTCGTGGCGCTCATGCACATCGCGCGCGACGAGAAGCTGGAAACCGCCAGTCAGCGCAAAGATGCGGCCTCGCGCACGTCGCAATGTTGAAACGCCGCCGACGCGCCGTTCGTAGTTGAACTCGATGAAGCTGTTTGGCCGGTAAATGATCTGCGGCCAGCCATCCAGATTTCCGGCGATGGGATGGCGCATCTGATCGGTCAGAAGATACAGACTCTGCCCGCCGCGCACCGAGCGGCTGATGATGACATTGGCGAGGCCGCCCAGACCGAGGCGCTGATACTGTTCCGAAAGTCCCAATATTTCGGCATCGATTGTCTGATCGGTCTGCATGTCGAGCGCACGTTTGGTGTTCCAATACGTGAACGCGACGAGCCCCGCGGCGGAAATCGCGAAGATGGCGATATAGATAAAGACAATCCGGAACGCGAGAGTCCGGAAAAGCCTAGGCGCGCGCACGGATCATGTAGCCGGCGCCGCGCACCGTATGAAGGAGCGGTGCATCGAATCCCTTGTCGATCTTCGCGCGCAGACGCGAGATATGCACATCGATCACGTTGGTCTGCGGATCGAAATGGTATTCCCACACGCTTTCCAGAAGCATGGTGCGCGTCACCACCTGGCTGGCATGGCGCATGAGATATTCCAGCAGACGAAACTCACGCGGTTGCAGATCGATGGATGCTTCCCCGCGCTTCGCGGTGCGGGTGAGAAGATCCAGTTCCAGATCGCCAACCTGAAGGCGCGTCTTCACGGCGGCAGGATGACGCCGGCGCATCAGCGCGTCGAGCCGCGCCAGCAATTCGACGAAGGCATAAGGCTTGGTGAGATAATCGTCGCCACCGGCCTTCAGCCCTTTGACGCGATCGTCCACTTCCGATAGCGCGCTGAGAAACAGAACCGGCGTCACATTGCCGTGCTGGCGCAACTCTTCGACGAGCTTCAGGCCGTCCATCTTTGGCAACATGCGGTCCACAATGGCCACGTCGTAGGGGCGCGACAAGGAAAGCGACAGACCGATCTCGCCGTCATCTGCGTCATCGACCACATGACCCGCCTCTTTGAGGCCGTTCACCAGGTAACGCTGGGCTTCAAGATCGTCTTCAACCACAAGAATGCGCATAAAAGACTCCTGAATCGTCAATTTCTGAAATGGGTCCGCGCCGGCGGCAGCAACGGGGGGATGGGGCCGCCACCACCGGCGCGGGGGCCGGACAACGCGGACTTGCGTCCGCGCGGTCCGGTACACAGTTCCTATGCACCCAGTTTGATTGCCACGAAGCGCTGACCGCCCTGGCCCGTGACGAGGACCAGAACCGTGTCGCGATGCGCTGCCTGCGCGGCCGCCACGCTGGCCTTCACATCTTGCGGCGATCGCACCGGATGGTTCGCGATCGATACGAGAACATCGCCAGGCTCGAGACCTTTATCCGCTGCGTCACTGTTGGGATCGACCTTGGTGATGACGACACCGTTCACGTTGCCGCCAAGATTGAAAGCCCGGCGTGTTTCAGGCGTGACGGCGGCCAGCCCCAGCCCCATCGCTTGCGCGGTCTCCGCGGGATGGCTGTTGCTGTGTGGAGACGCCGAAGCGACCTGCTGATCCTTCTTCGCGCCGATCTTCACTGTGAGCGTTTTGTTGTTGCCATCGCGCACGACGGTAAAGGCCGCCTTCGAACCGGCCGGAAGCGCGGCAACACGGCGTGTAAGATCGCGAGAATCTTCCACGGGCTTTCCGTTCACGGCGAGAACGATATCACCCGCAACCATGCCGGCCTGCGCCGCGGGACCGCCTGGCGAAACACTGGCGACGATAGCGCCCTTCATGTTCTTGGATCCAAGGCTCGCGGCCATTTCCGGCGTGACACTTTGAATCTCGACGCCCAGATAACCGCGCGCGACGTGGCCATGCGCCTGCAATTGCGCCACGACGTCGTGGATGGTGGACGCCGGGATAGCGAATCCGATGCCCACACTGCCGCCGGATGGCGAGAAGATCATCGAATTCATGCCGATGACCTTGCCCTGGATGTTGAAAGTCGGGCCGCCCGAGTTGCCGCGGTTGATCGGCGCATCGATCTGGATGAAATCTGTGTACGGCCCGTTTCCGACGTCGCGGCCGATGGACGAGACGATGCCGGCGGTCACCGTGTTGCTGAGGCCGAAGGGATTGCCGACAGCGACGACCCAGTCGCCAACGCGCACCTGGCGGTCATCGCCGAACTCGACCGACGGCAGCGGCTTGTCGCTTTTCACTTTCAGCAACGCAACATCTGTAGCGGCATCGGTGCCGATCAGCTTGGCGGTGAATTCGCGGCCATCGGGAAATTTGACGGTTATCTTCTTGCCGCCCTGAACGACGTGGTTGTTCGTGACGATGTAGCCGTCCTTATTGATGACGAAGCCCGACCCCATCGCGATCGCCTTGCGCGGCACGCCTTGGCGGCCTTGCCCGCCGAACTGGTTGAAGAAATCGCGGAACGGTTCGGGAATCTGGTCGGGATCAAAGTCCGCGGTCTGCTTCACCTGCTCTTCGACGGTAATCGTGACGACGGCGGGGCTGACGCGCTCCACCAGATCCGCGAAGGAGAACGGCGCGCCGCTCTCGATCATGCGTGGTGTCGTCGGATGCGGGGCGACGGCGAGGGGAGCAGGTTGTGGCTTCTGCGGCGCGTGCTGCTGTTGCGGCTTTTGCCCGGGTTGCGTCATCGCAAAGGCGCCCAACCCGCCGACCACCAACACACCAGCAGCCACCGAGGCGAGCAAGCGGCCGCGAAATCCTTGAAAAACCTGATCCGTCTTCTTCATTTTTTTCTCCGTGCGAATTCACCGGCCACCACGAGCCATACCCCCGCGTCGAGGGTCAGCCCTACGCCTGTTATCTTACTCGTTTCTGTCTGTGATATTAACATCTTGTAATATTACAGAATCCTGATCCGAAGCTTGGACCGCGAACTAGGGGCTGCCCGATTCCAGCCTTTTGCGCGCGCGGACAATCACAAGCATCACCGCCGCTCCCCCAATCAGCAAAATCCCGAGAGGGCCAAACCAGAGCGCATAGGTAAGCGGCTCAAGAGGCGGTTTCATCAGGATGAAATCTCCGTAGCGCGCAACGAGATATTGTTCAACCTGTTCGTCGCTGTCGCCAGCTTTAATTCGCACACGGATCAAATGCCGCAAATCCGCCGCAAGCGGCGCACTCGACTCGTCCAGCGATTGTCCCTGACAGACAACACAACGAAGTTCCTTTTGCAGCGCCACCGCGCGCGCTTCCAACTTGGGGTCGGCGAGTTTTTCGGAACCGGCAACCGCGAACGCTGCATGGATGCAGAGCAGACTAAAAAACAGCGTAAGCAGAACGCGTTTCATTCCGCCGCCGCCAGCTTCGCCTCGGACACACGGCGCGGACGCAACCTTCCCCAAAAACTTGCGATACCGCCCAGCGCCATGAACGCGCCGCCGAACCAGATAAACGGTGCAAGCGGGCTGACATAAGCGCGGATAACCCAGCCGCTACCGCGCTGGTCCCCCAGCGCGAGATAGAGATCGGAGAACCCCGTGGTGCGAATGGCAGTTACCGCCGTCGCCTGCCCTTCGACGGGAAAGGCGCGCTTCTCCGGCGCCATCGTGGCAATGATGCGATTGTTCGCAATCACGCTCACCGTGGCGCGTTCGGCCAAATAATTCGGACCGTGCAGAAGCTGCACACCTTCCAGACGCAGCGTGTAACCGGCGATCGGCATGGTCTGGCCTGGCTTGAGAAGATCGAGCGCCTCGCTACGCCAGAGGGTCGTGCCGGTGATGCCCAGAAGCGTGATGCCGAGGCCTAGATGCGCCAGCGCCGACGCGAACGCGCCGATCGGCAAGGCGCGAATATCGCCGCGCTTCGCAAGATCGATCCCCGCGGCGGAGATCGTCCACAGGCCCAGCCCGAACGCCATCGCGGCGACCAGCGAACGCGGCGTGACGAACGCAAGCACCGCCAGCACCGCGACAAGCGCGATTCCGAAAGCCGGTGCAAGAACGCGCAGCGCCGCGCGCCAATCGCCATTGCGCCAGCCGAGACGCGGGCCGAATGGCACAAGCGCGATAAGCACGACGAAGATCGGCGCAAAGGTGATCGCGAAATAGGGCGGTCCGACCGAAATCTTCTGACCGGTCATCGCATCCAGCAGCAAAGGATAAAGCGTCCCGATGAACACGGTCGCAGCGGCGGCGGACAGCAGCACATTGTTCAGCAACAACGCACTTTCCTTGCTGACCGGCTCAAACGCCGTCCCGCCCTGCAACTGCGGCGCACGCCACGCAAAGAGCGCCAACGCACCGCCAATGGCGGCAACCAGCATCGCCAGAATATAGACGCCGCGCGTGGGGTCGCTGGCGAAAGCGTGGACCGACGACAACACGCCGGAACGCACCAAGAAGGTGCCGATCAGGCTCAGCGAGAAACCCAGAATAGCCAGCAGCAAGGTCCAGCTTCGGAAAGCGCCGGTGCGTTCGGTGGCAAGCGCGGAGTGGAGCAGCGCGGTCGCGATCAGCCAGGGCATGAGCGCCGCGTTCTCCACCGGATCCCAGAACCAGAATCCGCCCCATCCCAGAACGTAATAGGCCCACCAGCTTCCCAGCGTGATACCCAGGGTCAGCGCAATCCATGCCAGCAACATGAAAGGACGTGCCGCACGCGCCCACGCGGCATTGGATTCACCCGTGATGAGCGCCGCGGCGGCATACGAGAACGCCGCGGACAGGCCGACATAGCCGATGTAGAGCATTGGCGGATGCATCGCCAAACCCGGATCCTGCAGCAGCGGATTCAACCCCGCGCCTTCAAAGGGCATCGGATCCAGGCGCAGAAACGGGTTGGATGTGAACAGTATGAAAAGAAGAAATGCGCAGGCGAGCAATCCCTGAACACCCAGCGCCGCCGAGGTCAGCCGCGCGCTGCCGCGCTGTGCGAACACGATGAAAAGCGAATAGATCGCCAGCACGAAGACCCACAACAGCATGGAACCTTCGTGGCTGCCCCAAACGCCGGTGATCTTGTAGATCATCGGCTTGGCGGTGTGCGAATTCTGCGCGACGTTGAGCACGCTGAAATCGGACGTAACGAACGCATAAGTCAGCGCGCCGAACGCCAGCGCCACGAAAACGAACATGCCGATGGCGGCGCTGGATGCAATGGCGCGCGATGGCGATGCCGTCTCGCGGGCGCCTGCCAGACCGGCGATCGCCATCACCACCGACAATGCAAACGCCAGGGCGAGCGCGAGCTGGCCGATTTCTCCGGTCAAGTTCCGCCTTCTTTCCAGCGGCCCGAACGCTTCAGCGCATCGACGACTTCCGGCGGCATATATTTCTCATCATGCTTGGCGAGCACTTCGGTGGCGTCGAACGTGCCCGTGCCGTTCAGCGCACCCATCGCCACGATACCCTGCCCTTCGCGAAACAGATCCGGCAGCACGCCATGGAATTCCACCGGCACGGCCGCGCGGCCGTCGGTCACCACGAAACGGACATTGGCATGCGCGCCATGGCTGACGCTGCCTTTCTCCACCAATCCACCGATGCGAAACGCAACGCCCGGCGACACATGTTTCGCGGTGATGTCGGACGGGCTGTAGAAATAAAGAACATTGTCTTTCAGCGCGCCCAGCACCAGCACAGCGCCACCCGCACCGGCCGCAAGAAGCGCGGCGGCGAAATAAAGGCGGCGGCGTTTTCTGGGATTCATCAACAAAGCCGGACCGTTGGACGCGCGGGACTATATGGGTGCGCTCCCGCCCGGTCCACGCGGCGGCGCGCCGCCCCGCTTCCGCCGGAATCCCTTGCGAATCTGCTAGTATTCCGAAGGGGGATTGCCATGCGCATCACGCCTTTCCTTGCGGTCGCCGCGGCGCTGCTGCTTGCCGGCTGCTTTCCGCCGGTAACGACGCATCCCGTGGGTACGACGGCCACCATTGCGAACGATCCGGCGCTCATCGGCTTGTGGCACGGAAAAACCGATCAGCCGGCGGATCGGCGCGGCCTCTACTTCCATTTCCTTCCAGCAGGCGACAATACGATCACGGTTGTGATGGTTCAGGCCGGCAGCGAGCCGGACGGCGGCTGGATGGTCGCCTCCATCACCACCGCGATGCTGGGCGGCAATCACATCATGAACGCGCAGTTGAAATTCAGCGACGGCAAGGCGGAGAACGACGACCGTCCGGGCACCATTCCGCTGCTTTATCGCTTCGAAGGCCTTAACCGTATGGTGCTTTACCTCATGGACGAAGACGCGACCAAGGCGGCCATCAGGGCGCACAAGATCGCAGGCACGGTGGAGCAAGGCCAGTTCGGTGACGCGACGATCACCGCATCGCCCAAGGATCTCGATGCCTTCCTCGCGACAAGGAAAGGCGCTGCCCTATTCGGCGAGCGCTTCGCGACGCTAACGAAAATGGAATGAACCTAATGACCCGATTGGTGCAGAATCTCATGCCCAAGACCGGTGTCGTAGGTTAGCCCGTCCGGTGTCAGCGTGATGCGATGCGGCCAGTCGCCCCGCGCCACGCCCTTGCGGGTGAGCGCGTTCCAGACCTTTTCATTGAAGAGACCTGTCGCATCGCTGCCGCGCACCACCGCGTCGCCCAGATGAAAATGATCGCCATGAGCCGGCGGAAACCGCTCAATCGTCGCTTCGCCGGGGCCAGGCCCGGCGACCGCGCCGCCAGGCGCACGCACCATGGCTTGCAGCAAGGTGAGCGTGCGCAACTGCAGCGGATTGAGTTTCAGCGGGTTCTGCTTCGGCGCCATTCCATTCCCCATCAAATCTGCCAGCGCGGCTGATCCGCGCCTTGTTCCGGCGGCGGCATTCGCCAGACCGGTGGCGTCTTCGACATCCGCACGACCGGCGCCAGATGAACCAGCCGCCCGCGCGTCGTTTCGCATGACTGGAAATATCCGTCGAGTCCCGCCGCCGGATTCCAGTTCTCCGGTATCCGGCCGGGCTCGCTGCGCGCCAGCGATTGCAGCCATTGCGCCGTGGCGCAGAGCGAGACTTCCACGCGCCAGCTTCCGCCTTCCCGGATGCGCCGGAGCAGCGCCGCGATGGCGCCGGCCGCCGCCAGATAGCCGGTGATGTAGTCGCAGGCCGCCGCCGGGACGAGCTTCGGTACAGCGTCCTCACCATAGCGTTTGGCTGTGAACGCGCCCTGCTCGACCGCGATGCCTGTCGCGCTTTGGGCGAGTTGCTCCCAGCCGCGGCGGTTCGCCCATGGCCCTTCGCTGCCGTAACAGCAGATCGCGACATGGACGATACCCGGAGAAAGCTCCGCAAGCGCCTGCGGCGAGAATCCAAGTTTCGCCAAAGCGCCGGGGCGATAAGAATCGATGAAGACATGCGCATCGCGAACCAGCGCGCGCATGGTTTGCGCATCATTGGCTTTCGCAAGATCGAGAAACGCCGATCGTTTGCCGAGGCCTGTATCCAGATCGAAGAGCGCGATGGTCGGCAACCCCGGCGCGCGGATGCCCAAAACATCCGCACCATAGGATGCCAGCGTTCGGCCTGCCGATGGTCCAGCGAGAACGCGCGTGAGATCGAGCGTGCGGATGCCGTCGAGCGGCGTGGCGGAATCCGCGAGCCGCAATGGCGGCGCATCGCCAATCCGCACAAGCTTTATGGGTGGCGCGTCCGCGAGAGCACGGCCTTGCGGTGAGGTGCGCCATTCTTCCGCGGTGCGGACAACCGCGCCGCACAGATTCCTGCCGGCCAGCGCGTCTTCCAGTTCGAATGCGTTCCATTTCGCCACGGCGGCGGCGAGGCTTTCCGGCGTATTCTGTGCGCCCAGCAATTCCAGCGTGCCGCGTTCCAGATGCGGAAAGCCGCCATGCAGATGGATGTGATGGCCATCGCCAGCGCAATAGATGCCGACCGTGACGTTGCTCTCGGCGGGGCGCGGCACAGGATTTCCGTCCAGCCGCAACAATGCGAAGGACAGCAGAGACGAAGCCGCAGCACTCAGATCGACGCCGATATCCTGCCGCGTTCCGCTGCGGCACTGCCAGATTTCATCGGCTGCGGATGCGCCAAGCCCCAACGCAGCGGCAGCCGCGCCCGCCACGCAAAACGGCGTGGGCAGCAAGGGATCGTCGCCAGAGAATTCGGGCGGGCGCAGCGGTGCAATGCCGACGGTCCGGTTGAGCGATGCGAAAGCTTCGGCGGCGATCATGCTTTTCCCCGTTTTCGCGGTATATTCCATCAAACGGCCGCGCGGCAATCGCGGCAGCAGGGAGTGATGCGCGTGGCGGGTCCGTTACAAGGAATTCGTGTCGTCGATTTCGGCCGCTACATTGCGGGACCGTTCTGTGCGGCTTTGCTGGGCGATCTTGGCGCCGATGTGATCCGCGTGGAGAAGCGCGACGGCCGCGAGGATCGTACGCTGGTCTCGCTCGGCGAGAGAGAAGACGGCAGCCCGCGCGAAGGCGCGATGTTCCTGCAGATGAACCGCAACAAGCGCGGCCTGACGCTCGATCCCGCACACGAAAAAGGCCGCGATGTCGTGCGCCGCCTGATCGCACAGGCCGATGTGGTTATCGCCAATCTGCCCGGTGAAACGCTCAAAAGCCTTGGCCTCGATTACAACAGCGTGTCCGCGATCAATCCGCGCGCGATTCTTGGCGTGGCGACCGCGTTCGGGCTGGAAGGCCCCTATTCCAATCGCGTCGGCTTCGACGGCATCGCGCAGGCGATGAGCGGCGCGGCCTATTTCGCCGGCACCGAAGACCAACCCGTGCGCGCCGCCGTGCCGTGGGTGGATTTCGGGACGGCATCGTTGCTGGCGCTCGGCATCGTTTCGGCGCTGCGCGTTCGAGACGAGACGGGCAAAGGCCAGATGGTCGAAGGCGCGCTGCTGCGCACGGCGGCGACATTCTTCAGCCCCACCCTGATCGAAGAAGAAGTTCTGAAGCTCGGCCGCACACCCTCCCTCAACCGCAGCCAGACGGCGGGCCCTTCCGATATCTTCAAGACAAAAACCGGATGGATCACGGTCGCGGTGAACGGCGATCCGTTGTTCCGGCGCGTGTGCAAGCTGATCGGCGCGACCGAATGGCTCGAAGACAAGCGCTTCGCGTCCGACAAGCTGCGCGGCGACAATGGCGAAATCATTTCCGCGCGGGTGGCGCAATGGTGTTCAACACGCACCAGCAACGAAGCGATCACGGCCTTCGAAGGCGCGCGTGTTCCCGCCGGCCCGGTCTATACGATGCGCGAAGCGCTGGACGACCCGCATCTGAAGGCGAGCGATATTCTCACCACCGTGGATTTTCCCGGCATCGGCCTGGCGCCCATCGCCGCGACGCCCGTGAAGCTCCACGGCACGCCCGGCGAAGTGCGCCGCCGCGCGCCGGAACTGGGCGAGCATTCCGATGAAATCCTGCGCGAGCTTGGATACTCGCCGGCGCAGATCGAGGATTTGAGAACGTCCGGCGTGGTTTGATCAGGCGGCGGCAGGCATGGCCGCGCGGCCGCGGCGGCGCAGCAGATCGGCTTCTTCCTGGCTGAAGATAAGTGCCGCCATTTCCACGGTGAGATGGAAATAGGCTTCCGCGTTGAGCCGCCGGTCGCCCGTTGCCGAACGCAATTCTTTCAGCAGATCCTCTGTGTAACTCTTGAGCATCGATCCGATTTCATCGCTGGCTTCCTTGTTGCTGGCGCCGAACGAAGCCGCGGCCGCGAAATGACGGCAGCCCGACACCAGGCGCGCATAGGTGACGGCGCGATCCGATTTGTCGGGGTCGGTGTGATGCGCCAGATCGGGCGTGCGCGGTCCGCCGGCATAGCTTCCTGACTTGACCGTGGGCAGCGCGGCCGAAACTTCCTTCACCGCGCGCTCCATGAAGCCATCCATGACTTCGGCGACAGCGGCGCGGTCGCCCAGCAGGCGTTGGCCCCATTTTCCGTTGCGGCGCATTTCGATGGCTTTCACCATGCCGGTGGAGAGCGTCGTGAAATTCGTCAGATGGCCCACCAGCTCGTCGGCATCGAAATGCTGCGCGCGTGTGGCGCGGATCATCGAGGTGTAATATTCGATATCGCCGAACAAAATCTCGCCGACCAAGCCCATGTCCGTCGAGCTGATGAGCGTGTCCTGCGACTGGCGCGTGACGTTCATCGGCAGCTTCAAGGCTTCCCACGGACGCTCCAGCCGCTGCATCGCCACCACGGCGACATAGGGCGCGGCTTCCGGCACCGAACCCGCGAGGCGGTCGTAGATCTCCCGCAGCTTCCAGACGAAATCCTCCGTCAGGCTGGGCAGCGGCTTGGGGATTTTCGATTGCAGATCCAGAATATCGCTTCCGACCGACAGCAGAACCGCCATCTCGCGGGCGTCTTCAATCACCAGATCGGTTTCCAGAACGGTGCGCGCGGCTTTGCGGCCGCGTTCGCTATCCAGTGCGGAGAGGATGGCTTGCGCCGCCACTGTCCAAAATTGCACCGCCGGGCTCATCGTCTCATCGTGGCGGCCGGAAAGAACCGATGTCTTCACGCCTATGGAAAAAGACGCGGCGGCATCCGGCGCGAGCGTTTGCGACACCCAATTCCAAACCGGCATGATGGAGCTGCGCGCGATGCGGCCCTTCTGCTTCTGCATGCGCGGCGTCATCGACAGCAGATCTTCGAATGGCCGGCAGAACAGGCGAAGCGGCGTCGCAGCCCGGTCGTAGGACTGTCCGCGGCGCAGAACCGGACGAAGGCCGTCGAGAATAAGTTCGTGCGGGAGCAACTGGCCTTCGTTCAGCCGGTCGATCTCGATGGCTTTCGCGAGACGCGAGGCGACAAGCGGCGGCAACGCCCCCAGCAAACCCTGAAGCTGTTGAGTCTTGTTCGAATCCATAGTCCCGGCATTCCCCATCGAAACACAGGCATAGCCCGTATTTCCGGTTCTATGACCCTAATACCGTACCGTTAACGGGGCCTTGCAAGATGATTCAAATGATAGCGGGCAGGGCCAGCCGGGCCTCGAATCCGCCCATGGAACTGCGCCCCAGGCTAAGAGAACCGCCATAAAGACGGGCAATATCGCGGACGATGGCGAGGCCGAGGCCGGAGCCGGGAATGCTTTCGTCCAGCCTTTCCCCCCGTTCGCCGATGCGGGAAAGCTCGTCCAGGCTGAGGCCCGGGCCGTCATCGCCGACCACAATTTCCAGTAGTGTACCCGATATGCTACGCGCCGAAACTGCAACACGCGACTGCGCCCATTTGCAGGCGTTGTCCATCAGATTGCCGGCCATTTCTTCGAGATCCTGGCGTTCGCCGCGAAAGCACAAGCTGTTCGGATGCTCCAGCGCGATCGTGATCCCACGTTCGACATGGATGCGGCCCAGCACGCGCGCAAGATCCTCGATGACGGGCGAAACTTCCGTGCGGTTGCCCAGCGCGTTCACCGCCCCGGCGGCGCGGGCGCGCGCAAGATAGTGATCCACCTGGCGCCGCATGGTGCCGACCTGCTTGATCACGCTATCCGCGAGCGGACCCGGTTGCGCGGAGGCTTCGGTGGTGATCACCGATAACGGCGTCTTCAGGAAATGCGCGAGGTTGGACACATGAGTTCGCGCGCGCGCCACGACCTCTGCATTGTGCTCGATCAACCCGTTCAGCTCGCTTGCCAGCGGCGCGATCTCCCGGGGAAATCTGCCGTCGAGTTTGCGCGCGCGGCCATCGCGGATGCGGGCAAGCGCCTTGCGCAACTGGCGCAACGGCAAAAGACCGACGCGCACCTGTATGAATATGCCGCCAATCAAGCCCATCCCCAGCACCACAAACGACCACAACAGCGTCTCGTTGAAGTCCGCGACTTCATCTTCGACCTGGGTGGAATCGCCGGCGACGAGAAAGCGATAATCCCGCGTGTCCTTCAGCGACGGTGTGTCGGCGATGGGAAATTTCACTTGCCGCGACACGATCCGCAGGCGTTGCCCCTCGGGGCCTTCGCCATGGCTCCATTCCACGCCATTGCGAGTCAGCGTGTCCGTAACCTTGATCGTATGATCCCAGAGCGAACGGGAAATCTGCGGCAGGCTCGCGCCTTTGCCTTCAGGCGCAATCTGCCAATACCAGCCCGAATAGACGCGCTCGAAGCGCGGATCGGTGAAACGTCCGCGGAGCGAGACTTGTCCGGCCGGCCCAGGCTCCGCGGCGGCGATCATGCCATCGAGGTCGAATTTCAGGCGTGCGTCGAAATCGCTTTCCACCGAAGACCGGAAAACGCCGGACAGGATGAAGCCGCCGACGACAAGCCCCAGGATCGTCCACACCGCCGCGGCAGCAATCAGCCGCGCCTGGAGGGAATCAAGCCTTGGCGCGATCTTCGTCCTGAGCGTTCGGATCGTCGAGGCAATAGCCAAGGCCGCGCACCGTTTGAATCACGTTGATGCCGAGCTTCTTGCGAAGGCGGCCGACAAACACTTCGATGGTATTCGAGTCGCGATCGAAATCCTGATCGTAAAGATGTTCCACCAATTCGGTGCGCGATACCACCTTGCCCTTGTGATGGGCGAGGTAGGAAAGCAGCCGGTACTCAAGGCTGGTCAGCTTCACCGGATTGCCGTCCACAATCACGCGTGACGCGCGCGTGTCGATCTTGAGCGGGCCGACATCGATTTCCGATGTCGCAAGACCGGCGGCGCGGCGCAGCAGCGCGCGCACCCGCGCCAGCAATTCCTCCGTATGGAACGGTTTGGCGAGATAATCGTCCGCGCCGGCATCGAAGCCGGCCACCTTGTCGCTCCAGCGGTCGCGCGCGGTGAGGATGAGCACCGGCATGGTGCGGTTCGCCTGGCGCCATTTTTCCAGAACCCGGACGCCATCCATCTTCGGCAAGCCCAGATCGAGGATCACCGCGTCGTAGGGCTCCGTATCGCCGAGGAAATGCCCTTCCTCGCCGTCGCTTGCCGTGTCCACGACATAGCCCGCGTCGCTCAGCGCTTTCTTGAGAAGGCGCTGCAGATCGGAATCGTCTTCAACCAATAGAATGCGCATGTGTTATCCGCCGTGATGTCCGCGGCCGCCGCCACGCCCGCCATGATCTCCACCATGCCGGTCCGGACCGCCGTCCCAACCGTTTTGCCCCCCGTTCCAATTATGCTCGCGATTTCCTGAACCGTGCTCCCAATAGCCGCGCCCGCGATAAAAATTGCCATCGCCACCGTTGTATTGGCCATTGTATCGGCCGCGCCGCGAGCCTTCGAAATCCGGCGGCGGCGTATCGGGCGGCGGCATGTTGTTGCGATAGCCGCCGCGCTTTTTGCCGTGTTCGACCCCGAGCACACGCCCGGTGCGTGCATCGGTATCCAGCCAGATCACCCGGCCTTCCGGCGTCATCCATTTCAACCGGTAATGCGGATTGCCGCCCTCATCGTTGAAGGGACCGTCCGCATCGTAAAATGTTCCGGGATGATCGCGACGTATCTGCGGCAGCACCCGGTCCAGCGGCTGCACGTCCGGCGCGCGGCGCGGCTGAGCGATAGCAGGCTGCAAGCCCACTGCCACCACGGCCAAAAACGCCAGAAACACGAGCCGGAACATTGGGGTTTTCTAACTTTTCCGCGATGAACGGCGCATGAATGCGCCATCCAGAGTCCATTCAGCCCGGCAGGCGCAATCTTCCTCCCAGATGAATTGCTCTGCCGGTTTGAATTTTCACCATAACCGAAAGAGCAGCGGCCTTGAGGCCGGGTCTTGCGGCAAGCCCCTCCCCGTAAGGCACGTCGCCGTCAAGCGAGAGCCCGCATCGGAGAAATCCGGTGCGGGTCTCTCATATATGGTGCCACGCGGCCGAGACATGCCGCCTTTGGTATTTGAATTGCAAAATGCCGGGGGTACCCCCACCCCCCTCTTCCTTATGCCGTTTCACGCACCGTCAGATATTCGCCCGCGGGTGCACGTTCGCTAACGAGGCCGTTCACCGGCGCGGATTCGTCGGCCACCCCGATGCCCATGCCGCAGAAGATCATCTCGTTTTCCGGCACATTCAGATATTCGCGGATCTGCGGATGAAACATCGCCCAGGCTTCCTGGGGGCAGGTGTGCAAGCCGTGTTCGCGTGCGAGCAGCATGATGCTTTGCAGGAGCATGCCCAGATCGGCCCATTGGCCCTGCTGCATCTGCCGGTCGATGGTGAAGATCAATCCCGCCGGCGCGCCGAAAAATTCCCAGTTCTTCGAAAAGAATTTCAGGCGCGATGCCTTGTCTTCGCGCGGGATGGCCATGGTCGCATACATCTGCTCGCCGACGCGAAAGCGGCGCGTGCGATACGGTTCTGTGAGGTCAGGCGGATAGATGTGATATTCGGGCGGCGTGCCCATGGGATGTTGATTGCGGAATTCGGCGACGCGGCGCACCAGTTCGTCGCGCGCGGGGCCGATCAGCGCATAGACTTTCCATGGCTGCACATTTCCGCCCGACGGCGCGCGCGCAGCCTGCACGACGATCGTCTCGATCGTCTCGCGCGAAACCGGATCGGATTTGAACGCACGAACGGTTTTGCGCGTGGCGAGTGCTTCGCTGACGTTCATGGCGGCCTCAATGAAAACACGTCCAGCATGGCAAAAAGACCCGCCACGTCAATGCGAATGGAATTGACGCGGCGGGAAGTTGCCGATCTTAAGCGAAATGCCTGGCGACTACGACGCGGAGGCGGTCGAAACGCCGTGGCGCACGGTCATCGCGAGGATCGCCGGCACGACAAGGTTGATCGCCTGTTCCGGCGCGAGATTGCCGGTGAGAAAACCGCCGAGCGCGCCCAGAATGGTGAGCACACCGGCGATATAGGTCTTGTATCCGGAAAGCATGATTTCTCCTTTTTGTTTGGATGGGTTGATAAAAAAATCGGCCGCGCGAACATTTCCGTCCGCACGGCCGAACGCATCGGCAAAACCGCAATGCCAGACGGCTTGCCGACATGTCTGGAATGTCTGATGGAGTGCCAAGTACGGTTCCGCAGTGCTTGGGAATCGGCTGTGGCGATGTTAGTTTCTGCCTGCCTTCACAAGGATGAATCTGGTTTGACGAACGCGACGGCGAGCATCAGAGAAAAACCGAATCACATCCTCGCGCTTCTCACTGACCTTGCGGACGATGAAAACTTGGCAAGGTTCACCAGCATATTCGGCTCTCGGTTCCGCATCTATCGTTCACGCGATGAACTGGAACGGCCTGGGGCGGAGTCCACGCTGCTGTCTTTCTCGACATCGGTGATTGTCCCACAGGATATCTTCGAGCGATTTCCCGGCGGCGCTTACAACCTGCATGCCGCATCGCCGCGCTATCCCGGACGCGATCCCCATCACTGGGCGATCTATGACGGTGCCACGGAATACGGCGCGACGCTGCATGTGATGGGCAAGCGCGTCGATGATGGGCCGATTATCGATGTCGAGCTTTTCGCTGTCGCACCGGATGAGAAACCGATGACGCTTCTCGAACGTGCCAACGTGGCTGCGTTTGAGGTGCTCGCGCGGAACGCCCCGCGACTGATGAGCGCAAAGCCCCTCACGTCGAACAGTAAACTTGTCTGGAGTGGGAAGAAACATTCGCGAAAAGACTTTTTGGATATGTGCCGCCTCGACGCGAGCCTTTCGCGTGAGGAATTCGAGCGGCGCGTGCGGGCATTCGATGTGCCGCACCACGACAATCTCTCGATCACATTGCACGGTCGCAACTTTCGCCTCGAAAAATGAGCTACGCTCAGAGCCTTGCATCCAGAGCCAGATAGGCCGATTCACCGAGATAGAGATTTCCCATGTCACCCACCGTTCCATTGAAACTTGTGCCA
This sequence comes from Pseudomonadota bacterium, assembly GCA_018242105.1. Taxonomy (GTDB): domain Bacteria; phylum Pseudomonadota; class Alphaproteobacteria; order Micropepsales; family Micropepsaceae; genus Rhizomicrobium. Next base: position 59,695 of record JAFECP010000013.1, read on the forward strand.
GCTTGCAGCCGCAAGACGATAGCGCTGCCAGTGTCGGCACCAGCCGTGGTCACAGTCAGCGCACCACTGATGGTCAGAAATCCGCTGCCAGCATTGTCGTAGAAGTTGAGTTGATTGCCGCTGGGTGAGCCACCGGCCCAGCTAGGGTTGCTATGCCGCAATACTGGAATACCCCGCATTTCCACCGGAAACTGGAACGGGCCATCGATGGTGAACGAAGCGGACTTCTGCATCAGGAAGCTTGCGGCCGCGAGGCTGCCGTTGGCGCGGCAGATGTCCTGATAGAAGCGCTTCGCGAGAAGAACTTCCCTCGGCCGGGGCCGCACGATGAACGGGGAATGCGCGGCATCGGGCACATCGGCGAAGCTTGCCCCGGCAACAAGCGGCAGCACGCCAAGGCCCGTGATCTGAAAAACATCCGATGTCGCCGCCACCGCGTTCGCCGTTCCCGTGGCGCCACTGCAATCGCCCGCCGCCCACGCATCCGGCGTGCCGAGGCGCGAGGCGCCACCGGCGACGCAGATCGTGGCATAGAGACCGACGCTGGTGTCGATCGCCCAGGTTCCTGCCGTGTCGCCGGTGTTGACCAGAACGGATTTCATTTCCCATGTGTCAGCGGCATTGATGCTGAAGCCGAACGGATAGGAGCGCGTCTTGCCGGCATTTCGCAGCGATCCCGAAAACGCGCCAGTGCGATGCGACTTCACCCAGAAGAAGATTGCGCAGGCATTGGCCTGCGCCGTTCCGAATGCGAGCCGCGCGGCGTTCAGCCCTTCCACCGGAATGACGAGAGACAACTCGTCATTCACGCCGAGCGCAGATTGCGCCGTGGTGACCGCCAGTTTGAGCGAATTGCGAAAACCGGGCGGGCAATCCGCGACCTGCTGCGCGGATGCCGTGAAGCTTCCGCGGAAGGCCGCCATCACGCCATCGACAAGATATTTGGTCTGCAAGGTTCCGGTGGCTGAGAGCGCGACGCTGTTCACACCGTTCTCCTGGCTCACCTCCATGCCGCCGTTGATGTTGAGCAGCAGATCCGCCATCGCCTCGATAGGCGCGGCGCGGATGGCGGCGCGCGTCTGGTCCGGCACAAGGAGCGCGGGCGCGAGCGTGGCCGAATAGTCCAGCCAGTTGCCATCGTCATAAACGACGATCGCAGCCTCGTCGCTGACATAGGCGACGAGTCCCGCAAAGGGCGTGTAGAAGCGCCAGCCGCCATCGGCGCAATAGGCGATCTTGCCGTCCTGCCCCGCCCATGCGCCGGTGCCGATGGCTTTGATCAGATAAGTGTCGCCGTCGGCAGGCGATGACGGCGGCGCGGAAAGATCGCGGTCCAGAAAGCGGGCGCAGAGCAGCGCATCGAATTGATAGAGCGCTTCATTGTGGGTGACGTGCTTTTGCGCCTGTGCGGCCGCGAGCAGCGGCGCACCGGCGCGCGGTGTGGTGTCTGTCATATTTGTTTTTCCTGTTGTTTCCTCCCCCGTTTACGGGGGAGGTGCTGAGCGAGTGCGAAGCGGAGGGGGCCGCCTCACGAATTCCCCCTCCGGCTCACTGCGTTCGCCTCCTCCCCCGTAAACGGGGGAGGAAAAATCATGCGAAGAAAATCTCCGCCGTCTTGCCCGCGCCGCGCCCCACAACGCTGGAGAGCTGATAGACGGTGAAGCGGAACGGCGAGGGCAAGCCGGACGGAAAATCGGCCGCGATCTGCGCGGCGGAATATGCAAGCGGCGCGGCGGCGTTGTTCAACGCGCGCTTCACCGCGCCCGCGCCGTCGAGGATCTCAACATCGTAGGCTTCGGCGGTTTCGCTCATGGGAATTTCGGTTTGATCCCAGCCGTCGCTGCCGGGCGAGCGGTCGCGGCGAATCCAGGAGAGGCGAAGATCGCCGCTGTCTGCATAGACCGCGCCCAACTGGCATGGCGCGAGAGGACGCATGCCGATGCCTTCGAATTGCAGTTCTGCGCCCCTATAGGCGGAATCGGAGATGGGCTTGCCTTTGGGACCCCACAGATATTGGAACGGCAGCGCATATTGATCCTGTGCCAGCGAAAGCTGCTGCAGCGCATTGTTGAGAACGACCGCCCGCGCGCCGGCAAGAACCGGATCGCGCATCGCGCCTTCGGTGCCCGCCTGCCCGCGCAGCAACCGCGACAGCATCCATGTGCCCGGCGCGGTGAGCGTTGCTGCGGCGAATTGCAGGATTTCCCAGCCGCCGTCTTCATTCTCAATGGCGAGCGCATTGCCGCCCGCGAAAACGGAAAGATCGTCCTGCGATGCCAGCGTGCCGTTATAGAGTTTGATACCGACACTGTTCACATCGTCCCAGCGCCAGGCGGGGCCGGAGAACAGATCGGTGGTGGTCTCGCCGATATCGGCGGCCAATGTGAGCGCGGTGTCGAGCTGGAAATTGGAATCCGTCGCGCTGCGCAGGATGAAGACCGAGCCGGGCCACGGATCGGCATAAGCCGCGGCCAGCGGCGCCCACGCATTCCGATCGCCGCCCAGCAAAGGCAGATCGAGAAACACCGTCAGCGCACGGCCCGGCGCGGCGGGCTTCGCCGCCGCCAGAACGCGCGCCGCACCGGCGAATATCTCATAGATCGACGGATCGGTGGCGATGGCCTGAATGCCGCGCGCGCCGGCATCGCCGATCTCGTTGAGGCGCAGGCGGTGTGTGCGTCCGCCCGCGCTCAATTCCACTTCATCCGCCGGATCGAGCGACAGCCAGGATGGCGCGAGCGCGAATTGCGCCGTCTCCCGCTGCACCCACGCATCCTGCAACAGACGCGCGCCGATCCCGGAGGCCTGCGCCTGGTCCATCACGATGGGCAAGGTGGATTGCGCAACGCGGTCCGACGCCGCCACCAGCCGCCGCGCTTCGGTGACGGATTGGCGGTAGTCGCCCGCATCGATGTAAACGACGCGCGAAGCCAGCGGCAGATCGGTTTCCTGCGCTCTGGTGAGCGAGAAGCCGAAGCTTGCATCGCCATCAGGCATGACGAGATCGCTTTCTTCCAGCGCCGTGGCGGCGGGCTGGCCGCGCATGCGGAACTTCACCACGCCTTCGCTCTCCACCGCGTCGAAATGATAGGCGACCGACAGCGGCGTGATCGCATCGCGCGGGCTCATCGTGCCGGTGACGGCGAAACCGGTGACGATGCCGGTGAGGCCGGAAACATCGTAAGCGGTGAAATTCGCGTCTTCACACAGCGCCGCAACGAGATCGGCGAGTTGCACCGCGCCAAGGCGCCCGTTCAGCCAATGGCCCAGCGTATAGTTGCCCGCATCACCCCACACATTCGACAGCGCCGGAAACGCCGGATAGGGCCGCGCGTCCCAGCACCATAGCCGCGTGTTCGCGATATCGACCATGCGGCCGGAATAAACGGACGACACCGGATTGTTGGCGTTGTTTGTCCAAAAATTCAGATGCGCTTCGAGGAAACGCCGCTGGATGAGATCGTCCCGCGTGCCGTTCGAGTAATAGGGCAGGAAGCTTTCGCTGGATTTGGGATCGACGAAGACATTGGGCTGGTTGGAGCCCTTGTCCACCGCGGGGCATCCCAGCTCGGTGAAGACGATGGGCTTGCTCTGCGGCGCCCAATCCGTGGCGCTCGCGCTTTCGCTGCCGCCGGCGCGGTCATAATGGGTGCTGCTCCACCAGTTCCAGAAATCCTTCGCGCGCCAAACCCAAGGCTTGCCGAGCGCATCGGTGACCGGCGCGCGGGTTTGCGCGGCGCGGTCCGCATCGCTGGCATAATACCAGTCATAGCCCTCGCCGCCCCGGATGTTGCGCGTGAGATAAGCCGCATCGTGGATGCCGGTTGGGCCGTTGGCCGCGTCGTAATCCAAATGTGCCGTGCCATCGCGCCAATCGGAGAGCGGCATGTAATTGTCGATGCCGATGAAATCGATATTGGCGTCGCTCCACAGCGGATCGAGGTTGAACAGCACTGCGCCGGGCGCATCGCCCGTCTGGTGGTTGTTGTATTCGCTCCAGTCGGCGGCGTATCCGATCTTCGTGCTGCTGCCCAGAATCGCGCGCACATCGGCGGCGAGCGCCTTCAATGCCGCGACCGCCGGATAGGACGTTGCGCCGTCCCGCACCCGAGTGAGCCCGCGCAGTTCGGAACCGATCAGGAAAGAGTCCACGCCGCCCGCCGCCGCGCAGAGATGCGCATAATGCAGCACCATGCGCCGGTAGCCCCAATCGCTGCCGCCGGTCCATGAAACAACGGCGCCGTTGACAATGAAATCGGATATCCGCGCGCCGCCGAAGAAGGCGCTCACCTGCGCTGCCGCCGCGCTTGTTTTGTCGGGCGAGCCGGAAACGCCCGGCGCGGGATCGCAGGTGATGCGGCCGCGCCAGGGATAAGCGGGCTGGCCGTTCGCGCCGGTATAGGGATCGGTGAGCGCGTTGCCTTGCGGAACATCCATGAACAGGAATGGGCAGAACATCACCTTCCACCCGCGCGCTTTCAGATCCGCGATCGCCTGCACGACGCTTTCGTCCGACGGTGTGCCGCCATAGGCGGGGCGGCCATCCACCGTGCTCACGACATGCGCAGCATCGCGCGCGATGCCGTTGACGCTCCATATCTCGGGATAGGTTTGCTTGGTGGCGTTCTCCACGCCGGGCTTCACCGTGCAATCGCCGCAACGCAGATCGCCGCCGAACCAGCCGGCGACCAGCGATACCGCGCCGATGTTCGGTGCAAGCGCCTGTAACCGATCGAGTGAGGCGGCGATGTCGGCCACGCCCGCGGCGCTATGCGCGTTTTGCGGCGCGGTGGCGCCCGCGCCGTCGTCTGCAGTCACCACATCGGTGGCATAAACGAACTCGCCCGCGCCGGGGATGAGCGCCACGCCGGGCAGAACATTCTCCAGCGCGCCGGGATCGGTATCGGAGATCGGGCGGACGATCTCGAACTGAAGCTGAGGTATGCGGTTGCCGAAAGCGGCAAGCGGCATGTCCTCGAACACGATATAAGAGAGGCCGCGATAGGCGGGCGTGTTGCCCTCCCCTTCGATTTCCTGGATCAGCGGGTCCTGCGGTTGTGTTTCATCGCCGGGATAGAAGCGCGTCGTGAAAGGCGACAGGTCCAGAAGATTGCCGTTGGCCCACGCACGGCCGATGGCGGCAACCCTGCCCGCGCACAAGCCAACCGCGAAAGAGATGGAATAGGCGTAATCGGTTTCGGTGACCGAACTGCCGCCGCCCTTGCCGCCCACGCTGGTTTTGGCGGTGCTGGATGTTTCCTTGAAGTTCGTCGCCCAGATGAGCTGCCCCGCCACGCGCATGCGCCCGAACACGCGCGGGATGGGCGCGCCTTCGGTGGAGGACTGGATGTTGATGCCGCTGAGCCGCGGGCCTTGCCGCTGCATATTGGCGCCGGGCGCCAGCGTCGCATCGATCTCGCTGCCCGCGAACGCACCGATCGCGCCGCCGATGGCCGCGCCGGAGAGCGTGGCGCCGAAGATCGAGATGCCGCTGCCCAGCAGCGCATTGCCCACCGCCTCACCGGCGATGCCCAGAACAAGAGAGGCCATTTTGATTTTCTTTCTTCCAAACAAAAACGGCGGCCCAATGGACCGCCGTTTTCCAAATGCGTGGTTCAAGTGTTCAGGGTGTCACGCCATAGCCGGCATACGTCTCAGCGACCTTTGGATCGATCGCTTTCGCTGCTGCGATGTCAGCATTGCCGTTTTGCAGGTCTGCCGTCTTCAATCGCGCGAGCCCGCGTACATAAAACGGCGACGCGGCTTTCGGATAGATGGAAAGAACTGCGGTAGTATCCGCAATCGCGGCAGAATAGTTCTTCATTCTGAATTCGACGAAGGCCCGGCTGTTCAACGCGGCCGCGTCGCCGGGGCGCAGCGCAAGCGATTGATTGCAATCCGCCAGCGCCTGATCGAAAGGACCGCCGACCACTGCCCGGTCGAAACAGAGATTTTCGTAGATGCCCGGTCTGTTGGGATCGTGCCGACCACCCAGCGTCGTCGCTTGTTGGAGATCGGCGATGGCCAGATCGAACTTTCCGAGTTCCTGATAGGCGATCGCGCGCCCGTAACGCGGCCAGGAATAGCCCTGCCATACCATGGCCTGCGCTGCTGTGGTGCAATCGATCACGCGCTGCTCGGCGGGCTGCCCTTCGCGGCCCAGGCATCTGCCGGCGATATCCGTGGCGCCGCGCCCGACTTGCGCAAAGCCGGGCACACCGGCAGCGGCGGGCGCGCCACAACATGCAGCAAGAACAAGAAGCGTGAGCGCAAATTCAGCGCGGTGTTTCATATGTTCCCCCTTCGAAAACCTGCCCGCCCTCAAGAGGGTTCCATAACCATTGGTGGAGGACAAATATTTACAGCCGGAATACTGCCACGGTCTTTTGCTTCCAGAACAGCGAAAGCATCTCTTCATTCACGCACTTGTTCTGCCGCGCATGAATGAGCGTGAGCTTTCCTCCCCCGTTTACGGGGGAGGTGCCGAGCGCAGCGAAGGCGGAGGGGGCCTCCTCCCCCGTAAACGGGGGAGGAAAAGCACCTATGATCCCGCAATGCTTGGCGGGACCGTTCGGCAGCATGCGAAAGAGCGCGGTGTCGCCGGGGGCGATGTCGCGCTTGTCGATCTCGCGCAGGTGGCGGGAGAGCGCTGCATATAATGTCTCCTCGCCGGTCGCTTCCGCCCAGTCCGGCGAATAAGGTGGCGCGGTTTCGGGTTCTTCGCCATGCAATTCGCGCCACACGCCGCGCAGCAGGCCCAGGCAATCGCAGCCCGCGCCTTTCACGCTCGCCTGATGGACATAGGGCGTGCCAATCCAGGAGCGGGCGGCTTCGACAATTTGCGCTTGCGAATTTTGCACGCGGAGACGCGGAGGCGCGGAGTCGTCCACCATTCTCTCCGTCATGGCCGCCCGCGTGACGGCCATCCATTTTCCAGAGGCGCGCGAAACCTGCTCTGCTTCTGGAAAATGGGTCCCCGGCATAAGGCCGGGGATGACGGTTGAGGGAGCAGGAAATGAACTCCGCGACTCCGCGGCTCCGCGTGATTTTCTAGTTTCCATATCTGCTGCCTCCATCCATCGGCTGGCTGGCGGTGGGATAGGCCAGCACCGCGTCGTTGCCGGGCATGTAGGGGAAGCCGCGGAAGTTGATCGCGTTGTTGAACTTGCTCTTGCAGGTGGCAAATTGCTTGTCGCATCCGGCGGTGATGGTGAAGGCATCGCCCGCCACGACCGCCTCGCTCATGGACTGCCAGAGCTCGATGGCGACGCCGGTGTGACGCTTCACTTCCATGGCGCGGCCCTTGTTCGCGCCGCCGGTCCACACAAGCTTGCCGCCGGTGAACCAGCCATCGCCGAAACTGCCGAGGCCGCTGACGGTGAAACGCCGCGCATCCGTGGCGCTGACCACCGCGCCGTCCGCACGGAATGCAGCGCGCGTGAGGTCGATGGTGCAGCGCGCATCGCCCAGATCGGCGTCGCAGCCATAGCCGAAGCAGCGCCCGACCGGCTGGTTCAAGATGTGGGCGAGCCCGCGCACCTCCGCCGTGAAGGCGCATACCCCACGTTTAACCTCGCCAAGATTTCCCTTGCGCATGAGCACGCGCTGGCTCACGTCGCTCCAATTCACGCGCCAGATCTCGATGCTCGCGTTGTCATAGAGACCGGCGGCAAGATCGGCGTCGTTGAGCGTGGACGACGACAGCGCGCCACTGACGGAGAGATTGTCGATCGCCAGATCGAGCAGGGACTGCACTTCGGTGGCCGTGAAACCGGACGCGGCTTCATAGGTGACGCCATCGAAAGTCAGATCGGCATCGTGATCGGTGAAGCCTTGGGTAGCGCCATCGTTGCGCGCTATTTTCCAGCACCAGCACAAGGTGGTGGCGCCGCTATCGAGATGCGCCTGCATGCCTTCCGGCAAATTTTTCATTTCATGCTCCATTGTCATGGTGAGAGACTAGAGAGCCACTTCCACAAGAGGTATCGACGGAATCTCGCCCGCCGAGAAATTCGCCAGGTTGATCGAGAGCTGATCGGTGTCGAAGCGGACCGGCGTGTCGAAGGCGAAGCCCGCCGTGATCGCCGCGCCGCGGGCGGGTGGAGTGGTGAAGGTGACGAGGCCGGTGATGGAATCCACTCCGAAGCCGGTTGTTTGCGTGATTCCATCCACCGCGACGGTCACCGAACCGGCGGCGGGCTTCTTGATAATCCGCGTCCAGCTTGCGGGGCCGGAGGTATAGACCTTCTTCAACGGGAAGACAGTCGTACTGCCGTCGCCGGTGCCCAATGGCTGATCGGTGGCGGCGACGGTGCCGCCCGGCGCGCAGGATTGGTTGTCGGTGAAATCCTGCAGGCGGAATCCGTAAAGCCGGCCCATGCGCGCTTCGAAGAAGGCGATGACGGCGTGAAGGTCGTCCAGCGTCTTCACGCCGAAGCCGACATCGTAGGCGCGGCGGGAATTGGCCCACACCGCGTTGCGCTCCTCGAAACCGGAACCGAGCGTGACGATCTCCGTCTTGCGCGCCGGCCCCGCCGTGGAATGCATGGCGATGGAAGTAGGGAACTGAATTTCGTGGAAGTTCATGGTAGTCTCTGTTGCGAGTTGATCGAAGCTGCTGGCATGACACCGAAGCCCTGGTTCAGGTTTTTCTCCAAATGGGGACTGCCGTATCTCATCCTTCCCATTCATCCGATGGGATGCGGATTGATTTTGGCATTCATGTTTGGCGCTCTCGCTTGGGGAGCATTTTGCATGTTCTGCAGGGGCGTCGGCCTGTTATCAGACAGCTTCGTTCCTGCAGTGCTCTTTTTGCCGCTCCTGTTTGCGTACATTCTCTTCATGCGGACTGTGCTCGAACATTCTGAGAAAAAATGAATAGCGGTCGCTGCTAAAGATTCCTCTGTCCTCTCGCCAACGCTCTGCTCATCATCGCGGCGATCTGGCTTTCGCTTTTCAGGAAGCTTTGCGCGTCGCGGGCGTTCACGTTCAGCACGATGGAGGCGCGCGACGGCGCGGCGAGATTGGCGTTCGAGGTGATGGCGCCGTTCTCGCTCGGCGTGAACAGTTCCGGGCCTTGCTCGCCGACGAGATAGGTCGCGCCCGGCGTGACAGGGCCGCCCACCGCGCGGCCACCGGCGACATCGAACAGCGAACTCGCCAGATCGGAGATCAATCCTTCCACGGGCTTGGCGATGAAATCCTTCACCGCCACGCGGTCGAAGTCGGCCAGGATCGCGTCCACCATTTCGCTCATCGAGGTTTTGCCGCTCACGGCGGCGCGCGCGATGGTGTTCGCCACAGAATTGAAGCTGGAATTCACCGTGCGCTCGATGGCGGCGCTGGTGGAGGCCACCGGGCCGTTCGCGAAATCGGCGAAGGCTTGCGCCGCATCGTTCAGCACAGAGTCGATTGCATTATTGCTCATCGGGATAGGCTTTCATCATCTGCTCGAAATCGGCGCGGGGGAGCGGGGCGCGCGGTTTTGCACCCGCGCACGCCGCGTTCCATTCGATCACGCTCATGCTCCAGAAATCATTTGGCGACAGCTTCAGGCGGCCGAGGCCGAAGGCGAGCCTTTGCCGCCAGCGGCCAAAGGGTCGCTCACCTCGCGGTTCACCAGCGCGAACACATCGGCGATGGCCTGCACGATGGTGGCCAGATCGACAGGCAGCCTGAGCACATCGTTCGCCGTCACGTCATGCCCGCCCGCGCGCAACAGTGCCGCGGCAACGGCGGCGATGTCCCCGGTGGCGAAGGATTTGAGGCGCGTAGCGAGATCCGAAAGGCTCGCCACGTTGAACGCAGCTTCGATCTCGGCCAATGCGCCGAGCGTGAGCCGCATCGTGAATTTCTCTCCTGCGGCCAGGAAGGATGTTTCGCCGCGAGCGGGGTTTGTCATTTGGTTTCCTCCATAAATTCCCCCCCCGTTTACGGGGGAGGTGCTGAGCGCGCACCTCGCGCGCGAAGTGGAGGGGGACTGTCGCGCGGGCGGCCCCCTCCAGCTCACCTCGTTCGCGTCCTCCCCCGTAAACGGGGGAGGAAAAATCATGCGCTTGTGAACGCGAGGGCACCCGCCGACGCCAATGTCATGCTGAGCTTCAACTCCCCGTCATACGGCCCGTCATAGGCGAGCGCGGTGAGCTTGAACGGGCCTTGCACCGTGCCGAAGCTCGGGATGACGATCTGATAATTGGTCAGCGCCTGGTTGAAGAACGCCGTTCGCAGCGCCGCGTCCGACACGGCATCCTTGAACACGCCGCTGCCGGAGATGGACGCGGATTTCACGCCGCCGCCATCCAGCAGTTCGCGCCACTGATCGGCGGAGTCCGCATTGGTGACGTCCACCGTCTGCGCATTGAACGACAGCGTCGTGGCGCGCAATCCGGCGACGGTGGTGAAATTCTCCGGCGACGCACCATCGCCGATCTTGATGAGCAGGTCTTTGCCTTTTTGAGCAGTCATTTCTCTTCTCTCTTTCAACAACTGTTGTCATCCCGGAAGCGGAGCGCAGCGAAGCTATCCGGGACCCATTGTGCCGCGTGCGCGATGGGTCCCGGCTCGGCGCGATGCGTCCGCATCGCTTGGCCGGGATGACAGTGGTGTTATGCCGGCTCGGTCACAGCTCTGAACCGCAGCGTTGCGCTGTAGGTTTCGCCGTCCGTCTCCCGCGCGTAATCGCAATTCAGAAACCGCAGATCCACCAGCGCGTGGCCGTTGAGCGAGAGGGTGGCGTTGTTGAGCCGGAAGCGGATCGCATCGGCGATGCTCTTGCTCTCCGCGTGGCCGCCATTGCGCGACCAGGCGGTGACGGCGAAGACATGCTCGCTGCCCTCTTCCGTCGCGGTGCCGGCGTTGGTCTCCTTGCCGTCGCCCAGCACCGCATAGGGAAAGGACGCGCCGCGCGGCACGGCATCGTAAATCCGCGGCGGCGTGCCGAGCAGCGACTGGATCGTCCCGTCGCCGGACAGCGCCGCGAACACCGCGCCCTGCAACGCGAAGCTGGCGTTGGTCATGGCAGTTCCTCGCATTCGAGCGTGAGATAGTTGCCGCCGCCGTCCAGCACCGCATGGATGCGGAAGTTGCGCGTGCCGATGGCGGCTCGCTGGCCGGTGGCAATCGCGGCGTTGCGGCGGATGATGAGCTTGTGGCGCACGCGGCTTTCCACCGCGTCCGGCCCATAGACATCGCCGCCGGATTGTGGCGCGATCCGCGTCCATAGCGTTGCGACGGTGTTCCAGCTTTCGCTGTAACCGCCGCCGCCGTCGGGAATCATCGTGCACGCGAGAACGCGCGCGCGCTGGTTCAGTTCGCCGATCACAGCTTCACCACGCGATAAGGGGCCAGAAGCGCGAGCGCATCCTGCGGAAGTTCCGCCGCTTCGTCGCCGCGATGGGCGTAAAGCACGGCGGCGATTTGCAGGATCGCCTGCTGGAGCGGCGCGGGAACGTCGCTTGCCGCGCCATAACCGGCGGTGAAGGCAATCGCGATGGCGTTCAGCGCGCGCAGATTCACCGGTGGCGAAGCGTTTGGCTTCAGCGCCAGCCGCGCGGGCGATGCGGCGCTATCGAATTGATAAGTTGAAGCATCGAGAACGATTGGCGTGCCGTCCATCGCATAGGCCGTGACCGACGCCACGCTTTGCAGCGGCGGCAACGGAATCTCGACGATGCCGTTGCAGGGCCAACCATCGAGCCAGAGCGTCCAGCTCTGCGTGACGAAGGCGCGGCCGGTGTTCCACTCGGCGCGGGCGCGCGCGGCGGCGATGAGCGACGTAATCAGCGCGTCGTCATCTGTGGTGTCGACGCGCAAATGCGCTTTCGCCTGATCGAGCGTGATGGGCTCGGCGGAGGGCGGGGTGGTGAGTTGTAAAGACATGATGATCCTTTCCTCCCCCGCTTTGCGGGGGAGGTGCCGAACGAATGTGAGGCGGAGGGGGTGGCTGCGGCGAAGCAAGTTCTGCTCTGCTATCGCCACCCCCTCCACCGCTTCGCGGTCCCCCTCCCCCGTAAAACGGGGGAGGAAAAGCGCCGCGCTAGCTGGCCGCGAACTTCATTAGCTTGATGGCTTCGAAGTTCTGGACGCCGCCGCCGACGCGCTTGGTGGTGTAGAACAGCACATAGGGTTTGGCGCTGAACGGATCGCGCAGCACGTTGATGCCGACACGGTCCACGATGAGATAGCCGCGCGCGAAATCGCCGAACGCGATGGAGAAGCTGTTCGATGCGATGTCCGGCATGTCTTCCGCTTCCGCCACCGGATAGCCGAGCAGCGAGGCGGATTGGCCCGCGGCGACGCCCGGCTGCCAGATATAGTTGTCGTCGCCGTCCTTGAACTTGCGGATGGCGGCTTCGGTCTTGCGGTTCATCACCCAGGCGCCGTTGGCGCGGTAACCCTGCTTCGGCGCATAGGCGAGATTGATGAGCGCATCGGCTGGATCGGATGACGCAAACGCGCCATCCGCGCCCGACGCGACATAGCCCAGCTTGCCCCACGCCCACGACGCATCCGCCACGATGGTGGATTGCAGGAAGCCGGTGGGCTTGGCGGAGCCGTCGCCATTGATGAAGGCGGCGCCTTCCTGTTCGGCGAACACAATCTGCACTTCGTTGGCGAGCCATTGCTCGATGTCCACCTGCGCGTCATCCAGCAGCGTCTGCGTCGCGGCGGGCATCGCGTACAATTCCATCGCCGGGAAATCGAGCGCGGCGATGGTCGGCGTGGTGGTCTGCGTGCGCGAATCGGTTTCGCCGACCCAGCCGGACGCAGCTTCCACCGTCGTGACCGGCTTGCGATAGGTGTTGCCGCCGATCTGTTGCACCGTCGCCAGCGCGCGGATCGGGGATGCCTTCGCCAGAACGCGGTCGATGGTCTGCGCGATCTCCAGCGGCACGACATAGCCGCCATCGGCGTTGCTGCCCACGCTCATCGCCTTGGTTTCGAACGTGCCATCGCCTTTGCGCATGTAGCGATTGAATTGCATCTTGGCTTCGCGATATCCGCGCGGCTCGGCCATGGTTTCGCCCAGCGCGGGGCGCGATGCGGCGATGGTCAGCTCATCGATCAGCGACTTCTGCTCGCCGAGGGCGGCATTGATGCGGTCCACCTTCTCTTCGAGCACGACATCGCCGCCGCGCTTTTCGATTTCGATGAGGCGGGCATCGTTCGATTCCTTGAACGCCTCAAAGGCGCGCAGGAAATCGCCGAACGCGGTTTTGATCTCGCGGGTATCGCCCGCGCCGTCTTTGGTTTCCAGTTCCATTCTCAATTCCTTTTCAAACAGGAATGTCATCCCGGGCGAGCGCAGCGAGACCCGGGACCCATCGAGACGCTGCGCGATGGGTCCCGGCTCTGCGCGATGCTTCCGCATCGCTTGGCCGGGATGACAGTTGGGTTAGGCGCGAAGAGCCTCAGTAGCAGCGCTGATCGCGCGGGCCACATCGCTCTTCTTGCCCACAGCCGTGACCTGGCTTTGCGCGAGCAGCGGGAAGGTCACGACCGAAATTTCCCAAAGCTCGATTTCAAGAAGATGGCGAAGGCCGGTTTTCGCGTCGCGCTTCGCGCGCACGGTGCGAAAGCCGATGGAGAGGCCGTTCAGCGCGCCTTCGCCGAGCAACGCGAGGCATTCGCGGCCGCGCTGCGTGTCGGTGATGAGGCGGCCGCGCACATAAAGCCCGCGCGAATCTTCGCGGATGATCTGCCACACGCCGATGGGCTCATGCGCGAAGTGCTGATAGAGCATGCGCACCTTTGCCGGCCCGCGGCGCGCGAGCGATTGCGCGAACGCGCCCTGCTCCACGACGTCGCCGGCGGAGTCGGTGAGGCCGAAGCGCGAAGCATAACCTTCGAACTCATCGTTCGAGAGCGCGGATATCCGCGCAGGCGTGGTGATTTGCGCGAGGCGCCGCGCCTCGCGTTGCAATAATGATGACATGTCTTTCTCTAGGTCTGAGTTGCGCTACCACCCTCCCCTTGAGGGAGGGTCGGAGAGCGAAGCGATCCGGGGAGGGGTCATGGCGCTATCGCGCACCCCTCCCCGAAATTTGCTTCGCGAAGTGCTCCGCAAATTATCGACCCTCCCTCAAGGGGAGGGTGGTTTTTCCATCCTATCCAGCTTGGCTTCGATGCGGTCGAGCGATTGCTGCATGGTGCGCGAGCGCTCCTCCAACACGGCGACTTTCTCAATCGCAACCCGGTTCGCGTCGGCGCGGTTCTCCAGAACGGTGATGCGCTCAGCGGCGGAGCCCGCCCAGAACAGCGCCCCCGCCGTCTGCAACAAAAAAGCCGCCACAAGGGCGGCCGGGATTCGCTTTGTCTCCAGCAGAGGCTGGATATGTTCGGTGGCGATGGTCATTAAACAGCCTCAACACCGTCCAAGCCTAAGCCCAGCCGGTGCAAATACGGTTTCAGATCAGAATCGAATTACCGGGTTATCGCGTTTGCTGGAATCTCGGCGAGGCCGGACTGGCCAGGGCCTTCTGGCCGCCACGTCGAATTTCGCAATCGAGACGACAGCGCATCGGGCCGAGCGGCAGTATCCACAACAGGCGTCTCAGCAGACGTCGGCGAGCCTTGGCACGCAACAGCTGGCGTGGGTACCAACTTCACGATCTCAAGAGTTATCAGCGACGGGTTCATGCTAACTTCTTCCATCCTTCAAATGTGCGCTGGTCCGTATTCTGAGGCTGCGGCAATCCATTCGGACCTGGCACCATCATTCGACTTAAGGTGCCTTCACTTACGAAGGCATGAGAGCCACCGGCAACGCTCTCAATCAAACAACGCTTAAAGTGATAACTTGCTCCTGCATTATTACCGATAAGTGAATTGGGATCAAAAGGTTCGTTTAGCTGCAATTCCGCCCGAAAACTCAAGTGAATCTGCCTTAACAGTACGTAAAGATCCTCGCTTGGGGTTTCCACAACCAACCCAAGCTCACGGGCTTCGCGTCGGTTGATCGTGTAATCATGACTTCCGGACTCGCTACACAGGAAGGCGATAATGCGATCAACTTTCTCCTGATCACTGACCTGATGCGCAAGAAAACGCCGTGCAAGATACTGAATTTGTGTCCGTGTACGGAATATTTGGCCAAGCACCAGTGGATGCACCTGCTGAGATAAAAACGTGAAAATTTGCGCAATATTTGCTGTCTCTTTGATCCCTAAATCCTTCGTAGCGAAATCCAAATAACCGCGAATTGCCTCCACGCTGACGGGGGCGCGTGCATTTATTGGCGCACCAGGAATGATGGGGTTCAGAGGTCCCGTTACACTTGGATCGATCGGACCTAAGGTGGCTTGCTTTGTCATTATAATGCGGTTTGCACCTAAGCTCATCAAGGTGCCAGCGCTCAACGCTTTAGCAGGCAAAATGATTTCTAGCTCATCGCAGAACTGACGCAGAAGGTTGACCAAATTCCAAGCTGCTAATGTGTCGCCTCCGCTTGTGTAAAGAACAAGACTTATGCGCTTCACCGATCCCATGAGATCAAGATGATCAATGAACATATCAGGGACGTCAGAGCTAATTTGTGTCTGCCATCCCGGTCGATCACCAGTCACATATAAAATGACTTTGCTCTTTCGTGCTTTCTCGAGAGCCTTCAGAAGCTTCTTTCTCTCCGCGAAAGCGTTGGTTAGCCCGACGGCCTGCGAGATAGCTTCCCCTTGCGGAGCCTCAACGGTAACGGCTGGCATCGCCGCCACGGGCTCTTCGATGGGAACAGCAACTGACGGAGACGCTGGGCGTCGGCCACGGCGCGTTCCTCCGCTCGATGATTTTGAAGAAGTTGTGCGGGCCAATTTTTTCACCGGAAAATATGATTTGGGAAAATACGCCATAATTTGGTTACTTCATCTTCTTTTGACTTGCAAGAACTGGGCAGGTCGAGTCACAGCATTCCTTTGACCTGCTCTTTGATTTGCTGGCAGTTAAAAGCGTTCTGGTCCATATCCCGCCGCGGCGCGCTTTTCGTCCGTCGTCAGGAAGGTTGCGGCGTTGAGTTTGTCCCAGGTGCTTTCGCGGTCGATGGCGAGGGCGGCGATGCTGTCGGTGTCGAAGCCGAGGCGGAGGGTTTCGCCGAACTTCGGGGCGAGCCATTGGGTCAGCGAACTTGCGGTTCGCGAGACCAGCGGCAGCACCGTGCTGCGCCAGAAGGCGAGATTGGCTTCGCGGAAATTGGCGTAGGTGTTGTCGCCGGGGATTCCGAGCAGCATCGGCGGCACGCCGAAGGCCAGCGCGATCTCGCGGGCGGCGCTGTTGCGGATGCCGCTGAAATCCATGTCGTTTGGCGTGAAGCTCATCGCGTGCCAGTCGAGGCCGCCTTCCAGCACCATCGGCTTGCCGACATTGGCGCCGCTATAAGCCTCCTGCATCTGGTTCTTCAGGCGCGCGAACTGGTCTTCGGTGAGGCCGGGCGCGCCGTCCGGGCCTCTATATATAAGTGCGCCGCTGGGGCGGGCGGCGTTGTCGAGCAGCGCCTTGGTCCACTCCGCACCGGAATTGTGGATCTCGATAGCCGAAAGCGCGGCGGCGATGGGCGAATAGCCGTAAGAATCGTCCAGCGGATGAAACAGCCGCGCATGCAGCACCGGCAGGAAGCCGGAGGTGTCGCGGTTCAATCGCGTGGTGACACTGCCCACCTTGTAGTCGTAAGCGCGCGGCCAGCCATTGGCGTCCTGCACCACGCTCACGCGATCCGGCCGCAGCACATGCAGCTCGCGCACCGCGCCGTTCGCGACGATGGCCTGCAGATAGGCGTTGCCCGCGCATTGCAGGAAGGCATACCAGCGCTCGAACAGCGCGGGGCCGTTCTCCACTTTGTTCGGCGCGTTCAGAAGCGTGAGCAGCGGATGGCTTTCGATTTCCGCCGCGCCCTCATAGAGGAGCCACGGCACGGAGGCCGCGGCTTCGGCGATCATGCGCACGCAGCGATAGGCGATGGCGTTGGCCAAAACGCCTTCGCGCACGAGCGACGCATAATCGCGCGGACTCCATGAGGGCGCGCGCCCCGGAAGCGTGAGCGCGATGAGGGGGGACATCGCTTTCATTTCGGGCGCGCGGGTTGCGGTGGGCGCAACATCGCGCGTCCGCGCTTTCGCGGGACGGAAGAGGTTCTCAAACATTTCTTTTTCCTCAATTCAAAATTGTCATCCCGGAAGCGGAGCGCAGCGAAGCTATCCGGGACCCATCGTGCAATCGGCTCGATGGGTCCCGGCTCTGCACTCGCGTTCCGCTCGCTTGGCCGGGATGACAGCGGTGGGGTGGTTAGGTCACCACGCGGATATTCGGCTCCGCCCTTCGCTCCAGCGGGAAGAGTTCGGTTAGCGCCCAGACGAGCGCATCCATGCGATCGGGGCTCTTTCCCGTGCCGTCGAACTGGCACATCTGGTCTTCGAGTTCGGGCATGCACCCGGCGTGATGCACCAACCCGCGCTCGTACAAAGCGGCAATCGGTGTCGCGCGGGTTTTCTTGTCGCGGCTCGCATGCACCAGTTTCACCGGCGCGGCCGATAACTCGCGCAAGAGCACATTGCGCACCATCTCGCCGCCCTGATTGGCTTCGGCGACGATGCGATCCGCCTTGAATTCCTCATGCGCGTCCATCGCGCGGCTCGCCCATTGCGCGGGCGTGAGCCTGGGTTTGCTGCGATCGGCGAGGATATAGCCCTGGCCGTTCGCGATGCCGGCGACCACGATGCCGCATTCGTCGCCGCGCAATCCGGCGGGCGGATCGATGGCGACGACGATGCGTTCCAGCGGCGGAACTTCGTGCACGCGGTGGCGCTCGATCCAGTCGCGCTGCCACAGCGCGTCCTCATTGTCCTCGATCAGATCGCCGTCGATCTCCTGGCGGCCCAGCCGCGTGCCGCGGTAGCGGCGCTCCATCTGCTTCAGATATGACTTGGCCAGATTGGCGGCGTTGTCCCGCGTGGACATGGTTTCCACTTTCACATCCACAGTCTCGATAAGATCGCGCACCGCCGCGATGTTGCGCGGCGTGGTGGTGATGACCATGCGCGGATCTTCGCCCAGACGCAGCGCCATGAGGATCATGTCCAGCGCCTCCTGCGGCTCGCTCCATTTGGCGAACTCGTCGCACCAGGCGCCATCGAACTGATGGCCGCGGATGGAATCCGGCTCGTCCGCAGAAAGCACATGGGCGATGGCGCCCGACGGCCATGTCACGCGGCGCAGCGACGGCTCGTAAAGCGCGCCTTCGCTCACCGAAAGCAGACCGGATTGCCCTTCGATCATGATGCTCCTTGCTTCGTGATGCGTGGCGGCGACGAGCGCCACGCGGTTCATTGTCCGCTCACGGATTCCGTCCGCGATCCATTCGGCGCCGGCGCGCGTCTTGCCGCTGCCGCGTCCGCCCATGAGAAGCCAGATGCGCCAGTCGCCCTCGATGGGCGGAAGCTGCTTGCCGCGGGCGATGAACCGCCAGTCGTTGAGAAGGTATTCGAGGTCGTCAGCCGGAAGTTCCTTTAAGATCCGAACTTTCGAACTCGATGCCAATGATCCGAGCAATCTTGCGTTCAATCTCGGCGCGGCGGTTTCCATCTTTCGTCAAAGCCTTGCTTGTGCGTTGCGCCGCGCGTTCACGCTCGGTGCGCGAGAGGCGCTCCAGCGTGCGTTCCAGCGAGGCGAGTGTGCGCGCGTTGGCGGCGCGGCCCTGCGCATCGGCCGATCCGGTGCGCGAGTCCTCGACCTGCTTCATCTGCCGGTCGAGTTCGTTGAACAGTCGTTTCACCATGTCATCCAGCCAGTCGGAGTCGATGTCCTCGGGGTTGAGTTTTTTCTGTGCCCGGCGCGCGGCATTCTCCGCCGCGACGGCGGGGTCGCTGATAAGAGGCATTTTTCTTTCCTTGAGTTTGGCAGCGGTCCCTCCCCCCAAACGGGGGAGAAAACGCGCTCTGAAACGCTGCCCGAAAAAGCCAAAGGCCCCGCGGGTTTTTCGCGAGGCCTTCGGTCTGGGCGCAATTCCAGAGTTGGAAAGAATGTACGGGGGTACCGTCACGGTGTCAAGCAAATTGGGAAAATTATTTTTATGGCAGGGAAACTAGCCTAAGTATTTGATCCTACTTGTGGAAAGCCAGATGTCCTTTCCACACGCATGGTTTTTGGCTTGAAAAAAAATGCGCTCGCCCCAATTTTCTTTTGAGCCGTGCGCTTTCACCGAGGGCTTCGCATGACGCGCGACAATCGCCTGCTGTTCGCGCCGCTGGCGCTGATTGTTTTCATTGCCGGGATTCTCATCCTGCCCGCGCTGATACCGGGATACGATTCCATCCGCCAAACAGTGAGCGAGATCGGCGAGATGGATTCGCCGATGCGCTGGCCGTTCGCGGCGATGCTGCTCGCGGTGGCGATCTGCATGTTTGCCTTCGCGCTCGGCTTGCGCGCCGCCAGCATCCAGGCGCGGCACAACACGCTTTCGGCATGGCTCGCGGCATGGATGGGCGCCGCCGCAGCAGCGTTGGGCTGGTTCGCCTTTCCCCACCCCCTGCACAATGTGTTCGGGCTTTCCGAATTGATCGGTTATCAGGCGCCGCTCGCCTTCGCACTGACCTGGCGCAACGATCCGCGCGCGGACAGCATCGTGCGCTTCTCATGGCTGATGTATGTGCTGCTGTCGATCAGCCTTGCGGCGAACCTGACGGCGATCGTGCGAACCGGCGAGATATGGAACGATATCCGGCCCTTTTACGGACTGGTGCAGCGCTCCCTGTTCCTCTGCTTCTTCGCATGGAGCACAGGTGCGGGTTGGATGCTGTGGAAATCGAGCGGATCGGCGCGCCCGGCGTTTGCGCAATAGGTTCCACCGCAAGCCGCCCTGCTTTTTTATCGACGGAGCCGCGCGTGACTGGCACATTGCGCGGCGTCATGTCTGCGTTCAGCAAAGCTGCCGTTGAAGAGATCATCAGCGGGCTCAACCTGGAAGAGTCCAACCGCGTGTTCGCGGCGCATTGGCTTTCCTTATGGGAGGGCGACGCGCTTCCACCCGGCGCGCGCTTCAGCCCGGCGAAGCTGAAAGCGTTTCTGCCGGGGCTGCTGAAATTCGACGTGGTGCCCGACAGGCGCGTAACCGTGCGGCTCGCCGGAACCGGCTACAGCAACCTGCTCCAGAAAGACCCGACCGGCAGCGACTGGATCGCAGCGGCGCCGCAAGATCACCGCGCCACGCGGCTGCGGACATTTTCCGCCATTGCGCGCGGCGCGGTGCTGGTGGCGCACCGCCGCGTCGCCATGCTGCATGGCGACGGCATGATCAGTGAAGAGATCCTGCTTCCTTTTGCGCCGGAAACGAATGGCGCCGTGGCGGTGCTGGGGCGCGTGAACTTCACACCCGCGCAATTCATGCGCGTCCGCTCCATCGCGCAGGTCACGGGCGATCCGCTGGATCACACGCTGGTCTCGTTTCCGCAAAAGACGGATTGAACGGCCTCAGCCCTTGCCGCCCGCAAGCGGAATGACGTTCGGCGCATCTTCGCCCGCCGCGTTCGCGGGGCGCAACGAAGCGGAATCCGGGGTTGGCCCGCCGCGGAAGGGATTGCTGCCTTCGCGATCGGGCATTCTTATATAGGCGGATTTGGGTTTGCCTTTCGGCGCGCCCTGATGGCCCTGAAGATCGCCATGTTCGGTGTTGTCGTTGTTCTGGCCCATGCCGGCCTCCGCTGTCTTTCGCCGATTCAACAGGCGGAGAGGCGGCATCGTTCCCGCGGGAACCTATGCAACACTGTTCGCAACACATGATGGCGCAACCGCGTTAAACCAGCTTGTGGACCAAGGAGTGACGCT
Organism: Pseudomonadota bacterium; assembly: GCA_018242105.1. Classification (GTDB taxonomy): domain Bacteria; phylum Pseudomonadota; class Alphaproteobacteria; order Micropepsales; family Micropepsaceae; genus Rhizomicrobium. Next base: position 80,497 of record JAFECP010000013.1, read on the forward strand.
GATGTCCGCCAGGCCTGTGAAGATCCCCGGCCCCGATCATCCGATCGCGGTCACGAAGAATCCCAAACGCATCACCGTGTCGGTGAACGGCAAGATGATCGCGTCCACCACGAACGCGCTGAGCCTGAAGGAAGCGTCTTATCCGGCGGTGCAATACATCCCGCGCGGCGACGCCAACATGGCGATGCTGGAGCGCTCCAGCCATGCCACCTATTGCCCTTATAAGGGCGACGCTTCCTATTATTCGATCCCCTCGGCAGGCGAGCGCGGCGAGAACGCGGTGTGGAGCTACGAACACCCCCACGACGCGATGCGCGCGATCAGGGACTATCTGGCGTTCTATCCCGACCGCGTGACGATTGAGGAGCGTTAGGCCAAACATCACCTCCCCCTTGTGGGGAGGTCGGAGAGCGAAGCGATCCGGGTGGGGGGCGGCGTTTTTCGATCTCGCGCAGAATAGCCTCGACAATGCCGTCGAGATTTTCCCGCACCTCCGCGTTCCAAAACCGCAGGACGAGATAACCTTCGTCGCTGATCGCATGATCGCGCTGCGTATCCCGCAAAATATTTTTCTGGAAGCCATGCTGACTTCCATCGAGTTCGATGGCGACGCGACCGCTATGTTCTGCGAAGTCGAGAAAGTATCCACGCATCGGGACCTGGCGCCGAAAATGATAACCACGCGCGTTTAGCTCACGAAGCTTCCACCAAAGAAGGCTTTCCATATCTGACTTATTCTCGCGCAAGCGCCGTGCACGGACAACCGTTCCGGCTTTCAGCCTTCTGCGCATCCTGTCCCCCCCACCCGAAAAAGCTTCGCTTTTTCGACCTCCCCACAAGGGGGAGGTGATGAGGGTAGCTTGCCTTGCTGATGTCGTAGAGATTTCTCGGCGCAGTCGGAAATTGTCGCAGGTTAGTTCACTTCCCCATATCCCCGCGCCATGGCGGCGGCGAAGATGGGTATCCAGGCGAAGAAGAAGACTTCCAGCCACAGGAAGCGGCGAACGGTTCTGACCGCGCCATCGGCGGGCATGAAGGACGGATCGCTCTTCAATGTGCGCCGCCAGCGGATGTATTGCACGGTCGGCTGGATCGACAGCAGGCCGACCAGCGCGAAGGTGCCGATCTTCGCCCAGAAGAAATGGTTGTGGCTGTAATAGGTCCAGCCCTTCGCTGCGAACACCGCGCGCGCGAAACCGACGATGAGAATGAGCGCCGCGAGAATGCCGTACCACGCATCGGCCTTGCCGGCGCGGGCGATGTCGTTGGCGGTGAGGCCGGGCTTCACCACGCCGACCTCGAACGCGATCACCGCCGCGAGCGCGAAAATCAGCACATGATGGCCGATGGCGAAGGCCAGATCGGTGGCCGCGAAATCCATAGGGGCGCCCCTCTCTTGAATTTTACGGTGTAAAACTAATCCGGTTCGGTCCGCTTTCAAGGGCACGTTGAAAGTTTCGTTTCACGGCGCCGGGCCGTCATGGATCGTCTCCAGCACGGCACGCCAGCGGATCACGCCGCGCGTCTGCAGTGAGTTCGCGGGCGCATGCATGTCCTGTCCGTGCAACTTGTCGAGATAGGCGCGGAATTCCGGCTCATACATATCGCGCGTCAGGATCCATCCCGCGGCCATGCCGGGCGCGCCCATGCCGGCGCGCACGCTGTGCTCGAAACTCGCGAAGGCGATCTCATCGAGCAATCCCTGTTTGTGCTGGAAATAGGAATCTTCCGCACTCACATAGATGGCGCGGCAGATATTCAGGAACCGCGCGACGTCCTTGTCCGTCACGTCGGGCGAGCCGGTAAAGCATTTGTCGATCGCTTCGGACTCGCGCAGTTCGGCAATGCGCAGCGCCGTATCGGCGATGCGCGCCGCGCGCCCCTGCTGGATGAGCGCTTGCGAATTGCGCACGTTTTGCTGCGTCTGCCGCGCGAGATAAACCAGCGACGCCAGCACGGCCACACCGCTCACCAGGCTGCCGATGGATGCGAGATCGGAAAGTGTCATTTTTGGAATCCCCATGGCGCCGCAACGGCGCATCCCGGCGAAACCCTAGTCGAAATCCCCAATAGCGCCACCAAGGCCACGGAGTTGCCGGGACGTTCATCCGCACAGCCTTGAATCCGCCCAAAATATCAGTCACCTAGCCCCCTCATGGCTGGACGCAAATCGCAAGACTATCTCGACGAGACGCTGGACTGGTTGCATCGCCATCAGCGCGGCTTCGGGCTTGTTCTCACCATCGGCACGCTCATCGTGGCGATCCCCATTCTTCTGGTTCTGCTGGTGCCCACCGTGCTGGGCTGGCTCGCGCCGCCGCTGGATCTGAAACAGGATCTATATTCGGTGAACCGCCCGATCGCGTTCACCTTCATCGATGCGGCGGGCGAAACCGTGGGCCATCGCGGCGCGCTGGTGGGCGAGCGGCTGAAGCTGGAAGACATGCCGGCCTATCTGCCCGCGGCCTTCATCGCGGTGGAGGACCGCCGGTTCTATTCGCACAACGGCATCGACATTCGCGGGCTGCTGCGCGCGACGCTGATGAACTTGCGCGCCGGCCATGTCGTCGCCGGCGGATCGACGATCACCCAGCAGACGGCGAAGATCATCTACACCTCGCAGGAGCGCACCTTCTCGCGCAAGCTGGCGGAGCTGGCGGACGCGGCCTCGCTGGAGAAATCGCTCAGCAAGAAACAGATTCTCGAACTCTACCTGAACCGCCTCTATCTCGGCTCCGGCGCCTATGGCGTGGACGGCGCGGCGCATGTTTATTTCGGCAAGTCGGCGCGCAATCTCACCTTGTCCGAAGCGGCCATGCTGGCGACGCTGACACGCGCGCCATCGGTGTTCTCGCCGCGCCGCGACCTGGCCAGCGCGCAGACCCGCGCCAGCCGCGTGCTCGACGCGATGGTGGAGACCGGCGCGATCACGCAGGCGCAGGCCGACGACGCCAAGGCGCATCCCGCCGTGATCTCCGATCCGGCTATCGTGGATTCGCGCAATTTCTTCCTCGACACCGCCGCCGATCAGGCGCTGCAACTGGCGAGCGTGAACGGGCAGGCGCCGACAAGCGATCTGGTGGTGCACACCACGCTCGATCCCAAGCTGCAGGATGCAGCGCGCCACGCGCTGGTGCGCGTGCTCAACGCCAAGGGCAAGAAGGCGCATGCTTCGCAAGGCGCGGTGGTGATGATGAAGCCGGACGGCGATGTCGTCGCGCTGGTGGGCGGGCGCGACTATGACGCTTCGTCCTTCAACCGCGCCACGCAGGCCGAGCGCCAGCCCGGCTCGTCGTTCAAGCCGTTCGTCTATCTGGCGGCGCTGGAGAACGGCATCTCGCCCTGGGATGTGCGCACCGACGGGCCGGTGGACATCAACGGCTGGTCGCCGACCAATTACGGCCATCGCCAGTACGGCACC
>JAFECP010000014.1:0-9224 GCA_018242105.1 Pseudomonadota bacterium
CGCTCCAAACACAGAAAAACCGCCGCTTTTCAGGGACGGCTGCCGTCCGGGCGCAGTTCGAGAGTTGGCAAAAGTGTACGGGGAGTACCGTCACGGTGTCAAGAGAATTGTCCTGAATTCAGGAAATTGTTCTAACACCCTGAATCCGCTTTTCTTTCGGCGGATTTTGCGCTTCGCGGCCTGAAAAATTTTGAGCGCATACCCCAAATATTTTCATCCAAACAAAAAGGCCGCCGGAACCCGGCGGCCTTTTGCATGCTGTGAAACGCGGCCTCGCGCCTATTTCTTCTTTTTGTTTTTGCCCGGCTTTTCCGGTGCGGCGGAAGCAGCCTGCATCGTGCCGCCGGTACGCGCGTAGAGCGACCAGGCATGCGCCACCATCTCGGCCTTGGGATCGCCTTTCACGGCGTTGAACGCTTTCGCCGCGTCCGCCCTCTGCCCCGCGGCGAGATAAGCCTCACCGAGGCGCATTTGCGCATCGTTGGCGTCCGTCACGCCCTTCTTGATACCGGCCTGGATCGCGTTGACCGCGTCCTGCGCCTTGCCCATGCCTGTGAGGTTCTCACCCAGCTTCACCAGCAGATCGCCGTTCTTGGAGGCGTTCGCCGCTTTGGTGATGTTGGCGAGATTGGCGGCGTCCTTCGCGGCATTGGCCTGCGCCAATCCGACAAGGCGCTGCGAGCGCGAATCGTTGAGAAGCTTCGCATCGACGCCCTTCTTGGCGATGGCGGCGGCTTCCGTCGGCAGGCCGAACTGGATCGCGAGCTCGGCGGCGAGCTGGTAGTCCTCGGCATTGCGCATGTTGCCCGTCAGAAGGCGCAGGCGCGCGATGTCGAGCGTCTGGTGATCGTTCAGGCCGCGTGTCGCGTCGGCGCCGGCCAGCATATAGGTCCAGTATTTCGGCTGGCCGTTGAGGATGAGGTGCTCGGCCGCCTTCTGTTCGGCCACCGTGTCGCCGGACTTGGCGGCGGCGGACATCAACAGGCCCTGGGCGGTGTCGCCGCTCATGCCGCTGAGCAGCTTGATGGCCTGCGGATAGTCGCCCATCAGGTAATAGGCCTGCGCCACGATGAGCTGGGCCTGGCCGTCATACTGGCCGGCCTTGCGCAGTTCCTCGGCGTCGGGGCCGACGACCTGCTGATAGCGGCCGGCATTATAATCGGCGGCGAACTTCGCCTTGGAGCCTGTCGCGCCGGATCCCGATTTGGCGGCAACGAAGGATTTCACCTGCGCGATCGCGGCCTGATCGCCTGGCGTCAGCCCGCCAACCGCTTCGGCTTGCGAGATCTTGGCGTTGGCGGCGCCGGTGCTTCCGTTTTTGGCCAGGTCGATGGCCTGCTGAAGAAGCTTGCCGACGGCAGGACGCGCGGCCGCCTCCGCGGTGGTCGTCATTGCCAGAGAGCCCACGGCGGCACTGGCGGTTGTCAGAAGAAGGCCGACGGCGAGGGCCCGAAATTGCTGCGAAACCATGATTTTCCTCACTCACAGGCCGCAGGAAAACGCACCGTGCTCACGGCATCGTTCCCCGCGGGCACCCCTCACTTAATCGACATAGGCGTTGGTATTGACGATTCCCATCTTCACCGCGCCGCGCCGCTGCGCATTGGCCATCACTTTCGCGACAGTGTCGTACTTGGCGAGGCGGTTGGCGGTGATATGGATTTCGTCCTGATCCTGCGGATCCTTCTGGCCTTCCTGGTACAGGTAGCTGTCCAGGGTGGCCATGCTCACTGGCGTATTGTTCCAGTAGATCGTTCCATCGAAGTCCACATTGATGTCCACTACCACCGGCGGGTTCAGCGGCGGATGCGGGTTCGGCGGCGGCATGTCGAGCTTCACGGCATGCGTCTGGATCGGAATGGTGATGATGAGCATGACGAGGAGAACAAGCATCACGTCGATGAGCGGCGTGGTGTTCATCTCCACCATCACCTCGCCTTCGCCGTTCTCGTTGCCGACATTCATTGACATGACGCGATACCTTGTCCTTCTCTAAGAAATACGCGGGCTACTGCGCCACGTTGGCTTGCGGCTCGGTCAAAAATCCGACCTTCTGAATGCCCGCGCGCTGGCAATCGTAAACAAGACGGCCAACATCCTGGAACCGCGCATCCTTGTCGCCGCGGATGTGCACTTCGGGCTGCGGCTTCACCACGGCCTTTTCTTCCAACCGGCGGATGATCTCGCTGTTGTCCGTGATCAGTTGGTTGTCCCAATAGGTGTTGCCGTCCTTGTCCACGGCCAGAACGATATTCTCCGGCTTCGTCTGCGTGGCGATGTTGCGCGCGTTCGGAAGCTGAACCGGCACCTGCTTCAACACCACCGGGACGGTGATGAGGAAGATGATGAGCAACACCAGCATCACGTCCACCAGCGGCGTCGTGTTGATGGCACTGTCCAGTTCGGATTCGTCGTGATCCGGAGAGGAGACGCTAATCGACATAAGGGCTACTCCGAGGCGTGTGGTTATTTGCCCTTGGTGACGAGATAGGTCTGAAGGTCGCTGGCGAAGCTGCGGAGCTTCTCGTTGATCACCTTGTTGCGGCGAACGAGGAAGTTGTAGAGCAGCACCGCCGGAACGGCCACGGCAAGACCGATGGCTGTGGAGATGAGCGCTTCACCGACCGGACCGGCGACCTTGTCGATCGAAGCCTGACCGGCGACGCCGATGGCGACGAGGGCGTTCAGAATGCCCCACACCGTGCCGAACAGACCGACGAACGGCGATGTCGAACCGACGGACGCCAGGAACGCGATGCCGCCCTGCAGCTTGGCATTGATCTCTTCGAGCTGGCGGTTCAGCGACATGCCGATCCAGTCGTTGAGGTTCACAAGACCCGTTCCCTGGCCCGAAGACGCGCGAACGCCGCTTTCCGCCAGTGTGCGGAACACGCTGTTCTTGGCGAGCTTGTCGATGCCTTCATTGAGGTTGTTCGACGCCCAGAAGCGCTTCTCGACCTGGTTGGCCTGGCTCAGCATGCGGCTCTGTTCCCAGAACTTCACGAAGAAGATGTACCAGGTGCCGATCGACATCAGCGCCAGCAGCACGATGACGCCGCGAATGACGAAGTCGCCTTTGACCCAGAGCTGGTTCAGACCATACGGATTGGCCTGTTCCGTCGGCGCCGCGCCGGGCGGCGGCGTTGCGGGGGCCGGAGCAGCCGCGGCAGGCGCAGCGGCCTGACCGGTGGCGGCGGGCGCCGCGGTCTTGTCACCAGCCGGCGCTGCCGTCTGATCCGGCGCACCGCCCGGCGTCGCCATGGCAGGAGCCGGCGGCTGATTGTTCTGCGCGGATGCCGGGCCGAAGCTCAGTCCGGCCAGGAGGGCGACGGCAGCAGCAATCGCCAGTTTCTTCGAGATCATGTCTTCAACACTCCGTAAAATTAGATAACCCAAACGCACCGGCCCGTTCACGGGCGCGGTCTCATCTCAATTTCCAGACAATCCGGTACTGCTTTGTCGATTCGACCGGCGAACCGTTCTGCGTGGCCGGCGAGAAATGCCAGTGGTTCTGCACACATTTCGTCGCCGCTTCATCCAGCTCCGGAAAGCCGCTCGAATTCGAAACATCCGCGGCCGTTACGGATCCATCGGCGCCGATATGCACCGTCACCGTCGTTGCGCCTTCGTGATTGAGGCGCACCGCAAGCGCCGGATAGGAGCTCGACGCACAGTCGTTGTTGCGGCTCCGCGCGAGCGTCGCCTGCGCAATGGCCGGCCTTGGCGGGGGAGCAACCTGATTGGTCACCGCCGTGATCGTGTTCGTCGGCGCGTCATTGGCGATGACGATATCCGGCGGCGGAATGAACGGCGGCGGCGGCTTCACCATTTCCGGCGGCGGCGGCGGCGGCGTCTTGGGAGTCTCCGGCGGCTTTTCCTTGACGATGTCGGTTTTGATGTCGTCCGGAAGTTTTTCGATCATCTGCGACGCAAGGCCACTTGCCAGCGCGTAAATGACTATCACTTGGAGAACGACGGCGGCGCCGAACGCCACGAAGCGGCGGGGCGCGGCTTGAGTCTGAAACGGCCTTAGATCGTGTTGTGGTTGTTCCATTGACCTACACTAACCAATCGAAATGCGACCCGGCGCCATCACGCCGGGCCCGGTGATTGAAAACCAGGCTTGCACAACCCCTCCCCCTGTACCGCGGGTCACGGCACGCATTCTTGGTGTTCTTTTGACACATCGTAATCATGCTTCGCGGCCCGGTCTAGCGTTTCGATTGGTAAATAGCCGTTTGGGTGTATCGAAATGTCGAAGCGTCGGATTTCCGGGCACGAAAGCTTCATCTCCTGTTTTCTCGCGCAATTTGGCCGAATTTCGATATGCGGCGAATCGTTCCAGCGCTCGGACCTTCCGCAGAGAAACCGGCTTTGATGCGGCGGTGATTTTCAAAAACTTGTGATAATACAGCGTGCTCCGCAAAAAACTTTCTGCCGCGCCGCCGAAATTGACGGCCAACAGCCATTTCATTAGCGTTTGAAAAGGCGCGAGGTTCCCGCAAGGGATTGAAGGGAACGCGGTTCAAAACCGCGGCTGCCCCCGCAACTGTGACCGGCAAGCGGTCGTCCAAATACCACTGAGGCGTCTAACGCCTTGGGAAGGCGGACGAAAGCGATTGAGCCGGAAGCCAGGAGACCTGCCTCGCACCGTCGTCCTGTTTCCGGCCGGGGATGGCCGGGGACTGCGGGGGAAACCGTCGCGGCGACATGTTGGAGTCGCTGTCGCGGGGTTTGCTGTGCATAAAAATTCCTCACATGTACGTTGCGTGTCCCGCGCGCCGGCTCCTGGAAATCAACCAGGAGAAAATCATGCACAGGCCTTCCCTTATTGTTCTGACGGCGATCCTGCTCGCCGGCGCCTCGCTTCCCGCTTTCGCTGACGATGTGGAGACGGTGGTCGTGTCGGCGACACGCACCGAGCAACCGCAAGCCAGGACAGGCGAATCCGTGTCCGTTCTGGATTCGGCCAGCTTGCGGAACTTGCAGACCGTAAGTCTGACGGACGCGCTGGTGCTAACGCCCGGCATCGTCGTCGATCAAAACGGCGGCATCGGACAGCCCTCCGCGGTAAGCATCCGCGGCGCCGACACCGGCCAGACGCTTGTCCTTATAGATGGCGTGCGGATCAACGATCCCAGCGGCACCGATGACGGGGCGATCCTGAGCGACGTGCTGGTCAACAATATCGACCGCGTCGAGATCCTGCGCGGGCCGCAATCGACGCTTTACGGCAGCGACGCGATCGGCGGGGTGATCGACATCTTCTCCAAGCGCGGCGGCGATTCGCCTTTCGGCTTGACGGCGAGCGCCGAAGGCGGTTCCGAAGACACTTACCACCTGAACGCGGCGGCGAACGGAACATCCGGCCCGGTGGATTACGGCGCCGCGGCGAATTTCATGCACAGCAACGGAATCTCGGCGGCCGACAAGCGCAACGGCAATCCGGAAACCGACGGCTATCGCAATCTGGGGCTGACCGGAAATGTGCGCGTGCATTTCAGCGATGCGATCAGCCTGGATCTGCGCAGCTATTACACCGATGCCAAAACCGATTTCGACGACAATTCGCTTTTCTTCCCGCCATTCCTCACACGGGATTCGGCGGCCTACAACACCAACAAATTCTTCGCAGGCTATGCCGGGCTGAACGCCGATCTGTTCGGCGGAAAATTTCACAACCGTCTGGCCGCGATGCACTCCGGCAGCGACCGGGAATTCTTCGATTCCTTCTTCGACTTCGGCGTGCATATGCGCGACGCGCAGGACAAGGGCAAGGCGACGCGCCTCGAGTATCAGGGATCGATCGATATTTCGCCGGACGATCAACTGGTCTTCGGCGCGGAAGACGAACGCACATCCTTCGCCAATGCCGGCACGTTCAGCAGCGACCGCGGCCACGCCACGATCTACAGCTTCTATGGCCAGTATCAGAAGACGCTGTTCGATATCCTGACCCTGACAGGCGGCATTCGCACCGACCACCACTCGCGTTTCGGATCGCACACCTCGCTGAAATTCGCCGGCGCGTGGCAGCTCACCGGCACGACAACGCTGCATGCCAATTATGGCGACGGTTTCAAGGCGCCTTCGCTGTATCAGCTCTTCTCGCAATACGGACAGGACACGCTGGCGCCCGAGAAAGCGCGCGGCTGGGAAACCGGCCTGGCGCAGATGTTCCTCGATGGGCGGGCGCGGGCATCGGTCACCTATTTCCAGCGCCGCACCACCAACCTGATCGACTTCGTGACGCCGGATTGCGCGCCGACGCCGCCGGCCACACCGCCCGCCATCTGCGCAACACGCCCCTTCGGCTACTATGCCAATGTCGGGCGTGCGCGCGTGCGCGGCTTTGAAGTCGAGGTGGGCGGGAAGATCACCGGCACGCTCAGCCTGACGGCCAGCTATACCAATCTCGACGCCAGCAATCCCGACACCGGCCTGCAGCTCAATCGCCGGCCGCGCAACACTGCGAGCGCCACTCTGACATGGGCGCCGTCAAACTGGTCCCTCGGCGCAAGCCTCGATTATGTCGGCAAGCAGATCGATCAATACGACACCAGCACCGTGCCGGCGACGGCATTCACGAACGGCAGCCACACGCTGGCGAACCTTTTCGGTCAATACAGCTTCGGCCAATGGAGCCTGTACGGACGCGTGGGCAACGTGTTTGCCGAGCATTATGAGCCGCTGATCGGTTACGGCGCGCCGGGCCGCACCGTGTTCGCGGGCGTCAGGGTGGCGCAATAGTTTCCTCCCCCGTTTTACGGGAGAGGTGGCACGCGCGAAGCGCGTGACGAAGGGGGTGGCAGTGCTTTTGAAGGCACAGCCTCCCCCTCCGCCTCACTGCGTTCGGCACCTCCCCCGCAAAGCAGGGGAGGAAAAACAATAGCGGCGTTATCTAACTCGCCAGCGCCACTGGCCGGATCGCATGCCGCGCCTTGCGATAGACGCCGCGAACGGAAGCATCGTCCGGCACGAAGGCCGTGCTCGCGCCTTCCATGGTTTCGGAAGCGCCCAGCGCGAGATAACCGTCCGGCGCCAGCACATTCGCAAAGGCCTTGAGGCAGGCGCGCTTGGCGAGCGGTTCGAAATACAGGAATGCGTTGCGGCAATAGATGACATCGACCTCGCCCAGCCAGCCATAGGAATCCAGCAGGTTGAAGGTGCGGAAGCTGACCATGCGGCGGAGGTGCTCGGAGATACGCCAATGATCGCCGTCCTGCGCGAAGTAACGCACCAAAGTCTGGGCCTGCAGGCCGCGCTGCACTTCGTATTGCGAGTAGCGGCCCTCAATGGCGCGCGCGATCGCAAAGCCGCTGATATCCGATGCGATCAGATCGATACGCCAGTCTTTTGCGATCTTCGCTTCGTCCAGGATCATCGCCAGCGAATAGGCTTCCTGTCCGGTGGCGGCCGCCGCGCACCAGATGCGCAGGCGCCGGCTCGCCGCGCGGGCGCTGAGCAGCGACGGCAGGATCACGCCGCGGAAATGATCGAAACACGGCTTGTCGCGAAAGAAGGACGTCTCGTTGATCATCATCGCGTCGGTGACGGCGCGGGCAAGATCTTCGGGCGCATCGCGAAGCTCCGCGAAAAGCTCATCCGTCTTGCGGAAGCCATAACGTCTGGCGACAGGAGCGAGGCGGCTGGCGGCCAAATGCGTCTTATTCGGCGACAGATGGAATCCGGCGCGGCGTTTCAAAAGGTCTGCGAGATAGGCGAAATCGGCGGCGTTCAAGCGCAGGCCCTCACATCAGGCCGGTCTGTGCGAATTTCTCTTTCAGAGAATCGCCATCGAGCGGCTTGAGGATGTAGTCGTCGGCGCCGGCACTGAGCGCTTCGCGGATATGGCCGACATCGTGCTCCGTCATGGTGCCGATGATGACCGGCCGTTTCGCACTGGCGTTGCGGCGGATGGCGCGCACCAATTCCATGTTGCCGGCATTGCCGAGATTGATGAGAACCACGTCGGGCATCTGCACGCGGCACGTCTCCAGCGCGGAAGCGCTTTCGGCGGCTTCCTCGGCATAGAATTTCATCTGTTCGAGGAGATGGCAGACGACTTTCCGGATCACCCGGCTTTCGTCCACCACGAGGCAGTGCTTCATGCGCGCGGTCCACAACCGAATCCGCGTGAATTCTAGGGAACAACGGTAAATTGAAGTTGAAGGGAGCCGTTACGCTTTTAACTAACCGGCAACCAGTTCGACCACACCTTCGCGCGCCGACAAGGTCAATCCCGCGTTCACCCCGCGCGCCAGCTTGTGGGTGAGATAGGCCTGGATCGAGCGCCCATCGAGAGCAGCGGACGGCTCGCCCAAGGCGGCCTTCTCGACCTCTTCCAGAAGCCGCGCGCTGGTGCCGGTCGCGCGCACCGTGAAACCGGGCGCCGCGGGATTGGCCGAGGTTTCCACTTTCACATGCCCTCCGCGCGGCAGGCTATCGACTGCCAGCAGCGTCGCGTTCATCAGCAGTTTCGCCCAATCCTTGGGCCAGTTGAGCGGCGCGGCCGCCCAATCGATTTCGACCTTGCCGCCGTTCACGAGGCCTTTCACGACACGCCCGACTTCGTTGAGATCCAGCTCCGCACCGGCAGAGCCCGCCGCGCCGAATGCCACGCGCGCGAATTGCAAACGGGCTGCCGCCTGTTCTGCGCTGGACGCCACGAGCTTCAGCGCATCGGCACGCATGCCCGCGTCCCGTTCGTCTTCGAGCACTTCCAGCCCGTTGACGACCGCGCCGACCGGACTGACAAGATCGTGGCATACCCGGCTCACCAGCATGGCGGCGAATTCCAGATCGTTCATGGACGCTTGCTCCCGGAGGGCTGTAATGGTTTGCATTCGGTTACTTACCGAGACCGCTATTAAGGAATGCTTAAGATGGCTTCAACCGCCGCACCCTCTTCTTTTGCCTGCGCGCTGGCCGATATCGCTGCGAAGGCGGGAGAGATCGTCATGCGCCACTACGCGGCGGGCGCCGGTGAGACCCGCAAGAAGGAAGACTTCTCGCCGGTGACGGCGGCGGACGAGGATGCCGAGGCCTTTATCCTGGCCGAACTGAAGCGCGCCGCCCCCGATGTGGCCGTGATCGCGGAGGAACAGGTGGCGTCCGGTCATATCCAGAAGATCGGCGCGCGCTTCTTTCTGGTCGATCCCTTGGACGGCACCAAGGAGTTCATCAACCGCAATGGCGAGTTCACGGTGAACATCGCCGAGATC
>JAFECP010000014.1:9307-36464 GCA_018242105.1 Pseudomonadota bacterium
TGCGACGCATCGCATGCGATTCATGTGCGCAAGGCACCCGCCGGCGGGATGATCGCGGTCGCCAGCCGCAGCCATCGGGATTCCAAAACCGAGGAATATCTCGAACATTACAAGATCAGGGATTTCATCAGCGCCGGATCGTCCTTGAAGTTCTGTCTCGTCGCGACGGGCGAAGCGGACATCTACCCGCGCCATGGCCGCACGATGGAATGGGACACGGCAGCAGGACATGCCGTGCTCTCTGCCGCGGGCGGCAGCGTCACACGCATCGACGGCTCACCTTTTATGTACGGCAAGAGCGGCGAAGATTTCGCCAATCCGTTCTTTGTGGCGCGCGGCGGCTGACGTTATTCGGCGGGGCCGCCCGGACAAATTATTACCTACTGATCGTAATCGTTGCGGCTGGAGTAGAAGACGAGCGCCATCAGCCCGCCGCCTACGGCCATTGTGAAGAACACGCCCAATCCCATGAACAGCCAACCGAGCGGCGAGATGTTGACGCCGTTCATCGCGTTCCAGGCGTGCACGGCATAGGCGATAGCAGCCGCCAGAAAACCCAAAAGCACAAAGATGGCGAACCAGCCGCCCGGGCCGAGTTTGCGCGACGATGTTTTGGAAGAATTTGTCATGGCGAGATTATAACGCGCCGGGCGCGCGAATGTTACATCGCCTTAACGTGCAATATTGCCCCATCCGCACCGGTGACGACCAGCGTGTCGCCCTTATGCGGACTGGAACCGTCGCTGGTGCGAGCGTTCCAGCGGCTGTCATCGACACGGACCGCGCCGCGGCCACCTTGAAAATCGTCCAGCGCCAGAACATGACGGCCTTTATATTGCGCGCTGCGCTCATTGAGATCGTGATGGCCGGTGCGCTCCGCGCGGCCGAGCTTCGAGCGCTTCCACACCACCGTCGCGATGACGGCGATCACCGCAAACAGAAACACCGCGAGCCTGCCGTCGAGCGACGGCACGGCAAACTTCAAGATGCCGACCAGAAGGGCGGCGATGCCCGGCCACAACAGATATTGCGTGGTGCTGGCGATCTCCGCCGCAAGCAGCAGCGCACCCAATGCCCACCAATGCCAGGCGGGCTGATTGTTCACGAAATCGGCCAGCGCTTGCATCGCATCACGTCCCGGCCGGACGGCCCGGCCCCGCGGGCGGCGGCGTCGTTCCCGCCGCCGGGACAGAACCTGAGCGCGGCGTGGCGATCGTTCCGGCAGCAGCGCGCCCCGCCGCAGGGGTGGCGGCGTGCGCGGCCTGCTGGGCCATCGCATCCTTGGTCAATTCGGCCACACCCGCGATGGAGCCGAGCAAGCCTGCCGATTCCATCGGCAGAATGACGAATTTCTGGTTCGGCCCGTTTGCAAGCTGCGCAAAGGCATCGACGTATTTCTGGCCGAGGAAATAGTTGAGCGCATTCACGCTGCCCGCTTCCACAGCATCCGAGACCATTTGTGTCGCTTTCGCTTCGGCTTGCGCCAGACGTTCGCGCGCTTCGGCGTCGCGGAACGCTGCCTCCTTGCGGCCTTCGGCTTGCAGGATTGCCGATTGCTTGGCGCCTTCCGCGCGCAGAATGGCGCCCTGCTTTTCGCCATCGGCCTGCGTGACCTCCGCGCGGCGATAGCGTTCGGCCTTCATCTGGCGGGCCATCGCTTCGGTGATGTCGGTTGGCGGCGACAGATCCTTGATTTCGATGCGCGTGACTTTCACACCCCACGGGCTTGTCGCCGAATCCACGACGCTGAGAAGCCGCTGGTTGATCTCGTCGCGCTTGGACAACACTTCATCCAGATCCATTGCGCCAATGACGGTGCGCGCGTTGGTCAGGCAGAGATTGGTGATGCCCGCCTGCAGGTTGGCGACCTCATACGCCGCCTTCGCCGCATCCACGACCTGGTAGAAGGCGATGGCGTCGGCGGTGACGGTGGCGTTGTCGCGCGTGATCACAACCTGGCTTGGAATCGGCAACACTTCTTCCATGACCGAAAGCTTGCGGCCGATACGGTCGAAATAGGGGACGATCAGATTGAGGCCCGGCTTCAGGACGCGCGTAAAGCGGCCGAAGCGCTCCACCGTCCATTCACGCCCCTGCGGCACGGATTTGACGCCGGCGAAGATGGTAATGAAGGCGAGAAAAAGAACGGCCAAGACGAACAGCGTTGCACCGTCCATGTAAATCTCCCTGCCCCAGCGCGAATCCGCATGGGAGTCTGTGCCTCCTAAATGGGGAAGCCAAGGCGCGGGGAAAAGGCCTTGTGGAACGATTGTTCCGCCTTGGAATTGTCATGATGGGCGTCAACCATCCCAACCGTTGATTTGCGCCTTTTCCCGGGAGAAGTTCATGATCGTGCAGCGCCTTTTGCCAGCCTTCGCCGCGGCGTTCGCCCTTTTTGCCCTGGCAGCGCCCGCTTACGCGCAGGATGATCGCCCCCCGCCGCGCGCCGAAGGCCATGAAGGCGACAGCTTCAGCCAAAACGAGATCGTGCAGGCGGGCGCCAATTTCTTCGGCACCACCACCGAGGCGATGGCCAAGGGCGTTCAGAAGATCTTTTCCGATTACGGCCTGCCGGACGCCTACATCACCGGCGACGAAGGCTCGGGCGCGATCGTCGTCGGACTGCGCTATGGGCAGGGCTGGCTGATCCGCAAAGGCGCCGACCCGATGCGCGTCTATTGGCAGGGGCCGAGCGTCGGCTGGGACTTCGGCGGCAACGCCTCGAAGATGTTTGTGCTCGTTTACAACCTGCGTGAACCCGACAGGCTGTTTCAGAAATTCCCGGGCGTCGATGGCAGCTTCTATCTCGTCGCGGGATTGGGCGTGAACTACATGCGCGCCAACGGCATCACGCTGGCGCCGATGCGCTCCGGCGTGGGGCTGCGCGCGGGTGTGAACGCGGGCTATGTCACCTTCACCCGCGAGAAGACCTACAATCCGTTTTAGTTTCCTCCCCTGCGAAGCGGGGGGTGCCGAACGAAGTGAGGCGGAGGGGGTGAGTGCCCCCTCCACCGCTTCGCGGTCCCCTCCCCCGTAAACGGGGGAGGAAATTCTCTTTTAGGCTTTTGCCGCCCCTTCACCGCGCACCATTCCGGCGGGCGCGGGCAGATAGAGCAGGAGCGCTGCGGCAACGTAGGTGGATGAGAACGTGCCCACCAGGATGCCGAACAGGATCGCACCCGAGAAGTCGCGCAGCGCCGGTCCGCCGAACAACGCCAGCGGCACCATGGTGAGCGCCGTGGCGACCGAAACCAGCGTCGTGCGTGTCGCGATCTGGTTGGTGGAGAGATTGATCAGATCCGGCAGCGCCATGCGTTTGTATTTGCGGCGGTTCTCACGGATGCGATCGAACACCACGACGGTGTCGTTGATCGAATAGCCGGCAAGCAGCAGAAGCGCGGCGACCGAGTTCAGCGAAAAATCCAGATGCAGGATGGAGAAAAATCCGGCGGTGACGAGCACGTCATGGCCGGTCGCAATGAGCGCGCCGACGCCATATTGCCATTCAAAGCGGAAGGCGACGTAAACCGAGATGAGCAGGATCGCCAGAACCGTCGCCATCACGCCATCGTGGAAAAGTTCTTCGGACACTTTCGGGCCGATGACCTGGGCGTTGCGGAACGTGAAGCTCGATCCGAGCTTGTTCTTGATCGCGGTGGCGGCGGCATCGCCCGACTGGTTGGCTTTCGGCTGCACGCGGATGAGCGCGCAGGAATTGACGGGCGTGTCGCAGGCGCCGCCGCCGAAATACTGAATCTGGGCGTCTCCGAAGCCCAGGCTATCCACCTTGTCGCGCATCGTACTGATGTCGATGACATGTGCGGCCTTCACTTCCAGCAGCACGCCGCCCTCGAAATCGATGCCCATGGCAAGTCCGTGCCAGAACAGCGAGACGATGGTGACGAACAGCAGCAGCCCATCCAGCGCGAAGGCGGGATAGCGCCAGCCGACGAAATCGACATTGGTGGTTTCGGGGATAAAGCGCAGGAACGACATGGGCTTGGCCTAGGAAAAGCGGGCGCAGCAATAGCCGCTGGCCCGCTTTGCGGCAAGTTCAGGGGACCAGCTTGCGCACCGGCGCGGAAACCCCGCAGATATCTAGGTTCGGGAAGCCTTCCGGCCGGTGGTAGAACTCCGGCGCGGGGCGGCGTTTGCCGTCCAGGAGTTTGGCGAAGGCGGCGCTGCCGGTCCGCATCACCTGATAGTGCGGCCGTTCCTTCTCCGGCAGATCCGAAGCCAATGTCATGTGCAGGATGGGATCGCGCTGCGAGACGTCCTGGATGACGCCGGAATCGACGTCCGGATTTCCGCGGTTGAGCTTCTGAAGATATTGCATACCCGAGAGCACGCGGCCGAAGGCGGTGAGATTGCGGTCCAGACGGCGCGGCGCTTCGCCGATCACGATGTAGAACTCCGTCGTCGCGGTGTCTTCCGCATTGTCGCGCGCGAAGGCGAACACGCCGGGGCATTGCACGATCCACGCCTTGCCGTCTTTGGGATCGCGGCCGGCGGGAAAACCGTTCACAAAACCCACTTCCGGCGCGACCAGATCGGGATTGCCCAGTGGGATGAACACCGCGCTTTGGGGCAGCGTGGTATCGAACTCGGCCTTCATCCGCGGCCATTTCTTCAGGATCTCCGGATTGACCGGCGCATCCGCCGTTGCGGACGTATCCTGATCCGCGCCGCCTTGCGCCACGAAGCCATCGATCACGCGATAGAAGGTGAGCCCGTCATAGAAATGCGCGCGCAACAACTTGCGCACCCGCGCGACATGGCGCGGCGCGAACTCCGGCGCCAGCTCGACCGCGACGGTGCCGTATTTCGTCTCGATCAGGGCCAAATTGTCGGGTGAGACATCGCGCCAGGTTTGGGAATCGGAGGCCGCTGCGGAAGGTTTGGGCGCGCCGGCGGCCCAAGAAGCATTGACAGCGGTGCTTGCCAGCAACGCGACAACAAGCGTGGACAGACGAAACGGCTTCATGGTTGTTCTCCCCCTGACGATTGACAATAAATCAGTTCATGGCCGACGCAGCGAACCGTGGGACGGAGAATAAGGGCACTGGCGGTGCGTTGCCCACGCTGCTGTCGGTGATGTTCATCAATCTCGTCGGCTTTGGCATCGTGGTGCCGCTGCTTCCTTTCTACGCCAAATCCTTCAACGCGGCGCCCTGGCAGATCGCGCTGATCTTTTCGGCTTACGCCATCGGCGCTTTCTTCGGCGAGCCGTTCTGGGGGCGGCTGTCGGACCGGGTGGGGCGCAAGCCGTTGCTCGTCAGCACGGTGACGGGCAACTGCCTTTGCTACCTGGCGCTGGCGCTGGCGCCCAATGTGTATGTCGCGTTTCTCGTGCGGCTTCTGGGCGGCATGGCCAGCGGCAACAACTCCGTCATCCAAGGTTACATCGCCGATGTCAGCACGCCCGATCAACGCTCCGGCCGCATGTCGCTTCTCGGTGCGGCTTACAATATCGGCTTCATCGTGGGACCGGCGCTGGGTGGCCTGCTCGCGCATCCATCCGCCGGGCATGCCGGTTTTGTTTTGCCCCTGTTCGTGTGTTCGGGCCTGTCAGCGGTCTGCGCGAGCGCGATCTTCCTGTTCGTGCCGGAGAGCCGCGTGCACCGCGAGCATTTCAGCCAGGGCCCGAGCCGATGGGCGGTTGTCGGCAGCGTCTTGAGCAATCCCGCTATCGCACGGCTGATGCTGGTGACATTTCTCGCAGGCTGCGCCTTCAACGGCATCGAATATGTGTTCGGCCTGTGGACGCAGGCGCGTTTCGGATGGGGCCCGCAACAGGTGGGCGGCGCATTCGCCGTCACTGGCATCGTCGCTGCGATCAACCAGATCGCTTTGACGGGAAGGCTATCGCGCAAATTCGGCGAAGCGCAGATGCTCGCGGCGGGCATGGCGCTGACCGCGCTGTTCACAGCGTTTCAGCCATTCTCTGTGAACACGATCTTCGTCATCGCCTGCCTTGCCATCGCCGCCTTCGGGCAATCGGTGGCGTGGCCGAACGTGTCGGCGCTGATCTCGCGCAATGTGGATTGGAACCATCAGGGGCAATATCAGGGGCTGAACAATGCAGTGGGAGCCCTTGCCCGCCTTGTCGGCCCTTTTATTGCAGCGCTGGCCTTCTCCGGCTTGAGCGTCAATGCGCCGTTCTTCGTGGCAGCGCTGCTGGTGATGCCGGCAATCTTCCTGGCATGGTCGGCGCGCAACCCACGATCGTCCGAAATGCGCCCCGCATCGTGACGCTGCCCGAGTTTCGCAATGTTGAATTTTCCCACTAGTCTTGCCGCGCATTCGCGGCGCTCTTAAGTGTCGGTTGTCGGATTTCTGGGGCGCGCCATGCCGGAGCGGCATTTCACGGACGAAACGAACGCACCGCTTTCGGCATTGGGGATCTGGCGTTTCTGGCCGCTGCGGTTCGTGTTGTTCTTCATCGTTCTCACCGGCGCTTATGTCGGATGCGGTTTGCTGGCGGGTGCCGTTCCCAAAAAACTGCCACAAATCCCCACCGATGTTTCGCGGCCGGCGCCGGTGCTCCTCGGCATCGCGATCATGATTACGCTCTATCGTTTGCTGGTGCGCTGGACGGAGAAGCGCGGCACAGCCGAACTTTCCACGAACCACGCGCTGCCACATCTGCTGGGCGGCACGCTTCTTGGCTTTGCGATGTTCAGCGGCGTCATCGCGATCGACGTTGTGTTGGGCGGTGCGCGCATCCAAGGCTTTGCGGGATTTGACGGCGTGGTATCCGCATTCTCGATGGCGATGCTTGCCGGCGTGGCGGAAGAAATCATCTTCCGCGGCGCGGTCTATCGATTGCTGGAGGACGGCTTCGGCACGCTGATCGCCATCGTGCTTTCCGGCGTGTTGTTCGGGCTTCTCCATGTCTTCAATCCCGGCGCGACATGGGCAAGCACCGCCGCCATCGCGGTGGAGGCAGGTATTCTTCTGGCAGCGGCCTATCTGGTGACGCGCTCGCTGTGGCTCGCGATCGGATTGCATATCGGCTGGAATTTCACCGAGGGTGGAATTTTCGGCGCGGCGGTATCGGGCGGAAAATCGCACGGCCTCATCGCAACCGTGTTCAGTGGACCGGATTGGCTGACAGGCGGCAAGTTCGGACCCGAGGCTTCGCTGACCGCGGTGATCCTCTGCATCATCGTCGCGGCGATGCTGCTGTTCGTGGCGATCCGGCGTGGTCAGTGGAAGCCATTGCGCTTCAAGCTTGCGACGGCCTGACACAAGCAAACCCTTTCTCGTAGGCGCGAAGCTCGCGTATCGTGCGCCCGGTTTTCCGGGATCAGCACCATGCCAGCAGTTGAAGCCATTCGCCCCGTCACGCTCGATGAAATCCACTCGGCGGCGAAGCGCATCGGCGGCACGATACAGCGCACGCCGCTGGTGAAGCTGCAACTCGGCAAGGATGCACCGGATATCCGCCTCAAGCTCGAAAATCTGCAGCCGATCAACGCCTACAAGCTGCGCGGCGCGGCGAACGCGGTGGCGATGCTCTCCGATGCCGACCGCAAGAAAGGCGTGTGGACGATCAGTGCGGGCAATGCCGGACAAGGCGTGGCTTATGCTGCGCGTGCGGCGGGCGTGCCGTGCACGGTGGTCGTCATCGACACCGCGCCGGAGTCGAAGAAAGAGCGCATGGCCGCGCTCGGCGCGAAGCTGGTGCTCTCGCCGTTCGACAAATGCTGGCAGGCGATGGACGACCGCGCCTATCCCGGCGTGGACGGCACCTTCGTGCATCCCTTCGACGATCACAATTTCATCGCGGGCAATGCGACGCTCGGTCTGGAAATCCTGGAAGACGCGCCGGATGTGAAGACGGTGATCGGCGGCATCGGCGGCGGCGGTCTGGTGACGGCGCTGGCCAGTTCGGTGAAAGCGTTGAAGCCGGATGTGAGAGTGTTCGGCGCGGAGCCAGAGACGGCAGCACCCGGCGCACTCTCCTTCGCCAAAGGCGCACCGCAGGTGTTCGACAAATGGGAATACTCGTTCGTCGATGGCGCGGGCGGCAAAAGCCTGTTCCCGCGCATGTGGGAGCGCATGAAGGACATCGTGGACGGCTCCATCGTCGTCTCGCTGGATGAAACCAAACACGCGATGAAACTGATGGCGGACAAAGCCCGCATCATCTCCGAAGGCGCCGGCGCCTTGCCGCTGGCGGCGGCGCTATCCGGCAAAGCGGGCAGCGATGGCCCTATCGTCGCCATCGTGTCGGGCGGCAATATCGATCTGAAGAAGTTCTGCGAGTTGATCGGCTGAAGATGGAGCAGCTATGAGCGACGCGATCGGTCCCGGCGATCTAGTTTTGTGCGTCAACGCGGCCCCGAACCATGTCACGGGACAGCCGGTGCCGCTTGTCGCCGGAGAGACTTACCAGGTCGTCATGGTCATGGAATTTGCCTGCCCGTGCGGACGGTCCGATGCGCTTCTGGATGTGGGCGTCGACTTCGCATGGTGCCAGACGCGCTTCCGGCTTCTGCCCAAACCCAAGGCCGAGAAAAAACCGCGCCGCGTTTCCGCGCCGAAAGAGAAAGAGACGGTGCGATGAAGATGGTTGCCTGCCTTCGCTGCGCTTCGGCAGGGCGCAAGCTTTTGTAAGCTCGCTGCGCTCGCCAACAAAAGCTAAGCGTGGCGCACCGGTGGGGGCGAACCTGCGAACTGGATTATTATAATGATCCGGCGGAGCGTTTCTAGGGTTGTATTGGAAAACCCGCCCAAAACGTCGATGGGTACATAGCGTAGGCGAGTTGCTATTGGCTACGCATAAGAGTCTGAAGCCCGCCGAACCGCTCGGCCAGAAGGGGCATGGCAATCAAGACTAGCGGCATTTGGACGATGAGGCCGGAGATGATTGCAATGGCGAGCGGCTGTTGCATGGCCGAGCCTTGGCCAAGGCCAAGGGCAAGCGGCAGGAGCGCGAGAATCGCGGCCAAAGTAGTCATGGCAATAGGACGGAAACGGTTGGCCCCCGCCTGCAAAAGCGCGTCACGCGGCGCGGTGCCTTGCGCGATAAGCATCTCATATTCGGAGAAGTAGAAGATCGCGACTTCTGTCACGATACCCACCACCATTGTCATGCCCATCATGGCTGTGATGTTGAGTTCGATACCCGTGACCCAAAGGCCTACAAAGACGGCAGGCATAGCCAGAAGTGGCATCAGGATGATCGGAATTGCGAACTGAAACCGTTCGTAAAGATAAAGCAGCAACGTGAACACAAGCAAGAATGCCGCCACAATGACGACCATGAGTCCACGGAACGCCACCTGTTGCTCCTTATAAAGCCCACCCAACTCGTAGTACGTTGAACCCGCAATAAGTCCACTCTTGTCCAGCGTTCGCTTGACATCCGAAACCGTGCTGCCCATGTCGCGCCCTTCGATGCGGGCGGTAACCGCGACCATGGGTTTTAGATTTTCACGGGTGATTTCGGGTTGGCCGGTGAGGATATGTAGGCTCGCGATACGCGAGATCTCCACTTTGTGGCCATCGGGAGCCGCGATCAGCATATGCCTCAAATCCTCGATAGACGCGCGCTTCGCCGCCGGTATCCAAACACGCACACCAATGGTACGGCCGTCTTCTTCCACATTAGTTGCAACCGTTCCACCAAGATAAGTCTGCATCTGGTCTGCGATATCGGCAGGAGTTAGTCCTTCGAGGCCAGCGCGCGCGGCATTGACATCGATGGCAAGCCCGTCTCCTGCAACCACCACACCGTCCTTGATTTCCGTGACACCAGGAACCTTCGCAATCAGATCGGACACTTTCGGAGCGAGTTTTCGCAAGTCGGCAGCGTTATCGCCATAAAGCTTGATTTCAATCGGCTGTGGTACTGCCGTCAAATCGCCAATCAAATCTTCCATCAATTGCGCCGTCTCAATTTGAAGCCCCGGAACATTTTGCTCGACCTTGTGCTCAATCTCCGACATCACGTCTTCGATGGGACGACGTGGTGGTGGTTTCAGGCGGATAAAAAAATCTCCGGTATTGGCCTCGGTGAGTCCGCCGCCCAATTGCGTTCCGGTGCGCCGCGAATAGGTTTGGACTTCGGGCGTGCCACGGATGATCTTTTCCACCTCAAGCAACATGCGATTGGTATCGGCAAGCGATGTACCGGGTGGCGCGATGTAATCGAGAATGAAGCCACCCTCATCCATCGATGGCATGAAGCCGGAGCCTACCTGAAAATAGGCAAAAGTACCGACGCCCAAAAGCACAGCCAAAGCACCCGCAACCCATAAGGGTTGTTCGCGCGCGCGCGAAAATGTTTCGCGATAACTTGCCAAGATGCGGCCATAGATCGGACCAGTATGTTCTTGACGGTCGGCATCCTCTGCGCCGACGAGATAGTCGGCCAAAAGCGGAATCACGAACCATGCCGCAACAAACGAAATGACAAGCGCGCTGCCCATAGTCAGCGACAGAGCTTTGAAGAAAGCGCCAGTCACGCCTGTAAGAAAGGCCAGCGGCAAAAAAATCACGATGGTTGCGGACGACGAACCAGCCAGTGGGGACAAAAATTCGGTGACGGCGCTTCGGATGGATTGATGGTGATCGCTGTCCCGGCTCAATCGCCGGACAATCTGCTCGATCATCACAATGGCGTCGTCGATGATGAGGCCAATAGCTGCCGCCATGCCGCCTAACGTCATAATATTAAAGCTCATGCCTGAGACGTAGAGAACAAGCACTGTGATCGCGAGGACGGCTGGCACAAATACCAGAACGATGCCGGTAATCTTGAAACTGCGCAGGAATCCAAACAGCACCAAAGCGGCAAGCCCAATGCCAATTAAAATAGCGTCACGGACGCTTGCGGCGGATGCGAGAATAAGCTGGCTCTGGTCGTACCAGTTATGGATTTGGAGACCTTTGGGCAGCTTCGCCCGATACGTCTTCAGTGCCTGTTTGACACCTTTGACGATCTGAACCGTATTGCCGTTTGGCTGCTGGAACACCTGCAGAATTACAGCGCGGCGGCCATCCGCATTGACAATCGTGTAGTTCGGTTGGGCCGCCACGAACACATGGGCGATATCAGATAGAAGCACTGTACCATTCGGACTGGAACGCAGAATCGTATCGCCAATTTGCTGCACGGTGCGAAGGCGCGAATCAGTTAGCGCAAGAAGCAGTTTGTGCCGGTCCTGAAGACGACCAACCACTTTGAGAACATTGGTTTTGGCCAAGGCTGTGGTCACATCCGCCATGGTAAGATCAAAACTTGCGAGCAAGGCGGGTTCGACGGAAACTCGAAATTCGCGCACGTCGCCGCCTTGGACATCAACGGAGGCCACGCCGCTGACGGCAGTCAACAATGGGACCAATTGGTATTGCGCGATATCGCGCGTTTTCATCTGGCTGAGAGTGCCGGATGTCAGGCTATACGCCGCGACCGGAAACACGGCAGGGTTCATCTTACGCGCTTCGAACGCGGTGCCCGGCGGCAGATCGGGTAGTGCGCGTGCGATAGCGGATTCGATCTGCAACTCCGCGCGGTCCATGTCGAGGCCCCAGTCGAAGGTAATCGATAGTTCCGCGCTGCCACGGCTTGTAGTGGAACGCACATCCTGCACTCCGGGAACAGAGCGAACCGCCTGTTCGGCAGGTCGCGTAACTTCAGCCACCATGGTTTCGGCAGGACGATCGCCCGCATCAAGTGTGACGCGCACACGCGGAAAGGCGACATTCGGAAAAAGCGCGACGGGCAGATTCACGCCACCAAACACCCCCCCAATAGCTGCAACGAACAGAAGGAAAAGGATGGAGCGACGATGCCGCGATGCCCAAAGCGCCAGCCACATGCTCAGTGGACCCGTACATGCGTGCCATCTTCCAAGCCCGCACCACCGGCAACGACTATTTCATCTCCGGCAGCGACGCCTTGGGCGATCAGCGCATTCTTATCCGTTTCGAGAGCGACATGAACATTATGGCGGTGGGCCACGCGGTCGCTGACCACAAAAACATAAGTGCCGTACTTGTCGGTCATCAGCGCATCATGCGGCACTACCACACCGGTCTTCGCTGCTAGTTCGATCTCACCTTCGAGCACCATGCCGAGGACAAGCTCACTCGCCACATTCGGCGGAATAGTTACTACCGCGTTCACCAGCCGGCTTTTTGGGTCCATCATCGCATCCACGGACTGAATCTTGCCAGCGAAGGCGATGGTTTTCTGCTGTGGCGAATGCAGCCATACCTTGTCTCCTGCCGACGCTTGCAGGGCGTCGGATGGTTCGAGGCCCAAATTGACCAGCAACTGATTGCGCGTTGCGATGGAGGCTATGGCAGCACCGGCTTGCACACGGTCCCCCGGCGAGGCATTGAGCGTGGTGATGATGCCAGGCGTTGTTGCGCGCAAAACTTCGGTTACTTTACTCGCACCAATTTTCGTTTGGGCTTCAATCTGTGCGCGCGCATCGCTTACAGCCTTTTGCGCGTTGGCAAGTTGGCTTTTTGTGGCAAGCCATTCACTGTAGAGTTCGCGGGTGTGTGCCAGATCTTTTCGGGCAAAGGCTAATGCTGATTGTGCTTGCTGATAAGCCGCCTGCGCACTAGGCGCCGTCTGGATCGTCACGATAGAATCACCAATATGCAAAAATTGGCCAGCCCGCACCGCAACACTTACGACAATGCCTTCACGCGGCAGCGCCACGGTTGTCAGATGGTCTGGGTCCGGGGCAACAGTTCCATAGGCGGTCACGAGCGGGTGGAGAGCCTGCACCCTGGCTTTGGCCAATCGCACAAGCGTGGACGGTTCCGTAGCAAATGCCGCACTCACGGCTAGAGTGGCAACCAATGTCACAAACGCAATGCGGATCATTGTGCGCGCTCCGGTATCAACGGCGACACTGCAAGCAACACACGCAATGCGATTGTGTCGCTCCATAAAGTTGATTTGAGATCGAGAAGCGCGCTCTCTTGCGCGGTGAGTGTCGTTTGCAACAAGACGTAAGTGGCCGGGGCAAGGTTTCCCGCATTGTAAGCGTTCTGGCCTGTCTCAGCCATTTTCCGAAGTTCTGGCAATGCACGCTCCAGCGTCTCTATTTGCGTGCGTAGCAGATTCAGCGAGCGCCAGATGCGCCACGCATCGATGTTCGCTTGATCGAGCCTAGCAAGATATTCAGCGCGCAATTGATCCCGCGTGGCGCGTTCGGTACGAATTTTAGCTTGCGTGCCGCCGAAAATCGGAATGTTGAGCGTCACGGAAAGCCCGCTCGTCTGAATGTTCGACGTATCCGAAGCGCGGTTGAAGCCGACATTGATCGCCGGAAATTGCTCCAGAATAGCCGTTCGCACCGATTCTTCCTGCGCCGCGTAACCGGCTTGGAGCGCTAGAAGATCGGGACGGCTATACGTCACACCGCCCAAGGCTGCCTTCAATTTCTTCTCAGAGATTGGCTGCGGGGCTCCGGGATCGCCCAACTCAACATCGGCGCTCGGTGCAAGATTCAGTTCGGCTTTCAGATCGGCATCCGCCGCAATGGCTGCACGTTCAGCCGCATCGCGTTGGCCTTGTATGTCAAGTGCTGCCGAAAGGTCGGAACCCGCCATATCAATGGTCGTGTTGTGCCTTGCAAGCGCTTCCTGAGAGCGCTTCGATTGCGCCACCAAAATATCGGCCGTCTTGCTTAAAAGTGCGACCTTCCGATCTGAATAGACTTTTTGCACATAGAAGCCAGCCGTCCTCTGGATCGTCTGCCATTCCGCCCAAAGAAGATTGAGTTGAGCTTCCTTCTGTTTGGCCACCGCACCTTCCGCACGCGATGGTTCTGTCAACAAAGATTGCAAATCTTGGGCAAGTCCCAGCGCATAACCATTGACAAGTCGCGCCCCATGCACGGTCGGGTGATCGACGCTCGCCGAAAATTGCGGATCAGGAAGAAGCCCTGCGGCATAAGCTTGCGCTTTCGATACCTTCGCTTTTTCGCGTTCGGTCACGAGATTCGGGCTGTTTTTGACGGCAAACGCAACGGTTTCGCTGAGCGTGAGCGGGCGCGATGGTGCAGTAAGTTTCGCCGCCAGCATTGGCGACAGTGGAAGCGGTTTGGGATGATAGAACGCGCATCCCGAAACACCCGCCGAAACGAGAATGATGATTGAAACCTTCCGCACTCGTCTTCTCAAGAGATATCTTGGATATCGGCGGAGGATCATTCGCTATCCGTGACTTTGTCGGGCTGAATTCTGAGCGCAATCTCTGCTGCTTGTGCCATGCTAATCTTGGCTTGTTTGGCAAACTGTTCGCTGGAATAGGCGAATGCGAAACTGGCTGTGATCGCAAAGCCTCCGGCCACGGCGATCTGAAGTGCCTTCCGCATCTGTTTCTCCGTTTGTGCGCCCGGGCTCGCGTGAAGCCATAACATGTCAAAGCCCAACAAAATCATTCGGATTACATTGTTTTTTGCTAACCTTTCCTTGGGTGATGCTCCTTGGGCTATAAGACCGGAAGCTCCAACAATCGATTCAAGACGCTACGGCAAACTACGTTGTGCTCTGTCACGCAAGGTCGGAAATATGGCGCGCCGTAGCTGTCGCGATCATATGCCTCCCAAAATCGACGGCTTAACATTGATAAAGCCACTGCTCGCCGAAGATTGGAATGTGATTACCGTGAGCGGAATCTCAGATAGGATTCAAGCGCTCGAAGTGGACGGTGACGATTACCTGACAAACCTTTTGCGATTCTCAGACTGATCGCGCCCCTGAATTCGTTCGGATATAGATCGGAATGGCATGGTGCGGAATTGAGAAATACCTTGTAGGTGGGCGAACTTGAATTCGATGCGATTGCCCATACCGGCAGGCTGGCCAACCCATTGAACTTCAGCCCCAGGAATTTCGCCCGGTGGAATATCTGGCGCGACACCCCATCTGAGTAACACGGGGGGCTGTAAATACATCGTCCCGGTACGCATCGAAATGACGGGACTTGGCCGGAACGATAGTGCCAAGGATAAGGGTACCCACCCCGCGCGATACCCCCTGATAGGTATCTCGCTTGATATCGATACCTATCGGTCTGGTTCTCATTCCACCGGCAGATTGATTCACGCCTCCGCAAATCCGGAAGGAGGGGATATGCCGGTAGATGCAGGGGCATACAGGGGCCCCCTTCCATACCCTCGGGGAGGTCTCTCTTGACAGGGAGACCTCCCCCCTAGGTTAGAAGGCTATCGGCAGATTGATTCGTGCCTTTGCGAATCCGGAGAAACCAGCCATGCCGATAGATGCGGGGCATACAGAGGCCCCTCACCATACCCCTCCAGAGGAGTCTGCCTTGACGAGGGGAGTCATCCGTATGGTCTTAATTCCATCGGCAACTGTGATTCGCAGATTTGCGAATCCACCCATGGAAGCTATGCCGATGCATTCTGAGATAGCTATTTTTCCTAACCGGTCGGCACTGACGCCCTGTGCTGTCGGTATCGACAGCCTGTACCTCTCGCGGTTTGCAGATGGCCTGGGTATCGACTGGGAACGGCTGCGCTACGAAAAAGAACGGCTGCACGCCAACACCGCCGCCACCCATGCCGAACTTGCGCTAGGCAGCGAGACCTTCGCACTTCGCCGTGGCGGACAGAGGCCCTACAGCTTTGTGCTGTGCAACAAGGCATTCACCTTGCGCCTTGGCGAGCGGATCAATCCTTGCTGCCATGCGCAGATAAGTTCTCAGCTTTTGTGGACGTGCGGGCTGGACGGCGCACTGGAACGCTTCAACGCCTTTTGGGATAGCCTAAAATCGAGAGCGACCCGCCCCGACATTGTCAGCCGCGTCGATGCGGCATTCGACTTTGCCGTTGGCGAACCGCGCTTACGCGTGGAGGATTTTGTCAGCCAAGCCGACAAGGACGCGACTTGGCGCGAAAATCAGACACCGCAATCGTTTCAATTCGGAAGATCGGACGTTGTCTGCCGGGTTTACGACAAGGTTGCGGAGATCAAGGAGCAAAGCGAGAAGTTCTGGCTCTACGATATCTGGGGAACCGACCAAGGCGTTTGGCGCGGCGAATTCCAAATCCGAGGCGGGCGTCTCAAGGAAGCAGGTATCGGCACTCTCGACCAGATGCGGGCATATCTTCCGGGATTGGTGCAACATCTCGCGAGACATCACACCTCGCTTCGCGCGCCCTCGAAAGACAGCAACCGCTCGCGTTGGCCGTTGCATCCGATGTGGCGCGGCATCATCGAAAGCACGGATCAACTCGTAAGAGCGCCGGACTATCCGCCACCCCCGCTGTTATCGGGTTCTGAATACCGCCTCGCGCAACAATCTCGTTCGATCTATGGGCATTGCAAAGCCATTGCCGCGACGCTTTCGGAAGATTGCCCGGACGATCCTGTTACGTTTGAAGAGCTGCTGGGACGTATGGGATATCTATTGAATAGGTATCATTCGCCCGAACTTTGGCGCGCTGACGTCTGCGCCAAGGCGCGCAAAAGGGCGCTAGGTCTATGAGCGCCTGTCATGAACCTGGCCCTCTCCCGGCCAATGACAATCAGCGCCGCCACAAGCCCTTGAGAGTTGTGGTCGCCATACCGCCAAACCTGCCTATCCAGATCGCGGAAGTTGATGTCATCGCGCAATTGCTAGACTCTTTGCCTGCCAACGATAATGAGGAACCGGAATGAGCAAACGGGTGGCGGTCTATGCGCGGGTATCGACGATGCGCCAAGCTGAGAGCGATATCTCGATTCCCGATCAGATCGCCCACGCAAAGCGATATTGCGAGTCGCGCGGCTGGCACGTTGCGCGCGAGTTTGTCGATGCTGGCGCAAGCGCGCGCGACGACAAGCGGCCCCAGTTCCAAAGCATGCTGCAGACGGCTTGCACCGATCCATCGCCCTTTGACGTGGTGCTGATTCACAGCCAGTCGCGATTGTTCCGGGATTCTGTCGGCTACGCCCTCACCCGCCGCCGGTTGTCCAAGCATGGCGTGTCGTTACTCTCCATGACGCAGGATTTTGGCGAGGGGCCATCAGCGGAGTTTGCGGAGACCATCCTCTCTGCCGCCGATCAATATACCAGCGCTGAGACCGCCAAGCACGTCACGCGCACGATGCTGGAAAATGCGCGGCAGGGATTCTGGAACGGCTCGCGCGCACCATTCGGTTATCGCACCGTGGAAGTAGAGAAGCGCGGAGAACGGAGCAAGAAGCGTTTGGAGATCGATCCCAAGGCGGCGGAGACCGTGCGGCTGATCTTCAAATTGTTTCTGGAGGGTGACGGCACCTCGGGCCCAATGGGCATCAAGGCTGTTGTTAACTGGCTCAACACGCGCAAGCTCACCGGCAAAGACGGCAAGCCGTTCTATATCGGGACCGTGCATAAGATTCTGACGCATGAGACCTATTGCGGCAGTCATCACTACAATTGCACCGATAGCCGCACCCGGAAGTCGCGGCCCAGAGAGGATTGGATAGCTATCCAGGTGCCACCGATTGTCTCCGTGGATACCTATCGCGCTGCGAAGACATTGTTGCATGAACGCAGGCCTTCCGTGACGCCGCCGCGCATCTCGACAAGCGACGTTCTTCTGACCGGTTTGGCCCGCTGCGAAAGCTGCGGCGGGACCATGATGATCCGAACGGGCAAAGGCGGGCGCTATCGCTACTATGCCTGCGCCGGACATCGTCTCAAAGGTCGCTCGGCATGTTCCAATCCGGTCGCGATCCCCGAAGCGCAATTGAACGGTCTGGTCATCGGCGCGCTGGCGGACCGGTTGCTAACGCCGGAGCGCCTCCCGGTCCTGTTGCGCGAGGCAATCAAGCACCGCAAGGCGCTCAACTCCGGTAGTCTTCATCGCCGGTCAAGCCTGCGCAAACAGTTGAAGGAAACGGACGCCCAAATCCGCAGGCTGTACGCCGCCCTCGCAGAGGGC
Source organism: Pseudomonadota bacterium (assembly GCA_018242105.1). Taxonomy (GTDB): domain Bacteria; phylum Pseudomonadota; class Alphaproteobacteria; order Micropepsales; family Micropepsaceae; genus Rhizomicrobium. Next base: position 27,220 of record JAFECP010000014.1, read on the forward strand.
ACCGTCTCCAATACGCACGCATTCCGGGAGGTTCTGAAGGCCCTAGAAGCCAAGAGGGACGAAACCCTCCGCCTTCTCAGCCTGCTTGAGGTCGAGGCTCCCCCTCTCCGCCACGCCCTTTCCAAAGCCCAAGCAGAGGCGGTCGCCGCGAGGCTCAAGCGTGGCCTGCTTGAGGCTCCGCCGCCGATGCAGCGCCGCTATGTGCGGGGACTGGTGTCCGAAATTATGGTGGATCGCGAAAAAGCCCTCATATCCGGGCCGAAAGCATCTCTGGCTGCAACGATCACAGCCGGAAAGCACAAAGACGAAGTTCGCAGTTTTGTTCGTGATTGGCGCTCCCACGGGGAATCGAACCCCGGTTTCAGCCTTGAGAGGGCCGCGTCCTAACCGCTAGACGATGGGAGCATCGCGCGGGATGCGGCTTATAGTTTGGCCGTCCGCGCCGATCAAGCAAGCCCGGTCAGGCCGCGTTTTCCGCGATTTCCTTCAGTTCCAAAGGCTGCCAGCCACCTGAGACACGCGCGAACCCGCTTGCCGAGACGATGTCGCCCGACACCGCCGCGATCAGCCAGAGAAAGCCTTCATCGCATGCGCCTTCGGCGTCGCGCGCCGACGGCTCGGCTTTGCCGTTGGGGTGGGAGTGGTAGCAGCCAATGATTTCCCCGCCATCGGCGCGCGCGGCGCGGATTGCCGTGAAATGGCCGGCGGGGTCGATTTCGAAGCGGTCGCTGTCCGTCGAGAGATTGCGCGCGGGATGAAGTGTTGTGATGCGAATGGTGTCGCCGTCACGCGCGCCTTCGAGCAAGCCGCAGCATTCGCGCGGGAAAGCATTGCGCGCTTCGCGTTCGATCTGGGCGCGATGCGCGGCTGAAAGAAGAAGCGCGGTCACTGCGCTTTCGGCGCGATGCGGCCGACGAGATGGCCGTCATTCGCGTTGAAGATATAGACGGCGGTGCCGCGCGGCGTCTTGACCGTTATCACCAGATTGTTGCCGGCGACCTGCGTGTCTTCGATCTTCGCGCCTGCCGGCAGCTCAAACTGCCCGGCGGTGACATTCTGCCCCGGCGCGTGGCCGGACATGCGCATGCCAATGCCCACCACCACCATGACGAAGGCCAAAAGCAGCAGCACCCCCAGAACGATGACAGCCGCCTTCGCGCCGCGATAGCTTAGGGTCGATTTCGGGTCTATGGCATCGTTCGTGGAAACATCACTCACAGAAACATCCTCCGGCGGAACATCGCGCTCCGCGACCGTCGCGGAATCCGGCGCGGGCCAGCGGCTCGATCGCTTCCTGGCCACGGCGCTCGCCGATCTCAGCCGTGCGCGGATCCAGCAACTCATCGCGTCCGGCGCGGTGTCGAAAAGCGGCGCGACGATAAAAGACGCCAATAACAGGGTCAAACCGGGCGACGTCTTCACCGTGTTCATGCCCGATGCCGCGCCCGCGGAACCGCAAGGCCAGGATATTCCGCTCGACGTGGTTTACGAAGACAAGGATCTCATCGTCATCGACAAGCCGGCGGGCTTGGTCGTGCACCCGGCGGCAGGCAACCCGGATGGCACGCTGGTCAACGCGCTGATCGCCCATTGTGGAAACTCACTCAAGGGCATTGGCGGTGTCGCGCGGCCCGGCATCGTGCACCGCCTCGACAAGGATACGAGCGGACTTCTGGTCGCCGCGAAGAACGAACGCGCCATGGCGAGCCTCGCCAGGCAGTTCGCCAACCACACCATCGAGCGGGCCTATAACGCTGTGGTCTGGGGATGCCCGCGTCAGGGCGAAGGCATGATCGAGGGGCAGATTGGCCGCAATCCGTTCGACCGCAAACGCATGGCGGTGCTGCGCGGCGGCGGCAAGCAAGCCCGCACCCGCTACAAGGTGATCGAGCGTTTCGGCGGCGGGCCGCGGCCTTTCGCAAGTTTAATCGAGTGCCGCCTGGAGACAGGGCGCACGCACCAGATCCGCGTGCATCTCACCCATCTGGGCCACCCGCTGATCGGCGATGCAACTTATGGCAAGGCCCATCGGCCGCCGCGCGCCAAGACGCCGGAGCAGGAAATCGCCTTCAAGACAGCCGCAGAGTTCCCGCGCCAGGCGCTGCACGCGTGGCTTCTCGGGTTCCAGCATCCCTCCCTGCACAAAACGGTGCGTTTCGAGAGCAAATGGCCAGGCGACTTCGAAGGGCTTGTGCGGGACCTGCGCGGCTTGAATCGGTGAGTTTTCGACCCATATTTTGAACACAATCGGGGGCTGGACTCTGTCGTCAGTCAGCTTCCGAAAGCCCGGTTTCGACGGGCAAAAGGGGTTAAAATATGAGCAGCCGCGGTCTTCCCGCATTACAGGGCGAAGCTGGTCTTTCGCGCTATCTCACCGACATCCGGAAGTTTCCGCTTCTGGAGCCGGAAGAAGAATACATGTTCGCCAAGGCCTGGCGCGAACATCAGGATCCGGAAGCCGCCCGCCGTCTTGTCACCTCGCATCTGCGCCTCGTCGCCAAGATCGCGATGGGTTATCGCGGCTATGGCCTGCCGATTTCCGAAGTCGTGGCCGAAGGCAATGTCGGCCTGATGCAGGCGGTGAAGCGCTTCGAGCCGGATAAAGGATTTCGCCTCGCGACTTACGCGATGTGGTGGATCCGCGCCGCCATCCAGGAATACATCCTGCGTTCGTGGTCGCTTGTGAAAATGGGCACGACCGCGGCGCAGAAGAAGCTGTTCTTCAACCTGCGCAAAGCCAAGAACAAGATCAGCGCGATCGAAGAAGGCGACCTGACGCCGGAGCACACCAAAGAGATCGCGCGCCAGTTGGCGGTGCCGGAAGAAGAAGTCACCAACATGAACCGGCGCCTGTCGGGCGGCGACACCTCGCTCAACGCGCCGATGCGCGCCGATGGCGAGTCCGAATGGCAGGATTGGCTGGCAGATGACTCGATGGATCAGGAGACGCGCCTTGCCGAAGCCGAGGAGATGGGCGAGCGCCACGATCTTCTCACGGGCGCGATGAGCGCCTTGTCCGAACGCGAGCGCGACATCATCGAAGCCCGCCGCCTGCGGGACGAACCGGCGACGCTGGAAGAGCTATCGCAGAAATACGGCGTTTCCCGCGAGCGCGTGCGCCAGATCGAAGTCCGTGCCTTCGAGAAGCTGCAGCAGCAGATGAAAAGCACGATGGCGCAGAAGCACACAGTTCAGGCGACGGCGTAAGGGTTCCCCTTTTTCAATACCACAATTCGTCATGGCCGGGCTTGTCCCGGCCACCCATTTTCCAGAGTCGGTAATCATTCTGCTCGGCTTCTGGAAAATGGATGGCCGCCACTTGGGCGGCCATGACGGTTGAGGAAAACGTGAGAACCGGCATGCAAACTTGCGGGTTCTGCGAATGCGCGCATCCGCACATGATCGCCTCGATGGAGGCCGCACGATGAAGCTCAAGCTTTGGCAGGTGGATGCGTTCGCGGAGAAGGCGCTGGAAGGCAATCCGGCGGCGATAGTTCCACTCGATCACTGGACCGACGCATCGCTGATGCAGAAGATCGCCAACGAGAACAACCTCGCCGAAACGGCGTTCTTCGTGAAGACCGCGCCCGGCAAATACGATCTGCGCTGGTTCACGCCGGAAGCGGAGGTCGATCTGTGCGGACACGCCACGCTGGCCAGCGCCTATACGATCTTCCGCGATCTCGATCCTTCGCTGTCGCGCGTGGATTTTGAAACACGCTCCGGCACGCTCACGGTGGAGAGGAAGGACGGCAGGCTCGTCATGTCCCTGCCCGCCGATCCGGTTGCGCCGTTCGATGCGCCTGCCGGTTTCGCCAAGGCCATCGGCGACGCGCTGGGTACGACGCTGCCTTCCGAAATCTACAAAGGCCGATACATCCTCGCGGTATGGGATAGCGCGAAAGGCGTTCGCGGCATCGAAGGGCCGGGCGATATTGGCGGGGTGTTGCGCATGCACGGCATCTGGGGCCTGATCGCCACGTCGCCGGGTGACGATGGCTTCGATTTCATTTCGCGCTTCTTCGCGCCCGGCAAGGGCGTGCCCGAAGATCCGGTGACAGGATCGGCGCATTGCGCGTTGGTGCCGTATTGGTCGAAGCGGCTGAACAAGAAGGTACTGCAGGCGCGGCAGGTGAGCCCACGCGGCGGCAATCTTCTATGCACCGACGATGGCGCGCGTACGATTCTGGCCGGAAACTGCGCGCTCTATATGCAAGGCGAGATCGCCGTTTGAAGCGTCAAAGCCGGTCGGTGACCAGGACGCGGCCTTTCGCGCCCAACACCGTCTCGCCGAGCATGTTTCGAATACGCCCGCGCAGATCGACCACTTCGCCTTTCAGTTTTGCGTTCGGCGTCACGCGGATCGTGAGCCATTCCAGCACGATCTTCTCGTCGGCATACACGGGCTTGCGGAATCCCACCCAGAATTCCAACCCCAGCATCGCACCGCGCTTTGAATAATGCGCAGCCGTGAGACCCAGCAGAAGCGCGCTGGTGTGCGTGCCGCTTGCGATGGGGCGGCCAAAACGCGTGGATGCGGCGAAGTCTGCATCGTGATGAACCGGATTGTCATCCCCGGCCAGATTCGCGTAGCGCGACACCAGATCGGGAAAGAGCGTCAGTTCGGCCGAGAACCGCTCATGTGGAAAGGCGCGCAAATTCCACCCCACGCAAACTCTGGCGCGGCTCATAGCATATTGCTCAGTCCTCGTCCTGTTCTTCGTCGAACTCTTCGTCCGTTTCGTCGTCGAAGCTTTCGCCGAAAGCTTCGAGGCCCTCCGCGAGATAATCGCCAAGCAGCGGCAGGCCGAGCAGATATTGCGCGGTGCGCTTGTTGTGTTCGGCTTTGGCGGTATCGAGCGCTTCCTGCCACTCGTCGATTCCATAGGTGCCGCGGCCGAGCCATGCGAGCGCTACCAGATTGATCTGCTCTTCCTCGTCCATGCCGTTGATGAACGCTTTCAGTTCCTGTTCCACGGCGTCGTTTTCCGAATTGTCTTCCAGAACATCCGCCATGTCGTCGTCTATCGCGTCCGAGCCTTCGTCCGGATCGGAATCGACCTCTTTCACATCGAATTGACGTGCTTTCACGATGACGAACCGCACCTTTTCCGGTGCGATGCCAAGTTCCGGCAATTTGTGCGGATTTCCCTTAGCGGCGAGTGGCATGGCTGGTTCCTTTCCTTCGGAAAGCAAAACGATTGTTTCCCGCGCGCGTTCCCCGACGTTTGATATGCGTCAACTGTGCGGCGGCCCGCCAATTGACCTTTAACGGGCGAATCCGTATATCGGCTGCGGGCCACGCTCCCCCAACGGAGCGCGAACATTCTGAAAGGAATGTCGATATGACCGGTAATACGCCGGCCGTGCGCCCTGCACGGCCTTTTTTTTCGTCCGGACCTTGCGCCAAGCGGCCGGGCTGGACACCTGAAGCACTCTCCGGTGCGCTCTTAGGGCGATCGCACCGCTCCAAACCCGGCAAAGCGAAACTCAAGGAAGCGATCGACCGCACGCGCGCGATCCTCGGCATTCCTGCGGATTATCGCATCGGCATCGTGCCGGCGTCGGATACCGGCGCCGTCGAGATGGCGATGTGGTCGATGCTGGGGCCGATGGACGTGGACATCTTCGCCTGGGAAAGCTTCGGCGAAGACTGGGTGACGGACACCGTCAAGCAGCTCAAACTCAAAGCCACCGTGCATAAAGCCGACTATGGCAAGCTGCCGGAACTGAAGACCGCGAAGAACCGCGATGTCGTGTTCCTGTGGAACGGCACCACCAGCGGCGTGCGCGTGCCGGACGCAAATTGGATTCCCGCTGACCGCGACGGCATCACGATCTGCGATGCGACCAGCGCAGCCTTCGCGATGGACCTGCCGTGGGACAAGCTCGATGTGACCACCTTCTCCTGGCAGAAGGTTCTGGGCGGCGAAGCGGCGCACGGCATGCTGGTGCTGTCGCCAAACGCCGTGGCACGGCTTGAGGCCTACACGCCGCATTGGCCGCTGCCGAAGATTTTCCGCATGACCAAGGGCGGCAAGCTGGTCGAAGGCATCTTCGAAGGCGAGACGATCAACACGCCGTCCATGCTGGCGCTGGAGGATTATCTCGACACGCTGAAATGGGCGGAGAGCATCGGCGGGCTGAAGGGCCTCATCGCGCGTTCCGAAGCCAATCTCGCGGCGCTCACCGCATGGGTGAAAGACAGCACATGGGCGGCGTTCCTGGCGGAAGATGCGAAGACGCGCTCCAACACGTCGGTGTGCCTGAAGATCGTCGATCCGGCGTTCACCGCGCTGGGCGCGGATGCGCAGGCCGAGATGGCGAAGAAACTCGTCTCGGTTCTGGAGAAGGAAGGCGTGGCGCTGGACCTCGGCGCCTATCGCAGCGCGCCGCCGGGGCTTCGCATCTGGTGCGGCGCCACCGTGGACACCAAAGACATCGAAGCATTGACGCCATGGCTCGACTGGGCCTGGGCGCAAGTGAAACAGAGATAGCATGCTTCGTGGCTCCGCTGCGCGGAGCGCCTCAGCATGACGCAATCCGTCATCCTGAGGCGCGAGCGTAGCGAGCCTCGAAGGATGACAGCAGGAGCATCAAATGCCTAAAGTCCTTATCGCAGACAAGCTGTCGCCCGCCGCCGTCGCCATCTTCAAGGAGCGTGGCGTCGAAGCAGACGTTCTTCCCGGCATGAGCAAGGAAGAACTGCTCAAGGTCGTGGACCAGTATGATGGCATCGCCATCCGCTCGGCGACCAAGATCACCGCCGATGTCATCAAGGCGGCGAAGAAGCTGAAGGTCGTCGGCCGCGCGGGCATCGGTGTCGATAACGTCGATATTCCGGCGGCGACGGCCGCGGGCGTGATCGTGATGAACACGCCCTTCGGCAATTCCATCACCACCGCCGAGCACGCCATCGCGCTGATGATGGCGGTGGCGCGCGAGCTGCCCGCCGCCAACGCTTCCACGCAAGCGGGCAAGTGGGAGAAGAACCGCTTCATGGGCGTGGAGCTTTACGGAAAGGTTCTGGGCCTGATCGGCGCCGGCAATATCGGCTCCATCGTGGCGGACCGCGCCAAGGGCCTGAAGATGCGTGTGATCGCATTCGATCCTTATCTCTCGCCGGAACGCGCGGCCGATCTTGGCATCGAGAAAGTGGAACTGAACGATCTTCTGGCGCGGGCGGATTTCATCACGCTGCATGTGCCGATGACGGCGGAGACGAAGAACATCATTTCCGCCGACGCCATCAACAAGATGAAAAAGGGCGTGCGCATCGTGAATTGCGCGCGCGGCGGGCTCATCGACGAAGCGGCGCTGAAGGCAGCGCTCGACAGCGGCCATGTCGCCGGCGCGGCGCTCGACGTGTTCGAGGAAGAGCCGGCCAAGACCAATATCCTCTTCGGCAGCGACAAGGTGGTGGCGACGCCGCATTTGGGCGCCTCCACCAACGAAGCGCAGGAGAATGTGGCGCTGCAGGTGGCGGAGCAGATTTCTGACTATCTGCTCACCGGCGCGATCATCAACGCGCTCAACATGCCGTCCATCTCCGCCGATGAAGCGGCGAAGGTGAAGCCGTGGATCGCGCTCTCCGAAAAGCTGGGCGCGTTCGCGGGTCAGCTTACCGACAGCAGCATCCAGTCCGTTGAGATCCTCTATGAAGGCGAAGCCGCCGAAATGAACCAGCGGGCGCTGACGCAAGCTGCCCTCGCCGGATTGCTCAAGCCGGCGCTCGGCGGCGTGAACATGGTCAATGCGCCCATCGTCGCCAAGGAGCGCGGCATCAAGGTGAGCGAAACGCGCCAGCCGCAACAGGGCGTCTATGACGGCTATATCAAGATCACGGTCACGCTCGACGGCGGATCGACGCGCCGCGTGGCGGGTACGGTGTTCTCCGACGGGCGGCCGCGCCTCATCCAGGTGAAAGACATAAACCTCGACGCCGAATTCGCGCCGCACATGCTCTATGTGGTGAACGAGGACAAGCCAGGCTTCATCGGCAAGCTGGGCACGCTGCTCGGCGACGCGAAGGTGAATATCGCATCTTTCGCATTGGGCCGCAGCGCGCCGGGTGAGGAAGCGCTGGCGCTGGTCGAAGTGGATGGCGGCGTGGATGACAAAACGCTCACGAGTATCGCCAGGTTGCCGCAGGTTAAGATGGCGAAGTCCTTGCGCTTCTGAATCCCGGAGTTTCACTTGCGGTCAGCTTTTCTTTCTCTGCCGATCCTGATCGCAACCGGCGCGCTCGCCTTGGGTGCGCCCGCCCCCGCCAAACCAGCACCGGTGAATCCGGAGGTGCTGATCTGCATGAAAGCAGCGGCGGCGACAGATCACATCAAACTGGACGATGTGGACAAGGACGCATGCGCGTGCGCCTCCAAAGAGCTTCACAAATCGCTGACGCCGGACGATTTCGCGCTGCATGAGAAGATGCTGGAAGTGATCGCCAGCGGCGCGGACGAGAAAGCCTTCAACAAGCAGATGTCCGATATCATGCTGAAGCGCGGCATGAACCAGAAGATGGTCGACGCATTCCTCGCCCGCTCCAAGAAAGCGCAGGACAAGGCGCAAGCCAAATGCAACACCGCGCCGCCATTGCTCGGCCCGACGCCTTTGCTTGGCAATCCGCACTGACCCCTTGCAATGAGCTTTTCACCAGCCCACCTCTTCCGTGCTGCCTGGGTGGGGACCGATATGTGGCATGGCATGTGGCCGGATATGGCGATCTATTGGCCGTGGTCGCTCTGGGCGATCACCTGGATCGCGGCATCGCTATGGGCCAACCGCACGGTGAAGCGCCCCGGTATCGCCCGCGAATGGATTTACCGGACCATCGCGCTGGCCGGCTTCTTCCTTCTGCTTGGCGGATTCTTCAATATGCAAGGCGGTCATCTCGTCTGGAGCCGCTGGCCCGGCCTCATGGGCGATGCCGCGTATCCGCCGATACCGGTCGGCTGGGCCATGGTCGCCATCACATTCCTGGGCTTCGCATTCGCGTGGTGGGCGCGCATCCATCTTGGGCGGCTGTGGTCGGGCTCGATCACGCGCAAGGAAGGCCATCATGTGGTGGACACCGGGCCGTACGCCATCGTGCGGCATCCGATCTATACCGGCATTCTTCTATCGGCCGTCGCTTCGGCGATCGCGATTGCGCAGATTCATGCCTATCTGGGCGCGCTTCTGCTCATCATCGCCTACTGGCTCAAGGCGCGGCTGGAAGAGCGCTGGCTGCGCGAAGAACTCGG
>JAFECP010000014.1:36584-37596 GCA_018242105.1 Pseudomonadota bacterium
CAAATGGCAAACGTCGCCGTGATCGGCGCCCAATGGGGCGACGAAGGCAAAGGCAAGATTGTGGACTGGCTGTGCGCGCGCGCCGATGTGGTGGTGCGCTTTCAGGGCGGCCACAATGCGGGACACACGCTCGTCATCGACGGCGTGACCTACAAGCTCAGCCTGTTGCCGTCGGGCGTGGTGCGTCCCGGCAAGCTTGCGATCATCGGCAACGGCGTTGTCGTCGATCCATGGGCCTTCATTTCTGAAGTCGAAAAGATTCGTGCTCAAGGCGTCAGCGTCACGCCGGATTCGCTGCTGGTGGCGGAGAACGCCGTGTTGATCCTGCCGCTGCATCGCGAGCTGGATGAGAACCGCGAGAACTCCAATTCCGTGCAGAAACTCGGCACCACCAAGCGCGGTATTGGGCCGGCCTATGAAGACAAGGTCGGCCGCCGTGCCTTGCGCGTGATCGACCTGAAGGATTTCAATTCGCTGCCGGTGAAGATCGAGCGATTGCTGGCCCATCACAACACACTCCGCCGCGGCGCAAACCTGCCGGAGATCGACGCCGGCGCCTTGCTTGAATCGCTGCGCAAGATCGCGCCGAAGATTTTGCCGTTCGCCGGTTGCGCGTGGCGCAAGCTCGATCAGATGCGCCGCGAAGGAAAGCGCATCCTGTTTGAAGGCGCGCAGGCCGTGCTGCTCGATATCGATCACGGCACCTATCCCTATGTCACCTCCTCCAACACGGTGGCGGGACAGGCGGCGGCAGGTTCCGGCATTTCTCCGCGCGATATCGGTTATGTGCTCGGCATCGTGAAGGCCTACACCACGCGCGTCGGCGAAGGCCCCTTCCCCACCGAACAGCAGAACGCCATCGGCGAAAAACTCGGCACGCGTGGCGCGGAGTTCGGAACGGTGACCGGGCGCAAGCGCCGCTGCGGCTGGTTCGATGCCGTGCTCGTCAAGCAAACCGTCGTCACCGGCGGCGTGGACGGTATCGTTCTCACCAAGCTCGACATCCTCGACG
>JAFECP010000015.1:0-2962 GCA_018242105.1 Pseudomonadota bacterium
CCATGAAAACCATCGGCATGATCGGCGGGATGAGCTGGGAAAGCTCCTCGGTTTATTACCAGCTCATCAACCGCGAAGTGCAGAAGCGGCTGGGCGGTGTGCATTCGGCAAAAGTGCTGATGTATTCCTTCGACTTCGGGGAAATCTCCGCGCTGCAGGCGGCGGGAAAATGGGATGACGCGACGGACCGCATGGCCACCGCGGGCGCCACGCTGTCCCGCGGCGGCGTGGATTTTGTGATGATCTGCTGCAACACCATGCACCGCATGGCGGGCGAGGTGGAGAAGGCGGCGCGCGTTCCCCTGCTGCATATCGCCGATCCGCTGGGCGAGAAGATCAAGGGCGATGGCGCGCGCAAGGTCGGTCTGCTCGGTTCGCGTTTCACGATGGAAGACGGCCGCATCATTGCAGGCCGGCTCAAAAGCAAATTCGGCCTCCAGATCGTGGCGCCGGAAGACGCGGATCGCGCCGCCGTCGATGCCATCATCCAGACCGAGCTTTGCCGGGGGCAATTTCTGGAGCCGTCACGCGCGGCGTATCGCGGCGTGATGGCGAGGCTTGTCGCGCAAGGCTGCGAAGGCGTGATCCTCGGCTGCACGGAGATTCCGCTTCTGGTGAAAGACGGCGATGCGAGCGTGCCGCTCTACGACACGACCACGCTCCATGCCCTTGCGGCGGTCGATCTCGCTTTGGCCTGACATGCCTCAGGCGTGAGGGCGATGCTCCGCTGTTGCCGTGGAGCGTTGCTCCGATGCGGTGCGATGCGCCTGCGTGGCGCGCAGGCCGCGCAGCCCATAGCGTTCCACATTGCGTTGCCAGCTCAGGAATTCCTCCACCGTCAGCGCGTAGCGCGCGCAGGCGTCGTCCAGAGAAAGAATGCCGCCGCGCACGGCAGCCACCACTTCCGCTTTGCGGCGCGGGACCCAGCGCTTTGTATCCGGCGCGGGCAGATCGGCCAGCGAAAGCCAACGCCCGTTCGGCCCCATGACAGTTGCCTGGATGCTGTTGAATTCTTGTTCCATGCGTCACCTCGCTGTTACGAAACGTAGAAAGCGCGGGTAGCACGATGCGTTCCGTCACCGTGCACAGCACATCGCGAATGCGTTAAGCAGGTGCAAACGCGATTGTTCGAACGCGGTTTGAATTGCGAGCAACTGTTTCGTTCTGCGTCACGCCGTCTCAAAAATGTACGCGACACAGAAAATGTTTTTGGCGCTTCATGCCGGCACGGCGCGCGAAACGTCAGTGTTTTCGCGTTTAATGACAAGCTGTCGATGCAGGAAAAGTTCCGCTGCCACCGCGCTGCCGCAAAGCTGAATCGAAACGCGCGTTGCTTTAACCGGCTGTGACAATGCTGTGGCATCGCGCGATTCACCGTTCCAACCGCGCCGGTTTGCCAGTTATGCGGCCTTATCGTAAGTTGCGCGCGCGTCAGATGGCCGGATGGCCGCGGGGTTTCGCAAGAGGCTTCGAGGAAAGTCCGGGCTCCACGGAAACACGGTGACGGATAACATCCGCCGGGGGCAACCCCAGGGAAAGTGCCACAGAAATGAAACCGCCCACCGGCCTAAAGCCGCGGCAAGGTTGAAAAGGTGCGGTAAGAGCGCACCGCGTCTCTGGCAACAGAGGTGGCAAGGCAAACCCCACCGGGAGCAAGACCAAATAGGGACGGCATGTAATCCGTTTCCGGATAGCCGTCCGGGTAGGTCGCGTGAGGTGCGGGGCAACTCGCATCCCAGAGGAATGGCCATCCATCGCGGGGAAACCCCGCGTGGACAGAACCCGGCTTACAGGCCATCTGACGCATTCTCATTCCGCGCCATCGGCGACATCGCGCGTTGTAACGGCAAGCATCTCCTCTTGTGGGGAGGTGATGAATGCGGAACACATCTCTCACCGCTTCGTTTTTCAGGCATGGCCGCCAAGAAGAAGAAAGCGAGGAAATGGTCCGGCCGCGTCACGCGCCAAAGCGATGCGCTGGATCTGAAAAAAGGCGTCTTCAAGCTCAACGACCCCAGGAAGATCGCCGCTTCCCTCAAGCGCTCTGCCGAACGCAGCCACAGGCGGAAGGCCGATCCTTACCGCTCGGCGCTGTCGATGCTCACCTTTTATATCAACCGTGCCGGCAAGAACCTGCCCGCATCGCGCAGGAAGAAACTGAACGGCGCGAAGGACGCGTTGAAAAAGCTTTTCCACAAGGACAAGCCAAAGAAGAAAAAGCGCTAGGCCTCCAGCCAGTGCAGGCTGAACAGGCGGTCCGGGTCGGTCCACATCTGCTTGGGCGCGAAGCCGGCCTCTTCCGCCAGGGCGCGAAATCCGTCCGGCGTGTATTTGTGCGAGTTCTCGGTGTGGATCGTCTCGCCCTCCTGGAAAGCGAAGCATTCGCCGGACACGCTGACCCGCTGGTCCTCCAGACTCATCAGATGCATTTCGATGCGCTGATGCGGCGGATTGTAGAAGGCGTAATGCGCGAAAGCGTCCAGGTCGAAATTGCCATCCAGTTCGCGGTTGATGCGTGCCAGGATGTTTTTGTTGAACGCTTCGGTCACCCCGGCTGCATCGTTGTAGGCGGCATGCAGGATCGCCGGGTCCTTCACCAGATCCACGCCAATCAGCAGGCCGCCGCCTTTCAGCAGCGAGGCCGCGCGGCGCAGGAACGCGGCTGCTTCCGCGCGCGCGAAATTGCCGACGGTCGAGCCGGGGAAGAAGCCTACGCGCCGCGCGCCGGCCGGCGCCAGCTTCAGCGGCTTGGTAAAATCGGCCACCACCGGATAGACCGGTACATGCGGAAATGCGCGTTCGAGCTTCACCGCCATCTGGCGCAGGTAATCGCCGGAAATATCGATCGGCATATAGGCGCGCGGGTTTTTCAGCGCGTCCAATACGATGCCCGCCTTCGCCAGCGATCCGGCGCCGAATTCGATAAGCTCCACATCTTCGCCGATGGCGCGCGCGATGCCGC
>JAFECP010000015.1:3028-12495 GCA_018242105.1 Pseudomonadota bacterium
TCGAACAGCCGCGAGCCTTCGCCGTCATAGAAATATTTGCACGGCAGCTCCTTCTGGTGATGGCGAAGCCCCGCCAGAACCGCCGCCGCGAATTCGCTTTCGATCCGGCGGCCGCGCTCGGCGGGAGAGCGGAAGAGAATGCCCGCGCTGCTCATGAATCCTCCGCGAGGCGGATGCCGCTGAATTGCCATCGCGCCGATGGCGGGAAGAAATTGCGATAGGTGGCGCGAATGTGATCGGGCGGCGTGGCGCACGATCCGCCGCGCAGCACAAGCTGGCTGACCATGAACTTGCCATTGTACTCGGCCAGCTTGCCGTCGAACGGCTGAAAGCCCGGGTAGGGATCGTAGGACGAGCGCGTCCACGCCCAGGCATCGCCCAGCATCCGCGTTGCGCCGTTGGAAGCGCGCGGATGCAGATGGTCCAGATCGAGGAAGTTGCCGTCCGCGGTTTCCTTCTGCGCCACGGCTTCCCATTCAAACTCGGTCGGCAGGCGCTTGCCCGCCCATGCCGCGTAAGCGCAGGCTTCGAAGAAACTCACATGCGCCACCGGCTCGCCCGGATTGACCGGCCGCACGCCGTTCAGCGTGAAATGCCTTTCGGTGTCGAGCCAATAAAGCGGCGCCGTCCAGCCTTCACGCTGCGCCAGCGCCCAGCCGTCGGAGAGCCACAACTCTGGCTTCTTGTAGCCGCCGTCTTCGATGAAGGCGGAGTATTCGCCATTCGTCACCAGCCGTGATGCCATCTTGAACGGGCGCAGCAACACGTCGTGGCGTGGGCTTTCATTGTCGAACGCGAAATCCTTGCCGTCGAAACCCACTTTCGCGATTCCGCCTTTATGCGCGATCCAGTCGAGCGCGGGCGTGGCGTCCATCTGTTCCGGCGAGGCTGGGCGATAGGCGGGCAGGAGCGGATTGTGGAAGAAGGCGTGCTTGATGTCGGTCAGCATCAGCTCCTGATGCTGCTGCTCGTGATTCAATCCGAGAATGGCGAGCGTGCGCCGTTCCGGCCCGGCATGCGGCAGCATCTTTTGCATCGCCGTATCCACATGCGCCCGATAGGCCATCACTTCGGCGGCGCTGGGCCGCGTCAGCAATCCGCGCTGTGCCCGCGTGAACGGCGTGCCCAACCCCAGATAATAGGAATTGAAGATCGCATCGAAGCGCGCATCGAAAGGCTCGTAGCCGCTTTCGCGCGACAGGATCATCTTTTCGAAGAACCATGTCGTATGCGCCAGATGCCATTTGATCGGGCTGGCATCTGGCATCGACTGCACATTCTGGTCTTCCGCCGACAAGGGCGCGGCAAGGGCCATGCTCAGCGCGCGGATATCGCGATAGCGCTGGCTCAGGGACGATGCGGGCGTGGATGCGGTGTGCAGAGACATAGGGTCCTTACATAAGCACGCCGGACGAAAAGGCACGCGGTATGCGGACCCAAAAAGAATAATGGCCGGATAAAGCAACGGTTCCAACAGCGCCGGAATTTGTCACCGATTAGAACGGTTTAGTGCGCATGTTGCGTTCCATTCTATGGTCCCTGCGCGCCGCGCATTTCCCTCATGCAAGTGCGTATTTGGGAGGCGGACACATCGCGCTATGTGATGGACAGCCCGACGGTCGTGCAATTCGGGAAATTCACCGGCTGGACGAAGAACACCTGCGCCAACGAGAACACGACTTGCGACTGGCGCGGTGGGGTCTCAATTTCGTGGGCGATCAAAACTGCTTCTGGCCCGCGTGACAGGTATACGCCTGGACATCGTTCCGCGCGCCGGTGATTTGCAAAATACCGCTGAGACGATTGAGTACATAGTCGGCATTGCTGTTCGTGTCGTGCCAGGTGATTTCTTGATCCGTAAACCGCGCTGGAATTCCGTTGGCGGTATTAGCGCCTTCGTCGAGCGGAAATGTCCAAGGATAGTTCGGCATATTGCTATTGACGCAGACCAGAGTCACAGGCCCAGCCAGTGCCTGAATCGGTACAAGCCAGGATAAAGAAAACAAGACTGCCGCATGCAAGGTCTTGGGTTTCATCGCCGCTTCCCCCAATGTGTGTGCAGTTCTATCGCGAAGTGCGCGTCACCAATTCATCAAGCAGCCGCATCCTATCAGAAATACCCGCTCTGGCGACAGGGCGATCCTCGGGCTCATATGCTGGCGCACAAATCGGGACGCTACGCCCAGCGGGCAGGATTTTTTTTGTTCTCTTCCAGCCATGCCATCGTTTTTTCGTTTTCCTTGCCATCGAAGAATCTTTCGAGCGCGTCGTGGAACACCGTTTCGGTGTCTTCGGGCGCGGCATGCACGAACAGCGTCATGCAGGAATGGAATTTCAGACTGTCGGGATAACCGAAAATATCGTCCGCGTTTTTGTCCTTCGCGCCCAGCACCAGCGCCGTGCATTCGCGCAGGCGCTGGCCCAGCACCGTGTCGGCCAGATAGGCGCGCGCCTCGTCGAGCGAGCCGATCGCGTAGCGCCGCGCCATCTCGCTGGCGCCCAGCCCCGCGATCTGGGGGAAGATGAACCACATCCAGTGCGACTGTTTGCGCCCGGCGCGCAATTCCGCGGAGACCGCTGCGTAGATGGGGTCTTGCGCTGCGACAAATCGTTCAAGGTCGAATCTGCGGGTCATTTGCTGCCATCCACCGTGCGTAACGCGCCGTAAGGTCTCTCGGCCCCATTATCCATGTCTGCAATAAGGTAATTTATTGGCAAAATTTTAGGCGAGGTTTGCAGCCATGGCGGCTAGGGTGCCCGCCTGCCCGGCTGGGTGGAGCGGTCGAAGGTTCTCCCGCTGTTTCAATGGTTTGACGTGAAAGGCTGGTTCATGAGTCTGGACAGCGTCGTGCGCTTCGCGCTCGACCATGCGAGTTCTTTGCAATGTGCCTTGTTCGTGCTGATTTTCGCCGGCGGCTGGATCACGGAAAAAATCTTCTTCGCGCAACCTGCCACGGAGAAATTGCGGCATAGCGCGTTCAATATGGCGTTCCTCGCGGCCGTCACGCCCGTCCAGCTTGTCACCATCGCGGCCTGCATTGCCGTGGCACAGTGGAATGCCGCGCATCGCTGGGGCCTCGTCTATCTTCTCCCCCATGCCAATAGCCTTTGGATCCAGCTCGGCCTGATGTTCCTCGTGCTGGATTTTCTCGACTACGTCT
This sequence comes from Pseudomonadota bacterium, assembly GCA_018242105.1. Taxonomy (GTDB): domain Bacteria; phylum Pseudomonadota; class Alphaproteobacteria; order Micropepsales; family Micropepsaceae; genus Rhizomicrobium. Next base: position 6,190 of record JAFECP010000015.1, read on the forward strand.
ATCATCGCACTGCGCATGGCTTCGCGTTCCTGTGGCGCCTGCATCTGGTGCATCACAGCGATCAGGCCGTCGATGTCTCGACGACGTTCCGCGAGCATCCGGCGGAGACACTGATCCGCGTGAGCTTCCTCACATTGTCGGTGTTCATTTGCGGTGCGGCGCTGCCGGTTCTGATCTTGCGCCAGACGGTGGAGAGCGTCGCCAACATCTCGCAGCACATCACGTTTCGTCTGCCGCCGCGCGCCGCGCGCCGGCTGGGCTGGCTGTTCGTGACGCCGAACCTGCATCATGCGCATCACCACTTCCAGGAACCGGGCACCAACTGCAACTACGGCGATGTTTTCAGCATCTGGGACCGCATCTTCGGCACGTTCGTGCCCATGCCGTCCGAGAACATCGTGTTCGGCGTGGATACGCATATGGGCGCGGCGAGCCGTTCGTTTCCCGGCCTTCTCGGTTTGCCGGAAGCTGCCCAGGCCCTGCGGAGCCGCTACCGCGCGCGATCCATATTTGCGGGCTCTACACCGCCCGAGACCCAGGCACAGGCCGTCCAAGTCTCATGATTTTTCACGCACGAATATCGTATTGATGATGATAAAGCATATATAAGACATCACTTCATAATCATTGGGCACAAAGATGCCCATCCTTCCGCGGCCAATCCTGGCAGCCGTCCTGACGCTTCCGCTCTTTGGTATCTGGCGCATGCGCGTGCATGGCGGCAGGCGGTATTCGTGGATCTGAAGCTGCCGCTGCTCAAGGGGCTCGAACGCGCAGGCGATAATCCCGGTGAACGGTTCGCCCGCTGTGAAGTCTGCTCCTGGGGTGACTGTGCTCCCCAATCTCTCTACATACGCCGGAGGGATGAATATACCCATTTGCGCCGGGCGCGCCCGGTGCAGTAACAGTTGGGCGCGTCGCCGCCACACGGAAGCAGATGTCGATTTCGCCGGAGACATTCTCCAACGGGATAGCGCAAGCATGATTACCGCAGCACAGTTGCGCGCGGCGCGTGCGCTCGCGGGGATAGACCAGCGCGATCTAGCGGAGCGTTGCGGCCTGTCCGTTCCCACGATCCAGCGCATGGAAGCCAGCGAGGGCGTGATCCGCGGCAATGTGGATTCGCTGATGAAGCTGATCGGCGCGCTGGATAGTATCGGCATCGTGCTCATCGGCGACGGCGCGACGAGCAGCGAAGGCGGCCGTGGCGTTCGCATGAAGAAATAGAACTATCAAAGCGCAGGAGTGATTTTGCCGAACGATCCCATGCAGGAACTCATCGACGGTTACCGCGCCTTTCGCGAAGGGCGCTGGCCGGCCGAACGTCAGCGTTATCTGGATCTGGCACAGCATGGCCAGAAACCGCAGACTCTCGTCATCACCTGTTCGGACTCCCGCTCCGATCCGGCGACGATCTTCAATGCGCGGCCGGGTGAGATGTTCGTCATTCGCAACGTGGCGGCGATCGTGCCGCCCTACGAGACCGATAGCAGCCATCACGGCACCAGCTCCGCCATCGCCTTCGCGGTTCTCAGCCTTCAGGTGCGCAACATCCTGGTCATGGGCCACGCACAATGCGGCGGCGTTTCGGCAGCGCTCGACAATTCGATTGCCGAAAGCGTTCCGTTCCTGCGCGCCTGGGTCGATCTTCTGGAGCCCGCGGTTGCGCGCCTTCCGAAAGACGCGCGCGATGCGCACACGCTGCTGGAGCAAGATGGTGTGCGCCTGTCGCTGGAACGGCTGATGGAATTTCCCTTCGTCGCCGAGCGCGTGAAGGCGGGCCAGCTCGAACTCAACGGCGCGCGCTTTGGAATCGCCGACGGCAAGCTGGAACTGCTGGATCGCGATAGCGGGCGCTTCGTGACGCTCTAGGCCACAGGCTCATTAAAGCGCATCCAAATTCGTGCTGAGGCGAGTTTGATGGAGGCGAGATAGTTGTCGTCGCGCTTGTCGTATCGGGTTGCGACGGCGCGGAAATGCTTGAGTTTGTTGAAGAAGCGCTCGACGAGATTGCGTTTGCGATAGAGGCGCTTGTTGCAGGGCGGCAGGTTGGTTCTGTTGGGCATGAGCCGGACATTGGCGCGGGCTCCGCGCAGGGCGAGACTTTGGCGCAACGCGTCGGAACCGTAGGCGCGGTCACCCAGCAAGACATCGCCGCGGCCGAGTGAGGCGAACATGTCTTGCGCACTGCGCCCGTCATGAGCCTGGCCCTCGGTGATCTTCAACAGGATCGGCAGTCCGCAGGCATCGACAAGGGCGTGGATTTTTGTCGTCAACCCACCCCGCGAGCGACCCATGCAACGGGATCGCGTCGCTTTTTTTGGCCGTTGGCGGCGTGCTGATGCACGCGGATCGACGAGGAATCGATCATCTGGATGTCACCTTCATAAGCCTTTGAAACTGCCGATAGAATGCGATCCCAAACCCCGGCTTTGCGCCAGCGGTTGAAGCGGTTCACACAGGTCGTGTGCGGCCCGTATCGCTCCGGGATGTCCGCCCAAGGTGCACCTGTCCGAAGCCGCCAGAAAATCCCGTTCAAAACCCGCCGATCATCCACCCGGGCAACGCCACGCGGCTTATCCGGCAACAGCGGCTGTATCACAGACCACTCGAAATCCGTCAGATCAAAGCGAGCCATCCAAACCTCCATGCGTTGGAAGTTTGAATCACTGTTCGCCAAAAAGAGGAATCCCCTTTATGGGTTTATGACCTAGAGCGCAATCGGGTGAAGTGTGAGCGGTTCACCCGTAAATTGCGCGGCGATCGAAGAATCTGGAGCATGATCTGATTCAATGTCATCAGATCATGCTCTAGGCGATCACGGCCACAATAATTATCCCCAATCCGCCCGGTTGAAGGGTGTTGCGTGCTGTCGCGCAAGTGGCGGCGGCGCGGCTTTCCGCGTGTTTTCACCGGCGCGATGAACGCCCGATGAACGCCGGTCACAGCGCCGGTTTAGCTGCCCGCGATTATCGTTGAACCCATGAAACACCACGCGCGTTTCCATTCTGGAAGCGGGTGCATCGCAAAAGGAGATGGCTCATGAAAACGATCTCGAAACTGGCAATGGGCGCCGTGATGGCAGCAGGCGTTGCGCTTGTCACCGCTGCGCCGGCGGAAGCTGCGCATGTCTCGGTCGGTATCGGCGTCGGCGCCCCAGGTTATTACGGCTACTATGGCCCGCGCTATTACGGTCCGCGCTATTGCGACCCTTATTACTACGACTGCGGCTACTATAGGCCGGGTCACTATTATCCGGGCGGCGTCAGCTTCTATTACGGTGGCGGCTATCACCACGGTTGGCATGGCCACCGCGGCTGGCACGACGGATGGCATCATCGCTACTAATCGCTAGCCTGCAACAAAGAGCGCGGTTGTTTCGGCAGCCGCGCTTTTTTTATGGCCGCATATCTGTTCGCGATGCGCCATGAGCCACTTGCCGATTTCCGGCAGCGAGATGCCGCGGATTTTCGCGCAACAGCCGATGGCGTCCTTTGCACCCCGTCCTTCCTCTAAGGGAAATGCGAGCACCGCCCGGTTATTTCTTCGTCCAGCTTCCGCCTAGCGGTTTGTAGAACTGGCCCGGCGGCACCTTGGCGAGAAGCTGCGCGCCGGTCGCTTGTCCGGCCGCTGCGGGCGTCACGCCGGATTTCGCCGCGGTCTGGCGATAGACGTCCGCGCGGCCCGCATTGATCGCGGTCACCGCCGCGGTCGTCGCCGCGTCGGCGGAGCCGCCGACGTAACCCAGATATCCGTCGCCCTGTTCGCCGACCGTGCCGGCCGCTTTGGCGGCGTCCACGGTGGCCTTGTCGTTCGCCAGATCGGCGAAGGCGGGTTGGCTCATCAGCATCGTCACGGGAACGGCGGCGAGCGTCAGCGCCAATGCGGCGGCGCCGGCGCGGAGCGTGCGGAGGGGTTTGTGCAGCGTCGTGTTCATGGTTGCTTCCTTCGCGGATCAGAACAGGTTCGGGTTTTGCTGGATCGCCGTCTGGACTTCCTTGTCCAGCCTGATGCGCACATCGGCATCGAGCTTGGCGTAGATATTGATCGGCGCCACTTCCACGCGGATCGTCGGCGTGCAGGCGCTCAATGTCGCGGCGATGGATGCCGCGAATAAGACAGTGCGTGCGTTCATTTCTTCGTTCCCCGTTTCGGCGCCGGCGCGGTGGCCAGGGTTTGCGACCATGCAGCCTGATACGACTTCAAGAGTTCGTCAAAATTAAGGGAGGTTTCCAGGGTCAGGTCGATGGGCGTTCCGCTGGGCAGCGCGACGGGCTTGTCGAACGCGGTGCCGCGGATGAGATCGAACAGTCCCACGCGGGCCTCCTGCGGCTTGGGCGGATCGTTGCGGCCCTTGATGTGGAAGACGATCCGCAGCCGCCCGTTGTCCACGCTGTCGATATCGGCGGTCATCGAATCCACCGTAAGGTTCTCCAGCGCCTGATAGGCGAAATCCTCCACGCCGTTTACGGCAACATCGCCCTTCGTCCACAGCGAACGGTCGATCGAGAGCCGCCCCGGCCCCACCGATTCGATATGCCCCTTGGCGATGCGGAAACCCGCCGCGCCCGACGTAAATGGCACCACGCCCTTCACGCGGCCCTCCACCTTCACCTTGCTGCCGATGTTCGTCGCCGAAACGATCTGCGCCAGATCGATGTTGTCGAGGCGGGCGGTGTCGTGGATCGCGGCTTTGCCGCCCAGTTCCACCGTCATGCCATCGAGTGACGCCGCGCCGCCCGCGACATTGGTTTTTGCACTCTCGACGCGCAGCGCATCCGGCGACAGCGCGAACACGGCCTTTGTGCCGGTGAAAGGCAGCGTCCAGTCCACCGATGCGATATCGAGTTTCTGGCCGTCCGCCGTCACCGGCGGCAGCAGCGATTTGAACGCAATGGACGATTGCAGCGCATGCGCCGGGCCGAGCGGACTGGCAAAATCCAGTTGCGCAATGTCGAGCATGCCATGACTGGTCATGCTCTTGCGCGTCCAGGCGACGGTGCCGGTGAAGCTTGCGCGGCCTTTGGCCTCGCGGATCTGCGCCAGCAACGGCGAGAGATTTTCCGGCTGAAGCCCTTTGGGATCGAAGCGCACATCGCGCGCCGCGATATCGGCTTTGCCGGCGCCGGTGTTCAGGTCGTGCGTGAACGCCACCCGCCCGATGCGCGCGCGATGCGGGCCGTTGATGAGCGCTTCGCCGGTCACGCGGCTGTTCGCCAATGTGGCGGTGGCGCTGCCGGTGAGGGGACGAAACCGCGCGGATTTCGCCGCGTCCGCGATGCGCGCGTTCGCAAGCTCCATGTGGCCGGTCAGTTTGCTGTCCTTGCCCGCGAACAGGAATTGCCCGCTGCCGTTCGAAAGCTTTGCCGCCGCTGCCGGAAACCCGGCGGCGAGGCTGTTCACCGCCGCGGCGGCGGTCCAACCCTTTGCATCGCTTGCGATCAGCGGCGCATGGCCTGCCGTGCAGAGCGCCCCCGCAATCTTGCGCAGCATGGTCTTGCGGCCCACCTGCACCGCGCCGATCCGGGCCTGCGCGCATCGGCGCAGCGTGAAGGTGAAGCCGCCCCGATGCAGCGACGCATCGCCCGCGGCGGAAACATCTGCGTCGCGCAGCATGCCGAAATCGAAATGTGTGCTCAGCGCCGCATCGCCGCTAAGGTTGTCTGGCGCCCACGCGAAGCGATGCGAAGCCAGCGCCAGCGACGGCAATCCGCCGCCGCTCAATTGCATATCGACTCTGCCCAACCCCGATTGCGAGATATCCTCCAGCGCCAGCGTGTTCACGCGCAGCGTTGCACCGTTGCGGCCTTGCAATATCGCGGGTGCGGAAAGCCGCAATCCGAACGCGCCGTGGCTGCCGCCCTGCGCGTCGCCCGCCACCGCCAGCGTCAGCGATTGCGCGGCGGCGGCCACCGCATTGCCGAGTGCACGGTCCGCGCCCGCCACGGGTATCCGCGCGAACAGGCTTTGAATTTCGGAAGGCATGGTTTGCGCCGTTGCTTGCGCACGAAAATCTGTATGCCAATGTCCGCCGGGCGAGGTTCGGATATTCGTGAGCGCCGCCTGCACATCCGGCGCTATCAGATGTGCGCTATCCGCGTGCATGTCCTGCGCGGCGGCTTTGATCTGGGCCGATGAAACGGTTGCGCCGCCATTGCCCCAATGAATGCCGGAAGCCGCGAGTGCGGCCTGTATGCCGGCGGCGCGCAGCTTTTGCTGCGGCGTGTCGCGATTGAGCGAGCCGGCGAATTGCGCGTTCACCGAAAGCCCCGCGGGCAACATCCGCGCGGCAAGGCGCGCGCCATC
>JAFECP010000015.1:12546-20101 GCA_018242105.1 Pseudomonadota bacterium
GTCGTCACGATCGCGTGCAAATTTTCCAGATCGACGGCGAGATCGCCGCTCACGAAGCGCGAATGCCCGGCCGGTCCCGCCGTGATCCGGTCGATCCATGTTTGCAGATCGGGAAGCATCACCGTGCCGTTGGCCTCCACGCGCGCGCGCACCATCGGGCGCACCACGCGCAGCGCAACCACTTTCGGCAGCCATCCGCTGTCGTCGAACACCGCTTCGACATTCTCGGCGGAAACCGTCGGTGTCCGCGCGTCGCCCAGCGCGAAACGCCCCGCCAGCCCGGACCATTCCAGCCGGCTGATGGTTACGTCGGAGGCGATACCCTGTTCCTTGAAATAGGCGCCGATCAGCGTTTCGGCGATGGGTGCGCGCAGCAGCCATGCCACGACGGCCAGCACCGCCACGCAAACCAGAACGATGCCGATCCGCCGCAACCAAATCATCGCGGCCATCTTACCGCGATGGTGCGAACCTCAAAATTCCGGATGCCTCTATTTCTGGCGCGGTCAGGATGGAACTCTTTTCCGCATGTCGGCCAACTTTCTCAGGCCACCCGCTGTATGCGGGAAAGATCGGTGTCCCGCTCTGCATGCCAGGCATCGTAGGCAGCTTGCATGCGCAACCAGACCCCCGCACCGTCGCCGAACGCAGCGCCAAGACGCGCCGCAACATCGGCGGAAACCGGCTTCCGCTCTGCCAGAAGATCGTAGAGATGCTGCCGGGAAATGCCGAGATTGTCCGCAAAGGCGGTCTTGCTCATGGCGATCTCCGGCAAAAGTTCTTCCCGCAGGAATTCGCCGGGATGCGTCGGAGCCCGATTGGCATTTCTCTTCGCTGCGTAAGCCATCGTGTTCTCTTCTTTCCGCCGCGGTCCTAGTGATACTGTTCCCAGTTCACACCGGCCGCGTCTGCTCCTTCAAATGCAAAGGTTAGGCACCAAGGCCCATTAACATGGACCGTGTAGCGCATTGGCTTGAAGCCGCGCAGTGCATGAAAATCAAACCCGGGAAGATTCATTTCCGCTGGCACAATGGCGGCGTCGAGGCGATCCAGGCGGCGCAGAATCCGGGCATGAAACTTGGAATCGATGCGCGCTGTATGTCCCTTTTCCCAAAGCTCGGCCAAGCCCTTGTGCCTGAAGGTCTTGATCATGGAGAGGAAATGTAAGCGATAAGCTTACAGATGTCAACAGAAAGCTGACAACTCAAGCCGGACGGCCTGCGTTCGGTCTATGCCGCGCGCGCGGTTTCCGCGCGTTTGCGGCGGCGGCGGGAGATGCCGGCGATAAAGCTGACCGCCATCAAGGCATAGAGCAGCCAGTTCACCACCTCGTTCGTTCCGTCAGGCAGCACGAACGAGGCGATGCCGAAGCAGAGCGATGCCATGAGCGAAAGTTGCGCCCATGGAATTTGAAAACCGGATTTGCGATTGCGCTTCCATTCGCGCAATTCGTCGTCGAGCGACGGCGCGTCCGGCCCGTTCTCGAAGGCCGATGGCCAGGGCAGTTTTGCTTCGGCCGCAGCCGGTTCGCGAATGGCTTTCGCGGGCTGTGCGCGGGCCTGCGGGCCGGCGCGGCGGCCGAATGTTGTCGCCATGGGCATTCCCCCGGATGAACGCCCTATGCTGGCGCGTTCCGGTTAGGGACCGATTAAAAAGCCCGCCGGAATTGTCGGGACCTACCGCGGTTCAAACCGCGACCGTCAGTTCCTCCAGCCCGCGGAAGAACGGCAGCGTGCGCCATTGCGGCTTCATATCCGGATCGGCGAGCCGCAGGTTCGGAAAGCGTTCGAAGAAGGAGAGCAGGGCGACTTGCGCTTCCATGCGCGCCAGCGGCGCGCCGATGCACAGGTGCAATCCGCCGCCGAACGCCACATGCGGCGCATCCTTCCGCGATATGTCGAATTTGTGCGGATCGGGGAAGGCTTGCGGATCGCGATTGGCGCCGCGCAAACTCAGGAACATGGATTGCGACTGATGCACCGGGCAGCCGCCCACGTCCATCTCGCGCGGCGCGATGCGGCCGGTGATGTCCACCGGCGATTCATAGCGCAGCACTTCTTCCACCGCTGTGTTGATGAGCGAAGGATCGGCTTTCAGCTTCGCAAGCTGCTCCGGATTTTTCAGGAACAGCCACACCGCGTTGCCGATGAGATCGGTGGTGGTGAGGTTGCCGCCGATCAGCAGGCCCTGAAGGTTGGTCGAAACCTCGCCATCGTTCAGCGGCGCGCCTTCGGCCTGCAACGCCACCATGTCACTGGTGAGATCGTCTTCAGGCCTTTTGCGGCGCGCCTCCATCAATTCGCGCATGTAGGCCGACAGCGCATTGCGCGACTTCACATAGAATTCCGTCTGCTCGGGCGTGCGGAACGGATTGAGGCCCAGGATCGAGCCTTCGCTCCATTCGCGGAATTCCACCAGCCGCGCATTGTCCACGCCCAGAAGCCGCGCGATCACGTCCACCGGCACGCGCAGCGCGAACTTGTCCATCACATCGAACGTCTTCGCATCGCCGATGCCGTCGAGCCACTCGTTCACCACCTGCTGAACCTTGGGCCTGGATTTCGCCACGCGCTTGTAGAGCGCCTTGGCGAAGGGCCCGCGGATGCGCATATGATCCGGCTCGTCCATCATCAGAATGCCGGAGCGCTCTTCCTCGTCATCGACATCCAGCCCTTCCGGCCGCGCGGTAAGAATCGCGCGCGTCACCACCGCCGCTTCTTCGGCGCGCTCCGGCGAGCGCCACATGGACGTATCGGAGAGCACCCCGCGCACATCGGTGTGCCTGGTCAGAACGAAAACGCCCGCCGCCTTGTCGCGATACACCGGGCATTGTTGGCGCAACTCGTCCAGCAGCGCGTGCGGGTTGGCGTTGAAATCGGGATTCATGGGAGTGAGCTGAAAAACGCCGGGAAGCTCGCTCATCGTCATCTCCTGACAAATTGTCAGAAGAACATAGCGCAAAGCGCCGCCGCCGCCAGCCCCCGATCTACTGAATTGCCACGGTCAGCGTTTTCAGGCCGCGGAAGAACGGAAGCGCGCTCCATTGCGGCTCCTCGTTCGGATAGGCGAGGCGCGCATTTGGGAAGCGATTGAAGAAGGTCCAGATCGCCACCTGTCCCATCATCCGTCCCAGCGGCGCGCCCACGCAGGCATGCAGCCCGCCGCCGAACGCCACATGCGGCGCGTCCTTGCGGGTAATGTCGAAGCGCCGGGGATCGGGAAATACTTTCGGATCGTGGTTGGCGGCGCGCAGGTGCAGAAGCAGCGATTGCGACGTGTGCACCGGACAACCGCCAACATTCATTTCCCGCGGCGCGATGCGGCTGGTGATGTCCACTGGCGATTCCAGGCGCAACGCTTCCTCCACTGTGCCGCCGATCAGCGAAGGATCGGCCACCAGCTTGGCGCGCTGTTCGGGATGGGTGAGAAGAAGCCAGATCGCGTTGCCGATGAGATCGGTGGTCGTGAGGTTGCCGCCCACCAGAAGCCCCACCAGGCCCATCGACAGTTCGGCGTCGGAAATTTCGGCGCCTTCGGCCTGCAGCGCCACCATATCGCTGACAAGATCGTCGGCCGGCTTCTTGCGGCGCGCATCCATCAGTTCGTGGGTGTAGCGCCAAAGGCCGTTGCGTCCGTCGATATAGGCCTGTGTTTCCGCTTCGGAGCGGAACGGATAGATGCCCAGGATCGCGCCTTCGCTCCATTCGCGGAACTGGGCGAAATTGGCCTTGTCCACGCCCAGCGTGTGCGCGATCACGTCGATCGGCACGCGAAAGGCGAAATCCGCCATCAGATCGATCGTCGGGCGCGCCTTCGCTTTGTCCAGCCATTCGTCCACCACCTGCTGCACCATGGGCCGCGATTTGGCGACGCGCTTGTAGAGCGCTTTGGCGATGGGTGTGCGCACGCGCATGTGATCCGGCTCATCCATGAACAGAAGGCCGGCGCCGCGTTCTTCCTTCGGAATGTTCAGCCCCGGCGGCGCCGGATTCAACATCTGGCGGCTGAGGACCGCGGCTTCTTCGGCGCGCTCGGGATGGCGCCACATGGTGGTATCGGAAAGAATCCCGCGCACCTCTTCGTATCGCGTCAGCACGAACACGCCCGCGGCCGTATCGCGATGCACCGGATCGGTGCTGCGCAGCTTGTCGAGCAGGGCATAGGGATCGTCGTTGAACGCCGGGTTGAGCGGTGTCAGCTCCATCACCCCCGGAAGCTTGTCCTCGGCCATTTGCCCACCGTCTCGAACGCTTGTCCCCGATCGGGACGATAGGCCCGCGGCGCTGAAAAGTAAGGAGCGGCCCGTGGTCGCAAGAAGAGCGGATTGCGCGGGGTGGGGCCACCACCGCCCAATTCGCGCAATTTGAATCAAAACCCGCCTATCTTGTTCAACGGGAAGGAACTTCGGTGTGCGTCTAATGCGGCCATGATCGATGCGATGATGAAGGCCGCGTCCGGAATCCAGGCAGCGTCGCTGTGGATGCAATCCACGGCGTCGAACATCGCCAATTCGAATACGCCGGGCTATCAGCCGGTCACTGTCGCAAACCGGACGACGCCGGATGGCGGCGTATCGGGGCAGCTTGTTCCTTCGCCGCGCGCCGATCTGGCGACGCAGATGGCGAGCCAGATGGAAGCCTCCACCGCGATGAAGGCGAACATGGCCGTGTTCGCCGCCGCGGGCCGCGCCTACAAATCGCTGATCGACATCGTTGCCTGACAGCCTCGCGCGATTTCCTGCTCGAAGTCGTTGTTTCGTCACGAAATCAGATCGTCCCGCGCCAGGTTTTTGTGTTCCCACCGTACCAAGATGCGTTTACGGCCGCGCGGGGAGGGGTACAGTACAGCGTCGCCAGCAACCTTTTGCACACTGGCGCTTGAGAGACATTCGGGACAGATTTTTGAACGCTGTCCGCACTCCCGCTAACAGAACGCTGGGAGGCGGGCATGCTCTCTTCATATGGACTGCTTGCGATCGTCAGCGTTGTCCTTGCTTCCTGCGGCGCGGGACTGACGGCCTATAACCTCATCGGTGTCGGTCCGCGCACGACGGCCTTTTGGGCCTTGGCAGGCCCTTCCTTGTTGGCGTTCGGACTCGGCCTGGCGATCGTCGCGTTGTCGCTGATGCCCGAAGCCTGAAGCACGCTCGTTGTATTGCGACATTGCGATTTCAAGGTTTCACGGATTTCGGATTGGACGAGCGGTTCTTCGCCTGCTCGCCGCCGCTTTGACCCGCGGTGCCGCCTTGGTCGGGACGGCCGCCGGCAGTTTGCGTGTCTTCTTCCAGCACCTTCTTGGCGATATGGCCGCCGCCTTGCCGCTTTTTGTTGTTGCCGGGGTCGCGAGATGCCTGTCCCATGATATTTCCTTCTCGTGGACAGAAGAACAATGCGCGGCGGCGCGGCGGGTTCAGGCCTCGATCGCGCCGATCTTGCCGTTGGCTTCCAGATGGATCGTCCGGGGTATCCCCAATGCGCTCCACGCCTTCCTGGCGCAACGCTTCGGCGAGGCCGCGCCTTTCGATTGCAAGGCTCCGTTCAGCCGTAATTGGGTTCCCGCTTTTCGAGGAACGCGCTGATGCCTTCGCGGAAATCCTCGCCTTGCGCGCAGAGGATCTGGTTGCGGTCCTCCATCGCGATGGCCGCTTCCAGCGATCCGGCGTCGATAGCGTGATTGAGCGCCTCTTTCGTCAGCCTGAGGCCCAGCGGCGTGGCGTGCAGCATGTCCTTCACAAATCCGCGCGCTTCCGCTTCGAGCGCCTCTTCGCTCACGACCTTGCTGAGCAATCCTAGCTGCACGCCGCGCTCCGCATCGATGAAGCGGCCGGTGAGCATGAACTCGCTCGCGGCGCTCGCGCCGATCATGCGCGGCAGGAAGTAGCTCACGCCGATATCGCAGGCCGACAGGCCGATGCGGATGAAAGCCGCGTTCATCCGCACGGTGGGTGTCGCGATGCGCACATCCGATGCCAGCGCCAGCGCGAAACCGCCGCCGCTCGCCGGTCCGTTGACCATCGCCACGATCGGTTGCGGGCAACGGCGCATCGCCATCACGATCTCGCTGATCTTGCGCTGGCTGACGAGCCCGCCCGACACGCCGCGCGCGGTGTTGCTGTCGTCGCGCTCTTTCAGGTCGAGCCCGGCGCAGAAGCCGCGCCCCGCGCCGCCCAGCACCACCACGCGCACGTCATGGCGCCAGTAAAGGCCTACGAAGAAATCCCGCAGTTCTTCCACCAGCCGCCGGTTCAGCGCGTTGAGCCGCTCCGGCCGGTTCATCGTCACCCACAGCGTGGGGCCGTCTTCGCGGATGAGAAGGTGCTGATAATCCATGGATGGCTCCCCTATCGGCCGCCCGATCATAGGCGCGCATTGCCAAACCCTGCAAAATCGCGGTTTCCGCGGCGTCGCGCGCATTGGCGGCGGGTTTGCGCTAGGATGCGCGAGGGCGTCGTTCCAGCGATTCGATGCCAGTGCGAACAAAAGGAATGCCGATGCCGAGAGTTCCAGACGGAAAGCCGAACGTAAAAGCCCTGGCCGCACGCGCCGAGAAGAACAATGCCGCCCTGGCCAAGGCCGCCGAAGCCGCCGCAAAGGCGGCCAAGAAGCCGGCGAAGAAAAAGAAGAAGTGAGGCGAAAAGCGTGCGCCGTATCTGCGGCGCACGCTTCGAAGCCCACCCGGTTCAGGCGCGCTTTATCAAGCGGATGACGAGCAGCAGGATGATCGCGCCGATGGCTGCGGCGACGATCGCGCCGATAATGCCCCCGCCCAGGCTCACGCCGAAATAGGGGAACAGCCATCCGGCGATGAACGCGCCGACGATGCCCACCACAATATCGCCCAGCAGGCCGAAGCCGCCGCCGCGCACCACCGCGCCCGCGATCCAGCCTGCGATGGCGCCGACGATCAGCCAGATAATGAGAGTCTCAAGCGTCATTGGAATGTTCCCCTTTTCAAATGGCCACCGCGAAGCGGCATGATGTGAGCCTGCGCGCACCCTGCGTGTTCCGCAATCGCGCATGCGATGGAACATGGGGAAATCGGCGGAAAGGCGGAACCGGAACGGGGAGCGGTCTCCGCCCGTTGTTCAAGCGGGGCGTCACAGAAAACAACCCGGAAGGAACTCCGATGAGATTTTCCCCGATCGTTCCCGCTGCGCTCGCCACGGCGCTGTTCGCCGCCGCGCCCGCGCTGGCGCAACAAAATCCGATGTCGGGCAATGCGATGTCCCATAGCAACGCCACCGCAACCGGCAGCAGCGCAATGTCGAACCACATGTCCGGCGCCGCCAACACCAACATGACCTGTCAGGCGATGATGACCAAAGCCAATGCCATGACGCAGCCGACGGATCTCACCAAGAAATCCGCCGCGCAAAAGGATATGAGCGAAGCCAAATCCGCCATGGCCGCCGGCAACGAATCCGCCTGCAAGATGCATGTGCAGGCGGCGATGAAGAACATGCTGTAGAAGGCTATTTCGCCGTCTCCGCCAGGTAGGCCGCGCTCAAGGTCCTCAGGTTCGCCGCGGCGGGCATGATCGTCGGATAGAACTGCAC
>JAFECP010000015.1:20146-50856 GCA_018242105.1 Pseudomonadota bacterium
GCACGGCGTGGCGCTGAAGGGGGGCATGGTCTTGTGCATATGCGTCCTCTATATGGCCGCGAAGAAACTCGCAGTGGCATTTTTCGCGACGGCGCAGAGCCTGTGCGCGACTGATTGAAATCGCTCGACAAGGCCGATCGGTTGAAGATTGGCGAAGATATCCGCACGGTCGAGTTTGGCTGGCTTATCGGCATGCCGGTGTGCAAGCCGCTCGGTCAGGGACTCTATGAGGTTCGCACCACGCTGAAGAACCGCATCGCGCGTGTGCTGTTTGGAATCGCGGAGGATGAGATGGTGCCGTTACACGGCTTCATCAAGAAGTCGCAAGTTATGCCGAAAGGCGATCTGGAATTGGCGCGCAAGCGCCTGAAAGCGCATCGGAGTTGAAGACGAAGAAAGCGAAGAAAAATCCACATCGCGGCTCGAAGTTCGAGGATTTCCTGGAAGAAGAAAGCATCCTCGACGATGTGACGGCCACCGCCACCAAGCGCGTGCTGGCCTGGCGCATCGCGGAGCTGATGAAGAAGCAATGTGTCACCAAATCCATGATGGCCAAGCGCATGCGCACCAGCCGCGCCGCCATCGACCGCCTGTTGGACGCGGAGAACACGTCCGTGACGTTGCAGACGATGGGCCGTGCGGCTGCGGCGCTGGGCAAGCATCTCTCGGTGGCGCTGAAGGACGCAGCTTAGTTGTCAATCGAACAGCTAAGCTGCAAACTCCTGCCACTACCATCACACCATCAAGGGGAAGGAAGCGCATGTTTTCACATATCTTCGTGGGATCGAACGACATCGAACGGTCCAAGAAATTCTATGACGCCACGCTCGGCACCTTGGGCGTGCCGCCCGGCGTGATCGACCCGAAGGGCCGTCTTTTCTATATGACGCCCACGGGCATTTTCGGCGTGTCCAAGCCCATCGATGGCAAAAGCGCGACGCATGCCAATGGCGGCACCATCGGCTTTGCCTGCAAGACGCCGGCTGAGGCCGACGCCTGGCACAAGGCGGGCGTCTCTGCCGGCGGCACCTCGATCGAAGATCCGCCGGGTGTGCGCGACGGCGGCGGCGGGCCGAAACTCTATCTCGCCTATCTGCGCGATCCGGACGGCAACAAGCTCTGCGCGTTGCATCGCATGTGATCGGCATCGGAGCGCAGCGCGAACACCGCTGCGCTCCGAATTTGCGGCATGCGGGATCAAACGCGGTGTTTTGGGGCAGGTATCGTGTCGCCGGATTCCACTGCGCCTATTGGACGGAAGGGCTTCTGAGATTGGCGCTGAGAAGCCCTGCGCCGGGCTTCGCCTTGAGGTCGGGAATCGCGACGCAATCTCCGTACATGGCGCGGGCTTCGCCGGTCAGCCGGCGCTGTATTGTTTCCGGCACTTGCGCATTGAGCACGTTCATTCGCGCCAGCATCAGCTGGGACGTATTGATGAAACGCCGGTTGGTGAGCCGGAGCTGGGCGGCATCCAGGCGAAGCGCCTTCAGATCGGACGGAGACGGGTTTCCCGACGGCGGGAGGTCGGCACGCAGCGTGATGACCAGCCGCGCCTCGCGCTGGTCCTCCTCGGTCAGTTGGGGAAGAAATCGATAGGGCGCCGACCATGCGATCAACCGCTCCGCACCCATATGGCTTCCGATGTCCGATGCGACGACGATCTTCCAAGCCTCGCTGTCCCATGTGCGGAACGGCGGCGCGTAAGCGGCGGTCCATTTTCTAAGCTGGTCAGGCGGCGCCGTGTCCGCACCGTCGCGGATCCTTGTGATCTCCTTGTCGAGGCACGCACCGATCAGTTCGCGCGCGTAGGCCTGCGGGCCGTCGTCATCGGCAAGCTCGATCCGCATGGCGTCTTCGGCGTGGCCGGTCTTCTCCCGCCATTGCCACGCATCCACCAGTTGCTCCGCTGCGAGAGCGATCAGCACGCCGACGACGATAATCCCCACCTCACCGGCGAACTCGCGCCAGCCGTGCAGCGGCTTTGGCAGGTGAACATGCATACGGTCGGCCCCCGGCAATGCGCGGGAGCCTAACAGGAGAGCTTATGTCCGCAATGGCTGAAGCAGACATTCAGGTTCTCCGCTCCGCGAGAACCCGGTTTGCAGTTTCATCCTGCCCGGCGCGCATTTCCAACCCGGAATCAATCAGGCCGGAGCCGGCGGTCGAAGAGGGTTCGGATCGCAGCCGCACCGCCGCTCGCCACTCTCGCATGAAGAGGATTGTCACCGCGACGGCGGCGGGAGGCGCGCTCGCGGCAGCGGCCAATTCCAGCCATGGCGGCGTCAGGTGAAAATGGGAGGCCACGGCGATGGCGAGGTACGCCGGTGCCCCAACCCAGCAGATCGTGTATGGGCCGCCGAAGCGGCCGAGACGCAATAGATGCCGCAAGGATGGCTCTCTCGCCGCCTGCCGAACATTAATTTTTACGGCCACGATGCCGAGGAACAAATAAGCGGCTGACCAGAAGAACCAATCTGCGCTTTCATGACGTCCGACAGCCGCATTTAGCGGAATAGTGACGAGGACAAGTACGGCATCGACGGTATCCCAAATCGTCGGTAGCCGGCTTTTCAGGAGCCCCAGGTGCGAATAGGTCACCCACGCGGAAAGCACGGAGAGAATGTTCCCGAATATCTGGCACCAGGTGCGCGCCGTCTCGAGCGTGAGAGGAAAGAGCACCACGCGTGCGTGGATTGTCGAAAAAAGATCGGAGAGAACAAGGCCGACCAGGACGCTAACCAGCGTCAGGTAAAGTGTAGAAAACTGCCGCGCCACCCGCGTTTCAAGATCCTCGGTCATTTAGCCCTCCCGCAATTGCCTTTCAGCATGCCAGAAGGGGCGGCGAATGATCAGTATCCAATGCCGAAAAACGTTGGGGAATATGTATCCTGTCGCCGTATCGGGGGGTGAAAGCGAGAAACCGAGCCGTCAGCGATGAATACATTTTATTTTCATTCCGCTACCTATCACTCCGCTGCGCGCACGGTCGGCAGCGCGACGGTCTCCACCTTCGAAAGATCAAACTTCGTCGAAGCGTGATCGATGCCGAAGCCGACGACATTCCCCTTGGCATCGAGATCGACCACAAGGCCTTTCGAACGCTCTATGTAGAGGCTGTCCGTCTCCGGATAGTGGTGCAGCTTCATGGCGCGTCCTCGCGGAAGTTACATAACACTCCCTCTCCTCCTATAGGAGGAGAGGGCTGGGGTGAGGAGGCGGTCAGTTCATGCTTTATCGATTGCAGCACGGACACCCAGTCGTCGGCAGCATCCGAGTTTGAAAATCGCCAAACGCGATATCCCATTTCTTCCAGAAACGCGTCGCGCGTCGCATCATAACTTTGGCGCTGCGCATGAAACGGCCCGTCGAGTTCGACAATCAGCATCCGTTCGGCGCACACGAAGTCCGCGATGTAAGGGCCGATAGGAAGCTGCCGCCGGAATTTGAAACCGCCGAGCTGGCGGTTTCGCAAATGCGACCAGAAGAATTTTTCCAGCGCTACGGGATCGTGCCGCATTGCTTTCGCGCGCTTCCGGTTGATCAGAGGAGCGCGTGGGCGTTTGCGGCGTTCCATCCTGCTCGTCCCCTCACCCCGGCCCTCTCCCCCTGAAGGAGGAGAGGGGGCTTTTTAGGCTTGACTTCCTAGTATATAGTTCTTATTTTGTTCTTACTTGGAAGGAGAGTCAATATGAATCATCCAGAAGCCCGCGAATGGGCCAAAGATTTTGAAAATAAAGGCAAATCCGAACTTCTCGCGATGCCTTTCCCCGAAGGGCTAGATGCCGCTGCCATGGAAGCCTGGTGGCTGGCGCGCTCGGACGCGATCGAAGTGCTGGAAGAAGTGGAAGATGCCGCCCAAGCTGAAAGCGGCGATATCGCAGCCGCGTCACCCGCAGCGGACGAACCGCCCGCCGGCCCCGCGGAGCGCACGCGTCTGCCGCCCGATGAAATGCACAATGCGGAATTGCGCGCGAAGGCGCGTGCGGATGAAGCGCAAGTCCCGCTCGCGCTGCCAGACGGCGATGCGGCGTTGCTGCTCGAAAAACAGATTGCGTCCAGCGCTGCGCTGATCGGCTATCTGTCGAACTATGTCGCGCGCAAAGACACCGATCCCTCCGTCTGCATGTCGTTCATGGACCGGATGACGGCGATGCTCGGCGCCAGCGCCAATGTCGGCAAGGTCGTCGGCCGCCTGCGCGGGCAGGTCTCGCGCACCGAGCAGTTCATCAACGTCAATCGCATGGAGGGGGAGAGGGGGAGGGGGTGAGCGAAAACGTGAAAACGACTGCTCCCATGCCTGCCGCACCACAAGATGTTGAAATGCGCGATTCCAAAGGAGGAAAAATCGACAAACAACCGCGCCGCAAAGGCGGCGGTCAGCCGGGTAACCGGAATGCCTGGAAAACCGGGCTCCATGCGAAAGAGCCGCGCGCATTGCGAAAACAGATCGCCCGATGGAAACGCGAGACCCGCGCGCTGCTGTGGAGAGTGGAAAAAGAATTCTCCCTTTGAGGGGGAGAAGGCAGGGTGAGGGGCGATGCAACGAGTCCGATGAGCGGAGTTCGCGTGCGGAATTTCGACAAACAACCAGGTGGTGAGGGCGTCCCTCACGCACTGCGCACACGCTGCCGCAGCGTGATCTTGCTACTCATAGTTGTATTCGGTCGGCATTCCAAATGCGCCCCTTAACACTTTCTTTACCCGCATGAAGCCATGGTTTACCTGTTCGATATTCGTTCATGTGGAATCCAGGGGTAGATGTCTCGATTCAAGATTTAGACTCAAGTCCTTCTAATCCCTGCGTTTTCCGTTGACGGGCCATTGTAGCCCATGTTATCCCATCTAGTCCCAAATGGGTAAGAAGGGCGAAGTCCCTTTGCCCAGTGCGGAATCCACCGGAGGTCGGGGGAGCGCCGGGACGAGGGGGCGCCGTCACAGCCGTGGATTGGTTTCTTTCAACCATCCTCAACAAGCTCGACGCGAAGGGCCGCGTCAGCGTGCCTGCGGAGTTCCGCAAGGTGCTCGCTGGCCAGGGCACCGAAGGCCTCTACTGCATCAAGTCGATCAGCCGCGAAAAATCCCTCACCGGTTTCGGCAACACGTTGCTCACCGATCTTTCGCAGCAGATGAAGCCCGCCAATCCGCTGCTCGATCGCAACTACGCCGCGCAGGCGCATGGCATGTTCGGCCAGATCCGTCACCTGGCGGTCGACGATGAAGGCCGCGTGCGTTTGCCCGACGATCTCATCGCCCATTGCGGCATTACCGATCGTGTCGCGTTCGTCGGCTTGAACGCGATCTTCGAGATCTGGAATCCGGAAACGCTCGAAGCCACGGCAGCGGCGCGCGTTGCGGTTGTCGAGGAAATCTACAACGCCGGCGGAGATGCCACATGAGCGGCCATCTCCCCGTGATGCTGGCGGAAGTTCTGGAAGCGCTCTCGCCCAGCAATGGCAAGCATTATATCGACGGCACCTTCGGCGGCGGCGGTTACAGCAAGGCGATCCTCGAAGCCGCCGATTGCCGTGTGCTCGGCATCGACCGCGATCCCGACGCCATCGCGCGCGGGCGTGAACTCGCCAAACAGTTCGGCGGCCGTTTGACCGTCGTGCAGGGCGAGTTCTCGCAGATGGACGAATTGTTCACCGGCAAGAGCGACGGCGTGGTGCTCGATCTCGGCGTCTCGTCTTTCCAGTTCGATGAAGCGGCACGCGGTTTTTCTTTCCGCGAAGACGGCCCGCTCGACATGCGCATGAGCAAGGCCGGCGTTTCGGCGGCGGATTTCGTGAACACCGCCGAAGAATCGGTTCTCGCCGATGTGATCCATCATCTTGGCGAAGAACGCTTTGCCCGCCGTGTCGCCCGCGCCATCGTCTCTGCAAGGCCGTTGTCGCGCACCGCCGAGTTGGCGGACGTTGTCGCGAAGGCGCTTGGCCCTGCTGCGATGCGCCATCCGATCCATCCGGCCACGCGCACCTTCCAGGCCCTGCGCATCCATGTGAACGACGAACTGGGCGAATTGGAGCGCGGCCTCGAAACCGCCGAACGCGCGTTGAATGCCGGGGGCCGCCTGGTCGTCGTCGCCTTCCACTCGCTGGAAGACCGCATCGTGAAGCGCTTCCTCGCAGAACGCGGAAAGCCGCAGCCCGCCGGTTCGCGCCATGCGCCTCTCGCCGCTGCAAAGAAAAAACAGACCTTTCGTCTGATCACCTCGAAGCCCCGCATGCCCACCGAAGCTGAGATCGCGCAGAACCCCCGCGCCCGCTCGGCCCGTCTCAGAGCCGCCGAGAAACTGGCGGCATAGGAGGAAATGATGATCGCCCGCATCCTCAACTTCTTCTTCGTCGGCCTCGCCGCGTTGTCGTGCCTGGCGCTCTACCGGGTTTCGGAAAACACCCGTGTCGCGAACATGGAACTGGCCTCGGTCAATCGTCAGATCGCACACGAAAAGAGCACCATGAACGTGATGCAGGCCGAATGGCAGCGCGTCGCCAACCCCGGCCGCATCCAGAAACTGGCGCAAACCTATCTCAACATGAACGATACGCCGGTGATGGAGCTGTCGTCTTTCGCAATGCTGCCGCGCCGCGGGGAAAATCCGATGGACGCCAATCCCGTCCAGAACGCCAGCGTGACGATGCCCGCGACCGGGAGCGCCAACCTGCATTTCGTGGTGGCGAACAGGAACTGAGATGGCCGTAAAACCGCCGACCGCGATTCAAAGACGTATCGTCGTTGCGGCGGGAATCTGCGTTCTGGCATTCACCTTCGTCGGCATCCGCCTCGTCGATCTGGCGCTGCTGAAGGGCCGTGAAACCGGCGCTGTGTCTGTCGCCCGAAATGACACCGTCGTCCGCGCCGATATCGTGGATCGCAACGGCCGTCTTCTGGCGCGCGATCTTCCGGTCTTCGATCTCTACGCGCAGCCTGCCGATTTATGGGACAAGGCGGGGGCCGCGCGCGGGTTGGCGAAAGTTACAGGCGTCAACGAAGCGCGTCTCTTGCGGGCTTTTGCCGGCAAGCATCGCTATGTGCTCGTCGCCAAGCAGATCACGCCAGTTGCCCGTGACAATGTCATGCATCTCGGCTTGCCGGGCCTGGAGTTCCAGCCCAGCACCAAACGCTTCTATCCGGAAGGCGATGCGCGGCAGGTGATCGGCATGACGCAGGCCGTCAGTGGCGGACGCGGCATCGCTGGCATTGAAAAAGGGTTGAATGCGCAACTCGCCGCCGGAAGGCCCGCGCAGCTCTCGCTCGATATGCGCATTCAATACGCGCTGCTGCATTCGCTCGAGGCCACGCAGGAAAAATACAATGCGAAAGCGGCGGGCGGCATCGTCCTGAATGTGAACACAGGTGAAATCCTCGCGATGGCGTCGCTGCAGGATCCCAAGCGTCCTGGCTACGATCCCACCCGCAACATCATGGCGGCGAACGACTACGAGTTGGGTTCCGTATTCAAGGTGCTTGCCTTCGCGCTGGCGCTGCAAGATCACACGATCACCTTCGACACGATGTTTCCGGTCGGCTCCGGATTCAAGATCGGCCGGTACACCATTCACGATGCCGAGCGCATGCCAGCGGTAATGGCGGCGAAAGACATCCTCGCAGAGTCATCCAATGCCGGCACCGCGCAGATCGCGCTGCGCTCCGGTCCGGAGCGCCAGAAGCAGTGGCTGCAACATCTTGGCCTGCTGCAAGCCACGCACACCGAAATCCCCGAACGTGCACGCCCGCTTTATCCTTCGAATTGGGGGCAGGTGGAGACGGCTACTATCGGCTTCGGACACGGCATCTCCGTTACGCCGCTCGCCTTCGTCACCGCTGTTGCGATGGTCGTGAATGGCGGCCGCCGCATCCAGCCGACTTTCCTGAAGCAGAATGGCGACCGGCGCGGGGAACAGGTTCTGAGTCCCGAAACCAGCGTGAAGATGCGCGAGCTGCTGCGCTATGTGGTGACCAATGGAACCGGCAAGAACGCGAATGTTCCCGGCTATGACGTCGGCGGCAAGACCGGCTCGGCAGAGAAAAATTCCGGCGGGCGCTACATCGCCCACAAATTGCTGACATCCTTTTGCGCCGTTTTCCCCATCGACAATCCGCGCTATCTGGTGTTTGTGATGCTCGACGAGCCTCACGGCGAAAGTGCCGTGATGGCGCTGGCGGGTCACACAGCCGCCCCGCTCGCCGGCGATGTGATTGCGCACATCGCACCCATGCTGGAAATGCCGAAGACCGCTTCTGTCCCTATTCCGGGCAAGGGAAATTCATAATGGAACCACAATCGGGGACGAGAGTGGCGCCGGGTAAGGTGGGCAAAAGCCCGATGGAATCCGTTGCCGAATTTGCCGGTCTCGCGAGCGACAGCCGCGAGGTGAAGCCTGGTTATTTGTTCGCCGCACTATCCGGTACGCGCGCCAACGGAGCGGCATTCATGTCGGACGCGGTGAAGCGCGGCGCGGTTGCGGTTCTGGCTCGCCCGGAGGTGCGCGGCGATGCGGAAAAACTGGGCGTTCATTTCATTGCCGATGAAAATCCGCGCCTTCGTCTGGCGCGTTTGGCTGCAAAGTTTTTCGCGGTGCAGCCGAAGACGGTTGCGGCCGTCACTGGCACGAACGGGAAGACATCGGTTTCGGTTTTCCTGCGCCAGATCTGGGCCACACTCGGCTATCAAGCCGCCAGCATGGGTACGATCGGCGTCATCGCGCCGAAAGGTGAAATCGCGTTGGCGCATACGACGCCAGATCCCATCGAAGTGCACCGCATTTTGAAAAACCTCGCGCTCGATGGCGTCGATCATCTGGCGCTGGAAGCATCCAGCCATGGCCTCGATCAATACAGGCTGGACGGTGTGGAAGTCGCGGCCGCGGCGTTCACCAACCTGACGCGCGATCATCTCGACTATCACAAGGACTTCGATGCTTATCTTGCCGCGAAGCTCAGGCTGTTCACGGAACTGGTGAAAGCAGGCGGTGTCGCCGTTGTGAACGCAGATGAAGAACATGGCGGTGTATTCATCGCAGCGGCGAAAGCGCGTGGTCTGAAAATCGTGACTGTGGGCAGCAAGGGTGAAACACTCAAGCTGATCGCGCGCGAAGCCAGATCCGATGGTCAGAATCTGAAGATCCAATTCAGCGGTAGGACATTCGATGTCACGCTGCCTCTGGCGGGTGACTTTCAAGCCTCCAATGCACTCGTCGCCGCAGGATTGGCGATCGGGCTTGGCGATCCGGCGGAAAAGGTTTTTGCAGCGCTCGCTTCCCTGAAGGGCGCGGTTGGCCGCCTTGAGAAAGTGGCCTACGCCAAATGCGGCGCGGCGATTTATATCGACTATGCGCATACGCCGGATGCATTGGAAACGGTGCTGAAAGCGATCCGTCCTCATGTCGCCAACCGGCTGCATGTGGTGTTTGGCTGTGGCGGCGATCGCGACAAAGGCAAACGCCCGCTCATGGGAATTGCCGCCGCGCATTTCGCGGACGCTGTGATCGTCACCGACGATAATCCGCGCAGCGAAGATCCGGCACTGATCCGTCGCGAGGCGTTGGCAGGCGCAAAAGGCGCACGCGAAATCGGTGATCGCTCGAAGGCCATTCATGATGCGATCGCGTCATTGAACACCGGTGATGTCCTTGTCGTCGCCGGCAAGGGGCACGAATCCGGTCAGATCGTTGGAAGCGAGGTTCGCCCGTTTCTCGATAAGGATGAGGCGGTCAAAGCGGCAGTGGCTCTCGGCGGCCACGCGGCGGAGGCGGCATGAGTGCGCTCTGGACATCGTCCGAAGCGGAGGCCGCGACGCTGGGCAAGGCATCGCGCGCCTTTTCTACGACCGGCATGTCGATCGATACGCGCACGTTGAAGCCCGGCGATCTGTTTGTCGCGCTCAAGGGCGATGCGCGCGACGGCCATGAATTCGTGAAAGCCGCGTTCGACGCCAAGGCGTCTGCGGCGGTGGTCTCTCACAAACCGGATGGTGCAACGGGCACGTTGCTAACCGTGGCGCATGTTCAGCGCGGTCTTGAAGATCTGGCGCGGGCATCGCGCGCGCGCAGCCGTGCGAAAATCGTCGCTGTTACTGGCAGCGCAGGAAAGACGACGACCAAGGAGATGTTGCGACTCGCCTTTGGTGCGCTCGGGAATACGCATGCTTCGGCAGCATCCTACAACAACCATTGGGGTGTTCCTCTCAGTCTCGCTTCCATGCCGCGCGAAACCGAATATGGCGTATTCGAAGTCGGCATGAATCATTTCGGCGAGTTGCGCAATCTCGTCAGTTTCGTTCGGCCGCATGTGGCGCTAGTGACGACCATCGCGCCGGCGCACCTGGAATTCTTTGGAAACTGCGAAGCCATTGCGGATGCGAAGTCGGAAGTTTTCGAAGGTATTCTTCCCGGCGGTTCCGCGCTTATTCCCGCCGATAGCGAATATGCCGCGCGGCTCGCCATGCGGGCCAAGCAGGCGGGCGTGAGCCGGATCCTTTCATTCGGTGCAAACGGCAAGGATGCCAGGCTGATCGGTTTCAGCGAAGCCGAAGTCGGCATGAAAGTGCAAAGCGAGATTCTCGGACGCAGGGTGGACTTCCGCATCGCTGCACCTGGCGCGCATATCGCGGGCAATTCGGTCGGCGCGCTTCTTTCGGTGGCGATGCTGGATGGCGATGTCCTGAACGCGGCTGCCGCGCTTTCGCAATTCTCCGCCCTCAAGGGGCGCGGCGCGCGATTCTGGGTGAAAGCCGGGGCAGGCAGCGCCGAAATCATCGACGAAAGCTACAACGCCAATCCTGCGTCCATGGCTGCTGCCCTGGCGCTTCTCGGTTCAGCGAATGCGAAACGCCGCATCGCTGTTCTGGGAGATATGCTGGAGATGGGCCCTGAGGGCGCAGCACATCACGCTGATCTCGCCGGACTTATCGAAGCCGCTCGTGTCGATACGGTTTATGCGAACGGCGTCCAAATGAAATCGCTGTGGGAGGCATTGCCGGCGTCGCGGCGAGGTTCGTATGCCGCCACGTCTTCGGAGATCGCGCCGCTTGTCGCGGGCGGGTTGCAGGATGGCGACGTTGTGCTTGTCAAAGGCTCATTGGGCAGCCGGATGGCCGCGATCATCGACGCGCTGAAAGCGCGCGGGGTAGTGGGGTAAGGGGGGACGGTGTTTCATTATTTTCTTTTCCCATTGGCGGACCGCTTCGCGGCCTTCAACATTTTCCGCTACATTACATTTCGCGCCGGCGGCGCGCTGATGACGGCGCTGCTCATAGCATTTCTCATCGGACCTTCCATGATCGCGTGGCTTCGCGTGCGTCAGGGCAAAGGCCCACCGATCCGCACGGATGGACCGCAACGCCATATCGTGGAGAAGCAGGGCACGCCGATCATGGGCGGATTCCTTATTCTTATCTCCTCTGTGGTTTCGACCTTGCTGTGGGCCGATCTTACCAATCTCTATGTCTGGATCGTGTTGTTCGTTACGCTGGCCTTCGGTGCGCTTGGCTTTATCGATGACTATGAGAAAGTGACGAAGCGCTCTTCCGCGGGCATCAGCGGGCGCGCAAAGTTGATTGTGCAGTTTGCTGTCGCGGTTCTTGCGAGCTATGCGGTGATGAAGCTGGAAGGCGCGCCGCTTGCGGGCGGCGTCGCCGTGCCTTTCCTTAAACAGGTCATCATCCCGCTTGGCTGGGCGTTTCTTGTCTTTGGCATGCTGGTGATCGTGGGCGCATCGAATGCCGTCAACCTCACCGATGGCCTCGATGGCCTGGCGATCGTTCCAGTGATGATCGCTGCTCTTGCTTTCGCGCTGATCGCTTATCTCGTCGGCAACATCAAATTCGCTGACTATCTTCAACTCCATTATGTCGCCGGCACGGGCGAGCTCGCGGTGTTTCTCGCGGCGTTGCTGGGCGCCGGTTTGGGTTTTCTTTGGTACAATGCGCCGCCAGCGATGGTGTTCATGGGCGATACCGGGTCGCTGGCGCTGGGCGGCGCTCTCGGCGCCGTCGCCGTCGCGACCAAGCACGAGATCGTGCTTGCCATCATCGGTGGCTTGTTCGTGCTTGAGGCTGTCTCAGTGATTATTCAGGTGGCATCTTTCAAGCTCACCGGCAAACGCGTGTTCAAGATGGCGCCGATCCATCATCATTTCGAACAACTCGGTTGGAAGGAGTCAACGGTTGTCATCCGTTTTTGGATCATTGCCGTTGTGCTCGCGCTTATCGGCCTTTCCACGTTGAAGCTGCGGTAGGCTCATGATCGTCTCAACCGCCTTCGCGAAAGCCGATGTCGCCGTTTTCGGACTGGCGCGGTCCGGCGTCGCGTCGGTGAAGTCGCTCGTTGAGGGCGGCGCGCGGGTGTTCGCGTGGGACGACAAAGAAGAAAATCGCGCGGACGCGAAAAAAGAAGGCGCCGTTATCCGGCCCTTCGCGGATTGGCCGTGGCCTCGCATCAAGGCGTTGGTCCTGAGCCCCGGCGTTCCGCTCACGCATCCCGTACCGCACGATGTCGTCATGGCCTGCAGGAATGCGGGTGTAGAAGTCATTGGTGATATGGAACTGTTCGCGCGCGAAATTCGCGGCGATCGCTCCGCGCCTGGCCGCGCGCCGCTGATCGCGATCACCGGCACCAATGGAAAATCGACGACCACGGCGTTGATCGGCCATATCCTCTCGCAATGTGGATTCGTGGCCGAAGTCGGCGGCAACATTGGAAAATCGGTTCTCGATCTTGCAGCACCCGGTGCAAAGACGGTCTATGTGCTGGAGGTTTCCTCCTATCAGATTGACCTCGCTCCTGGTTTAACGCCGGACGTTTCGGTTCTGACGAATATCACTCCGGATCACATCGACCGTCATGGCAGCCTCGCGAACTATGCCGCCGTGAAGGCGCGCCTTCTGGCGCAGACCGCCGCGACAGGAAAAATCTGCATCGGTGTCGATGATGCGCAGACGGCTGCGATTTCCACGCGGTTTTCGTCTGGCGGCGGCGCCGAAACCGTTCCGGTATCGGTCGGCAAGGTTCTGGGGCGAGGTATCTTTGTTCTTGATGGCGCGCTTTACGATGCGCAAGGCCAGCGCGCGGCGCAGGTTATGAACATTGCTACTGCGCAGCATCTTCCCGGCGCGCACAACTGGCAAAATGCGGCGCTTGCTTATGCGGCGGTGAAACCGTTTGTGAAGGACGCGCGCGCCATCGCGGCCGCCATCGCCAGCTTCCCCGGTCTTGCCCATCGCATCGAGGATGTAGGCCATATTGGCAAGGTTCGTTTTGTCAACGATTCAAAAGGAACCAATGCTGAAGCCACAGAACGCGCTTTGATCTGCTTTCCCGACATCTTCTGGATCGCAGGCGGACGGCCGAAGGAAGGTGGAATCGAAAGCCTCAAATCGCAATTTTCGCGCATTCGAAAAGCTTATCTGATTGGCGAAGCCGCGGTCGATTTTGCGAAAACACTCGAAAGAACGCCCCACGAAATTTCAAGCACGCTTGATAGGGCTGTCGCTGCTGCGCTTGCCGACGCGCGCGCCTCGAATGTGCCCGCACCGGTTGTCCTCCTTTCGCCTGCTTGCGCATCCTTCGACCAGTTCAAGGATTTCGAAGAGCGAGGCGATGTTTTCCGCTCGCTCGTCCGCAACCTTACTTCGATGGAGCGGCAGGCATCATGAGCATCTCCAGAGCACAGAGAGGCGGGTTGGCCGATTGGTGGTTCACCGTCGATCGCGTGGCATTGTTCGCTGTGCTCGCACTGATCGGAATAGGGTTGATGCTTGCTTTCGCAGCAAGCCCTGCTGCAACTGGCGGCCCCATGTCGGCAGGCGACTTCCGCTATGCCATCAAGCAGATCGCGTTCGCGTTGATCGCCGGCGGCATCCTGGTCTTCACCTCGCTTTTATCATTGCGCGCGATCAAGCTGGGCGCCGCTATCATCTTCGCCTTAAGCGTCATTTGCTCCTGCGCCGTGTTGTTCACAGGCAGCGAAGTGCTGGGCGCCAAGCGCTGGATCGATCTGGGTTTCATGACGCTCCAGCCGTCGGAATTCCTCAAGCCAAGCTTTGCCATTCTGGGCGCGGCCGTTCTGGCCGATCCTGTTCCCATCAAATTCCGCAACATCACGCTTCGCAAAGAAGTGATCGCATTTCTACTATTGTTGCCGGCGCTTCTGGTGCTGACCCGGCAGCCGGACTATGGCCAGACGGCGGTGCTGCTGGCGCTTTGGGGCGCTCTGCTGTTTTTCAACGGGTTGCCGTTGATCTGGACGAGCATCCTCGGCGGTATCGGCAGCGTTTTGTTGACGCTGCTTTATTTATTCGTGCCCTACATCCATCATCGCGTGGAACAGTTCGTCGATGCCGACAAGACCGGTTATCAGGCCGGCCTTGCGATGAAGGCATTCGAACATGGCGGTCTGCTGGGCGTTGGCCCAGGCGCCGGCACGATCAAATATCGTATTCCGGACGTGCATTCCGACTTCATTTTTGCCGTAGCGGGCGAAGAGTTTGGTGTGGCCCTTTGTGGCCTGATCGTACTGGTGTTCTGCATCTTAAGTGTCCGCTTGTTGCTTCGGGCGACGCGCGCGCGCGACTCCTTCGCGCAACTCGCCGCCGCCGCACTGGCTTTCGTTGTCGCGCTTCAGGCGTTCATCAACATGGGCGTCGCAACGAACATGCTTCCAGCAAAGGGTATGACGTTACCCTTCATCTCCTCCGGCGGCTCTTCGCTTTTCGCCGTTGCGATGACGATGGGTTTCGCACTCTCTCTCACGCGCCAGCGTCCGAAGATCGGCGAACAGGATCACAGTGCCTTCCGTTTCCTGCGGGAGGTGCCAGTATGAGCACCATCGTGCTGGCGACCGGTGGAACCGGCGGACATCTCTTTCCGGCCCAGGCGCTCGCCGCAGAACTGGCAAAGCGCGGTCGCAAGATCGTTGTCATGACCGATGCACGCGGTACGCAATATCCAACCTATTTTCCGGGCGCGGAGATCGAAATTGTGCCCTCGGCGGCGTTCTCCGACCGTTCCATGCTCGGGCTTATCAAAGCACCGTTCGAGATCATCG
The DNA here is from genome assembly GCA_018242105.1 of Pseudomonadota bacterium. Taxonomy (GTDB): domain Bacteria; phylum Pseudomonadota; class Alphaproteobacteria; order Micropepsales; family Micropepsaceae; genus Rhizomicrobium. The sequence goes on from JAFECP010000015.1 coordinate 35,192, forward strand.
CCGGCATCTTCGTCGCGCTGGGCAAGCTTTCGCGGATCAGGCCGGCGGCCGTCGTTGGCTTTGGCGGTTACCCCAGTGTGCCGGTCATGATAGCGGCCTGCATCTCGCGTCGCCCGACAGCAATTCTTGCGCCGGATGCCATTCTGGGCCGCGCCAACAGATTGGTTGCCGACTATGTGCGGGTGATCGCGGCAGGGCTTCCGCTCAAGCGTTTCCTCCCGAAGGAGATGTCCAAAGTCGTTTACACGGGCAATCCGGTTCGCCCGGAAGTCGTCGCTTATGACGGCGCACGCTACGAGGCGCCTGTGAACGGCTCGATCAATCTTCTGGTGTTCGGCGGCAGCCAGGGCGCACGCGCACTCAGCGAGATCGTTCCCGTCGCGGTTGCGTTGCTTCCCGCCGATATGAAGGCCCGTCTCGATATCGTGCAGCAGTGCCGCCCGGAGGACCTCGAAGCCGTCCGCGCTCTCTATATTAAGGAGGGCATCAAAGCCGAGCTTGCGCCCTTTTTCGGCGATCTGCCCGCCCGCATGGCCAAGGCGCATCTTATTATAGGCCGCGCAGGCGCCGGGACTGTAGCAGAGCTGATGGTGATTGGCCGTCCCGCCATTCTGGTCCCGCTTCCCCATGCGCTCGACGACAATCAGACCCCTAATGCCGACGCGCTGGTGGAAGCCGGTGGCGGCTGGCGTGTGGCGCAGAAGGATCTCACGCCCCAAAAGCTCGCTGCGATGCTGCAAAACGCATTTTCGGCACCCGACGATCTGGCGAAGCGCGCCGCCGCCGCCCATGCACAAGCCAAACCCGATGCTGCGCAACGGCTCGCCGATGTGGTGGAAAAGTTGGCGAGAGCAGCATGAAGGTATCGCCAACCCGCGTCCCGCTCGATATCGGCACGATCCATTTTATTGGCATCGGCGGCATCGGTATGAGCGGCATCGCCGAGATCATGCACAATTTCGGTTATAAGGTTCAGGGTTCGGATGCTGCCGAGAACGCGAACGTCAAGCGTCTGCGCAGCATGGGCATGCGGGTCAACATCGGCCACGACGCGATGAACCTGAAGGACGTCGCCATCGTCGTCTATTCCTCCGCCGTCAAGCCGGGGAATATCGAGCTGGAGACAGCGCGCGCGCTTCAGCTTCCGCTCGTGCGCCGTGCAGAAATGCTTGCCGAGATCATGCGGTTGAAGAATTGCGTGGCCATTGCGGGAACCAACGGCAAGACGACAACGACGACACTCACGGCGGCGCTGATCGACGCTGGCGGACTCGATCCCACTATCGTCAATGGCGGTATTATCAATCAGTACGGCACAAATGCGAAACTGGGCGCAGGCGACTGGGTGGTCGTCGAAGCGGATGAAAGCGACGGCACGTTCCTCCGGTTGCCCGCCACGGTTTCGGTCGTGACCAATATCGATCCGGATCACCTCGATTATTTCGGCACCTTTGACCGGATGCGCGACGCCTTCCAGCGCTTCGTGGAGAACGTGCCGTTTTATGGCTTTGCGGTGTTATGCCTCGATCATCCAGAGGTACAGGCGATGATCGGGCGGATCGAAGATCGCCGTCTCATCACTTACGGTCTCAGCCCGCAAGCCGATGTGCGCGCCACAAATGTCCGTTTCTCCGAAGGCGTTTCGCATTTCGACGTCACGGTATTAAACCGGCGCACGCTGAAGGAAAGCCGTCTGGAAGGTATGCGTCTTCCCATGCCGGGCGAGCACAATGTGCTCAATTCGCTGGCTGCCATCACGGTCGCCCGCGAACTTGGCATACCGGACGAAAAGATCCGCAATGCGCTTTCCAGCTTCCGCGGCGTGGGCCGCCGTTTCACCCGCGTCGGCGATTGGAACGGAATGACGATCATCGACGATTACGGCCACAACCCCTTTAAAATCGCTGCTGCGCTGAAAGCGGCGCGCCAGGCTTATTCGGGGCCTGTCGTGGCTGTTGTGCAGCCGCATCGCTACACACGCCTTCGCGACACATTTGAGCAGTTTGCGCAGTGTCTGAACGATGCGGATGTTGCGGTGATCGCTCCGGTCTATGCCGCAGGCGAGCAGCCGATCGAAGGCATCAATCGTGACACCTATGTGGAGGCTTTGCGGAGCCACGGCCACCGCAACGTGTTGACCATCGACGGGGAAAGCGATCTGCCGGACGTCATTGCACCGCATCTGAAACCCGGCGGGGTTGTCGTGATGCTTGGAGCGGGCTCGATCTCGGGCTGGGCGCACAATCTCGAGGCTGCGTTGAAGGCGCGGCAGGGCAAAGCGTGATGACATCTCGCCTCCGCGATGCGCTTCCGCCCGTTCGCGGCACTTATGCCGAGAACGCGCCCCTGAGGGACCTGGTGTGGTTCCGCGCTGGCGGCAATGCGGAAGTCCTGTTCCGTCCTGCGGATATGGACGATCTGGCGACGTTCCTTGCCGGAAAGCATGCCGATACGCGCGTCAGTGTGATCGGTGTCGGCTCCAATTTGTTGGTTCGCGATGGCGGGATTCCTGGCGTCGTCGTTCGGCTTCCCGGCACATTCGGAAAGATGTCCGTGGAAGGTACGCGGGTTCGCGTCGGTGCTGCGGCCCTCGATGCAGCGGTGGCGCGCCAGGCAGCCGAAGCGGGCATTGGCGGTCTGGAATTCCTGCGCGGAATACCCGGCACGGTGGGTGGCGCGTTGCGGATGAATGCGGGCTGCTATGGCCGCGAAATCCAGGACATCTTTGTCGAAGCAACCGCGATCGACGGCGAGGGCAATAAACATCTGTTGAGCCCCGCCGATATGAACTTCGTCTATCGCAAAGCAGGCGTGCCGGACGACTTTGTCTTCGTCGAAGCCGTGTTCGAAGGTGAGCAAGGCGACCCCGCCGAGATCAAGGCGCGCATGAACGCCCTGGTCGAACAGCGCGAAAGCACGCAACCCGTGAAATCGAAGACCGGCGGTTCCACCTTCAAGAACCCGCCGGGCCAGAAGTCCTGGCAACTAATCGATGAGGCAGGCTGCCGCGGATTGATGCGCGGGCAGGCTCAGGTGAGCGAAAAGCACTGCAATTTCCTCATCAATGCCGGCGATGCGACCGCCGCGGATATCGAAGGCTTAGGCGAAGAGGTGCGCGCGCGCGTGAAGGCGAAATCCGGCATCGAGCTGGAATGGGAGATCAAGCGGGTGGGTGTGCCATGACGACATATAAGAAGGTGGCCGTCCTGCTCGGCGGATTTTCCGCCGAACGCGAAGTCAGCCTTTCCTCGGGGGCCGGTTGCGCGAAGGCCTTGCGGGAAGAGGGCTTCGATGTGGTCGAGATCGATCCCAAAACCGCGGATCTCACGGCGCAGCTCAGTACTGCCAACCCGGATGTCGTCTTCAACGCCTTGCATGGCCGGTGGGGTGAGGACGGCTGCGTGCAAGGTCTGCTCGAATTGCTGCGCATTCCCTATACGCACTCAGGCGTGCTCGCATCCGCGCTTGCGATGCACAAGCAGCGCACCAAGGATATCTACCAGGCTGCCGGATTGCCGGTGGTGAAGTCCATCGTCGTGGACCGCCGCGAGGCGGCTGCGCAGCATCTGATGGAGCCGCCCTATGTGGTGAAGCCCGTCAATGAAGGGTCTTCCGTTGGCGTCTTCATCATCCGCAAGGGCGACAATCGCCCGCCGGAAGCGCTCGGCAGCGAGGAGTGGAATCTCTCCAGTGAGATGATGGTCGAAGAGTTTGTCCCGGGCCGCGAGCTCACCGTGGCCGTGATGGGCGGCAAGGCCTTGGGCGTCACGGAGATCACCACCGGGCTGGAATTCTACGATTATGAAGCGAAGTATTCCGAAGGTGGATCGCGGCATGTATTACCCGCGAAGATTCCAGACTCCGTCACCAGAGACGCGATGCGCATTGCCGAAGCGGCGCACGTCGCGCTGGGCTGCAGGGGTGTGAGCCGCACCGATCTTCGTTACGACGACACCAGTGGAAAACACCGTCTTATTCTTCTGGAAACCAATACCCAGCCCGGCATGACCCCCACCTCGCTCGTTCCCGAGCAGGCGGCTTATGCCGGCATGTCTTACGCCAAGCTCTGCCGCTGGATCGTGGAGGACGCCTCATGCGATCGGTAAAAGCGCCGAAGCGCACCAGCCCGCGCAGCAATGCTGGACGCCGCGGCGCAACGCCCGCGCGCGTGCGCACGCGCGAGACGTTTGGCAAGCGCGAGAAGTTCCGCAACGATCCGATCTCGCGCTTCTTCCGCGAGATGCGCGAACGCCTTACGCCTTCACGGCCGATGCTCTATATCAGCGCCAGCCTGTTCGCGCTCACCGTCATTGTCGGGTTGCTGGTGGGTGGTTATGTCGGGCGCGCCATCGGCGCTGTAAATCGGGCTGCCAACGCTGTTGCCGCGGATGCGGGCTTCGGCATCTCCTCTGTGCATCTGTCCGGCAACCGCCGCACACCGCCCGCGACCATTCTTGCAGCGCTGGGCTTTGAGCCGGGACAGTCGATTTTCGATGCGGACGTTCACGCGGCGCGGGCGCGGTTGATGCAACTGGAATGGGTCGCCGAAGCCGACGTGAGCCGCCGGTATCCGGATTCCATTTCGGTCTCCATTGTCGAAAAGCGCCCCTATGCCCTCTGGCAGGCGGCGGATGGCCTGCATGTCATTGAGCGCTCGTCCAAGCCGATCTCTTTCGCGCGCGCCGAAGACTATCCGCATCTGCCGTTATTCATCGGCGGCATGCCGCAGGGGGGCGCCGATCTTGTGGAAGCCATTGCGCAGCATCGCGCGGTCGTGGCGCGCGTGAAAGCGATGCAGCGGATTTCCGGCCGGCGCTGGAATCTTATTCTGGATGATGGCGTTGTGGTGAAGCTGCCGGAAGAAGGCTGGCGCCAGCAGCTCGATGCGCTGGAGCATCTCATCGTGGACAAGAGCGTCCTCGAACGCGACATCGTCGAAATCGATCTCAGATCGCCGGATAACTACTTCTTTGTGCTGCGCAGCGGCGAGCAGCAGCAGGTTACGCGGGGGAATAAAACCTGATGGGCGATGCAACGCGAATGCGCACGGCAAAATCCGAAGCGACGGCATTCCGAACCGGTCTCGTAGCCGTGCTGGACGTCGGCTCGACGAAAACGGTCTGCCTGATCGGGCGGGCGGATCCCGGCAATCTGCGCGTCGTCGGTGCGGCGCTGCGGGAAACCAACGGCGTTAGATCCGCCACGGTCACCAGCATTGTCGAAGCCGAAGAGACGATCCGCGAAGCGGTAGCGGCAGCGGAAAACCACGCCGACGCCCGCATCCAGAATGTCATCATTTCGGTGGCTTGCGGCTCGCCCATCAGCATCAAAGGCCGGGCCGTCGCAGCGCTGGACGGTGCTTTGGTCTCCGATGGCCACCTTCATGCCCTGCTGCGCGAGGGGCGCAGCAAGTGTCAGATGGATGGATATGAAGTCATTCAGGCAGCGCCAACTTCCTATGTGGTCGATGAAGCACGGGGCGTTCATGACCCATCTGGCATGTTCTGCCAGCGCATCGGTGTATCGATGCATGCAGTCGGCGTGCGGCCGTCGCCGCTGGCCAACCTCAGGCTCGCCATCGAGCGCTGCCATCTTTCAAGTGTTGGCTCGCTCTTCTCCGGCTATGCCAGCGGCCTATCGACGCTGACGGACGACGAGAAGCAGCTTGGCGCAACGTTGATCGACATGGGCGGCGGGGTCACCTCGGTCGCCGTCTTCATGGAAGGCCAGATGGTTCACGCCGACGTGGTCCCCATCGGCGGCAGCCATGTGACGGCCGACCTTGCCCGCATGCTTGCCGCTCCGATCTCGGCAGCCGAGCGTCTGAAGACGCTTTACGGCGCGGCGTTGGGCGATATCGAGACCGGAACCGATGTCATCGCCGTACCCCAGATGGGCGAGGACGGCGATGAATATGCCGCCCGTGTGCCGCGCTCCATGCTGACCCGGATCATCCAGCCGCGCCTCGAAGAAATCTTCGCACAGGTCCAGGAACGCCTGCGCGCCAGCGGTTTCGATGTCGCGGCCGGGCGGCGGGCCGTGCTGACGGGCGGGGCCTGTCAGCTCGCCGGCACGCGCGAACTGGCGCAGCGCGTCCTCAACAAGCAGATCCGGCTCGGCCGTCCGCAGACCTTCCATGGTCTGCCGGCGGCTTCGGCCGGACCGGACTATGCGACGGCGCTCGGTCTTCTGATGGCCGGGGCCACCATGCCGCCCGAAGCGCTCAACCCGGACATCGAGATCGAACCGGAAAAACGCAAAGGCGGACTCATCAGACATCTAGTCGGCGGACTCTTCGGATGATTCAATCACAAGTGATTCGCGCCGCAGCGAACAAAAAGAAGTGTTGGGTCGGTAGGGCCAAAAAGGCCGGGTATTAGGAGACTGGAACATGGCGATCAAACTCGGGGCTCCCGAAGTAAAAGAACTGCGGCCGCGCATCACGGTGTTGGGTGTCGGCGGCGCAGGCGGCAATGCCGTCAACAATATGATTTCCTCCAAGCTGGAGGGTGTCGATTTCATCGTGGCGAACACGGACGCGCAGGCGCTGGCCCAATCCAAGGCCGAACGCCGCATACAGATCGGTGCACGGATCACCGAAGGCCTTGGTGCCGGTGCGAAACCCGATGTCGGCCGTGCGGGTGCCGAAGAGTCGCTCGAAGAGATCCTCGAACAGATCGATGGATCGCACATGGTCTTCATCACCGCCGGTATGGGTGGCGGCACCGGAACCGGCGCAGCGCCTGTTATTGCCCGCGCGGTGCGCGAGATGGGCGTGCTGACCGTCGGCGTCGTCACCAAGCCGTTCGGCTTTGAAGGCGAGAAGCGCATGCAGATCGCTGAGCGCGGCATCGAGGAGCTTCAAGCCTTCGTCGATACCCTTATTGTCATCCCGAACCAGAACCTGTTCCGCGTCGCCAATGAGAAGACGACCTTCGCGCAGGCCTTCACCATGGCCGACGACGTGTTGCACTCCGGCGTTCGTGGCGTCACCGACCTGATCGTCATGCCGGGCCTCATCAACCTCGACTTCGCCGATATCAAGACGGTGATGGGCGAGATGGGCAAAGCCATGATGGGCACGGGCGAGGCCGAAGGCGAAGAACGCGCGCTGCGCGCCGCGGAAGCTGCTATCTCCAATCCGCTGCTCGACGATGTGTCGATGAAGGGCGCTCGCGGCGTGCTCATCAACATCACCGGCGGACCGGACATGGGCCTCTTCGAAGTCGATCAGGCGGCGAACCGCATCCGTGCGGAAGTCGTGCCCGGTGCGAACATCATTTTCGGCGGCACGATCCTGGAGAACATGGAAGGCCGCATTCGCGTGTCGGTGGTCGCCACCGGCATGGACGCCGAGCAGATGCAGCAGACGCCGCAGAACGTGTCTCACCTTCGTCCGTTCCAGAAGCAGCCGGTCATCCAACCGAAGCCGGTCGAACCTGCGCGTCCCGCAGCGATGGCGCCCAACCCGGTTCATGCGCGCGTGCAGACGATCGCCAGCGAGTTGAAGGCAACGCCCGCGCCGGTAGAAAAATCCGCGCCGCTTTCGTCGATGGAGTCCGAGATCTTCGGCGATGCGGAACAGCCGGCGGCAGCTTCAACCCGCTATGTCATCGGGGAAGACGACATTCCGCCGATGCCGGAGGGCATTCGCCCTCAACCGGCCCGGGTGGAGCAGCGTCGCGCTGCGCCGGAGCCGGAGCAGCCCAAGCGCCGTTTTGGCCTGTTCGGTTCCCGCAAGGAGAAGGCGCCTGACGTGCGTCAGGAGCCGCCACGTGCGGCATCCACCCCGCGCGCGACCGTGCAGGTCATGGGCCGGAGCGAGCAGACGCGCCAGCAAGGCGCACAAAGCAATCCGGACGATCTGTTCCCGGAATCCAAGAAGGACGATCAGTTTGAAATCCCGGCGTTCCTGCGCCGTCAGCAGAACTGAAGCATTGTAGATCGCCTGCAAAGGGCGCTCCGGTTCATGCCGGGGCGCCTTTCGCTTTTGCGGCCTGTCCTGAGTTAGAGTGCGCAGCATGAGACGGACGCTTGCCAGGGAAATCGCCAAAAGCGGCACGGCGCTTCATGCCGGCGCCGTTGTGGACATGCGGCTTTTGCCGGCCGAGCCGGGCACCGGGATTGTCTTTCGCCGCCGCGATATCGGAGGACGGGAAATTCCCGCGCTTTACGACCGCGTGGCGGAAACGCGGCTCGGCACCGTTATCGCGGAGGGAGACGCAACCGCCGGCGTGATTGAGCATCTGATGGCGGCGATCGCGGGTGCGCAGATCGACGATCTCATCGTTTCACTCGACGGCCCGGAACCGCCGATACTGGACGGCGACGCATTTTCCTATTTCCGGCTGATCGAAGAAGCAGGTCTGCGGGAACGGCCGGGTTCGCGGAAGGCGATCAAGGTTGTCAGGCCGGTCGAAGTCGCAATCGGTGACGCGCAGATCCGCCTCCTGCCGTCGCATGGATCGGAATACCATTTCGATCTCGATTATTCGAACACCAAAGCCATCGGCAAACAGTCTTATACGATGACATTCACCCGCGAGAATTTTGCGCGTGAGATCGCGCCGGCGCGCACGTTCGGTTTCGTGCATGAACTCGATGCTCTCAACAAAATGGGCCTGGCGCGCGGCGCATCGCTGGCGAACACGATCGCCATCGACGGCGACACCGTCATGAACAAAGATATGATGCGCTTTGCCGATGAATTCGTGCGGCACAAGATTTTGGACGCGATCGGCGACATGGCGCTGGCCGGCGGACCGTTGGTCGCCCGCTTTGAAGGGATGAAGTCCGGCCACGCGGCCAACAACGCGGTTCTGCGGGCGCTTTTCGCGGATTCGTCAAATTACCAGCTCATGGAAATCTAGATTTGGCGGTTGTGCCCGCCGCATGGCGGCCTGCGCCGGAACCTGCGCGTCCGGATCGGTCCTTGGCACAATTCTTTGCCATGTCGGGCAAACTTGCCGGGACCGGTCTGGACCGGGGTTCCGGCTCAATGGCATAAGGTGCCGTTTGGCACCGGCCGCGTCTGTTCGGGAGTTGGTATGCTATTGGATTTTATCGATAATCTTCGTTTTGGCAGATCGCGGGCGATGATATTGGCCGTTCTGACGGCGTGCTTTGCGGTGGCTGGCTGCTCCGGCGTGACCGACAAACAGGATGCCCCCTATGTCGAACGCCCGGTGGAGCAGATCTATGCCGACGCCTGGAAGCAGATCGACAACCACGACTGGGAGAACGCGGCCAAGCAGTTCGACGAGGTCGAGCGCCAGCATCCCTATTCCATCTGGGCGCGGCGCGCGATGCTGATGAGCGCCTTCTGTTACTTTCAGGCGAACAAATACACCGATGCGACCAACACCGCGGACCAATACATCTCGCTTCATCCGGGCAGCAAGGAAGTAGCCTACGCCTTCTATCTGAAGGCGATGGCGCTCTATGAGCAGATCGTCGATGTTGGCCGCGACCAGACGGTCACCGAACAGGCCCTGACTGCGCTGCAGGACGTGGTGCAGCGTTTCCCGAACTCCGAATATGCGCGCGATGCGAGCCTGAAGATCGACCTCACCCTGGACCATCTGGCCGGCAAGGAGATGGAAGTCGGCCGTTATTACCTGACGCGGCGCAATTACATCGGCGCGATCAACCGCTTCAAGACCGTGGTGCAGCGCTACCAGAAGACGCCGCAGATCGCCGAAGCGCTGGAGCGCCTGACCGAGGCCTATTATGCGCTGGGCGTTTACAACGAAGCCAAGACGGCAGCCGCGGTGCTGGGCGCGAACTATCCGGGCAGCCCCTGGTATCAGGACGCCTATAACCTGCTGGTCACCCACAATATGAAACCGGGGGTGGATCAGGGCTCATGGATTGCGCGGCAATTCCAGCTATAAACTGGGCGCATGCTCGCGACGCTCAAGATTCGCGACCTCGTTCTGATCGAGGACGTGGCGCTGGACTTCGCGCCAGGTCTCAACGTTCTCACCGGTGAGACGGGCGCAGGAAAATCCATTTTGCTCGATGCCCTGGGACTGGCCGCCGGCGCGCGCGCGGGCGGACGATCCAGCGTGCGCAGCGGCGCGGCGCAGGGGTCTTCGGTCGCGATCTTCGATCTTGCGAAAGACCATGCGGCCTTCGCGTTGCTCTCCGGAAACGGCATTCCCGCCGAAGACGAGATCATCCTGCGCCGCGCCATCAGCGCCGACGGCCGCACGCGCGCCTTCGTGAATGACGAGCCGGTGGGCGTTGGCCTGCTGCGCGATCTGGGCGGCATGCTGGTGGAGATCCATGGCCAGTCCGACGATCGCGGGTTGTTCGACAACGCCACCCATCGCCGCGTGCTGGATGCGTTCGGCGGCAATGAAAAGCTGGTTGCGGATGTCGCCGCCCGCTTCGCCGAATTTGAAACTGCTGCCGCGCGACTCGACGCGCTGAAGAAGGCTGCGGCCGCCGCCGCCGCCGATGCGGATTTTGTGTGCCACGCGGCGGATGAACTTTCGGCGCTGGGGCCGGAAGAGGGCGAGGAAGCCAGGCTCGCCGCCGAGCGCGTGATGCTGATGAACGCCAGCAAGATCGCGGAAGACATTTCCGCCGCCACCGAGTTGCTGGGTGGCGACCGCGGCGCGGAATCTTCGCTGGCCGGGGCGCTTAAAAGGTTGAGCCGCACCAATGAAGAGGCGCGCAGGGCCGCCGCCGCCGCGGAAAGCGCATTGGAGCAGGCCTTCGCGCAGACCGAGGAAGCGCGGCGCGAGTTGGAAGCCTTGCTGTCGCGGCTCGATACCGACGGCAGCGAGCTGGAGCGCAAGGAAGATCGCCTGCACGCGATCCGGGCAGCCGCGCGCAAATATGGCGTGACGCCGGATGAGCTGCCGCGTGTGCACAAGGAATTCCAGATCAAGCTGGATTCCCTTTCCGGCAGCGGCACCGGCCTCAAAAATGCCGAAGCCGAAGTTGCCAGGACGCGTGCGGCGTTCCTCGATGTCGCCCGCAAGCTTTCCGCTGCACGCAAAACTGCAGCGAAGAAGCTCGAAGGGTCTGTCGTTTCCGAATTGATCCCGCTGAAACTCGCGCATGCGAAGTTCCGAGTTGCATTGGATGCGTTGCCCGAAGATGCCGCCACGGCAAACGGGCTTGAGCGCATCGCCTTTGAAGTCGCCACCATTGAAAGCGCGCCGTTCGGGCCGCTGACCAAGATCGCGTCCGGTGGCGAATTGGCGCGGTTCTCGCTGGCGCTGAAAGTGGCGCTGTCCGAAACCAGCCCGCCCGCGGTTCTGGTGTTCGATGAAGTGGATCGCGGCGTCGGCGGCGCGGTGGCCGATGCGGTGGGCGAACGCTTGCAGCGTCTCGCTAAGACCACGCAGGTTCTGCTCGTCACCCATGCGCCGCAGGTGGCGGCGCGGGCGGACCGGCATTTCCGCATCACACGCAAAGGCGATCGCACGCGCGTCGATTTGCTGGGCGACGGCGAGCGCGGCGAGGAGATCGCGCGCATGTTGTCGGGTGCAACCGTGACCGATGAAGCCAGAGCCGCCGCCAGGCGTTTGATGAACGAAGCGACGCCGCAGAAGAAGGCGCGAAAACGGGCATGAGCGGTATATCCAGATCGGGTTCCAAAGCGAAGAAGGCCGATGCTCCCGATCTGTTCGGGCCTTCTGGCGCGAAGCCGGTCGAGAAGTTGAGCGAAGCCGAGGCAAAAAAAGAACTCGACTTTCTGGCCTCCGAGATCGCGGAACATGACCGCCGCTATCACGGCGAAGACGCTCCCACCATTTCCGACGCGGACTATGATGCGCTGCGCAAGCGCAACATCGCCATCGAGGAGCGGTTCCCGAAACTGGTGCGCGCCGACAGTCCCTCCCATCGTGTGGGCGCGATGGTATCGGACAAGTTCAAAAAGGTCGTGCATCGCATTCCCATGTTGTCGCTGGACAACGCCTTCGCCAACGAAGACGTGGAGGAGTTCGTAGCGCGCATTCGCCGTTTCCTGGGCCTGAAGGACGATCAGGAGATCGTCTTCACCGCAGAGCCGAAGATCGATGGGCTTTCCGCTTCGCTGCGCTACGAAAAAGGCGTCTTCGTGCAGGGCGCCACGCGGGGCGATGGCGCGGAAGGCGAAGACATCACCGCGAACTTGCGCACCATCAAGGACATTCCGCTGCGCCTTCACGGCAAGGCGCCGGATGTGCTGGAAGTGCGCGGCGAAGTTTACATGACGCACGCCAATTTCGCGGCGCTGAACAAGCGGCAGGAAAAGGACGGCAAGCCGACCTATGCCAATCCGCGCAATTCCGCCGCGGGTTCGGTGCGCCAGCTCGACCCTTCCATCACTGCATCGCGCGACCTGAATTTCTTCGCCTATACATGGGGCGACGCGAGCAAGCTGCCCGCCGATACCCAGTGGGGCATGCTCGAAGCCTTCAAGGCTTTCGGTTTCAAGGTGAATCCGCTGGTTCGCCGTTGTGAGACCATGAAGCAGCTTCTCAAATTCTACGACGACACCGGAAGCAAGCGGGCGAAGCTGGGTTACGATATCGACGGCGTCGTCTACAAGGTCGATGACCTGAAATTGCAGCAGCGGCTCGGCTTCGTGTCGCGTTCGCCGCGCTGGGCCATCGCGCACAAATTCGCGGCGGAGCAGGCCGAAACGATCCTCGAAAAGATCGACATCCAGGTCGGCCGCACCGGCAAGCTGACGCCCGTGGCGCGGCTGAGGCCCATCACCGTCGGCGGCGTGGTGGTCGAGAACGCGACCTTGCACAACGAAGACGAGATCGCGCGGCTCGATGCCCGCGAAGGCGATACTGTCATCATCCAGCGCGCGGGCGATGTGATCCCGCAGGTCGTGCGTGTCCTGACCGAGAAGCGTCCGCGCGGCGCGAAGCCCTATCAGATGCCGCGCAAATGTCCGATCTGCGGCAGCCATGCGGTGCGCGAGGTCGATGAGAAGACCGGCAAGGAAGATGTCGATCGCCGCTGCACGGGCGGTCTTATCTGCGACGCGCAGGCGGTGGAGCGCCTCAAGCATTTCGTGGGCCGCGATGCCTTCGACATCGAAGGCTTCGGCGGCACTTACATCGAAACGCTGCACGATGCCGGGATGCTGAAAGAACCGGCGGACATCTTCCTTCTCGCCAAACACCCCGCGAAGCTCGGCAAGGTTCTGGCCGAGAAACGCGCGGAGCAAAGCGCCGAGCGCCGGGCCAAGGAAGGCAAGGCTGCCACTGAAACCAAATCCAAGAAGAAGGATGAGGGCGAAGGCAAGCTGGTCGAGAACCTCATCGCCTCCATAGAGGCACGGCGCAAGATCGGGCTCGACCGTTTCATCAATGCGCTCGGCATCCGCCATGTCGGCGAAACCAATGCGCGGCTGCTGGCGCGCACCTTCCATAGTATCGACGCCTTTATCGAGGCGATGGAGAGCGGCGACGCGCTGGAACAGCTCAACGCCATCGGCGGCATCGGCGATGTCGTGGCCGAAGCGATCAAGGATTTCTTCGACGAACCGCACAACCGCAAACTGCTCGGCCATCTTCTGAAGGAAGTGGAGGTGCAGGATGTCGCTGCGCCGAAGATCAAAGGCTCGCCGGTCGCGGGCAAAACCGTCGTCTTCACCGGCAGCCTGGAGAAGATGACGCGGCAGGAAGCCAAGGTGAAAGCGGAATCGCTGGGCGCGAAAACGGCGGGCTCCGTATCCAAAAAGACCGATCTCGTCGTGGCCGGCCCCGGCGCGGGCTCCAAGCTTACCGACGCGCAGAAATTCGGCGTGAAGGTGATCGACGAAGATGCGTGGCTCGCGATGATCGAGGGGCTTTGAGTTTCAACCGGCGATAGGGGAAACGGACATTCTGGCGTTGTTTTTGTTGAACAATCGCCGTTCGATTGTTCTTCGATTTTTGCCTCGCGGAAATGCGTGCATTTCCAGATGTAGTGGTTGTGCGCATGCGAACGCATTCGAACACTCTTCTGTGTGCATTGGTGCTTCCTTCAAAAAGAGTGATTCACACGGAGGCGCGGAGTTCTTTTCCGAGGCCGGCATCCAGGTTTGTTTCGATTGGTTGGCGCGCAAAGCGCGCCGCGAAATTGAGCCCAGCCTCTTAAGCTCCGTATCTCTGCACCTTTGCGTGAGATTTCTTCTTCTCCGCGGCTCCGCGTGAGATTTTTTCCTGCCTCAAAACGCAGAAAAACCGCCGCTTTTTAGCGATGGCGACGGTCCGGGCGCAGTTCGAGAGTTGGGAGTTTTGTACACCCCGACCGTTACGGTCGTCAACAATTATTCTTGAATATAGGAATAATTATTTTAAGCCCTTGATCGCGTTTGCTTATCCGGTGCGTTCGCGGAAGCGGCTGATGCCGGTCAGAACGCCCCGCGCGTTGAAATCGAAATTCACGGTGACGGTGTGCTCATAGCCGCTCTCGGTGAGCATCGCGAGGAAGGGAATGTGGTCGATCGGGCTCGGGCCGCCGGCATTGTAGATGTAGATGTCGCGGCGGCCGCCATCGATCAGCTCCGCTTTCGCATCGGGTTCGCCGAGCTGGGCGAGAACCTGCTGCTCCGTCGTCGCGCCTTTCTGGAATTGCGCGCTGCTTTCCCTGCTCACGAAAGTCCCGGACGCGCAGCCCGCGAGGGACAGCGCGGCGATGGCGGCGGCGGCAAGAGCGAACGGCTTCATGGGAATCTCCTTGAGGCGCCAGAATACAGCCGCGCCTGCGCGCCGCCTAGATAACCTTTTCCTTGCAGCGCCATTCGGTCGTCGCGCCGACGGACTGGCACCACACCGGACGGAGCTGCGGCCATTGCGGGATGTAGTGATACAGCACCGAACCGTCGTAAGGGTGATAGTCCAGATGCGGATCGTCCGGGATCGCCGGAATGTAGGCCGGTGTCAGCGCCGCGAGCGATGACGGCCACACGCCCTTGTCCTGCTTGTAGGCCTGAATGGCTTCCACAACGCGGTCGGCGCTGCGGCGATAGTTCATGCCGGAGGGATCCTGATTGACCGGCCAAACCTGGCAGCCGCCCAGCGCAAGCAGGGCGGCGGCGGCAACACAAAGCGAACCGCGCATCATCGTCAGATCGCCCGTGTCGCGGTTTCGAGCCAGGCTTTGGTGTCTTCGTCCACCAGCGGCGCCAGCTTGGCGCGCGTCCTGGCGTGATACTCGTTCAGCCAGCCGCGCTCATCCCTGGTGAGCAATGACGGTTCGACGAGGTTGAGATCGATCGGCGCCCAGGTCACGGTTTCGAATTCCATGAACTTGCGCTGCGGATCGCCGCCCGGAATGGGCTTGGCTTCGGTGACGACGACAAGGTTCTCGATGCGGATGCCGTATTCGCCTTCCTTGTAATAGCCCGGCTCGTTGGAGCAGATCATGCCCGGCATCAGCGGCTGGTAGATCGGCTTTTTGGAGATGTTCTGCGGGCCTTCATGCACCGACAGGTATGAGCCGACGCCATGGCCCGTGCCGTGATCGTAGTCCAGGCCCGCATCCCACAGCGCCTTGCGCGCGAAGGCGTCCAGCGCCACGCCCGGCGTGCCCGGCGGAAATTTCATCGTGCCCAGCGCGATATGGCCTTTCAGCACGCGGGTGAAGCGATCCTTCATCTCCGCGGTCGGCGTGCCCACGATCATGGTGCGCGTCACATCCGTGGTGCCGTCGGGATATTGGCC
>JAFECP010000015.1:50881-81938 GCA_018242105.1 Pseudomonadota bacterium
GACAGATCGGTGAGCGACCCGGCCTTGCGGCGATAGCCTTCCAGCACCTCCGCCGCCTGGATTTCCGTGATCTCGCCATTCGGCGCTTCGCGCGCGATCCAGGCGAGGAAGTTGGAAAGCGCCGCGCCGTCGCGGATATGCGCCTTGCGCGAGCCCTCGATCTCCACCGGGTTCTTGCAGGCTTTCGGCAACTGGCACGGATCGACGCCACGCTTCACCGTGGCGCCGGCTTTCGCAAGGCGGTCGAAGGCGGCCGCAGCGGTCCAGTTCGGATCCGCGACGACGGTTTTGCCTTTTAGCGCATCCAGCGCGCTGTTGAACTCCGACGGCGCGCGCACCCGCACGGCGTTGCCCAGATGCTTGGTGACATCCGGCGTTATCTTGGCGGAATCCACGAACCAGTCGGCAGAGCCGTCGCTGTTGAGGATCGCGTAAGAGAGCACGAAGGGCGTGTGGGGGGTATCGCCGCCGCGCACATTGAGAAGCCAGCAGATCGAATCCGCGAGCGATACGATAGCGGCATCGGCGCCGTTCTTCTTGATGTCTTCGGCGATGCGCGTGCGCTTGGCTTCCGCGCTTTCGCCCGCAAGGTTCATCGCATGGGGGATCGCTTTGACGGTGGGCGCGGCGGGACGGCCATGCCATACAGCATCGATCGGATTGCCCTCCACGGCGACAAGCACCGCGCCGGCTTTCTCCACGCTCGCGCGCAACGCATCGGCGCTGGCGGCGGAATGAACCCACGGATCGAAACCGATCTTCGCGCCTTTGGGAGCGTTGTTCTCCAGCCACTTGTTCGGGCCTTCTTCGACCAGATCGCGCGGCTCGAATTCTTTGGTGTCGGTCTGCTGGCGAACCTGCAGCGTGTAGCGGCCATCGGCGAAGACGGCTGCCTTTTCCTTCAATACGACAGCGGCGCCGGCGGAGCCGGTGAAAGACGTCAGCCATGCCAGCCGCTCGTTGCACTCGGGCAGATATTCGCTCTGATACTCGTCCGAATGCGGAACGACGAAGCCGTCCAGTCCGCGCTTCGCCAGTTCCGCGCGCAAGGATTTCAGGCGCGGCGCCACGGTGGCGGCGTCGGAACGGTCGTCGAAGGATTGGAAGGATGCGGTCTTGTCCATAATTTTTTCCATCTGTCATGGCCCGCAAAAGCGGGCCACCCAGTTGGGTTCTGCACCATGGTCGTCGCGTTGAAGGATCGCGCGCGAAATGCCGGGATCGAACAGGCGTCACCTGGGTGGCCCGCCTTTGCGGGCCATGACAACTGAGTTAGCGGCGACTGTAGCTGCCGCCCCCCGGCCTCTCAAGCACAAGCGCCGTCCATGGGCCGTCGCGCCGCGTCTCACGCAAGATAAGGCCGAACGGGCGATAGAAGCTGAGAACAAGATTTTCCTGCCAAGTCAGCAGGCCCGACAGGATGAGCGCGCCGCCCTTGCCCAGCGCGCGCGCGATGGAGGGCGCAAGCTGGGTAAGCGGGCCCGCTAAAATATTCGCAATGATAAGATCGTAGGGCGCTTTTGCGGCGAGCGCGGGGCTCGCGAGGCCATCTGCCGCGATCGCGTGGATGAGCGTGGACTCGCCGTTCGCGGCGGCGTTCTCGCGCGTGATTTCGACGGCGACAGGATCGATGTCGGACGCGAGCACTTTCTTCCGCCACAGCTTCGCCGCGCCGATGGCGAGCAGGCCGGTGCCGCAACCCAGATCGAGCACATTGTCGTAGCGCTTGCGCTTGGACAGATCCGACAACGCGCCGAGGCAAAGCGACGTGGTTTCGTGATGGCCGGTGCCGAATGCCATGCCCGCTTCGATGCGGATAGGGATGACGCCTTTGGGCACCGTACCCGCATCGTGCGCGCCATAGACGAAGAAGCGCCCCGCGCGCACCGGCGGCAGGCCTTGCTGTGAAAGCTTGATCCAGTCCGTATCGGGCAGAAGCTGAACATGCACCGCGCGGCCGGCGAGTTTCGACAGCAGGTCGCCGTCGGGCATCTGCGTGTAGAGCGCCTCGACCACGGCGTCCGGCTTGAACGGCTCTTCGTGGATCAGCACCGCCTGCGGCGATGTGCCGAGTTCGAACGCGGCGGAGATATCGCCCGCCTGTTCCTTGGCGACGACGATGGAAGCTTTCCAGAGGGGCGGGGCGGCAGTCATGGCGCTGGGACTTACGCCAGCGCCATCACTTCCTCAAGCGGCGGACTTGTCGGCGCTCCACAGCAGCCCGCCCAGAATGACGGCCACGCCGATCAACGCGGGCACGTCGCCCATCAGGTGCCCCATGTGGTTCATGCCGCCCGTCATGCCGAAGGATTGCTGCGCCATGATCGCGCCATGCACCAGGCTCGACACCACGGTGAACCAGATCAGGCTCTTGTTGGCGAGCGGATTGCGCGCGGCGAGGATGAGGAAAATGCCGAGCACGAAGTAAACGCCGACGATCATCATGAAATAGTCGGACGCATACGGCGCGCCCATGTGCCACGCCCAGCCCGACGGCCAGACCATGGAGAGCGGATAGATCAGAAGCATCGTCACGCCGAAAACAACGAGCGCGATCTTGAGAAGGGATAGTGCGTTCATGTTTGAGCCCCAGAATTGGTTGGAACAGAAACGCCCGCTACGACTCAGCGGTCCCCGATGGCGCTAGCTTAGGGCCGCGGAGCGAACCCGCAAAGCCTTTTTGGTTGTGCCAATATGGCGCTTCAAATGGGCAGATTTACTTGCGCGTGCTCGCATGGAAAGGATCGAGCAGCTTCACGCCTGTGCGCTGGAAATGCTTCGTGTTGCCGGTGACGACCGTGAGGCCGTGTTCGAGTGCGGTGGCGGCGATGGCGAGATCGAGTTCCTTGTTGCCGATCTGCGCGGACAGGCGGCCCCAGCGGCGGGCGATGTTCACGGTGAGCGGCAGGATGTGGTCGCCGAACGCGCGCAAAGTGAATTCCAGCCATATCGACAGATCGTTTGCGAAGGCCGGATCAGGTTTCTTCTGCTGCTCGATACCGCGCTCGATTTCCGCGATAGTGATAGCGCTGAGATAAAGATCGCCGTCCGCCACCGCGCCGATCCATTTTGCGACGCTGGGATTGCGCTTCCGCCTGCGCAGTTCGGACAGGACATCCGTATCGAGCAGGTACATCAGAAGCCGCTTTGGCGAAGCGGCGCTTTCATGCGCTCGAACGTGCCGTTATCCCTGGGCATGTTCAGCAGATGCTCGTTGAATGTGATCGCTTTCTGCTTTTCGAGCGTCTTGAGGCGGTCATATTCCTCCGCCGCCACGACGACCACGGCGCGCTTGCCGTGCTTGGTCACGGTCTGCGGCTTCTCGCGCGCGGCCTCGACCACTTCGCTGAAGCGGTTCTTCGCATCCTGCACGGACCAGCGCGGGTCTTCCATGGGTCAGCTTTCTAGCCAGAAATTCTAGCTAGAATATGCATCTGCACTGCTCATTGGTCAAGCAAGTTTTCGAAAATAGTTGTATGTGGCTAGAGTTTTAAGAGCCGTGAGTGAGGATCGCGAAAATGTTCTCATGTTGATGATTGGCACCCACAAACAATAGCGTGACGAATATGATCTCCATCATAAGTGCGAATAGGCCCATGACCCGGAGAAATCGAGGATAGCGCTCGGAGCGAATATATCTTTCGTTGAATCCCCAATATCGAATGCCATGTTTTAAGCCGCTAGTCATTCTGCGTTGTGCGCGATTGGGAAAGAAGGTGAAGAGAATTCCGAAATACGCCAAAACGAAAAACATGATCAGGACACTTATCAACTTCATGATCACGCTCTGCTCACGAAATTGTCGATCACCTTCTTCTCGCCCGCTTTGTCGAAATCCACGGTGAGTTTGTTGCCTTCCACGAAGGCGACCCGGCCATAGCCGAATTTTTGGTGGAAGACGCGGTCGCCGCGTTTGTATTGCGATGACTCCGGATCACTTGTCTGGATCGTGTAGGCTTGCGCTTCGATCATCGGCGGGCGGGTGCGCATGGTGCCTTGCGCGGCGCGGTTGGCTTGCGCGCGTTTCCAGCCTGGCGAGTCATAGGTGCTGCCGAAATTGGCGGCCTGTGCGTTGTCGCGAAAGCCGACGCTGCCGCCGTAGAAGCCTTCATCCACCACCGTGTCGACATGTTCTTCCGGCAGTTCGGTGATGAAGCGCGAGGGCAGGGCGCTTTGCCAGTTGCCGTGCACGCGCCGATTGGCGGCGAAGGAGATGAAGATGCGTTTGCGCGCGCGCGTGATGCCGACATAGGCGAGGCGGCGTTCTTCTTCCAAGCCCGCAAGCCCGTTCTCGTCCATCGTGCGCTGTGACGGGAACAGTCCTTCCTCCCAGCCGGGCAGGAACACGGTGTCGAATTCCAGGCCCTTGGCGGCGTGGAGCGTCATCAGGCTGATGCGGTCGCCGCTGTCGTTCTGCTCAAGCTCCATGACGAGCGAGACGTGTTCGAGAAACCCGGCGAGGGATTCGTATTGCTCCATCGAGCGGACGAGTTCTTTCAGGTTGTCCAAACGCCCCGGCGCTTCGGCGCTCTTGTCGTTCTTGAGCATGTCGGTGTAGCCGCACTCATCCAGCACCATTTCGGCAAGCTCGGTATGCGGCAGGACTTTCGCGGTTTCCGTCCAGCGCGCGAAATTCGCGGCCAGTTCGCCCAGCGCCTTGCGCGCTTTGGGCGGAAGCTCGTCGGTCTGCGCGATCTCGCGCGCCGCCATCAGCAGCGGCATGTGCTGGCTGCGCGCGAACCGGTGCAGCGCCGCCACCGACGTATCGCCGATGCCACGCTTGGGCTTGTTGACGATGCGCTCGAAGGCCAGATCGTCGTCGCCCTGCGCGATGAGGCGCAGATAGGCCATCGCATCGCGGATTTCGGCGCGCTCATAGAAGCGCGGGCCGCCGATCACCTTGTAAGGCAGGCCGAGCGAGAGGAAGCGGTCTTCAAACTCGCGCATCTGGAACGAGGCGCGCACCAGAATGGCCATCTGCGAGAACGCATCGCCCTTGCTGTGCAAATTCTCCGCTTCGGAAGCGACGCCGCGCGCTTCTTCCTCCGCGTCCCAAATGCCCTGCACTTTGATCTTCTCGCCGTGATCGCCTTCGGTCCACAGCGTCTTGCCGAGGCGGCCCTTGTTCGCGGTGATCAGGCCGGAGGCGGCGCCGAGGATCGCGGGCGTGGAGCGGTAGTTGCGTTCCAGGCGGATGACCTTCGCGCCGGGGAAATCGCGCTCGAAGCGCAGGATGTTCTCCACCTCCGCGCCGCGCCAGCCATAGATGGACTGGTCGTCGTCACCCACGACGCAGATGTTGCCCTTAGCTCCAGCGAGCAGCTTCAGCCACAGATACTGGACCGTGTTGGTGTCCTGATATTCGTCCACCAGCATGTATTTGAAGCGGTCGCGATATTCCTGAAGGATGTCTTCGTTGGTGCGCAGGATGGTGAGCACTTCCAGCAGCAGATCGCCGAAGTCCACCGCGTTCAGCGCTTTCAGCCGTTCCTGATACTGGCGATAAAGATCGCGGCCCTTGCCGAAGGCGAAGCCGTGGGACTCGCCGTCGGGAACATCTTGCGGACGAAGCCCGCGATTTTTCCAACCATCTATCATTGCGGCAAGCGTGCGGGCGGGCCAGCGCTTGTCGTCGATGTTCTCCGCTTCCATCAACTGCTTCATCAGGCGCAACTGATCGTCGGCGTCGAGGATGGTGAAATTGGATTTGAGGCCGGCGAGTTCCGCGTGGCGCCGCAACATGCGCGCGCCGATGGAGTGGAAGGTGCCGAGCCACTGCATGCCTTCGACCACGCCGCCGATCAGCGCGCCGATGCGCTCCTTCATCTCGCGCGCCGCCTTGTTGGTGAAGGTCACGGCCAGCATCTGCCCCGGCCAGGCGCGGCGGGTGGCGAGGATATGGGCGAGGCGGGTGGTCAGCACGCGCGTCTTGCCCGTGCCTGCGCCCGCCAGCACCAGCACCGGACCGTCCACCGTCAGCACGGCTTCGCGCTGTTCGGGGTTCAGACCCGCGAGATAGAGCGGCTCGCGCTGTGCGGCCGGCGCTGTCTCGGGCTCATCCCCGAAAGCATCGTCCAAAGGATCGCGGTAGCGGTCTCCATAACCGCTCATGGCAGGTCTGAGTCGAAAGGCATTGAAGCAATGTAATCTGTCCGGGGACGTTTTTCACCCCTGCGCGGGACGCGGAGAATCCCTATATTCATACCCATTGAGGCCACCCTTGGAGGGGAACACCTATGAATCTCGCGATTGGGCGCAGCACTTTGGGGCGCGCGCTCCTGATCCTTCTTCTGCCGCTTTACCTTGCCGGTTGCGGCATCAACGACATTCCCACCAAGGACGAGCAGGTGAAGGCCGCCTGGGGCGATGTGCAGAACCAGTATCAGCGCCGTTCCGACCTCATCCCCAACCTCGTCGCCACCGTGCAGGGCTACGCCCAGCAGGAGAAGACGGTGCTGGTGGACGTGACCCGGGCCCGCGCCAGCGCCACGCAGGTGAAGGTCGATGCCTCCACCATCACCAATCCCGAAGCGTTCCAGAAATATCAGGCGGCGCAGAACCAGTTGTCCGGTGTGCTGGGGCGGCTGCTCGCGATCACCGAGAATTATCCGGACCTGAAATCGAACCAGAACTTCCTGGCGCTGCAATCGCAGCTAGAGGGCACCGAAAATCGCATCGCCATCGCGCGGCGCGACTACAACGAGGCTGTGCGCCAATATAATACGAGCCTGCGCACCTTCCCGACCGTGATCTGGGCGAAGACGATCTATAGCGGCCAGAAGGAAGCACAGCCCTTCGCGGCAACGTCGGCGGCGCAATCGGCGCCGAAAGTCAGCTTCCCGCCGCAACAGCCCTGATGGCGCAAGCTCTGTTCAAGCGCGCTGCGCTCGCATTGGCGATCGTCTTCGCCTTTGCGGGCGCGGCGGTTGCGGCGCCAACCTTCCCGCAGCTTACCGGCCGCGTCGTGGACGACGCGCATATCCTCTCGCCGGATGTGCAGGCGCAACTGACACAGAAGCTGGCCGATCTGGAGCAGCGCACGTCGCGGCAGTTGGTCGTGGTCACGCTGCCGTCTTTACAGGGCTATGAGATCGAGGATTACGGCTATCAGCTTGGCCGCGCCTGGGGCATCGGGCAGAAGAAACTGGACAACGGCGCGCTCTTCATCATCGCGCCGAACGAACGGCGCGTGCGCATCGAAGTTGGCTATGGGCTTGAGCCGGTCCTCACCGATGCGCTCTCCAGCGTGATCCTGCAAACGAAAGTGCTGCCCAGGTTCAAGGCGGGCGACATGTCCGGCGGTATCGTGGACGGCACGAACGCGATCGTCGAGCAGTTGCTGCTGGATGCGCCGGCGGCCAAGGCGCGTGTGGCCGAGGCGGAAAAGCAGGCGAAGGATCGGGATTCCGACGATCCGTTCACGGCGATCTTCGTTTTCATCGTCATCATGATTGTCGTGAGCAGGATTTTCCGCCGTGGCGGCGGTGGGCTGGGCGTGTTGCCATGGATCATTCTGGGCAGCATGGGCGGACGCGGCGGCTGGGGCGATGGCGGAGGCTTTGGTGGCGGCGGTGGTTTCAGCGGCGGCGGCGGATCGTTTGGCGGCGGAGGATCGTCCGGCTCATGGTGACGCTCTTGCCCGGCGACCGGCAGCGCATCGCGCAAGCGGTGGCGCAAGCCGAAACGAAAACCTCCGGCGAAGTGTGCTGCGTGCTCAGCGAGGAAGCGTCGGAGTATCGTGAAGTGCCGCTGGCCTGGGCCTCGCTCGCAGCGCTGGTGCTGCCGCCCGCCGCGCTCGCATTCGGTTTTCGGCCGTTGGCGTTGAGCGAAATGGTTTCGGGCTGGGCGGCGGCGCAATCCACGCATGCGGCGCGCGAAATTTTTCTGGCGCTGGGCTCTTACGCCATCGCGCAGGCGATCCTGTTCGCTGCCGTCGCGCTGGTTGTTTCGATACCGGCGGTGCGGCGCCTGGTGACGCCGTCCTTCGTGAAACGCCACAGGGTGCGGCGCATGGCGCGGCATCACTTCGCCACGCTGGTCGCGCGGCTGGCCGAGGGCGCTTACGCGATGATCTATGTCTCCCGCTTCGACCGCATGGTGGAGATCGTGGTGAGCGAGACCGCGGGCAAAGCCTGCGACAGCGCGGCGTGGCACAAAGCGGCTGCGGCATTGAGCAACGGACTTGGCCGCGATCAGGCGGGCGAGGGGTTCGTCGCTGCCATTGGAATCTGCGGCGGCGAACTTGCGAAACATTTCCCGCCGGGCGCGGCGCATGAGAACCGCTTGCCGGATACGCTGATCGAAGAGTGATTTTTCCTCCCTCGCTTTGCGGGGGAGGTGGCGCGCGCGTACCGCGTGACGAAGGGGGTGGCTGCGACAGAGCAGAATGTTTGCTGCTACCGCCCGCCCCCTCCACCGCTTCGCGGTCCCCCTCCCCCGTAAAACGGGGGAGGAAATTAAAGTCCGAATTCTTTCAGGATCGCCGCACGGTCTGCATCCAGATCGGGGGCGGCGCTGCGCGTTTTCGGATCTTCATGCGCCGACAGCTTCACCGGGTTGCCCTGCATCTTGATCGGGCCAAGTTCGGGATCGAGCGTTTCAACGATCATATTGCGGGAGAGAACCTGCGGATCGCTCATCACGTCAGCGACAGTGTTGATGGGGCCGGACGGCACGCCTTCGGCTTCCAGCGCGGCGAGCCATTCTTTTGACCGCTTCGCGGCGAGGGACTTCTCCATCTCCGCCGCCATCGCATCCACATGGCTCACGCGCAGCGGATTGGTGAGGAAGCGCGGATCGCGCGCCAGTTCTTCGCGGCCCATCACGCGGCAGACGCGCGCCCAGATGTCGTCATTGCCGGCGGCGATGGCGATGTGGCCGTCTTTCGTGGCGAAAGCGGCGAAGGGCGCGATGGAGGGATGGCGCGAGCCCAGCTTGCCGGGCACCTCGCCGGTCGCGACATAGCGCGAGATCGCGTTCTCCAGCACGGCGACCTGCGAATCCAGCATCGCGACGTCGACCTTCTGGCCCTTGCCGGTGCGCTCGCGGTCGTAAAGCGCGGTGGTGATGCCGATGGTGGCGAACAGCGCGGCGGTGAGATCGCCAGTGGAGGTGCCGACACGGGTGGGCGGGCCACCGGGATGGCCCGTGAGGCTCATCACCCCGCCCATCGCCTGCACCACCATGTCATAGGCGGGGCGATGCGAATAAGGCCCACTGTGGCCGAAGCCGGACACGGCGGCATAGATCAGCTTCGGATATTTGTCTTTCAGCTTGTCATAACCGTAGCCGAGCTTCTCCATCGTGCCGCCGCGATAGTTTTCGATCAGCACGTCGGCTTTGCCGAGCAGGGCGTCGAAGATTTTGCGGTCGCCATCGGCTTTGAGATCCAACGCGATGGATTGCTTGCCGCGGTTCACGCTCATGAAGTAGCCGGACTTCACCTTGCCGTCTTTCGTCTTCACGAAGGGCCCGATGTGGCGGCTGTCATCGCCTTTCACCGGCGGCTCGACCTTGACGATGCGCGCCCCAAGCTCGCCCAGCATCAGCGCGGCATAAGGCCCCGCGAGCACGCGGGTGAGATCGAGAACGAGGAGGCCTGAGAAGGGGCCTGAGGGTTTGTCGGTCATGACACTGTTTAGCGGCACCGCTCCATCTTGCGCAAACTCCCGCTCCCCTGAAGGGGTAGAGGGAGCTTCTTATTTTTCTTCGTCGAGTTTATGCGCGTCGATGTTTTCTTTGGCCTTCTCATCTCGCGTCTTGGCGAGATCGCGGATGGCTTTCGGCGTGCCATGTCTGGCGCGGTTGGCGTCAGCCTGCGTGGATTTCTCCGCGCGGGCCTTCGCCTTCTTCACACGCTTGAGATTCACAATCTCAGCCATCTCTTTGGCCTACCGCTTCGCTACTTGAGGCCATTGTCCTTTTCTTGCGCCCGCTTTGCTGCCGGGCGTTCGTTCGCCCGCGCCGTATAGTCGATGTAAACCGGCTTCCTGGGAAGCAGGTCGAACATCATATAAAAATTGAGCGCGGCGGCGTAGAGCACGTCGGCGGCGCTGAACGTCTTGCCGAAGAGCCAGGGATCGGCGGCCCCGATGATCTTGTCCAGATAGGCTTCCATCTCGTCGAAGGTGCCGAAGCCGGTGGGCTTGTCCTTGTCCCAGCCGCCCATGCGCGCCGTGGGGATGGCGTTCAGCGGACCGGCCCAATAAGCCATCAGCGAAGCATAGAGCCCGCGCTTCGGATCGTCCGGCTTCGGGGCGAGGTTGGCTTGCGGGAAACGATCCGCGACATAGGCTGCGATACCGGCACATTCGAAGACTTTCACGCCGTCATGGTCGATGGCAGGCACCTTCTTGTGCGGATGGATGGCGCGATAGGGTTCCGGCGCAGGCGCGCCCGTGCCGTTGCCATAGACGATGGGCGTCAGCTCGATCTTGTAAGGCTGGCCGAGTTCCTCCAGCAGCCAGACGATCATCGACGAGCGCGAGTGCGGCGCGTGATAGAGCGTTATCATTGCGCACCTTCCTTCGCCTGCGCACGCGCATGGGCGGGGCGCTCGACGATGCGCTTGATGTAGCCGTCGATCACCGGCGATTTCGGCAGCAGCGGCGACTGGCCGAACATGGCGAAGGTGGTGCCGTAAAGAATGTCCGCCGCGGAGAAGGCGTCGCCCAGCAGATAGGGCGCCTTCGACAGCGCGCCGATGACGTGCTCCATCGCTTCTTCCACCACCACCCAGCCCGCCGTGCCGCGCGGCACCGGCGTGTTCAGGAATTTCGAGATGAAGGCGGGCTCCAGGACGCTGCCGTAATAGACAAGCCATGACAGATAGGCGCCGCGGCCCTTCTGGCCAGCCGTGGGGCCAAGGCCCGCCTTCGGAAACTTGTCTGTGAGATAGAGCGCGATGGCCGGGGATTCATAAACAATATCGCCGGTGTCGTTGTCACGGATCGCTGGCACCTTGCCGTGGGGGTGCGGGTTGCCGGGATCGGCGGCGCCCGATCCATCGGAACCGCGGATCGTCACTTCCTTGAGTTCATAGGGCGCGCCAAGTTCTTCCAAGAGGAAGATGAAGCGCGACGCGCGCGTCTTGGGGCGGTGAAACAGGGTGATCATGGTGGCCTCTCCTAAGTCCGCCCCCTTTGTAGCCCCAGCCTGCTGACAGCATCATGTCAGCAGCCTGTCAGGAATTGGCAGCAGTCTAATGGCGGCGGGCGGCTGCAGCCAGCGCGGCAAGGCGCAGGGCGCTGGCCAGCGGCCGGGTTCCGCGATCCCTGTCGATGGCGGCGACGAAGCCGGCAAGGCTTTGCTTTCCGCGCGCGGCTTCCTGTTCCAGCACGGCCCAGAACTCCGCTTCCAGCGCGACAGAGGTGCGATGGCCGGAGAGGGAGAAGGATTTCTTCAGAAGCATGCCGTTTCCCGCCGCGATGGGTCTGTCGTTCTCACGCGGCGCTATTCTCGACAAAACGGAAGCCGCAGGCTACGCGTTTGCGATGATCCGATCCAATCGCCGCATCAAGATCCTGGCCGCCGGGCTGTCCATGCTCGCCGGCTATGTGGATGCGATCGGATTCATCACGCTGGGCGGCTACTTCGTCTCGTTCATGAGCGGCAACTCCACGCGGCTTGCGGTCGGATTGGTTCGCGGCACGCCGCCCCCCGCCGCCGCGGCCATGCTGATCGCGACCTTCGTTCTGGGCGTGATGGCGGGCTCGATCACCGGCCATGTTGCGCGGCACGACCGGCCGGCTGCGGTGCTCATTCTGGTGTCGCTCGTACTGGCCGCGGCGGCATGCCTTGGCATGGCCGGTTTGTCGCTTTACGCCGCCATCGCCATGGCGTTCGCGATGGGCGCCGAAAACACCGTTTTCGAGCGCGACGGCGAAGTGCAGATCGGCCTTACCTACATGACGGGCACGCTGGTGAAATTCGGCCAGCGCCTCACCGGCGCGCTTCTGGGGCGCGAGCGTTTTGCCTGGACGGGATATTTGCTTCTGTGGATCGGGCTCGTATTCGGCGCGGTCATGGGCGCGGTCGCGTATCCCCGGTTGGGGCTGCACGCTTTGTGGATCGCGTCGGTGGCGGCGGCGATTCTTGCCGCGATAACGCGCCACTTGAAACCGGTGATCGGCGTGGCGCCGGCCTCTCCCTAGACGGTTCAATTCCGCAGCCTGCGGAAGCGCAGCGACTCCAGATCGCGCTCCAGTTTCTTCACGCCGCGCGACGGCGGCATCAGCAGTTTGGGCTTGCGCAATCCGCGCACCGCGCCGGCGGCGATGACAGCGTTGCGGTCCACCCAGCCGTCGCAATCGAGCAGGCGGACTTCCGGCCAGATGGTTTGCAATAACCGCACGCGATTGTCCGGTGCGCGGTCTTCGTCGTCGTCCACCAGCATGTTCTCGAGATAGATCGCGTTCGCGCCGGTGAGATGCGCTTTCACGGATGCAAGATAAGCGAGCTTCTTGAACACATCAGGAAAATCGTCGCCGTTGTAGGCATCGAGCACGATGGCGTCGTAACGCATGCGTGTGCGGCGCAGATATTCCGCGCCATCTGCGACATAGGTGGTGACACTATCGGGCAGATGGAAATAACGCCGCGCCAGCTCGATGCTGCGCGCATCGATGTCCACCACGGTCACGTTCACCCCGTCGCGGTCCAGCATGGTGGCGAGCGTGCCGCCGCCGCAACCGATCATCAGCACGTCGTGCGCACGGGTCTGGCGCAGGAACGCGTATATCGCGTGGATATAATCGGCGAGGCTGATGCCGCTGGTGTCGGCCACGCTCTGATGCGCGCCATCCACCCAATAGGACACGCGCCCGCTGACATTGTTCTGCTCGATGACGGCATTGCCGGGGCCGCTCAATCGTATTTTTCTCGATCCAATGATTTTCATAGTCTGGCTCTGGCCGCTATCCTCACCCTGAGCTTGTCGCGGCTCGACAGGCTCGCCATGAGGAATGTAACTCAAATCCTCATCCTGAGCTTGTCGAAGGATGAACGGGCGAAGGGCGAGGATAGCGGATGGATATCGCAGTTTATATGCTGCGTTGTGCTGATGGTTCCTACTATGTCGGCCTTACACGGGCCGGAATCGAGAAGCGGTTGGCTGAACACCAATCAGGCGTGTTCAAAGGCTATACGTCCACACGCCGTCCCGTCGAGCTTGTTTGGTCCGAGCAGTTCATTTGGCTGACAGATGCCATTGCTTGCGAAAGACGATTGAAAGGCTGGCGGCGCGAAAAGAAAGAAGCTTTGATCCGGGGCGATTTTGAAGCGTTAAAAGCGCTGGCTCGGACCGCCAAAAATCCTCGTCCTTCGACAAGCTCAGGATGAGGATTTTTGGCCAAACTGCGCTTCATGGCGAGCCTGTCGAGCCACGACAAGCTCAGGATGAGGATTTTTGGCTAGACCTGCACAAACCTCCTCATGGTGAGCTTGTCGAACCATGAGGCGGTCCCGAACTACTTCGGCGCGATCATGTCTTCTGGACGGACGATCTTGTCGAACTCTTCGGCGGTGACATAGCCGCCGCCCACCGCTTCCTCCTTCAAGGTCGTGCCGTTCTTGTGCGCGGTCTTGGCGATCTTGGCGGCGGCGTCGTAGCCGATCCTGGGCGCCAGCGCCGTCACCAGCATCAGCGAACGGTTGAGGCCCGCCTGAATGTTGTCGAGGCGCGGCTCGATGCCGGCCACGCAATGTTCGGTGAAGCTCACCGCGCTGTCCGCCATCAGGCGCACGCTCTGCAGGAAGGTGTAGGCCATCGCAGGGTTATAAACATTCAACTCGAAATTGCCCTGGCTGCCGGCGAAGGTGATCGTCGCGTGGTTGCCGAAGATGCGCGTGCAGACCTGCGTGACGGCCTCGCACTGTGTCGGGTTCACCTTTCCCGGCATGATGGAGGAGCCGGGCTCGTTTTCCGGCAGCGCCAGCTCGCCAAGGCCCGAGCGCGGCCCCGATCCAAGAAAACGGATGTCCTGCGCGATCTTGAACATCGACGCCGCGACGGTGTTGATCGCGCCGTGGCTGAACACCATCGCGTCATGCGCAGCCAGCGCTTCGAATTTGTTGGGCGCGGAGGTGAACTTCATGCCGGTGATGGCGGCGATGCGCTCGGCCACCATCTTATCGAAGCCGGCCGGCGCGTTGAGGCCGGTGCCGACGGCAGTGCCGCCCTGCGCCAGCTCCATCAGCTTGGGCATGGTCTGCTCTATGCGTTCGATGCCGTTCTGGATCTGCTGTGTGTAACCTGAGAATTCCTGGCCTAGCGTGATCGGCGTCGCGTCCTGCGTGTGCGTGCGGCCGATCTTGATGATGGCCTTCCACGCCTGCGCTTTGTCGTTCAGTGCATTGCGCAGCACCTGCAGCGCGGGAATGAGGCGGTGATGTATCTCTTCCGCGCAGGCGATGTGCATGGCCGTGGGATAGGTGTCGTTGGACGACTGGCTCATGTTGACGTGGTCGTTGGGATGGACCGGCTTCTTCGATCCCATTTCGCCGCCCAGCATTTCGATGGCGCGGTTCGAGATAACCTCGTTGGCGTTCATGTTGGATTGCGTGCCCGAACCCGTCTGCCAGACCGACAGGGGGAAGTGTGCATCGAGCTTTCCCTCGATCACTTCCTGCGCGGCCTTCACGACGGTCTCGCCGATCTTCTTGTCGAGATGGCCAAGTTGCATGTTCACTTCGGCGGCTGCGCGCTTGACGATGCCCAGCGCCCGCACGATGGAGACGGGCTGCTTCTCCCAGCCGATCTTGAAATTGTTGCGCGAGCGTTCGGCCTGCGCGCCCCAATATCTGGAGGCGTCCACGTCGATGGGGCCAAAGGTATCGGTCTCGGTGCGGGTTTTGGTCATGGCTACGCCTGCGGATTTCTGCCCGTGAATTAGGTCCGCGAGGGGCAAAAGTCCATGCGGCGCGGGGCGGCGCTATTTCTTGCGGAAAGCATCCAGGCTGACGACTTCGCCCGGCGCGGCGGGCGGCTTTTCCTCGCCCGATTCGGCGGGGGCGGAAGGCTGCTCGCTTTTCATCGGCGGTGTGAGCGGAGTCGGCGCGGGTGTGGAGAGCGGCTTGAGTTCGCCGTCCTCGCCCACTTCGCGGAATTGCAGGCCGAAGGCGACGCCAGGATCGGCGAATTGCGTCAACGCCGCGAACGGTATGGAAAGCGTCGCAGGAACTTTCTTGAACGACAGCGTCACCTCGAAATGATTGTCCTTCACCTTCAGACCCCAGAACTGGTGCTGAAGGATGATCATCATCTCTTCGGGATATTGTTCGCGCAGAAAATCCGGAATCTCGACGCCGGGGAATCCGGTCTTGAAGGTGATGCGGAAGTGATGCGCA
The DNA here is from genome assembly GCA_018242105.1 of Pseudomonadota bacterium. GTDB lineage: Bacteria > Pseudomonadota > Alphaproteobacteria > Micropepsales > Micropepsaceae > Rhizomicrobium. The sequence goes on from JAFECP010000015.1 coordinate 66,227, forward strand.
CCGACGAGGCCCTGCTTCTCGACGCGGCGCAGCGCTTCGCGCACGACGCCGCGCAATGCGGAATCCGCCAAAGCCTGATAGCCGATGAAATCCTTCGCCATGTCGCTCCTTATGGAGCGGACACTAATAGGGGCGAATGACGAGTCAACGCTGCGATGCGCAAAATAATCAGAGCGTCTGCAAAGCCTGTGGCGACCAGGGCGTTAGCTGATCCACATGGCCCGCGCGGACTTTCTTGGGCCAGTCCGCATTCGCGATCAACGCACGCCCCACGGCCACAAGATCGAAATCCCCGCGTTCCAGCATTTTGACAAGGCCAGCCAGATGCGCGCCGGTATCGAGGTCGGCATTGGCGGTGAACCCATTGGTGATGAAATCGCCATTCAGGCTCACCGATCCCACGGTGATCGTGGGCATACCGGAGATTTTCTTCGTCCATCCGGCGAGGTTCATGTCCGATCCGGTTTCGGGAAATTCCGGCTCCCAGAACCGGCGTGTCGAACAATGGAACATGTCCACGCCCGCCTTGGTCAGCGGGGCGAGGAAGCCTTCCAGTTCCTGCGGCGTGTGCGCGAGGCGCACCGTGAAATCCTGCTGCTTCCATTGCGAGAAACGCAGGAGGATGGGAAAGTCGGGCGATGTCGCCGCACGGATCGCTTTGACGATTTCCACGGCGAAGTTGGTGCGTTGCGCGAGATTGCCGCCGAATTTGTCGGTGCGTTCGTTGGTGCCGTCCCAGAAAAACTGGTCGATGATGTAGCCATGCGCGCCGTGGATCTCCACGCCGTCGAAGCCGATCTGCTGCGCGGCGCGCGCGGCATTGGCGAAGGCTTCGATGGTTTCGTCGATGTCCCTGGCGGTCATCGGCTCGCCGATCTTCTTGCCGGGGCGCGACTGGCCGGATGGGCTCTTGCTCGGCACGTCGGGATAGGGGCCGCTGCCATTGTGGCGCACCACGCCCTGATGCCAGATCTGCGGCATGATGTGGCCGCCCGCAGCCTTCACTTCCTTGAGCACATTCGCCCAGCCGGCCAGCGCTTTCTCGCCGAAGAACGAGGGGATGTTGGGATCGTTGGAGGCGGATTTCTCCACCACCGTGCCTTCCGTGAGGATCAGGCCGACACCGCCTTCGGTGCGCGCGCGGTAGTAAGCCGCTACGTCATCGCCGGGAATCTGGCCCGGCGATTTGGAGCGCGTCATCGGCGCCATCACGATGCGGTTGGGAAGCGAGAGGTTCTTCAGCTTGTAAGGCGAGAAGAGAGCGTCGGTGTTCGTCATGGAAGCCTCGATAGGAATAGCGGTTGCATGAACGCAACCACGCGAACCGAGCTTTTGACAAGAGAGAACGATGCTTGTTGCGGATGGCCGGGTCGCCCCCGCGACACGTGCGGGGTGCCCGGCCATGACGATGTTCTAAGGAAGTGGAGGGGCTTCTGTTGCCCGGTGCCCCTCCGAACCGCGCTTACCTATTAGGCAGCGAGGGCCATTTCATTGTCGTTGGCACCTATACAGACAGCCCGATAACGGCGGATACCATACCGGGCGAAAGGAACAGCCTTTACACGTCTGTCGATCCTGTTTCGCCCCCACAGATGGCCTCTTGGAAAAGAGGGCATTTGGTGGAGGCGCCGGGTACCGCCCCCGGGTCCAGTCCGCTTATTACGCAGCCGTTTATCGCCATAGTCCGGTTGCCCGAACGTGCTGAATATAGGGATGATGGGTTAAGACTTGAAGCCATTGACGTCCTGATTATTTTGTAGTTACAATTAGATGAAGATCGAATTCGATCTCGCCAAAAGCGAAATGAACGCGCGAATGCGCGGGCTTCCGTTCGAATTGGTGGAGCAGTTCGATTTCGACAGTGCGTGGACGGCGATCGACGGTCGCAAAGATTATGGCGAGGTCCGCTATCGCGCGATCGGAGCGCTGAACAACGAAATCGTCGCAGTTGTTTTTACGATGCGAGGAAAGACGGTGCGGGTAATCTCGCTCAGACTCGCCAACCAGAAAGAACGCAGGGACTATGAAGAAGAAAACGAAAATCGCTCCTGACACGCCGGACGACGAAAACCCCGAATGGACGGCGCGTGATTTTGCCGAGGCGAAGCGCGTCTGGGAAATTCCAGAACTCGCGCATCTGTCCAAGCGCAGGCCCGGCGAACGCGGGCCGCAGAAGGCGCCCACCAAGCAGCAAGTGACACTTCGATTGGACCGCGACGTGATCGAACGTTTTCGCTCCACAGGTTCCGGCTGGCAGAGCCGGATCAATGACGTGCTGCGCAAAGCCAAGGTAGGCTAAACTTCGCGCAGGAATCGGAAGAGCCATGCGCCAGTATCACGACCTGATGGAAACCGTGCTCAAGAAGGGCGTGGAGAAGCGCGACCGCACGGGCACGGGCACGGTCTCCGTCTTCGGGCATCAGATGCGCTTCGATCTGTCGGAAGGCTTTCCGATGGTCACGACGAAGAAGCTGTTCCTGAAAGCCATCGTCTATGAATTGCTCTGGTTCCTGAACGGCGACACCAATGTCAAATATCTGAAAGATCATGGCGTCAGCATCTGGGACGAATGGGCGGATGCGAATGGCGAGCTGGGACCGGTCTATGGCCATCAGTGGCGCTCATGGCCGAGCGAGCATGGCGCGGTCGACCAGATCGCGAACCTGATCGCGGACATCAGGAAGAATCCGGACTCGCGGCGGCTGATCGTGACGGCGTGGAATCCGGCGGATGTGCCGAAGATGGCGCTGCCGCCATGCCACTGCCTGTTCCAGTTCTATGTCGCGAACGGAAAACTGAGTTGCCAGCTCTATCAGCGCTCCGCCGACATTTTCCTCGGCGTGCCGTTCAATATCGCGTCTTACGCGCTGCTCACCATGATGGTGGCGCAGGTGACGGGGCTGAAGCCGGGCGAGTTCATTCACTCCTTCGGCGATGCGCATCTCTACCTGAACCATCTGGATCAGGCGCGCGAGCAGCTTGCGCGCAAGCCCTATCCGCTGCCGAAGATGACGATCAATCCGGATGTGAAAGACATCTTCGGGTTCCGGTACGAGGATTTCAAACTGGAGAACTATCAGGCGCATCCGCACATCAAGGCGGAGGTCGCGGTATAAAAAGAAAGGCCCGGAGCATCGTCATCCGGGCCTTTTATTTTCGTGCGCTGCAATCCTAATAGAACTGGTCGTACACCACTTCCAGGATCTCGCCGCTGTAGCGATCGATCAGGATGGCATCGTTGCCGTAGCGCACCCACACGGTGCCCGGCGGCGGCGCGCCGAGGCCGTAGTAATAATAATCGTTGATCCAGTAGTTGCTGCCCCAGAAGAGCGACGGCAGCGTCATGCCGAATGTCCAACGGCGGTAGTGATATCCGCCCGGCCAACGCCATTCGCCGCCACGCCAGCGATAATGATGCTGCGCGGTCACGTTGCGGCGATTGAACCGGTCTTGCCAGCTTCCGCGATCGTCGTGCCGGCCGTTGTTGTTCCAGTTGCCGTCATGCCGGCCGTTATCGCCGCGCCAGTTGTTGTCGTGGCGGTCATTGTCATAACGGCTGTTGTCGGGACGATTGTTGTCGTGCCTGTCGTTGCCGCGCCAGTCGTTGTCGTGATGATCGTTGCCGCGCCAGTCATTGCTGCGCGAATTATTATCGCGGCGGCCGCCGGCATTGTTGTCGTTCTGGTGTTCGCGCTGGTTGCGCGCGGCTGCATCCTGCACGGCTTTGCGGAAGTCCGTGGCCGTCTGGTTGGGCGCGTTGCCCGGGCTGATGTGTTGATGCGGAGGAACAACGGGCGCCGCCGTCGTCGTCGCGCCGCCATTGTTGTGCCCGCCATGCGTGGCAGGTGTAGCAGGCGCCGTCTGTGGGGCGTTTCCACCGTTGTGGCCGCCATGTTCGTGTCTATGTCCGTGGTCATCTTGCGCAAGAGCAGGCGACGCCAGAATAAGTGTGGCGGCGGCCGCCGAAACGAGAAGTAGCTTCATGGAATGGCCCTTTTCTGGGGGAATTGGTGCCCGACCTCAACCACAATAAGTCAAACGGAGAAAAGTTCCATCGGGTTTACCATTTGCGGCGGCGCACCTAAGGTCCGCGGCGGATAATCGGCGGGAAACATGGAAAAGTTTTCGATTCGAAGAGCCGTGCGCGGCGAAGAGGGAATCGTGCTCGCGTTGCTGCGCGAATTGGCGGATTACGAAAAGCTGCTCGGCAAGTTTCACATCACGGCCGAGGTGATCGCGCGCGATTATTTCTGCGCGCAACCTCTGCTGCATTGCGATCTGGCATTCGAAGGCGGCACGCCCGTGGGCTGTGCGACGTGGTATTGGACTTATCACAGCTTCGCCGCCCGGCGCGGCGTGTTCCTGGAAGATCTATTTGTGCGGCCCGATACACGCGGCAAGGGCTACGGCAAAGCATTGCTGTCGCATCTGGCGCGCACCGCCCTCGAAAATGGCGGCGGGCAGGTGGAATGGGAAGTGCTGGACTGGAACCAGCCATCCATCGAATTCTATGAAGGCATCGGCGCCAAGCGGCAGGGCGGATGGCATACCTACCGTCTTGAAGGTGATGCTCTGAAGAAGATGGGATCGTGAGCGCTTTGATTTCCTTCGTTCTGGCGCGCGCCGACAATGGCGTGATCGGCGCGGACAACGCGATCCCGTGGCGCATCCCCGAGGACATGAAACGGTTCAAGGCGCTCACGATGGGAAAACCCATCGTGATGGGCCGCAAGACGTGGGACAGCTTTCCGAAAAGGCCATTGCCGGGGCGCACCAATATCGTCATCACCCGCGATGCGAACTGGCGGGCGGAGGGCGCGGTCGTGGTCCATTCGCTGGATGAAGCGCTGAAAACGGCCGACCACGAAAAGCCGGACGAAATCTCAGTGATCGGTGGTGCGGAGATTTACAGGCTCGCATTGCCTCGCGCGGATCGCATTCATCTTACGGAAGTCCACGCCGACGTGGCAGGCGATGCGACGCTGCCGGCTTTCGATCCGATACTGTGGCGCGAGACCGCGCGCGAGGATCGCGTGACGCTGGATGGCTTGCGCTATTCCTATGTGACGCTGGACCGGTTCTAGGCGGTCGCCCACACCTCGAACACGCGCGCGAGGCAGCCGATGGTGCCGGGCGTCTGCGCGTAGTCGTATAGTTCCTGGACGATGGCGTTGATTTCTGCTTCGTTCGCAAGGCCGGCGCGCAGCACAGCGGGCGCGATGTTCTGCATGGTGATCGGCGTGATGAGTTTCACTTCGCCTTCGTGACCCGCGCGTTGCACGACATTCATGCCGACATTGGAGAATCCTGCCGCGAGCGCCAGGCCGGGCAGGCGCGGGCCGATATTCGCATCTCCGCCGCGCCGCTTCACGGTTTCGGTGTAAAGCTCGACATAGCGCCACAGGGCTGGACAATCGGGGTGGCAGAAATGCCCGCTGAAATCGATTTCCTCCAGCGCGATCATGCCGCCAGGGTTCAGCACCGATTTGATCCACGCCAGCGCTTCGCCCGGGTTGGGGATATGCGTCAGCACGAAACGCGCATGGATGAAGTCGAACGGGCCAGCCGGAATCTCACGCGTGATGTCGGAGCGGATGAACTCTATGTTGGCGAGGCCCTGCGGCTCGGCTTCGCGGCGGGCGATGTCCAATTGCGGGCCGTCGATATCGGTTGCCAGAACACGGCCGGTTGGTCCCGCGATCCGCGCCATATCGCAGGCAACATCGCCGCCACCACAGCCGATCTCCAGGCAGGAAAGACCTGGCTTCAGGCCGGCGCGGCGCAGCAAGTCCAACGTCGTGGGCTGCATGACGCGCGACAGGATACGCAGGCGCTCGCGCCCTTCGATGCCGCCGCGGATGATGTATTGCTCCGTTTCCATCGCCCCGATCCTTGATGGAAAGCACGAAGTTTACGTCGGGTGTGCGCCCGGCGCTACTGTTTGCGGAACGGCAAAGCCGCGTTAGCCTGCCGTCAAACACTATCGAGGGGAACGTCCATGGAATTCCGTGAGCTTGCCACTGGCCTGAAATTTCCCGAAGGTCCCGTCGCGATGGACGACGGGTCGGTCATCGTCGTCGAAATCGCCGCCAAGAAAATTACGCGCGTGAAGAAGGACGGCAAGACGCAGACCATCGCCAGAGTGAAAGGCGGCCCGAACGGTCTGGCGATCGGTCCCGATGGCGCGCTCTACGTCTGCAACAACGGAGAGAACTTCACCTACACCAGGCGGATGGGCCTGTTGATTCCCGGCCATGCGCCGAAGACGCACAAGGGCGGATGGATCGAGCGGGTGAACATCTCCACTGGCAAGGCCGAGCGGCTCTACGACAAATGCAAAGGCGAGAAGCTGATCGCGCCGAACGACATCGTGTTCGATGAAGTGGGCGGCTTCTGGTTCACCGATCACGGAACGACGACCGACAAATATCGCAGCCATGGCGCGCTCTACTACGCGACCGCGAACGGCAGGAAGATCACCAAGGTTCTGCGCGAGCTGGTAACGCCGAACGGCGTCGGTCTCTCGCCGGACAACAAGACTGTCTATTACGCCGAAACCTTCACCGGCCGCCTCTACAGCCTGCCGCTGGAGAAGCCCGGCAAGGGCGCGCGCATCGAGGGCTTCACGCCGGGCTCGTTCGTCAACAATTTCCCCGGCCTCGGCTATTTCGATTCACTTGGCGTGCAGGCCGATGGCGGCGTGTGCTGCGCCACCATTCTGGCGGGCGGCATCACCACGTTCTGGCCGGGGAGCAAGGAGGTCCGCCACACACCGATCCCCGATCCGCTCGTCACCAATATCTGCTGGGGCGGTCAGGACATGAAAACGGCCTACATCACCTCATCCGGTACGGGCCGTCTGCTCGCCGCCGACTGGCCGTCCGCCGGTCTTCGCCTGAACTACAACGCTTAAAACTCCGGAGAGATTTCCATGCGTGCATTTCTGATCGCCGCTTCGCTTGTGGCCATGTCGACATCCGTTGCATGCGCGGGCGACGATGCGATGGCAGGCTATTTCGGTAACACCGCCATCGTCACCGGCGGAATGACCGAGACCCGCACCTATTACAACGCCGATCACACCTTCGTCCTGAAGGCGCCGTCCTTCAACATGGAATGGAAGGGAACGTGGAAGGTGGATGGCACAAATCTGTGCCGGACCTACGAGAAAGCGCCGCCGGGCGTCCCCAATCCGTTCTGCACGCCGGTGGAAGCGCACAAGGCCGGCGATAGCTGGACGATGACGATGAACGGCAAGACGCGCACCGTCTCGCTGGTCAAAGGCATCCAGTAGCTATTGGAAGAATAAACTGGTCCTCACGCCTTGCAGGGTTTCGCTCCGCGCCCATATCGGGATGGCGGGGCGTTTTTCCCGTTTGTCGAAACCGGGGAATTTCATGAAGCATATTCTTCTCGGCGCCGTGGCGGCTTTGGCCGTCGCGACGGGCGCCCATGCCGATCCGTTCGCCGTCGCTTATGGCAACACCGTCACGCAGACCATGAACGGCAAGACCACCATCGTTTATGTGAACGCCGACAAGACCTGGGAGCAGCACGCCGATGGCAAGGTCGTGAAAGGCACCTATAGCTGGAAGGACGACAAGACTGCATGCTTCACGGTGACCGATCCGGCGCCCGCCGACCTCTCGAAAGCGACGAACTGCAACACCGTCGAAGGCGACCACAAGGTCGGCGATACGTGGACGGAGCAGCTTCCGAACAATGCCGGCACGATCAATATGGCGATCACGGCCGGGCGGCAGTAAGCCTTACGCCGAGGGCGGCGGGATCAGGTCGAATTCGATCGTGACCCGCTGGCCTTCGCCGTTGTAGCGGCGCTCGCCGCGCGGCTGCCAGGATGGATGGAGCACGATCATGCCCGAGGATGGGCGGATCGTCTCCGTCTGCCCGGCGGTGCCGCCGCCGGGAATGCGAAACGCCAGTTGCGGCGCGACCATCGCGGGCAACGCACCACGCGGGTCTGCCAACTCCACTTCGCCGCCCAGCGCGATATCGTCGGATTTGTTGTAGCCGTCATCGACGAAATAGATGCCGGACCAGAACGCGCCAGGCCGCGCTGCGAGTGCGCCATATTCGCCCTTCTGGCGAACGGCGCCGCGGGCGGTGATCTGCCAGGCGACAGTGGCGCGTCCGCCGGCGCGGGTTGCCGTCATGCTGTCGGCCAGTTCGCGTAGCACACGGAACAAGGTCTGCCCGGCATTGCCGCCCCAATTCGCCAGATCGTCGTCGGAACGCCAGCCTTCTTCCTTCACGCCGGCCGCGGACGCGAAACGCTGCGTGATGAGCGCACGCAGATCGATGTTCACTTCATTCGCAACGGGAAGGAAGTGAATGCAGGACGGCGTCGCAAACGTACTTTTGACCTGTGGCTTTGGCGTAGCCATGTTTTTCCCCGAACGAAAAACGTCACTCTATTACAATCTTGGGCGCCTGGCGCGAAGGCGCCGCAATCTTCTGCGCAACTTGCGCGGCGATTGCAAGGAAGGCCTGCGCCTCCGCGCCATTTGGGTGTGACGCAACGACGGGCGATCCGGCATCGGATGTTTCGCGAATGAGCGGCACAAGCGGAACTTCGCCGAGGAACGGCGTTTTCGTCTTCTCCGCCTCCGCGCGCGCGCCACCATGGCCGAAGATGTGCGCTTCATGACCGCAATGTGGACAGACGAACATGCTCATGTTCTCCACGATGCCCAGAACCGGCACCTGTGTTTTTTCGAACATGGCGATGCCTTTGCGCGCATCGATCAGCGCGATGTCCTGCGGCGTGGACACGATCACAGCGCCCTTCAGGGGGACGCGCTGCGCAATGGTGAGTTGCGCGTCGCCCGTTCCGGGCGGCATGTCGATTACAAGAACGTCGAGCGGCGCCCAGGCGACGTCATTCATCATTTGCGTGAGCGCCGACTGCACCATCGGCCCGCGCCAGATCATCGGCGACTCTTCGGCGACGAGAAATCCGATCGACATCGTCTTGATGCCCAGTTTCTCGATGGGCTTGAGTTTGTGACCGTCGCTTTCCGGCTTGTGCGTGATGGCGAGCAGGCGCGGCACCGAAGGGCCGTAGATATCGGCGTCCAGAAGCCCGGCTTTCAGGCCCAGCTTCGCCAGTCCAAGCGCGAGATTGACGGCCACGGTGGACTTGCCCACGCCGCCTTTACCGCTGGCGACCGCGATGATGCTGGCCACGCCTTCGATGCCCGATGGTTTCGGCGGCTGCGGGTGTTGAGGATGCGCGTGCTGGCCGTGCGAATGCTGTGTCCGCGGGTTTTGATAAACGGTGCGCGCATTGGGCGGTTCGCTATGCGCGGTGAGCACCGCGGTGACCGACAGCACGCCCGGCAACGTATGCACCGCATCTTCCGCAGCCTTGCGCAGCGGTTCGGATGCGCGTCCACGCTCGGGCGCCACTTCGATGGAGAAACCGACATGTCCGTCGCGCACGACGAGACCCTGGATCAATCCAGCGTCCACGACATTCTTGCCGCTCGCCGGATCGGTAACGCGGGCGAGCACGCTTAAAATATCGTCTCGTGTCGCGGCCATGTCATCCTCAATGCGGTCTTGGCGCGCGGGCTTGCGCGAACCGGCTTCGTTGCACCATAGGGAAGTTGCTCATATAAACGCGGGGCTCGCGAAAACCAACCGCGGCCAAGCAACCCTGTTCCTCAAACGCAGTGAAAACATGCCCTGGGGCAATCAGTCAGGCGGAAATAATACGGGGCCGCGCGGCCCTTGGGGCAGCGGCCCATCGTCGCCGGGTGGCGGTGACAATCGCCCCAACGATTTTGAGGACATGCTGCGCCGCGTGCGAAGCTGGCTGCGCGGCGTGCTGCCGAGCGAAGGCTGGACCATCGGGACCATCGCGGTGCTCGCCGCGGGCGTCGTCGGGCTCTGGCTTCTGACAGGCCTCTATTTCGTCAGCACGCATGAGCAGGGCGTGGTGCTGCGCTTCGGAAAATTCCAGGCGCTGACGGGGCCTGGCCCGAACTATCATCTGCCGTGGCCCATCGAGACGGTGGAGCTTCCGGAAGTCACCACCACCCATCAGATCAATATCGGCTATCAGCAGGTGGGCGAGGGCGATGAGGCGCACAATGAGGATGTCGCCGAAGAAAGCCTGATGCTGACCGGCGACGAGAACATCGTCGATGTGAACTTCACCGTCTATTGGGTGATCAACAACGCCGCCGACTATCTGTTCAATGTCGAAAAGCCCGACGATGCGATCAAGGCGGTGGCCGAAAGCGCGATGCGCGAAGTGGTGGGCCAGAACCAGATCGGCCCGATCCTCACCGAAGACCGCGGCCCGGTGGAAAACCAGGTGCGCGAATTGATGCAGAAGACGCTGGCGTCCTATCGCATCGGCGTCACCATCACCGGCGTGAAGATGCAGAATGTCGATACGCCTGATCAGGTGCGCGACGCCTATCGCGATGTGCAGGCAGCGCGCGCCGACCAGGAGCGCATGCGCAACGAAGCGGAAGCCTACGCCAACAAGATCATTCCGGAAGCGCGGGGCGATGCGGCGCAGATCGTGCAGCAGGCCGAAGCTTATCGCCAGAAGGTGATCGCCGAAGCAAGCGGCGAAGCCAAGAAGTTCGACAGCGTGCTGGCCGAATACCGCAAGGCGCCGGAGGTCACCCGCAGGCGCATGTATATCGAGACGATGAGCCAGGTTTATGGCAGCGTGAACAAGGTGATCGTGGACGGGAATGCGGCCAAGAACATCATTCCCTATCTGCCGCCGCAGACTCTGGGCAAGGCTCCGCCCGAAAGCGTGACCGCCACCGCGCCATCCGCTGCCGCGTCTGCCGCCGCAACCGATAACAGCGGAGGCAATCGATGAACCGGATTCCGCTCATCGGCGCCGGAATCGCCGCCGCGCTCGTCATCCTGTTTGTGATGTCCTGCTTCTACACGATCAACCAGACCGAGCAGGCGGTGCTGCTGCAATTCGATGCGCCGCGCGAGATTGTGACCGAGCCGGGCCTGCACGCGAAGATTCCGTGGGTGCAGCAGGTCGAATATATCGACAAGCGCCTGCTCAATCTCGACGCGCCGGCGGAAGAAGTGATCGCGCAGGACAAGAAGCGCATGGTGGTGGATGCGTTTGCCCGCTGGCGCATCGTCGATCCGCTCCGGTTCTACCAGACTCTCACCAACACGATCATCGCGCAGACGCGCCTTGCGCCCATATTGAGTTCGGACGTTCGGCAGGTTCTGGGCAGCCACGATTTCGCGGTGCTTCTGTCGGGCGAGCGCGCGCAGCTCATGCGCGACATCCGCGACAACATGAACAGCGAAACCAAGCAATTCGGCATCGAAGTGGTGGATGTCCGCATTCGCCATGCCGATCTGCCGCCGCAGAACAGCGCGGCGATCTATGCCCGCATGATCCAGGAGCGCAAACGCGAAGCATTCCAGTTCCGCGCCGAAGGTTCGGAAATCTCGCAGCGCGTGAAAGCGCGCGCCGAGCGTGAGGTGACCGTCATCACCGCCGACGCGACGCGCCAGTCTGAAATCCTGCGTGGCCAGGGCGACGCCCAGAAGACCAAGATCCTGGCGGACGCCTATGGGCAGGATCCCGACTTCTTCGCCTTCTACCGCTCGATGCAGGCCTACCAGGATTCGCTGAATGGCAACTCCACAACCATGGTCCTGTCGCCCAACAACGAATTCTTCCGCTATCTGGGCGGCCCTCAAACGGGCGGCGCCCGGAAAAAGTAGCGGAAACGCGCACCGTCTGGGCCGGATTGCGGCAGGAAAACCTCGCCACGAGAATATGATCGCGCAGGGGTTGTGCCTTGCCTCCCATGATATATTTCCAGACGGCTGCAGCTTGGCGCCGTTTGTGGCGTTTCGGGGATAGTCATGCGTTCTCAGCTCTTCCGTTTTTTGCGTTCGGTTTTCACCGCGGTCACACTGACCGCGCCCCTGGCGCTTGCGCCGGCCGCATTCGCGCGGCCCGCACCGGAGAGTTTTGCGGACCTCGCCAGTCAACTTCTGCCTGTGGTGGTGAACATCTCCACGACGCAGACGGTGCAAGGGGTGGCGGCGAGCATGCAGGGGCAAATTCCACCCGACTTGCCGCCGGATTCGCCGCTGCGTCAGCTTTTCAAGGATCTGGACAAGAACAAGAACCAGCCACGCCACATCACCTCTCTGGGTAGCGGCTTCATCATCGATCCTTCGGGCCTGGTGGTGACGAACAATCATGTGGTGGAAGACGCCGACGAAATCACCGTCACGCTTAACGATGGCACCGCGCTGCCCGCCAAGCTGATCGGGCGCGACGACAAGACCGATCTGGCGCTGCTGAAAGTGATTCCGAAGAAACCGTTACCCGCATCGCATTTCGGAAATTCCGACAAGGTGCGCGTTGGCGACTGGGTGATGGCGATCGGCAATCCGTTCGGCCTGGGTTCGACGGTCACGGCAGGCATCGTGTCCGCGCGCAATCGCGACATCGCCGCCGGGCCTTATGACGATTTCATCCAGACCGACGCGCCCATCAACCGCGGCAATTCCGGCGGCCCCTTGTTCGACATGGACGGCAACGTCATCGGCGTGAACTCGGCGATCTTCTCCCCTACCGGCGGATCGGTCGGCATCGGCTTTGCCATCCCGTCCAACATGGCGCGCGAGGTGATCGGCCAGCTTCAGAAATATGGTTCGACGCGCCGCGGGTGGCTGGGTGTGCGCGTACAGAACCTGACCGCCGATCTGGCCGAAGGCATGGGCATTTCGGGCGCGAACGGCGCGCTCGTCGCGGACGTCACCGATGGCGGGCCAGCCGACAAGGCGGGCATCAAGAATGGCGACGTGATCACAAGTTTCGACGGCAAGCCGGTGCCGGATAGCCGCGCCTTGCCCCGCGAGGTGGCGGACACCGCGGCGGGCAAGGCCGTGAACGTCGATGTTATCCGCGGCGGCAAGAAGATGACGCTGCATGCTGTTGTCGCCAAACTGCAGGACGATGACGACAGCAAGCCGAAAGCGCCCGCTGCGCCCGCCATGAAGCCGTCGCCCAAACCCACCCGGCTCGGCCTTTCGCTGGCGCCACTCGATGACGCGATGCGGAGCAAATACAAGCTGCCGAAGGATGCGAGCGGCGTCGTTGTCACCAACATCGATCCGGTGGGACCGTCTGCGGACAAGAACTTCCGCCCCGGCGACATCATCGTGCAGGTGCAGAAACAGACAGTGCATTCGCCCGATGAGGTGAACAAGCTGGTGGACGACACGGCGAAGGCCGGCAAGAAGATCGTGCTGCTGCTGGTGAGCCGCGGCGGCGACCTGACTTATGTGGCTGTGCGAACCGGCGGCGCGGGCTAGAAATCGCCTCCCCCTTGTTGGGGGCGAGTAGTGCTAGCGTACGAGCGACAATTCGAGCAGAGCGAAGAATTTTTCGGGTGGAGCATGCCTTGCGCTGCTCCCCCACCCGGATCGCTTCGCTCTCCGACCTCCCACAAGAGGAGGCGATAGCGGACTGCTATTCCACGATTTCGCTATCGCTATAGCCCTGCAGATATAGCAACGCGCGCAAATCGCCATAAACGATCGCGGCATCGGCGGTCTCGGCCACGATAGGCTTGGCGTGGTAGGCGACTCCCAATCCCGCATGCTCGATCATCGCCAGATCGTTCGCGCCATCGCCCACGGCCAGTGAATCCGCCGCCGCGATCTTCAGCTTTTCGATTTCCATTTTCAGTGCCGCCAGCTTGGCTTCGCGGCCAAGAATTGGTTCTTTCACCTCGCCTGTGAGGCGGTTGCCGTCATCAATCAGCGTGTTCGCCTGGTTGTCGTCGAAGCTCGCATCCTTCGCCACACGCTCCGTGAAATAGGTGAAGCCGCCGGAGACAAGGCAGGCGCGCGCGCCATGTTTCTTCATGGTGGCGACCAGCGCCTTCGCGCCGGGATTGAGTTTCACACGTTCGTTATAGGTGCGCTCCAGCGCGGTGAGCGCGAGGCCTTTCAGCAAGCCCACGCGTTCGCGCAACGCGGGTTCGAAGGCGATCTCGCCACTCATCGCCCGCTCGGTGATGGCGGAAATCTGCGGCTTCAGATGCGCCATGTCCGCCAGCTCATCCAGGCATTCGCAGCCGATGATGGTGGAATCCATATCCGCGACGAGGAGTTTCTTGCGGCGGTTGGCGGCCGACAGAACGTTCACATCCACGCCGTCCCCCGCGTGGACGAAGCCGCGCGGCAGGATCTCAGCCAGTTCGGGCGACGCGAACGATACCGAAATGTCGCAGGCCCGATCCGGCGACAGCCAGACCGGCGCGCCGACCGTGCCACTGGATTTGAAGTCGCGCGTTATCTTGCGCACAACGTCATGAATTCGCGTGACGCCTTCGGCTGCTATAACGCTGACGATCAGAGAGTCGCTCATCGTATGAAAGAGTTTCAAAATGGCCGTTGACGCGGTGCTTATCGCAGGGCCGACCACCAGCGGCAAGTCCGCGTTGGCGTTGGCGCTGGCCGAGGAAATAAACGGCGCAGTCATCAACGCGGATTCGATGCAGGTCTATACCGAGACGCGCATCCTGACCGCGCGGCCCTCGGACGAAGACACATCGCGCGCGCCGCATCTGCTCTATGGTCATGTCAGTGTGAACGAGATCTACTCCGCCGGGCGCTATCAGGCGGAAGCGGCGCATGCGTTGCGCACCACGCGCGAATCCGGACGGATCCCGATCTTCGCGGGCGGCACCGGCATGTATTTCGGCGTGCTGACGGAAGGGCTAGCGCTCGTTCCCGCCATTCCGTCCGGCGTGCGCGAAGCCGCGGAAGCGCGGCGCAATGATATCGGGCCCGAAGCGTTTCATGCCGAATTGGCGAAGCGCGATCCGGTCGCCGGCGAAAAGCTGCGTGCCAGCGATACACAACGCACGCTGCGGGCATGGGAAGTGTTCGAGGCGACAGGCCGTCCGCTATCGGAATGGCAGCAGGAGATGAGCGAACCGCTGCTCACGAACATGAATGTCGCGCGCTTCATACTTTCTCCGCCGCGCGATGTGCTGCATCAGCGGATCAATCGCCGCTTCGATGCGATGCTGGCTGCCGGCGCGATGGAGGAAGCGACCGCTTTGGAAAATCCGTCGCCCACCGCCGCCAAGATCCTGGGCTTGCGCGAGCTGCGCGCCGCCTTCGAAGGCACAATTCCGCTGGAAGAGGCTGTGGAGCAGGCCAAGGCCCGCACCCGGCAATATGCCAAGCGCCAGATGACCTGGTTCCGGCACCGCATGGCGGACTGGAACTGGGTTGAAACGCAAGAATTGAGCAATATTCTTCCGTTATTGATGGATGCTGCGGCGTGAAATTGCTTGACGGGCCTGAAAACCGCCTTTAGCGTTCGCACCTGCAATAAGGGGCAGGCATGAACCTCGCACTCGTAATTATTGGTGGGCCGCTGACTGGGCGGGGGTAATCCCCCGGATTTCCTGGATGGCGGCGTTTGGACAAGGGGCGGCAACGCCCCTTTCGCTTTTCTAAATGCCTTGGATGGATCCGATGGACCGAGATGGAACCGAATTGAAACTGGCCCCGCCGAAGGTGGCTGCGGGTGCGCTCGAACTCAGCGGCGCGGAGATGGTCATTCGCGCGCTCAAGGATCAGGGCGTGAAGCACATTTTCGGCTATCCCGGTGGCGCCGTCCTTCCGATTTACGACGCGATCTTCCAGCAGG
>JAFECP010000015.1:81992-113407 GCA_018242105.1 Pseudomonadota bacterium
GAAGGCTATGCACGCTCCACCGGCAAACCCGGCGTGGTGCTGGTGACGAGCGGCCCCGGCGCGACGAACGCGGTGACGGGCCTGACCGATGCGTTGTTGGATTCCATTCCGCTGGTCGTGATCTGCGGGCAGGTGGCGACGCACCTCATCGGCACCGACGCCTTTCAGGAAGCCGATACTGTGGGCATCACGCGCGCCTGCACCAAGCACAACTGGCTGGTGAAGGATGTGGCTGATTTGCCGCGCGTGATGCACGAAGCGTTTCAGATTGCAACCACGGGACGGCCGGGGCCGGTCGTGATCGACATTCCGAAAGATGTGCAGTTCAAGAAGGGCGCGTACATTGGCCCTGCTTCTGTGAAGCATCGCACCTATCGGGTGAAGAGCGATCCCGATCTCGGGCAGATCGTGAAAGCCATTGAATTGATGGCTGCTGCGAAGAAGCCGTTGTTCTACACCGGCGGCGGCATCGTCAATTCGGGGCCGGTGGCTTCAAAGCTGTTGCGCGAACTGGCGGCGCTGACGGGATTTCCCGTCACCTCCACATTGATGGGCTTGGGCGCGTTTCCCGCGAGCGATCCGCAATGGCTGGGCCTTGTCGGCATGCACGGCACCTATGAAGCCAATCAGGCCATGCACGATTGCGACCTGATGATCTGCCTCGGTGCGCGCTTCGACGATCGCGTGACGGGCAAGATCGATCTGTTCTCGCCCGGATCGAAGAAAATCCATCTGGATGTCGATCCCTCGCAGATCAACAAGAATGTGCGGGTGGACGTGCCCATCGTGGCCGATGCGACCAAGGCGCTGAAGGAGATGCTGCATTTCTGGAAGACGCAGAAAAAGCAGGTGGACAAGGCCGCGCTAAAAGACTGGTGGAAACAGATCGACCTGTGGCGCGGAAAGAAATCGCTGGACTACAAACAGTCGTCCACGCTCATCAAGCCGCAATACGCGATCGACCGGCTTTATGAGCTGACACGCGGCCGCAACGTCTACATCACCACAGAAGTGGGCCAGCACCAGATGTGGGCGGCGCAGCGCTTCAAGTTCGAAGAGCCGAACCGCTGGATGACGTCCGGCGGCCTCGGCACGATGGGGTATGGCTTGCCGGCAGCCGTGGGCGTGCAGATGGCACATCGCGATGCGCTGGTCATCGACATCGCTGGCGAAGCGTCGGTGCAGATGACGATGCAGGAGATGTCCACCGCGGTTCAGTACGATCTGCCGATCAAGGTCTTCATCCTGAACAACGAATATATGGGCATGGTGCGCCAGTGGCAGCAGCTTCTGCATGGCGGCCGCTATTCGCATTCCTATTCCGAAGCGCTGCCGGATTTCGTGAAGCTGGCGGAAGCTTATGGCGGCGTCGGCCTGCGCGCGAGCACGCCGGATGAGCTGGATGCGAAGATCATTGAGATGATCGACAGCCCGAAGCCGGTTCTGTTCGACGTGCGCGTCGATCCGAAAGAGAACTGCTACCCGATGATCCCATCCGGCAAGGCGCATAATGAGATGATCCTGTCGGACGCAATGGAAGAAGAAACCGTCGTGTCCGACGAAGGGAAGATGCTGGTGTGATGAAAAGGCCCCCTTCGTCTCACTCCGCTCGACACTTCCCCCGTAAACGGGGGAAGAAAAACACCGCGCTCGATTTTCCTCCCCCGTTTACGGGGGAGGTGCGCCCGAAGGGCGTGGAGGGGGCATTGTGAGAGCCCCAACTGAAAGACACACCATCGCGGTGCTGGTGGACAATGAGGCCGGCGTGCTGGCCCGCGTCGTGGGCCTGTTCTCCGGCCGTGGCTACAACATCGAGAGCCTCACGGTGGCCGAAGTGGACCACGCCGCGCACACGTCGCGCGTCACCGTCGTCACCAGCGGCACGCCGGAAGTGATCGAGCAGATCGAAGCGCAGCTGCGCCGCTTGGTGCCGGTGCATTCGGTGGTGAACTGGACCACCGCCGCGCCGGGCATCGAGCGCGAGATGGCGCTGGTGAAGGTGGCCGGCACCGGCGACAAGCGCGCCGAGGCCCAGCGCATCAGCGCCATCTTCCGCGCCCATATCGTGGACACCACGCATAACAGCTTCGTGTTCGAGATCACCGGCGCGCCCGAGAAGATCGACAATTTCGTGGATCTGATGCGGCCGCTCGGCCTCGTCGATGTGTCGCGTACCGGAGTTGCAGCCATATCGCGCGGCCCGGAAGCCATGTAATTCTTCATCACCGCTCAGGAGCACAGAGAATGCGCGTTTATTACGATCGGGATGCCGATCTGAATTTCATCAAGAACAAGAAGGTCGCCGTCATCGGCTTCGGTAGCCAGGGCCATGCCCATGCGCTCAACATGCGCGACAGCGGTGTGAAAGAGGTTGCCATCGCGGTGCGGCCCGGCGCGTCCGCCGACAAGGCAGAGAAAGCGGGCTTCAAGGTGATGAGCGTCGCCGACGCCGCCAAATGGGCCGACGTGATGATGATGGTCACGCCCGATGAATTGCAGGCGGACATCTACAAGGACGATCTGGCCCGGAACATGAAGCAGGGCGCGGCGCTGATGTTCGCACACGGCTTCAACGTGCATTTCCGCCTGATCGAGCCGCGCAAGGACCTGGACGTGCTGATGGTCGCGCCGAAAGGCCCCGGCCATACGGTGCGCAGCGAATATCAGAAGGGTGGCGGCGTGCCGTGCCTCATCGCCGTGCATCAGGATGCGAGCGGCAATGCGCAGGATCTGGGTCTCGCCTATGCCAGCGCCATCGGCGGCGGCCGCGCGGGCGTGATCGAGACGACGTTCAAGGAAGAATGCGAGACCGACCTCTTCGGCGAACAATCGGTGCTGTGCGGCGGGTTGGTTGAACTCATCCGCGCCGGATTCGAGACGCTGACCGAAGCGGGCTACGCGCCGGAGATGGCCTATTTCGAATGCCTGCATGAAGTGAAGCTGATCGTGGACCTGATCTATGAAGGCGGCATCGCGAACATGAACTATTCGGTGTCGAACACCGCGGAGTATGGCGAATACGTCACCGGCCCGCGCATCATCACACCGGAGACAAAGGCGGAGATGAAGCGTGTGCTGGACGATATCCAGACCGGCAAATTCGCGCGCGACTGGGTGCTGGAGAATAAGGCAGGGCAGGCGAGCTTCAAGACGACCCGCGCCCGCAATGCGGCGCATCCCATCGAGGACGTGGGCGCCAAGCTACGCGCCATGATGCCCTGGATTGCCAAGAACAAGCTGGTGGATACAGCGAAGAATTGATTTCGCCCCTTCAAAATTTCTGCTTCGTCATGGCCGCCGCGATGGGCGGCCTTGACGGACTTGCATCGCGGATATTCTGCCGCTGATTTTCACGTCGTGGCGGAAGGTTGCGCCTGGCGGTCGACAATCTCGAATCGCGCATGGTCGCCCATGTTGTTCTGCGCAAATTCTTCAGCCTCCGCCTCGGTGCGATATGCGCATATATGCACCAAGGCCAGCTTGCCGTCGGCGTGGTAATAGCGAATCTCAAAATCAGGCATCCCGAGCTCCTGCTTTCGGCTGTCATTTGGGAAACGTTCCGCATGTGGCGCGGAGCGGAACTTTCATTGGCCAAAACAGGGCGGGATGTGGTTGAAATGCGGCACAGGAATTAACGGAATCGGGCATGAAATTCGGAACGCCGCTGACATCCAACGCCGTGCGCGTGATGCTTCTGGGGTCGGGCGAGCTTGGCAAGGAAGTCACCATCGAGCTGCAGCGCTTCGGTGTGGAGGTAATCGCGGTGGATCGTTATGCCGATGCGCCGGCGCAACAAGTGGCGCATCGCGCGCATGTCATCGACATGACGAATGCGAAGGCTCTGCGCGCACTGGTGGAAAAAGAATGTCCGCAGATCATTGTGCCGGAGATCGAAGCCATCGCCACCGATGAGCTGGTGAAGATCGAGAAGGATGGGCTGGCGCGCGTCATTCCCACCGCTTTCGCCACGCACACCACCATGAACCGCGAGCGCATCCGCGTCCTGGCAGCGGAGGAATTGAAGCTGCCGGTGTCGCCATTCGCCTTCGCATCGTCCGAAGCGGAATTGCAGGCGGCATGCGACCGCATCGGCTATCCATGTTTCGTGAAGCCGGTGATGTCGTCGTCGGGCAAAGGGCAATCCCGGTTGAAGGCGAGTGGCGATGTGCCGAAGGCGTGGAATTATGCGTTGAGTTCCGGCCGCGTGAAATCGGCGCGGGTGATCGTGGAAGGCGAAGTGAAATTCGATTTCGAGATCACGCTGCTCACCGTGCGCGCGAAGGACGGCACCCATTTCTGCGAGCCTATCGGGCATCTGCAGGCCGATGGCGATTATGTCGAATCTTGGCAGCCGCAGCCGATGAGCAAAGCCGCGCTGGAGAAATCCAAAGCCATCGCAGCGAAAGTGACGGATGCGCTCGGTGGCTGGGGCGTGTTCGGTGTGGAGCTGTTTGTGAAGGGCGACGAGGTATGGTTCTCCGAACTCAGCCCGCGTCCGCATGACACAGGACTGGTCACGCTCGCGTCGCAATACCAGAGCGAGTTCGCGCTGCATGCGCGCGCGATTTTGGGCTTGCCGGTTTCCACCGAGATGAAATCGCCAGGCGCCTCCGCCGTGATCTATGGTGGCATGGACAGGAAAGGCATCGCGTTTGAAGGCGTGGCCGATGCGCTCGCCGATCCGCAGGTCGAGCTTCGCCTGTTCGGCAAGCCGGAAAGCTATGTGAAGCGCCGCATGGGCGTCGCGCTGGCGCGCGGCGCGAATATCGATGAGGCGCGAGTCCGTGCGAAGAAAGCCGCGGCGCTGGTTCGCCCGGTTTCTTCCTAGCGCTTCGTCAAGATCACATGCGTCGCATGGTCCGATGCGGTATGACGCGTACATTGATAGCCGAGAGCCGGAAGGTCCAAATCCGTGAAGAGATTTTCGCCTTTGCCCATCAGCGCAGGCGCGAAGACAAGATGCAGCTCGTCAAGCAGTTTCGCTTCGAGATATTGCCGGATGGTGGAAGCGCCGCCGCCAATGCGCACGTCCTTGCCGCCTGCCGCTTCTTTCGCGCGCGATAATGCTTCGTGGATTCCGCCGGTGACGAAATGGAAAATCGTTCCGCCTTTCATCGGCAAATCCTTGCGTGGATGATGCGTGAGGATGAATACCGGCACATGATAAGGCGGCTCGTCGCCCCACCAGCCTTGCCAGGTTTCATCACCCCAGTCGCCACGGATTGGGCCGAACATGTTGCGACCCAAAATCCAGGCGCCAATATTCTTGAAACTGTCGCGTGCGAATTCGTCGTCAACGCCGGTCGCGCCGCCATCCTGTCCGGTCATCTCGCGAAAGGTGCGAGTGGGAAAGAACCATTCGTGCAGGGCCTGGCCGCCCACACCCATTGGATGTTCGAGACTTTGATCTGGGCCAGCGCCGAATCCATCGAGCGAAACACTGAACGCGCGCACGCATAGTTTGGACATCGTTGCTCTCCTGCTGGCGCAAATGCTATTATCGGAACGTTAAAGTAAAACCACTAATGCGTGATTTTAGCGTCCAGCCAGCGCGCAACGGTTTCCGGCGTAAGTTTGTCGGTCTGGCGATCCACCATCAAATTCGCCTGCTGCATGGTCCTCAGATCGATGGCGCCGATCAGCGGCTTCAGTGCGGCGATCAGTTTCTGGTCATGCGCGTGCTTTGCGGAAATCAGCACCACCGCATCGTAGGGCGGGAGCGCGCTTTTGGGATCGGGCAGCAGTTTCAAATCATATTGCGCAATGCGGCCGTCGCTGGAGAAGGCGGTAATCGCATCTACATCGCCGCTCGCCAGCGCGCGGTAGAGAAAATCGGACTGGTACTGGCGCTGCTTGGCGAAATGAAAGCCATAAGTTTTCGTCACCGCGCGCCATTCCGGGCGCGAGAATATTTCATAGTCGCCGCCTATGGTCATGTTGCCCGCATGCGCCGCCAGATCTGCCAGCGTGTCGATATGCAGTTGGTCTGCATTGGCGCGGCGCATCGCGATGGCGTAAGCGTTTTCGAAGCCGAGGCTGCCCAATGCCAGCACGCCATATTTCTTCTGCAGATAGGCTGTCATCTGCGCCATCACAGCGGCGCGGCCGGGCTGATCGGTGCGTTTCATCTCGTTCGCCCAGATCGTGCCCGAATAATCGACATAGATATCGATATCGCCATTGGTCAGCGCATGGAACGCCACTGTGGAGCCGAGCCCGTCACGCCGCGCGGTGGCGAAGCCTGCTGCCCGCAAGCGATCCTGCATCAGCGAGCCGAGGATGTACTGCTCGTCGAAACTCTTTGTGCCGATGGTGATCGTTTCGCCCGCATGGCCGAACAGCGGAAACAGGCTTACCCCGACGATTACCACGATGCCGCCGAATGCGGCCCAAAGCCGCCAGCGCGTGCGCTTCGCGAAACCGTCTTCCGCCAGCGCCAGCAAGCGGTCGATCATCAGCGCCAGCAGCGCAGCAGAGATGCAGCCGAAGAGCACCAGCACCCAGTTCTCGGTCTGCAGGCCTGTGAAGATGTAGTTGCCGAGGCTGGTCTGCCCTATGGGTGTGGAGAGCGTGGCGGTGCCGATCACCCACACGGCGGCGGTGCGGATGCCCGCCATGATGATGGGGGCGGCAAGTGGCAACTCCACCATGGTCAGCGATTGCCACGGCGTCATGCCAGTGGCGCGCGCGGCGCGGATGATCGCAGGATCCAGTCCGGCGAGCCCCGTGATGGTATTTCGCAACACTGGCAGCATCGAATAAAGCGTCAACGCCAGCAGCGCGGGCAGGAAGCCGAGCGCACGAAAACCGAAGCCGAAGGTTTCCGCCGTGAAGGCCGAGACAATGATGAGCAGCGGATAGAACAGCGCCAGCAGTGCGAGGCCGGGAATGGTTTGCACCACGCTTGCAACGGCCAGCGACGGCCCGCGCAGCCAAGCGACGCGATAAGCCGCGATGGCGAGCGGCAGGCTGATAAGCAGGCCGAGCAGGATCGCCGATACGCTTAATAGAACATGCTGTCCCAGATAATCGGGAAGGTTGGCGAAGCCGGCGCTAAAAAGGGCACTCATGCGCTTTGCATTGCCCTGGCGAGTTTCTCCGCGCGTTGGCGGGGGATTTCGATCAGCCGCTTCACGAAATCGTTGGCGGGCTCCGCCGCAAGCTCTTTGGGCGTTGCCACCTGCAGCAACTCACCGTCGCGCATCACCGCGATACGGTCCGCCAGCAGGAAGGCTTCCGTCATGTCATGCGTGACGAGGATGGTGGTGAGACCGAGCTTGTTGTGGATGGCGCGGTAATCTGCAGCCAGTTCGTCACGGATCAGCGCATCCAGCGCGCCGAAAGGCTCGTCCATCAACATGATCTTCGGGCGCGCGGCGAGCGCGCGGGCGAGACCGGCCCGCTGGCGCTGCCCGCCGGAAAGCTGCGCCGGAAAGCGTTTCGCGATCTCAGCATTCTCCAGCCGCACCAGCGCCAGCAATTCATGCACGCGCGCGCCGATCCGGTCCGCGGGCCAGCCGAGCAGGCGCGGCGTGATGCCGATGTTCTCTGCGACGGTCATGTGCGGAAAGAGACCAACTTCCTGAAAGACGAAACCCATCTGCCGGCGCACGGACACCGCGTCGCCCGCGCGCACATCTTCGCCGCCAATCAGTACCCGCCCGTTCGTCGGCTCGGTCAGGCGGTTGATCATGTTGAGTGTGGTGGTCTTGCCGCTGCCGGATTCGCCGATGAGGACGAGGAATTCTCCAGCCGCGGCGTGCAGGTTCACGCCGCGCACCACGGGCGCACGCCCGCCATACTGCTTGGTGAGGTTTTCGAGTTGGATCATCGCTTCCCGCAATGCGCACTGTTGCGCACCACGCCGGCGATTGCAAAGCGAGGCGAAGGCTAGGCCGGATTTTCCAGGCTGAACATCGCCGCGTCGTCGTCGTAAGAGAACAGCTCGGCGTAACGCGCCCATCCGATGACGGTGGTCAGCGTTTCGTCCGCGGCGTCTTCTGTCATGTGATCTTCCAGTTCGTCGAGGAAGCGATTCCACGATGCGGTGTGGCTTTCGCGTTCGTCGAGCACGCGGCGCATATGCGCGGCCAGCGGCACATAGCGGATCAAGAGACGCGCGAAGATGCGCTTGCGTTCATCGGTCTCTTCGGCGGCGAAGCGCTTGCCGGTTTCGGTGAGCTTGATGTCGCCGCCTTCGATATCGGCGAGGCGCAGCATCTGCATCGCCTCGGCGATGGGGAACAGCTCGTCCACTTCCATGGTGAGTTCGGAGGCGAGTTCGGGCAGATCGGCCTTGCCGTTATAAGGCGCGGCGGCGACGTTTTCGATCAGCCCCGCGATGGAGTTGGCCGAGACGCGATGCAGGATCGTGCCCATTGTGGCGCGCTCGCTTTTCTGCGTGAGGCGTTCGGCGCGGCGGGCGGTCATTTCGACATAGATGCGCTCCACCAGCGCGCTGAATGCCGGATCGTTGCGGTCGCGCGGCTGGCGCAGCGGGATCGGAATCTCACTGACGATCTTGCCGGGATTGGTAGAGAACAGGCACACACGATCGCACATCAACACGGCTTCCTCGATATTGTGGGTGACGAGGATGATGCCTTTGATCGGCAGGTCGCCTTCCGACCAGAGTTCGATCAGATCGGTGCGCAGGTTCTCCGCCGTCAGCACATCGAGTGCGGAGAACGGCTCATCCATGAGCAGGATGTTGGGATGCACCACGAGCGCGCGTGCGAAGCCGACGCGCTGGCGCATGCCGCCGGAAAGTTCGCGCGGATAGGCGCTTTCGTAACCATCGAGGCCGATAAGGTCGATCGCTTCCAGCGCGCGCTTGCGGATTTCTTCCGGTGAAAGCTTCAACGCTTCCAGACCAAGTTGCACATTCTCCAGCACGGTGAGCCATGGAAACAGCGCGAAGCTCTGGAACACCATCGCGATGCCCTTGGCGGGGCCGTCGATCTCCTGGCCGAGATACACCGCCGATCCGCTGGTGGGCGCGGAAAGCCCCGCGATGATGCGCAGCAAGGTCGATTTTCCAGAACCCGAACGGCCCAGAAGACCGACAATCTCGCCTTGCTTCACGGTCAGATTCACGTCGTCCAGCACAAGCAGCTCGCTACCGCCGGGCCGCGGGAAAGCGCGGCGGATATCTTTCAATGCGAGAAGCGCATCCATGTTCGTCTCCTCAGGTCATCCGGAATTTGCGTTCGGCGTACCAGTATAGCGGCCGCCAGAAGATGCGGTTGATGATGCTCACCAGAATGGCCATCACCGCGGTGCCCAGGACAATGCGATGGAAGTCGCCGGCCACGCTCGCGCGCTGGATATAATCGCCGAGGCCATGCGCATGCAGCGTCTGGTGCCCCCAATTCACGAATTCGGCCACGATAGCGGCGTTCCACGATCCGCCCGATGCGGTGATGGCGCCCGTGACATAGAACGGGAAAACCGCAGGTAGCGCGATCCGGCGCCACCACAGCCAGCCGCGCACGCCGAAATTGTCGCCGGCATCGCGCATGTCGCGCGGCAATCCGCTGGCGCCGGCGATCACGTTGAACAGGATGTACCACTGCGTGCCCAGAACCATCAACGGCGATAGCCAGATATCCGGATTGAGGTGGAAAGTGACGACGCCGATCACGACAAGCGGGAATAGAAGATTGGCCGGGAATGCCGCGAGGAACTGTGCAAGGGGTTGCACGATGGCTGCGAGCTTCGGACGCAGGCCCACATAGATTCCAATCGGCGTCCAGATCACGCTTGCCAGCGCAATCAGAACGAAAACGCGGATCATGGTGAGGAAGCCGAGCGCAAAAGCGTTCAGCACTTCGCTCATCGGCAGTGCGGCGGCGGAGAACTCGTAGATNNGGCCTGCGATACAATCGGCGCCGCCGGCGCGTTCGAACGGCCGAAAGATGGCGGCTGTATCCTGTACGTCCAGCGCATGAAATGCTCGATAGGTGCGCCCGCGGCATCGAACAGGTTTGTCCGCCGGAGCATGGTGAGCATCCAGCTTTCGGGTTCGTCGTCGGATTGCTCCTGATCGACGCGGAAGCGGAAAGCCCATGCGACAAGTGGCCGGAACATGAGCTGGTCATAGATCAAGATGACGATCAGCATCGTGCCGATCGCCCAGAAGATCGCCGGAATGTCGCGGTGCTCGATAGCCAGCGCGATGTAGGAGCCGACGCCCGGCAGCGCGAAGGAGGTGTTGCCCACCGTCACGGCTTCGGCGAGCGTAACGAAGAACCAGCCGCCGGACATGGACATCATCATGTTCCAGATGAGCGAGGGCATGGCGAACGGCACCTCGATGCGCCAGAACCGCGCCCATCCGTTCAGGCCGAACATCCGCCCTGCTTCGATCATCTCCGGCGGCACCGTCCGGAGCGACTGGTAGAAGCTGAAGGCCATGTTCCAGGCCTGGCTGGTAAAAAGGGCGAAGACGCAGACCAGCTCGGCCCCGAAAACGCGCCCCGGCGCCAGCGCCAGGAAGAATATTGTCGTCACCGAAATGAAGCTCAGGATCGGCACTGACTGGAGGATGTCGAGCAAGGGGATGAGCAGGCTGGCGGCGCGGGGGCTTTTGGCGGCCAGAGTTGCGTAAGTGAAGGTGAAGCCGAGCGACACCACCATGGCGATCAGCATCCGTAACGCCGTCCGCAACGCGTAGTCGGGCAGGTGCGATGGATCGAGCGACAGAGGGGCGCTGGTAAGGGCCGCCAGCGGCTGGCCCAGCATCCGGCTGGCCTCGGCAAAGGCTACGATGAAGCCCAGAACCAGCACGCCGGCCAGCAGATCCCAGCCGCCGGGCAGCAGGCGGCGGGCCTCGATCGAGACGGGCGGCAGGATTCTCATATCCGGCGGGCCTTCGAGGGGTGGTTGGTCAGGTTGCGGGGGCGCGGTTCAGACGCAAATCGCGCGAGGGGTTTGAAGCACTCCAAGCTGTTCGGGGAAAGCAATTTTTTGTGAAGCTTGCGATACCCCGGCGCGGCAGTTTTGCACCGCCGATGGGGATGGATTCACAGGCCGCGAAGCCGCCCGCCGGCAGCAAAATAAGCCCGTTCATCTGTATTGCGCGGCCGCGCAAAATCAGCGTAAAACATTGGAAACGAAGCAGAAAGCGGCCCTTTCACGCCACTTTCACACGCTTCGCTCTAAGGTTAGCGGACCGTACAAAACGGGCGGAATGGCGATCCGGTGATGATCGAAGGCGCGCACAGGAAAGTTGCAGGCGGGGTTTTCTCCGCTCGCGGTTTTGCGCGCTCTGAAATCGCACATGCTTCTTCCCTCGGTTTGCCGCTGGCGCAGCTTCTCCTCCTTAGCTGCCCCTAGGCGTCGGCTGCTCGTGAGATCGGGCGGACGTTTAGGGGACCACTTGAGCGAACGGAGTCGATTGAAGCCGCTGGATGCGGCGAACGAAGGAAGAAGATTATGACCACGAGCACGCAAAAAACCGAACGCATAAAAATATTCGACACGACGTTGCGCGACGGCGAGCAATCGCCCGGCGCGGCAATGACGCATGAAGAAAAAATCGAAGTCGCCGAGCTACTCGATGAAATGGGTGTCGATATCATCGAAGCCGGGTTTCCGATTTCCTCGCAGGGCGACTTCGATGCCGTGCATACGATTGCCAGGCGCACGAAGAACGCCGTGATCTGCGGATTGTCGCGCGCCGGCTTGAAGGACATCGATCGCGCCGCCGAAGCGCTTAAGCCGTCGAAGCGGTTCCGCATTCACACTTTCATCTCCACCAGCCCGGTTCACATGAAGCACAAGCTTCAGATGGGCCCCAATTCCGTGATCGAAGCGATCGCGGCGTCGGTGGGACATGCGCGCCGCTTTACCGACGACGTGCAATGGTCGCCAGAGGATTCGACGCGGACAGAGCGGGATTTCCTGTGTTTTGCGGTCGAAACGGCCATCGCGAGCGGCGCCACCACGATCAATATTCCCGACACGGTGGGTTATTCCACGCCACAGGAATTCTACGCGATGATCGTGGATCTCAGGAACCGCGTTCCCAATATCGACAAGGCGACCATCGCCACGCATTGCCACAACGATCTTGGCCTGGCGGTGGCGAATTCCCTGGCCGGCGTGTTGGCCGGCGCGCGCCAGATCGAATGCACCGTCAACGGCATCGGCGAACGTGCGGGCAACGCGGCGCTGGAAGAAGTCGTGATGGCGCTCAAAGTGCGCGGCGACGTCATGCCGTTCACGACGGGCATCAACACGACCTTGCTGTCGCGCGCGTCGAAGCTTGTGTCGAACGTCACCGGCTTTCCAGTGCAATACAACAAGGCCATCGTCGGCAAGAACGCCTTCGCGCATGAGAGCGGCATCCATCAGGACGGCATGCTGAAGAATGTCGAGACGTATGAGATCATGCGGCCCGAAGATGTCGGCGTGCATTCTTCTTCCCTGGTGCTGGGCAAGTTGTCCGGCCGCCATGCCTTCAAGGACAAGCTGGAAGCCTTGGGCTACGAGCTGGACGATCATGCCTTCCAGGAAGCGTTCAAGCGCTTCAAGGACCTGGCCGACAAGAAGAAGCATGTTTTCGATGAGGACATCGTCGCCCTGGTCGATGACGAAGTGATGCGCGGCCAGGACAAGATCCTCATTCGGGCTCTTCGCGTCACGTCTGGCATTAACGTCGCGCCTTCTGCGGAGCTGACGCTTTCTGTGGATGGTCAGGACCGGACTGCAAAGACCACGGGCGACGGGCCGGTCGATGCGATATTCAACGCCATTCGCGAACTTTACCCGCATGAGGCCAGCCTGCAGCTCTTCCAGATCAATTCGGTCACGGAAGGCACGGATGCGCAGGCCGGCGCCAGCGTGAGGCTCGAGGAGAATGGGCGCACCGTCACCGGGCGCGCCGCGGACACCGATACGGTGTTGGCCGCGGCGAACGCCTATGTGAATGCGCTCAACAAGCTTTTGGTGAAACGTGAAAAAAGGGCGCCGGAGACTTTGACCGTCGCGCGATGAAATCGTTACCCCGGCATTAACCATCGCCGGGGTAGCTTTTCGCGGGATGGGAGCGGCCGTCGGCGGCCCCGGAAGGGAACAGGCAGGCATACATGTTCGGCAGTCTTCTCGGCGTTCTGTCGAGCGATATGGCAATCGATCTCGGAACCGCGAATACGCTGGTTTACGTCAAGGGGCGCGGCATCGTTTTGAACGAGCCGTCTGTGGTCGCCACGATCAGCTCGCGCAGCGGCAAGAAAACCGTTCGCGCCGTCGGCAATGACGCCAAGATGATGCTGGGCCGCACGCCCGGCAACATCGAGGCGATCCGCCCGATGCGAGACGGCGTCATCGCGGATTTCGAAGTGGCGGAGGAGATGATCAAGCACTTCATCCGCAAGGTGCATAACCGCCGCTCCTTCGCCAACCCGATGATCATCGTTTGTGTGCCGTCCGGTTCGACGGCGGTGGAACGCCGCGCGATTCAGGAATCGGCATTGTCCGCCGGCGCCCGCCGCGTGTTCCTCATCGAGGAACCGATGGCGGCGGCGATCGGCGCCGGTCTTCCGGTGTCCGAACCGACAGGCTCGATGGTCGTCGATATCGGCGGCGGCACGACGGAAGTGGCCGTGCTTTCGCTCGGCGGCATTGTCTATTCGCGCTCGGTGCGCGTGGGCGGCGATAAGATGGACGAGGCTGTCATTGCCTATATCCGCCGCCATCAGAACCTTCTCATCGGTGAAGCGTCCGCCGAACGCATCAAGAAAGAGATCGGCACCGCTGCGCCGCCGGCCGAAGGCAATGGCGTCACATTGGAGATCAAGGGCCGCGATCTTCTGAACGGCGTGCCCAAGGAAATCACCATCACGCAGCGCCATATCGCCGAAGCGCTCGCTGAGCCGACCAGCCAGATTGTCGAAGCGGTGAAGGTGGCCCTCGAAGCGACACCGCCGGAACTGGCGGCCGATATCGTGGACAAGGGTATCGTACTCACGGGCGGCGGTTCGCTGCTCGCCAATCTGGATCAGGTGCTGCGAGAAGAGACGGGCCTGCCCGTGTCCATCGCGGACGATCCTCTGTCATGCGTGGCTCTGGGCACGGGCCGCGTTCTGGAAAACACGAAGGGCATGCGCCACGTTCTGACCACCGCATTCTAAGTTCGCGCGAGTAAAATATGGCGAATGGTACGATGAGGTATTCGCGGGGAAGGGGTAATGCCCAGCTTCCGCTTGCCATTGTCGTCGTTCTCGCTGTCGTGTTGGTGCTTCTGGGTAAGGCGCAGTCCTCGCTCTTCGACCGCGCGCGCGCATCTTTCACCGACTGGACACGCCCGGCGCTGGAATGGGTCAGCACGCCATTCGACAGGATGGCGACATGGTTCGACGGCATCGGCGATATCTTCGTCGTCTATCAGGAGAACCAGCGCCTCAAGCAGGAGAATGCGCGGCTGCGCCAGTGGCAGAGCGCGGCATTGCTTCTGGACGAGCGTCTGAAGCGTTATCAGCTTCTTCTGAACGCCGTGCCGGATCCGGCGCTCAATGCGCGTACTGCACGCGTTATCGGCCGCGCCAGCCATCCCTTCCTCGACACCATGATCATCGACGCCGGCAAGGCGCAGGGCGTGAAGCCGGGCGAGGCGGTGGTGGATGCGCGAGGCATGATCGGGCGCATCTTCCTGTCCGGTGAGCGCACGTCCTGGGTCTTGTTGCTGAGCGATCTGAACAGCCGAATTCCTGTCACGATCCAGCCGGGCAACATCCAGGCGATCATGGCCGGCGACAACACGCCCAATCCGACACTCGATACGCTGGCAACGACAGCGCCGCTCAAAGCCGGCGATCAGGTGGTGACATCCGGCGATGGCGGTCTCATTCCGCCGGGGCTTCCTGTCGGCGTTCTCGTCGCCAGTGGACGAAGTTTTCGCGTCGCGTTGCTGGCCGATGCCGGCGCCAGCCAGGATGTCCGCATCGTCGATTTCAAGCTGCCGCCAGAGCAGCCGCCCGCGCCATCACCCGACGATCTGCCTGCCGCTGTTGCCGGATTGAAACCGGAACCGCCGATGCCGGAACAGAAGACTACGCCTTTGCAGACAACGCCAATGCCGGGAGCGGCGAGCGGCGCGCAGGCAAAACCGGCGGCGCCTGCGGCAGGCACGGCGCCCGCGCCGAAGGCCGCGCCAAAGCAGCCGGACATTACGGACAACGGCGGCGTGCAGGATCAATGACGGCGATGTCGGATCGGATCGGCTGGTCATTTCGCGGGGCAGTCGGCGCTTCGATCCCGTTCGTCTGCGCGGTGCTAGGCGTGATCGCTTCCAATGTTCCCGTTTCGGTGTTTGGCGCCCTGGTGCCGCCGCCGATGTTCGGGCTGATGCCGATCTATTTCTGGTGCCTTGTGCGCCCCGACCTGATGCCGCCTTTCGCCGTGTTCGCGATCGGCGTGTTGCAGGATCTGCTTGGCGGCGGCCCTGCGGGAGTGTGGACGCTATCCTTCGTCGGCGCCTATGCGATCGTCGATCGTGAGCGCGACTCTTTCGCCGGTCTGGCGGGTATCGGCGCAATCCTTGGCTTCGCAGCAGCCATGCTCGTCGCCGGCGCTGCTGCTTATGCGATCATTTCGATCTATTATTGGCGTCTGCCGCCAGTGGCGCCCATTGTCGTCGAGATCGCGATCAGCGTTGTCTTCTATATCCCGGTCGCCGTGATATTGGGTTTCATCCACCGCAGGCTCGTCGGTCCGCTCAGGGGCGATTTCTGATGCCGATTTTCGACCGCAAGGACAAAAGCCGCTACGCGACCTTCACGCGCCGCACGCTGCTGGTGACGGGCGGCGTGAACGTCGTCTTCGCGGTGCTGGCGGGCCGGCTCTATCAGTTGCAGATCGTCGAAGGCGAGAAGTTCATGACGCGCGCGGAGGAAAACCGCGTCAGCCAGCGTCTCGTCGCGCCGCTGCGTGGCCGGATTCTTGATCGCTTCGGTGTCGAACTCGCTTCCAACCGCCGCAACTATCGCGTGTTGATTGTGAAAGAACAGGCCGTCGAAGGCGTCGATGCTGCCATCGACACGGTGGGCAAGCTCATCTATCTGTCGGCGCACCAGCGCGAAAAGATCAAACGCGACATCGCCAACAACAAGCCTTTCGCACCGGTTCCCATCGCCGAGAACCTGTCGTGGGATGAGTTCGCGCGCATCAATCTGCATCTCCCCTATCTTCCCGGCATTCAGCCCGATGTGGGCGAGACGCGCGCTTATCCCTTCAGTACCGAGCTTTCTCACATTCTGGGTTACGTGGCGTCGGTTTCGCCCGAGGATATGAAAAACGATCCCGATCCGCTTTTGAGCATTCCCGGTTTCAGAATCGGCAAGCGCGGCATCGAAAAGGAATTCGAGGCCGAAATCCGCGGCAAGGCCGGCACCAGCCGCGTGGAAGTGAATGCCTATGGCCGCGTGATCCGCGAACTGGGCCATGACGCCGGCACGCCCGGGTCGGACGTCTATCTCACTATCGACCAACAGGTGCAGCAATTCGCAGCGCAACGCCTCGGCGATGAGAGCGCTGCCTGCTGCGTGCTGGATGTCACCAATGGCGATGTGGTCGCGCTTGTCTCGTCGCCGGGTTACGACCCCAATGCGTTCAACGTCGGCATCTCGCAAGCCGAGTGGAATGCGCTCACCACGGACGACCACAAACCGCTGATCAATAAGGTTATCACTGGCGAATATCCACCCGGTTCGACCTTCAAGCCGGTCCTTGCGACCGCCTGCATGGACAACGGGCTGGCCGATCTGCAGGTGAACTGCACTGGCTCGATGACGCTGGGCAACAACGTCTTCCATTGCTGGTCCTGGAAAAAGGGCGGCCACGGCCATGTCGATCTGAAGCGCGGCATCGCCGTGTCCTGCGATATCTTCTTCTATGAAGCGGCGAGGCGGCTGGGTATCGACAAGATCCACGACACCGCCATTGCGATGGGACTCGGCGCCAAAACCGGCATCGAACTTCCCGGCGAACGTCCCGGCCTGATCCCCAGCCGCGAATGGAAGCTGAAACGCTTCGGCGTGCCGTGGCAACAGGGCGAAACACTCAATACCGGCATCGGGCAAGGTTATGTGACCGCCACGCCAATCCAGCTCGCGACGCTGGCCGCCCGTATCGCCAGCGGCAATGCGATAACCCCGCGCATCACGCGCTACGTCGGCCACCGTGAGCAGCCGCGCCTGCAGATCGACCGCCTGCCGTTCTCCGACACCGCGCTCGCCGCCGTGCAGGAAGGCATGAACATGGTCGCCAATGTGCCGGGCGGCACCGCCTATGCGTGGCGCATCACGCAACCGGGCTTCGAAATGGCCGGAAAGACCGGCACCGCACAGGTGCGCCGCATCACGCGGGAAGATCGCGCCACAGGCCGCGTCGGCAACGCCAATCAGCCATGGAAGCTGCGCGAGCATGCGCTGTTCATCGCCTATGCGCCGGTGCAACTGCCGCGCTATGCACTGGGGATCATCATAGAGCACGGCGCCACCGTCGATCATCCGCATGTGCAGATGGCCCGGGACATCCTGTTGTTCACCCAGCAGCGCGATCCGGCGAAGCTGCCCAACGCCTATCCGGTGAGCGCGGCGGACGCATCGGCGGGGCGCGGATGACGACACGGTCTTATGCGGCCGCGCGCCGCACGCTCTCGATTGGGGACAAGCTGCTCGATGTGAACTGGGGGCTGGTGCTGCTCATCACCATCATCGCCAGCGCCGGTTTTGCGATGCTCTATTCGGTGGCGGGCGGCAGCTTCCACCCCTGGGCATTGCCGCAGATGATCCGCTTCGTCATCGGATTGATACTGCTGATCACCATCGCCATGGTGGATATCCGCGTGTGGATGGGATTGGCCTATCCGCTCTATGGCGCGGCGCTCCTGCTGCTGATTGCGACAACGATCATGGGCAAGGTTGGCGGCCTTGGCGCGCAGCGCTGGCTGGAGCTTGGACCGTTG
Source organism: Pseudomonadota bacterium (assembly GCA_018242105.1). Lineage (GTDB taxonomy): Bacteria > Pseudomonadota > Alphaproteobacteria > Micropepsales > Micropepsaceae > Rhizomicrobium. The sequence continues at coordinate 99,961 of JAFECP010000015.1, forward strand.
CAGATTCAGCCTTCCGAGCTGATGAAGATTTCGCTGGTGCTGGCGCTGTCGCGCTATCTACATGGCCAGCAGGTGGAAGACATTTCCAAGCCGCTGAAGCTTCTGATCCCGCTGGCGATGATCGGCATGCCTGCCGTGCTGGTGCTGATGCAGCCGAACCTCGGCACCGCGATGATCCTTTGCGCGGATGGAGCGTCGCTTCTCTTCCTGGCCGGGCTTTCCTGGTGGTGGATCGCACCGACCATAGGCGCAGGCCTTGCCGCCATTCCGATCGCATGGCGCTTCATGCACGACTATCAGAAACAGCGTGTGCTCACCTTCCTCAATCCATCGTCGGACGCGCTGGGCGCGGGCTGGAACATCAGCCAGGCGGAGATCGCCGTCGGCTCCGGCGGGCTCGCTGGCAAGGGATACATGCAGGGCACGCAGAGCCGGTTGAACTTCCTGCCGGAAAAGGAAACTGACTTCATCTGGACGGTGCTGGGCGAAGAGTTCGGTTTTGTCGGCTGCATTGCGATGCTATTGCTGTTCGCGGTGGTCATCGCTTATGGCATCCGCATCGCCATGGCTTCGCGCAGCCAGTTTGGGCGACTGCTGGCGACGGGCATCACCCTCAACTTCTTCTTCTACATCATGATCAATGCGTCGATGGTGATGGGGTTGATCCCGGTGGTGGGCATACCGATGCCGCTCATTTCCTACGGCGGAACCGCGATGCTGACCGTGATGGTGGGCTTTGGACTTTTGATGTCGGTCCACGTCCACCGGCAGGTGGAAATCCCCCGTCATTCCAGCGGCTTGATGTAATCCACAGGGCGCATGGACAGGGCGGAAATCGCCTGCTATAGCCCGCCCCCTCCGGCGTATAAGCCGGTTTGGGTACGGGTGATTAGCTCAGTCGGTAGAGCAGCTGACTCTTAATCAGCGGGTCGTAGGTTCGATTCCTACATCACCCACCAGCACTTAAGCCTTCCCAGAATCTAGCGTTGTCTCGCTATAGTCTCAAGCGCGAGGCGCGCAGGGGCGCGCTCCTATGGGCAGGCTTGGCGAGGAGCCCATTGAAGCCGTCCAATGCCAGGAGCAGACTTGCCCAGCCTGAAGGCTCAACCTTGAGGCTCGCGAGCCTCCCTAACGGGAGACTTGCGATGAGGCTCTTATCGAAGAAGCAGGTGCGTGAGAAAGTTCTGTATTCCCCGGCTCACATTGCCCGCCTGGAGGCGGCAGGAGTGTTTCCCAAGCGGATACGGCTCGGCCAAGGCCGGGTGGGCTGGCTTGAGCAGGAGATAGAGGACTGGATCGCAAAACGCGTCTCGGAACGCGATAATCCCACCACCTCCTGAAAAGGAGCGAAGAGCGGTCGTCTTTCAGGGCGGCCGCTCTTTCGCTTTGTCCGATGCGGCGGTCGCTAGCCTGTCAGATCCAGTGGCTCCGGCGTCAGCCTTTTCCACGGCGTTTCGTAGAGACTCGTGTCGGGCCGCATTTGAAGCGTGCTGGGGGCGGCCTTGAACAAGAAGTTTGCGTGGGCCGAAAGGGCTGGCTGCCTTCTGATGAGGGCCTCGACTCTTTGGGGTGCCGTCACAACAAGAACCAGAAGATTGGGAATGCCCCACCGCCCCCTATAGGTCTGCTTCCCGATTACGCTGTCATACATGGCGAGTTTTGCCGCCAATGAAGTCTGCATCTTATTCTGGCGCTCCAAAGGCATGGTCATGCGATCCGCTTCCAATGCAAAGAAGCGATACGCGCTCTTGCCTTCCCGCGCGTACTCCAGACCAAAGAGAGCGTCTGGCACGAGCCCGTCGGGCTCTGCTGCAATCGCAAAGGGTCGTGCTGCTGCTCGCGTCGCTGAAGGCGCCTTGGCAAGGATTTCCGGCCAGGTCACAAAGCGGCGCTCCGTATGCCCTGTTACTGCGAGCTCGATGGACGCCACGATCTCGCAAATCATGAGGGCATGCCGGAACTGCCGCTGCGGCCCGGTCCCAAGCCAGGTCCGCTTCATCGGCAGATCATCCTGCTCAGCCAGAATACGGCGGGCGCCGGCACCGAGCTCGTGGATCGCCGGCTTGTGACGGCTTCCCGCCGTCTCCCACTGCACGGATGGTCTGTCGATAAAGCCTTCGTGAAAGAGATCGCCGAGACGCTCGATGAAGCGCTTTTCAGAGAGACCGCCACAGAAAGCATGCAGATAGGTTGATGGAAGGTAACGATAGCGCGATAGCCATTTGAAGATGGCGATATCGCGCGTAGTGATCTCGATTGATTTGCCGGTGCGGATCCGTCGTTGGCGTGAGCGGCGGGCGATCATGGTTTCGCCCTAGCATCGGCGTCCTCCAGGGAAAACGGTTGCCATGCGCAAGCGCGCCAATGGATGCATGATTATGGCGGCACAAGCGCAGATAACACTTCTACCAGTCGGATGAGGGATCGGTGCCCGGTGGCTGGGACATGCTGGCCGGTATCACGCCTGACGAAGGGCTTTGTTCCGGGCTATCGAGAGGCAGACTCACCCGCAGCCGGTTGCGCTCCAAAAGCTCGGCATAGGCCTGATCGGACAGGCGAGGTTTTGAGTCCAAGATGCCGGGTTGGACGGGAATGCTTACGGCTTGCGGCGTTACATTGCGGATATGCGCCGCGAACTGGAGCCGCGGCTGCGACAGGATAAACTCTGCGGTGGTGCGCATGTCTGTCGCCATAGCTCTGGCATCGCTGTTGGAGACGCCGGAGGCAAATTTGAGCGAGGTGTTGGCGGCAAAGGAAGCCCGCAGCGACGAGGTGCATTGCTCCAGATATTGGTGGGCAAAGACACAGCCGCAGCGATATTTACGCACATCCGTCAGAAGATCGTCGATATTGCTGTCGAAATAACTCGCTGCCTCGTCGACGATTAGAAACACGGGCTTCCGCTCTCGTTCCGGAATGGCTGCCCGTTCCAGCACGGCTTGCAGCACCAGCGAGATGAATATGCGCCCAAAATGCGACGATGCGCCCTTCAGGAAGTCTTTCGCTGTGTCGACCAGGATGATGGAGCCGCGGTTCATCTCCGCGAATAGATCGACCTTGGTGTTTGGCGCGGTGAAGAGCCGGGCGAGGGTCGGGTTCTCGATGATGGCCTGCAGCCGGTAACGAATCTGCTCCTTGGTCTGTGCGAAGGTCTTGGACGCAAAGTCCCGCTCGAAAAACGATCTCTGGAGCGGCGGCAACCGCTCTATGGCTGCGCGATATGGCGCCGGATCGTCCATGAGTTGCAGCATGTCCAGGATGGTTGCGTTGCGCCCTAGGCTCTCCAGTAGCGCCAACATCAGCCGGGCGACATACTTAAAGAACACGCCCTGCTTGGCGGTGAGATCGGCGCCCAGGAGACCTGCGAACAGATAGTCGAAGGTCTGGATCACACCTGCCGTCACCTGTTCCCGGACCACGGCGTCGTAGGCCCCGAGCCTGTCGCGGTTCACGTCGAAGATGTTGAGCGCTGGCGGATGGTCGATGTCCTTGGGCGTGATCAGCACCAGACGATCCCGAAACTGGCCATGCTTCGGATGGAACACATCCAGATGCGAGAGCTTGCGGATGAGATCACCCTGGCTGTCGACGATGACGAGGCCGGGTGAATCCGCTGCTTCAAGATCGTGCGCGATCAATTGCTCGAGCAGTGTGGTCTTCCCCGCTCCGGTGCCGCCGACCACATGCATATGGTTGAACCGTTCTTCCGCCGTGAACTTCAGCGGCACCGGCAATTCGAACAGCGCATGGAATGGCGTGCCGCCCAGGTAGGTATCGTTCAGTTCGGCCAGCGGCAGATCACTGTCATAGGCGTATTTTATGGCTTTGGCGCTCTTTTCGCCGACGATGCGGCCCGAGGCGGCCGCGACATTTTCCTGCAGCGTCAGCATCAAATCCCGAAACAGTCCCCGTTCGGCATATTGCGGTTCGTAGACCATCTTGAGCATCTGCGTCATAAGCAGGCCCGGTTCGGGGAGCGCATAGATGAGCGGTATCGTGAAGGGCGAGGGTGCTTCGGCCTTCGGCAGCACGTCGGCGATCCCTCCGCCCAATCGCACCAGGCCTTCGTGCAGAAGACGGAGTACCTTGTCCTGGTTTTGAAAGAAATACTCTTTCGCACGCAACAGATTGCGGAAATCCGCCCATTCGGTGAGTGTGCAGTGCTCATCAAATGCCGGCATCTCGAAGATGAAGCGGTGTGATGCAGCAACCTTTACGAGCGTGTCCAAAAGGGGACGCTGCAAGACATCGGGAAGATGCTCGACGAACGGCACGATCTTTTGGATGACGCTTTCGGGCGTTTCGGAAAGCCGCCGATGATATTCGTCGATCTTTCGGTACAGCTGACGGGTATCCTCGACCTCACGCGCACGTTCGTTCTCGAAGCGCCGCGATAGGGGCGTAAAGACCGAGGGCTTCCAGGAATCCATCAGAGATGGCTGATAAAATAGATGAGCACGACGGCGCCGAGGGCAAGCAACATGAGTTTCTCACCCAGAGTGCGAGCCATGAACCAGTCGAAAGGGCTCTGCTGATCAGCCGCTGAATCGTATCCCAAAAATGAAGGCTCGGTAATTGCGGCAGCGGACGCCGTTGCCGCCACGGTCGGCACTGACCTGTCCGCACCGGCAGCTGCAGATGGGAGTTCTAATTTCGGCATTGGTGCTGCCGGGGTCGAAGAGACCCTTGGCGTCTCAGTGATGAAATCGATGACTACTTCCCTGCCGTCGAAGGTGGCCGCAGTTTCGAGAAGCCCTTTCAGGCGCTCGCAAGCACTCATGATGGCTTCCTCTGCACCGAGGAGCTCGTTCAGATCCTTGCATTCAATGTGCTGGCCGCGTTGAAGGCTGTCGATCGTGATGTTGAGGTTGAGCAAGGCCAAGCCGACATAGCCGATCTGCTTGAGACTGCCGGTGAACGATCCATCGTTCGTGGCTTCGCCCTTAGCGAGTTGCCGTTTGGACGCTTCACTATTGTAAATAACCTGGCTGCCCAACTTGTAGCGAATTACTTCGGCGGCTTCTCGGGCGCCGAGTTGAACGCGCGCGTCGAGGCAGAAAATGACCCTCCTCGAGAGTGCTCCAACCTCCCGCTGAGAGCGTGAAAGTTTCAGCTGCATTGCACCCCCAACACCCAGCGATTTGACTCATGTAATAGAGCAAAAGTATAGATATATTCTATACTGGTGACAATCAGAATTAAACCCTTTTTCTATTTTAGAGTCTATCGACTTGCTGAAACAAGTTCTCGAAAGTCTGGGGCGGTACTTTGCAAGAATTTCAATCAATCGGTGGCGTACTTCGCCCGATAGCGTTTGCTGCACCTTATTGGCCGCGGCGGCGACCGGGTCCCTCAAAGAATTTAAGCAGTACGACGCCCTTTAGCCTTCTCAACGCGCTCAGAGGTGTGTTCTCGGCACTCGACAATCCAAAGAGCGCATGGGCGAAGTCTTCATGGGCGTCTCCATCCCTTCCCGCGCGCTACATATCGATTTTTGATTGCCTGCCGCCAGCCATCGAATGGATAGATAATCTAATAATCAGCGAGAGGCCCAATCTCATCCTAATTGGATGTATGAGCATTTGCTTCCCCGGAGCTATCGAATGTGCTCGCCACATCCGCGAAGTTCTCGGCAACGAATGCGTCATTGTTATAGGGGGAAAGCACATCAACGAGACGCTTTGGCGCTCAGACAGTGGTCAGATTCTGTTTCATCCATCGGGCGCGGCGGCGCCGGACCTGGCAGGATTGTTTGACATAGTTGTTTCGGGGGACGCAGAGAGCGTCATTGTCGAAATCGGTGAAGCTCTCGTCGCTTCCGCTTCCTGGCAAGAGTTCAGTGAAAATCTTGCAACTCGTCTGTCATTCGCCGCGGGTGATTTCTTGGTGCATCTACAGCGGGAGGTGTCTCCACCGATGACGCTCTTCCCCCACAAAATCAGAAAGATAGATCCTGATGCTTTGCCGGTGGTTTACGAAAAATACCCGATCAATACCCAGTTTAACATACTAGGCGGGAATATGACTGCCCACGCCTACAGCTATAGCAGTCGAGGATGCGTCATGAATTGCCATTTCTGCAGTGAGAATTCCGCCATTAATGGACCCGTGGGACGCGCCGCCATCGGCCAATCCGCGCTGAGGCTTGCAGATCAATTCGCCGAAATCGCGCGACTATCAGCTTTAAGCGGCGCCTCATCTGCTTCCGTCTTTGTCGAAGACTCAATTCTTCTACAGGGCCAACCGCAAGCGTTGCGAAGCTTTTCCGAGCGTTTGGCTAGTAGGGACTCGGTTGAGGTTCTGTTCGGCGCCCAACTGACCATCGACATGTTGTTGCACGCTGAACGACAAGTGCACATCAAGAAGCTCTCCGCTTTGGGGCTACGGTATCTTTTCGTAGGTGTCGAAACTCTCGATGAGATCTTAGTCTCCGATATTGCGAAGAACACCGGTAGGAAGAAAGCTATCTCGTGGAAGGAACGAGTAGAGCGCGTTATACAGTTTTTGAACTCATCTTCGATCGACATGGGAATGTCGATCTTGTTCGGCCTTGGTGAGAGCCATGGCAACCGTATTGCGACGTTGCGTCAAATCATAGAGTGGCAAGAACGGTTGCGGCAACCGAAGGTCGTAAGCCTCAACTGGGCTGTACGCCATCCTATGCGCGATATGACCAATCCGCATAACTTTCGAGATTGGGCGGTCGACGAACACGACGAGCGATTGGCGATCATCATGAGCTTATTTGGCGAAGCCACGGTCCGCTATGGCTTGAACCAAGTACTGCCACCGAAGTTGTCCGAACTAGAAGAGATCGCGCGCATGTATAATGAGATGGAGAACATACTATGACGACCATTTCGATTGATCACGGTTTGACGAAATATCAGCCATTTCTGATCTATTGGCTCGTCAGGGTGGCCTCCTCGCAGCCGAATAGTTCTTTGCAGGGCCTGCTCACAGAAGCCGCCAATGCGTCGATACATTCCAAGGGTGTCGCAGACTCGATAGAACGATATAAGGCTGCCATTACCGCGATGGGACGCAACGCAAGCCGATATCGGATATCTTCAGAGGCGCTTGTCCGGCGTGTTCGAAAAGAAGGAAGCATCCGCTCAATCAACCGTCTCGTCGACGCGAACAATACAATATCACTAAGAACAGGCTGGCCCGTCGGGTGCTATGACACGCAAGCTGTCGCATCTTCCGTTCTGCTGAGACAAGGCGCCACCGGCGAACACATGCTCACTCTCGGGAAAGGAGAGTTCGATGTATCCAATCTTCCCGTTCTTGCAGACGGAGCGGGGCCTTTCGGTTGCGCCGTTAGTGACTCACAACGAGCCTGCACTTCCGACAATACACTCGAGGGGCTGTTTGTCATCTACGGTTTTGGCAGCGTGGATCTCGAAGAAGCCAAGAGCGTCATTGATCGTGTGATCTCCGTAGGCGGCTTCGAGTACATCACTGCACCGGAAGTTGTCGGCCCGTGACCCCGTCTCCGTACGACGAAGACATCGGCTATCAGCTATTCCTGCCGACGACATTCACCCCTGAGGTGGCAACCTATCGATGTGCGGAGCGCCGGCTTCTCGGACACATTCTCACCTCTCATTCGACAGTCGTAGAGCTCGGGTGCGGGAAAGGAGAGAATCTACTGTTTGTTCGAGAGCGCGGGCTAGCTTATGTGGGTGTGGACCCCTCCCAGAGCTACATTCGAGAGGCCGAGGTCATCTGGCGTAACTGGCTCGGCGCATCCTGCTCTTTCATCGTTGGCTCGGCAGATAGCTTGGCTGACTGGGAACCAAGAGTGTCTTCCCATCCGCCGGAGCGCGTTCTATTCATGCCGTTCAATTGCTTGGGCAATGTGGCTGACGTCGAAGCTGTCGTTGATGCACTGTCGCGGACCCCCGCAACCGTGGTTGTGTCAGTATTCAATGACGCAGCTGCCACCCTATTGCTGCGACAGCGCTACTATCTGAGTGCGGGTTTTGACACCGTCGAGCGCCGAAGCAAATGGGGAACCGTTTGCGTTGGCCCGTACGGATTCCGCTCTACAGGCTTTGATGAGAAAATTTTATTAGATGCTTTCTACAAACGAAAATACAAGGTCAGGGCGGTTCCACTGACCCCTGTGGCGTTCGCCATCGTTGGCAGGACGCCTGCGACACTCAGATGAAGGGCGCGCAATATACATACGTGCTTGAACTTATAGACCGAGCGTTAAATGCGGCGGGCTATGAGACTGCAATAGAGTCTAAGCGGTGCATAGGAACGACCTGGTATTTTTCTCTTGATGATGTCGATCTCACATTGCACTTCTTTTCAGATAGCCTTCTTGCCGATGGCAATTTGGCGCTTGAAGGTGAGCTCGGACACCGCCGTCTTATCGCGGCGGGCTACATTGAATTCAGTCAGGCAAAGAAGCGTTGGGGGCTTAATTTCATACAGCTGTCGCACCCAGACGAATGGATGAGTTTTCGAAGCCAAGTCGGCGAAAGGGCCGCTAGCGTTGTCGAGGGAATGGTGTTTATCAGAAGGCTGGTCGAAGTCGCGCGAAATCTGCCCAAGGCGGCCGATCGACTCGAAATTGGGCTGAGTGGAATTTTGTCTCGGCTACCCTAGAACGTAGTCTTCCTTTCGGCGGCAGCGCATTAACACACTATAAGGAATACCGCCGACAAAGCATTGCTCCAAGGCGATGATGCTAATGCAGCGGTAGGGGGACGTCGCTGTTTCGCTATATCATTCCGATACTTGATTTTCAGAAAGCCGCCACTTCTAGCGCACGCTCTTTCGCAAGTCCTCGCGCTTCTTTCAATCCTTGTAGGCAAACCCTCGGCGCGTTTTTGGCTCCACAGTCTTCTAAAGGTACATAGATTTGTTGAGGGACCTGGGGCCATCTTGTGCACCGCTTCTACGAGCCGCTAAGGCCCAGATATCACGACGAGTGCAATAAGAGTTATTGGCAAGTGGGTGTTTCGGCGCGATCTGGATTGAACTAAGGCAGAGCAGACTTCTATCCACAGCGCCAGCCCCGTGGATCAGGGTTAATCAGTATACTGATTGAACACTATGCGGATAGTGTTCGTGAACCAGTTTTTGGTCAATGGCTTTGTTCGCGAATTCCTCAAGCACTAGCAATTCCTATGCTTATTGATCGCACCGGCCATCGGAAATACCTCGTGTCGGAGGAATGGTATGCCTTTCTTGCGGCCGCCCGTTGCTCAAAGGCCGAGATCCGAACCTTCTGCTTTGTCCTCGCACTAACTGGTGCCCGGCTTTCCGAGGTACTAATGCTTACGCCCCAGTCCGTAGATATTGCTAACCAGGCAATCATCATCGAATGTCTAAAGCGCCGCCGTCGTGGAATCTATCGGTCGGTACCCGTCCCAGCCGAATTAATTGGGCTTCTAGAAAGCACCCACGAAGTCGCATTGAAACGCCACGATCCGATTGCACGGATGGAGCGCATTTGGGGGTGGAGCAGAACGACCGCATGGACAAAGATCAAAGAGACGTGCAAGAGAGCCGGGATACCCGACTCAGTTTCGATGCCAAAGGCGTTTCGACATTCGTTCGGAGTTGAGGGGGCAATCAATGCAAACGTGCCCATAGGAACAATCAAGCGGTGGCTAGGACACGCAAGGCTAGAAAGTACCATTCTGTACTGCGAAGCCGTTGGTGACGAAGAACGTCTTCTCGCAGCTCGCATGTGGAATAGATGCGATCGTTTAGCCTGATGTCATGGCGCCGATGCGTTTCGTTTGCGCACTTTCTTTCCGAGACCCTCACGCCATGCTTCTTCAAAAAGCTCTGAGGTCGAACTCGTATATTCTCGCGCTATCAATAGATCGCCATGAACCAACTTTGATGGCGGGATAATGTACGCGATCTGCGTTTCTTTGATATGATCGACCACTTGATGATAAACTGCCGGTGCGTCGCTATTTAGTGACTTCAAATCCAGCTTATAAATACCCAGACCCGATATTAGGGTTCGCTCGGCGACGACGCATTGACACCGCGCTATAGCTGCTGGTCCAGCGGCCTCTCTTAACAAACGAAAGAAACCATCAACATGGCGAGACCAATCTCGCCCCTTAGGCAAGAGAAACCGGTAATCGCAATTTCTTTCGCGAATATTCTCGGCAACCAAATGGAAGAATTTTCCGGGAACTACTTCTCCTTCTTCATTTATGAAGACATCATATGAAAAGTCGGTTGTGAATATGCAAACCTCTCGAGCGTGCTTCTCGAGGGTCAATGTCGTTTGATCATCTATGAATCCAGGTATTCCGAATCTATCTGTCTGAACTGAGCCGCCATCGAGCAACCGATCAACAGCTCTATCCAATCGCGAAACAATGACGTTTGACAATTTTGCGAGAAGCCATTGGCGCCGCTCCGCCTGCACTGACATGGATTCGAGCTTCTCATCCATGAACCGGTAGGTTGCGTCCACCAATATTTGTCCCGTCCCCTTTGAATCTGCGGGGGACTCTCCAAAGACAAGATAGTCGAGCGTTACGCCGAAATACTCCGCCAGCATGATCAGCTTATCGAAGCTTGGCGTTGTCGAATTACTTTCATATTGGCTCAGCAGGGATACCGAGAGGTCTAGTTCGCCTGCGATTTTTTTTCGGGTGTAATGCTTGCCCTTCCTTTCAATGAGATCCGATAGGATGGAGCCAAACTTAATTGAGCGTGCCATCTTCCCCCCAGAAGTTAGCTAAACTGCGCGCAGCAGCTGTTAAGATTGCTTCAGAGTTTAGCCTCCCTGCAAGCCCTTCAGCGCCAGTAATTCGGCTTCTTGAAAGCATTCGCACTATGTCCAATTCTTTTACTGGGGGAATTGGAGATTGCTATGAGCGATTTTTCGATACCGAGTTCTAGAAACTATGAGATTCTCCCGCCGCGTTATTTCGAGCCTTCGGCAGAGGGACATCGCGAAGCTTCTACCGGCAACACTGCGACGGGCTTCGATCAGCTCCGCCTCGGTCAACTCGTTTCCCTCATAGAGAATCCCGCGTTTCCATGCGTGGGAGCGAAGTCGGCATTTGGTCGGCGCACTTACCGAGCGGGGCTTCTCGGTATGATGGCGACCATAGAGACAACGGAACATCTCTATGAACATCTGAAGCAGTTCATAAAAGAACAAGATTCAAAAGAGCTGACGCCCCCGTTCACAACATACGCGGCAATCTTTGAGGCTCCCATAGTCAGATCCGAAAGTGAAACGCACGAGATGGTATGGAAACAACTCCAGATGCTGCATGAGGTTGACGCTCTTTCCCACAAATATGCGCCAAATGTTTCTTCACATGTGGATGACAAGGACTTTGCCTTTAGCGTATGCGGGCGTCCATTCTTTATCGTCGGTCTGAATCCTTTCGCGACACGCTGGTCGCGCCGTTTCGCATATCTCACCCTTGTCTTCAATGCGCATTTCCAATTTGAGGAGCTGCGCAAACGAAATGTCTTCAACAAAATTCAGTCAGAGATAAGAACTCGCGATGTGAAGCTTCAGGGATCGCTCAATCCGAACTTGAGCGACCATGGGATGGCATCAGAGGCGCTACAATATAGCGGCATGGAGCTAGACGACGTTCGCAAGTGTCCATTCCATTCCGTGATATGATGGAGGCTAATATGAGAGTATTAGATATTTCGCGTAGAATTTCTCCAAGATCGGTCGTCCTGCCTGGCGATGCTCCGCTGTCGGTTGAGCCAATTTGTGACGTCGCTCCTGGATGTCCTTGCAGAATTACGGCGCTTACGGGGTGGACTACTCACTTTCTCACACACGTAGATGCTCCTCGTCACTTCTTTTCCGATGGAGCTACTCTAGACGCGATCGAGTTAGACCGGTTTGTATGCGAGGCGCTCGTTGTTGAGCTAGCGGAGGGCGACGACTTTGTAGACGTGCGACATGTTCAGAACCTGCCGGACTTAGAGAATACAGCTGTACTTTTCCGAAGCCGTAATTCGCGAATTTCTACCGATGCGCCATTTCACGAAGGTCACGTGTACCTTAGCGGCCCAGCGGCAAAACTGCTGATTCGAAAACATGCAAATCTCGTCGGTGTTGATTATTTGAGCGTCGATCGGTTTGGAGATGAAGAGTTTCCTGCGCACAGAGCCCTGTTGGGCAACAACGTCCTCGTTTTGGAGGGTCTCAATTTGTCATCGGTAAGAGCTGGTCGCTATCGGTTATCGGCCTTGCCCCTGAAGATTCAGGATGCGGACGGCTCACCTGTAAGAGCAGTACTGGTCTAAGGAACGCCCATTTTATGCAAGTCATCATTAGTAAGGACGCTCAGGCATTGGGCATCGGTCAGCCGATTGTCGCGACGATCAGCGGGCTCAATATTGACAGCAGCAGCGATAACTTGATCTCTACTGGGCAAAGTACAGTTGCTGCGCTGAGGGCCACGCTGCGAGAGCGCCTCGCGGAACCAGAAGTACGTGGGTTCCGCGAGCTCTTTGCAAAGATGGGATATGACGATCTCGAACCGGCCGGCGAGCGTTTAGCTCGTACATTCATCGAAAAAGGGTTCAAATCGATAAATAGCGCTGTCGATGCCTACAATATCGTATCTCTGCGCTGGATTAGCGGCATCGGCATGCATGATGTCGGTGGGGAGAGCGGCGATATTACCGTCTACCGTTCACATGGTGGCGAAGAGATAATTCCCTTATTCAAGGATAAACCTAAACCCATCAAGCACGGTGACCTAGTCTATGCGATAAATGGTGCACCCTTGGCGTGGCTTGGACAAAAGGATGTGGACTCGAATGCGTATAGAGTCACAGATACATCTACGGAGGTGTTACTCGTTGTATTAGGCAACCGAGCTACCAGCTATGACCATAACCGCTCCATGGCTCAGGAATGCCTCGAACTTTTCAAGCTTGCAAATCCAGCGGCGCAGATCAGCTATATCCCCATTCGATTTGCGTAGCCAAATCCGCGTCTCTATCTCAGCGCGAATTGAACACTATCCGCATAGTGTTCAATTTTAGGGGTGGATATGAAGAGGCGCTGGGCGATTTCCGCTGTTTTCCTCCTTTTCCTCGGATTTGCGGGCTGCATGTCGTCCGGCACGAACGTGTCGGACGATCAGATAGGCAAGTTCGTGAAGGGCAAGACCACCGAGGCTGAAGTGATAGCCGCGCTCGGGCAGCCCGACTCGATACGCCGTACGTCGGACGGCGAGCATACGGACAACTATCAATACATGAAGGCATCCGCGAGCGCGCAGTCCTTCATCCCGTTCATTGGCGTGCTGGTTTCAAGCACCGACACAAAGACCAAATTCGTTTCGTTCAAGTTCTCGAAAGCGAACATCCTCCTCGACTGGGAATCATCGAGCAGCGCTTCGACCATTGGTACCGGTCCGCTCTCGCAGCACTGAGCCGCTCGTGACCTGCTCCCCGATATGCCCTC
>JAFECP010000016.1 GCA_018242105.1 Pseudomonadota bacterium
GTGGCGGCGGTCGCTTCCGGCTTGTTCCAGTAGCCCTTCACGATGTTGGGCCCGCGCGCCCATAGCTCACCCACCTCGCCGCGCGGCAGTTCTTTTTTACCCTCGATGTCCATGATCTTGATATCGCAGGCCGCGACCGCGGGGCCGCAACTCGTCGGGCGGTTCAAATAATCTTCACCGCTGTTGGAGGTGTGCGTGGCGGAGGTTTCCGTCATGCCCCAGCCGTTTCCGGCGGCGGATTTGGGGAACGCTTCCACGATCTTCTTGACCAGTTCGGGCGCCGACGGCGCGCCGCCATAGGACACGCTTTCCAGAGAAGAGAGATCGTATTTGTGGCGATTGGGATGCTCGATGAGCTGCCAGGCGATGGTGGGAACGCCGCCCGCGCCGTTCACTTTCTCGCGCTCGATAAGCTGCATCGCCAGCTCCGGCTCCCATTTGCGCATCATCACGATCTTGGCCCCGGCCGCGATGGTGGGATTCATGATCGCAAAGCAGCCCGTGGCGTGAAAGAACGGCACGGAGAGCAAGGTGCAGCGCTGCGGATCGCTTGGGCTGGCCACCGGCGGGACCTCGCCCTTGCGCAGGAAGTTGCGCGCGCCCGCACTGGCGGAGGCCATGATGTTGGAGAGCATGTTGCGATGGGTGCCGAGCGCGCCCTTGGGCTTACCGGTGGTGCCCGAAGTGTAGAGGATGGTCGCGTCGTCATCCGGGCCAAGCTGCACATCGGGCAGCGGCGCATCCGGCAATTTCATCCAGCCGTTCACATTGCCCAAGACATCTTCGAGACGATGCACGATGGGGCTGGGCAGATCGTCATCCTTGAAGCGGCTGACATAAACGCGCTTCAGATCGGGGCAATTCACCAGATGCTCGGAGATGCGCTCCAGCCGCTCGGCGTCCACGAAAACGATCTTGGTGCCGCTATCGACCAGGCCATATTCCAGTTCCGGCCCTGTCCACCATGCGTTGAGCGGCGTGACGATGGCGCCGATGATTTCCGCGCCGTAGAAGATGGCCGGCCATTCCGGCAGATTGCGCATGATGAGCGCGATGCGGTCGCCCTTCTTCACCCCCTGCTCGATCAGTTCGTTCGCGACGGCGACGGCAGCCCGATAGAAGCTTTCATACGTCGCCCGGTCGTTCTCATAAACGAGGAATTCCTTGGGGCCATGCGCGGCGCGCGCCGCCGCCAGCAACTCGCGCAGGGTGGGCGGCAGGTTCTTCCAGACGCGCGTGGGGATGCCGCGGATCGTCACCGTTTCCATTTCGCAGGGCGCGCCGGGTGCGGTGAGCTTCGCATGCGCTTCGGCGATGGACATGGCGGGCCAGCCGGGCGGCGGGGTGAAATTGGGATTGGTGGACATGGGCGTTTCCGGTGCTTTGTTGTCGTTAGAAATAGCGGTGTGGAACCCTAACGACGCAAAAGCCACGGCGGCAAGTGTTACGATCGCCGCGTATTGGACGGCACGCGGCGCGGAGCCGCGGAGAAAAAGAAAAAAAGGCTCGCGCAAAGACGCAAAGAGAGCCGAGCTTGTGTCCGGTCCAGTGGCTCACAGTCGAAGGCCCGGCGCGTTTCGCGCGCCTGTCGCTGCCTTTTCGGAGGTCACGCTCCCAAGAGGGACCGGGCTCGGGTCTCTTTGCGTCTCTGTGCGCGGCGTTCTTTTTCTCCGCGGCTCCGCGCGGTTTTAGTGCGGAAGCTTGCGCGCTTCGCGGAACGACAGAAGCTTGTTCTGGGCGTCGTCCCACAGCGCCAGCCGGGCGCATTTGAGGCTTTGCCACAAGGTCACGCGCGATGCCGAGGCCAGCGGAGCCTGATCCCGCAGCACCTGGGGCAGCCGGTAGAACGGGATGCGCGCATAAAGGTGATGGACGTGATGGATGCCGATATGGGCGGTCAGCCAGGCGAGCGGGCTGGGCAGCGCATAATAAGAAGAGCCGCGCAGCGCCGCATCGTGCACGTTCCAGGCTTCTTCGCCGGCCCAGAACGTGCCTTCGAACTGATGCTGGATGAAGAACAGCCACACGCCAATCACACCGGCAATGATGGTGATGGGCAGTTGAATCAGGAGAAACGTCTTCCAGCCGATGAGCCACATCATGCCGACGGCGACGGCGGCGATGGCGGCGTTGGTCGTCATCGGGCTGATCCAGGCGCGCCAGTTCCGGATCGTCATGCCGAGCGGCAGGCGGTGGCGCAGGATGAACATGTAGATCGGACCGATGCCGAAGAGCACGATGGGGTTGCGATAGAGCCGGTAGCGCATGCGGCCCCAGAACGGCAGCGCGCGGTATTCGCGCACGGTCAGCGTGTCGAGATCGCCGACGCCGCGTTTGTCGAGGTTGCCCGACGTGCCGTGATGGATCGCATGCGCGCGTTTCCACATGTCGTAAGGCGTCAGCGTCAAGACGCCGATCACGCGGCCGGTCCAGTCGTTCAGAGCGCGATGCTTGAAGAATGCGCCATGCCCGCAATCGTGTTGAATCAGAAACAGACGCACGAGGAACGCGGCGGCGGGCACCGCGAGGATAAACGACAGCCAGCCATACCCGAACGCCCAAGCCGCCCAGATCACCAGCCACAACGCCACGAAGGGCACGGCGGTGACGATCAACTCGAAGGCGCTGCGTGCAGCGCTCGGATCGCGATAGTTGCTGAGTATGCGGATCCAGTCCGCCGCGGCGGCTGGCGCGCCGGATTCAACTTTCGACAAGGAATACGCCCTTCGAGACGAGTACCAAACCCCGCGCCTCCCATACAGCAATTCGCGGCGAAAAGGGAAGCAAAGCGCGCGGATGTGATGAACATGACGACGCCCATTCTTCGGCATGGCCCGAAACATCCGGGCTTTTCAAAAGCAGGACATAGGCTAGGCTCCCTTCCAGAACATATGGGAGAGGCAAATGGCCAAGGAACGCGCGGGTTTTTCGGTGGAACGGCTGGCAAAAGTCGATTCCGTGATGAAGCAGCGTTATGTCGATACCGGTATTTTGCCCGGTATCCTGACGCAGGTTTGCCGCAAGGGCGAGATCGTCCACACCGGGATGAGCGGTTCCATGGACCTGGCGCGGAACAAGGCCATGCGGGAGGACGCCCTCTTCCGCATCTATTCCATGACCAAGCCGATCACGGCGGTTGCGCTGATGATGCTGGTGGAGGAAGGCAAGCTTGGCCTCGAAGACGACGTCCACGTTCATATCCCGTCGTGGAAGAACCTGCGCGTGTATGGCAGCGGCGTGCCGAGCCTGGTCGAGAACACCGCCGGGCAATTCATCACCAGCGCGCCGGAGCGGCGTATGAAGGTGATCGATCTGGTCACGCACACATCCGGCCTGACATATGGCTTCATGTGGCGCACCAGCGTGGATGCCGAATACCGCCGCAAGAAGCTCGGCGATTTCCAGACGCCGGGCGGGCTCGACGCTTTCATCGAAGAGCTGGCGGAGATTCCGCTCGATTTCTCGCCTGGCAAATACTGGAACTACTCGGTGTCCATCGATGTCATGGGCTATCTGGTGCAAAAGCTTTCCGGAATGACGTTCGGGGAATTTCTGCGCACGCGCCTGTTCGAGCCGCTGGGCATGAAGGATACCGCGTTCAGCGTGCCCAACGATAAGCTGGAGCGCCTCTCCTCCTGCTACATGCCCAAGAAGGGCGGCGGCCTTGCCGTGCAGGACGACGCGGGCAAATCCACTTATGCCGAACCGCCGAAGCTGGAATCGGGCGGCGGCGGCCTCATCTCCACCGCGCAGGACTACATGCGTTTCTGCCGCATGATGCTGGGCGGCGGCACGCTGGACGGCGTTCAGATATTGTCGCCGAAGACAGTGGACATGTTCTCGATGAACCTTCTGCCGGACGGCAAACTGCTTACCGACATGGTGGCAGGCGAAGGCATGTTCAGCGAAGCCGGATATAAAGGCATCGGCTTCTCCATCGGCTGCGGCGTGACGATGGACCCGGCGAAGACGCTTCTGCCGGGAACGCCGGGCGAATTCTTCTGGGGCGGCGCCGCCTCGACCGCGTTCTGGATCGATCCGAAGGAAGACCTTGCCGTCGTGTTCATGACGCAGGTTATGGGCACCGATGCGCGTCTCACCCTTCGCCGCGACCTGCGCACGCTGGTCTATTCGGCGATGACGGAAAGCTTCGCCTAAGCGGCGCGCCTTTCCACGCGCGTGAGGCTACGGTTGAGATGGGCGGCAAGCCGCGGCGCGGCGAACTCCGCGCCGACCATGAAGCGCAACAGCGGACCGAACATGTCCATCGCGGCAAGGCCCGTCGCATAAAGGCCGGGCACCGAGGTTTCGAAACGGTCGCTGACCAGCGGCGAGCGCTTGGAGCGCGCGATCTTCACATTGAGAGCCGGATCGAGGAACGGCAGCCGGTCCAGATCAGGCTCGTAGCCTGTTGCCGCGATCACATGATCGACCGCGAGCGTCTCTTCGCCGGATTGGTTTGCAAGCGTCAGCACGGCGCGCCCGTCTTTCGCTTCGGCCTTGACCGGTGTGTGTCCCAGCATCAGCGGGATGCGGCCTTCGACCTCTTCGCGCATGAACCAGCCCGCCGCCGGGTGCATGTGACTGGCAATGGCGCGGTCTTTCATGTGGCGCGGCAGGCGGTAGAACAACAGCGGCGCCTCGGCGCAGAAATAAGAACGCCAGCCACGGCCGATGGTCGAAGGCGGCTGCTGAACCCAGTTGAAAATTCCCGGATCGCCATCCGGCACGGTGTTGAACTGAAGCTGCTTGCGGCGCGCGACGATTTTGACCGATGCGCCGGTCTTCTGGAGCAGGTGGGCAAGGTCGATGGCCGACGAACCGGACCCGACGACCGCCACATCCTTTCCGCGGAACTGTTCTACATCGCGATGCGCATAGCTGTGTGACAGCAAGTCAGCCGGGAGCGCCGCCAGAACTTTGGGCGTCCAGGCGAAGTGGGTCACGCCCACCGCCAGCACGGCATTGCGCGCCCGCAGGCACTCGCCGGTGTCGAGAGTCAGTTCGAAGAAATCGCTGCCGCGCGACAGCTTCATGACCAGGGCTTCCTCGACATCGGGAATGAAGCGGTCGCGAAAGGATTGCGTGTAGTTCAGGTAGGTGTCCAGCGCGATGGGAATGGAACGGTCGGAATAAGCGATATTCTGCTCCGCGCAAAAATCCTTGATCTTCGATCCCTCGGCAGGCGCCGACAGATTGGACGCGAAGCCTTCGGACTTCAGCGTCATGTTTTTGGGCATGTGACCGCGCCATGTCTCCATGGGCTTGCCGAAGATGCGATAGTCCACGCCGCGCGACCGCAAATGCGCGGCAAGCGACAATCCATAGGGGCCTGCGCCGATGACGGCGACTTCGCAGATCTGCTTCATAGTGGGCAACGCCTTTCCCGGATTGAGACAATTTCGTTCCAGAACGATCCAAACCCCGAGCTTCGGGCCGCTCTTGCGCTGTCCGGTTCCAGTTTTGTGCCAGGAACAAATCTTGCGAGGCATGCGCTGAAGCGCCCCTGGACGGGTTGTCATGGCAAACACAATTCTTCTGACTGCGACCGTCGGCTGGCCATCCGCGGCACGCTATGCGGGCGGCTTTGTGGCGGCGGGCTGCGCCGTCGATGCGCTGTCGCCGGCCGGGGCGCCGGTGCGCACGAGCCGCTATGCGCGGCAGCATTTCGATTATCGCGCGCTCTTTCCGATCGCGTCCCTGCGCGCCGCCATCGTGCAATCCCACCCCGATCTCATTGTTCCTGGCGACGACCGCGCCGTGACGCAGCTTCTGAAACTGCATCGCATAGAGGATGCGCGCGGATCGCAAATCGCCAGACTCATCGAACGCTCGCTTGGCGATGTTGCATCCTATGGCCTTGTCATGTCGCGTCAGGGCTCGATGGACGCCATGCGCGCCGAAGGGGTGCGCACACCGGATAGCGTCGCAGTCGAGAACGAAGATGCGCTCGGTGCCGCGCTGGCGCGTATCGGGTTGCCCGCCGTCCTCAAGGCCGACGGAAGCTGGGGCGGCGAAGGGGTGTGCGTGGTGCACACACCGCAAGAAGCCAGAACCGCGTTTCGCAAGCTCGCTTATCCATCGCCACGGTGGCGGAGCCTGGCGCGCGCACTTCGCCGCAAGGATGCGCACTTCCTGCACGAAGCCATCGCTCCGGCAGCGCGCCGTGTCTCCATGCAGAAATTCGTCGCCGGCCATCCCGCCGCCAGCGGCTTCGCGGCGAAGAACGGCGAGATCGTTGCCTCCATCGCCTATGACGTGCTCGTCGCACAGGAAACCATCGGACCTCCGAATGTGATCCGCCGCGTCGATTGTCCGCAAATCCATGAAGCGGCGCGCAAGGTGGCGCGGCGCTTTGGCTTGTCCGGCATGCACGGTCTGGATTTCATTCGCGACGCCCGTGGCGACGTGCATCTGATCGAGATCAATCCGCGCGCCACCCAAGGCGGCACGCTTCCCTTCGGCGTTGGTCGCGACCTGCCTGCCGCGCTGGCGGCGACATTGTCGCCGGCGAATTGCGGGCTGCGCCCCGCCATCGAAAACGATGTGGTGGCGTTCTTTCCCCGCGCCTGGCAACCGGACGGCGGCGGAACATGGCTGCCGTCCGCGCATCACGACATCCCCTGGGATGACCCGGCGGTTCTGCGCGCGATGCTGGCGATGCCAGCCGGCGCCAACGACAGCGAGGTGCGCGTCAAAATCTACGGCTGACGGCTCTGCACAAAGCGCCGATACGCTGCGGAAGGCTCCATGGCGCGCGCAAATTGCGTTTGCGCATGCGCGCGGCTGCGTTAGAAAAATCGCAGCTATCCAATGGAGACAAACATGGCTGAAGCCTGGATCATCGACGCCGCCCGCACGCCGCGCGGCATCGGCAAAGTCGGCAAAGGTGCGCTGGCCGACATTCACCCGCAGCAGCTCGCGGCATCGGTCTTGAGCGCCATCGCCAAGCGCAACGATCTCAACACCGCCGAAGTGGACGACATCGTCTGGGGCACCTCCTCCCAGCGCGGCAAGCAGGGCGCGGATCTTGGCCGCATGGCTGCGCTCGATGCCGGTTACGATGTGAAGGCGAGCGGCATGACGCTGGACCGCTTCTGCGGCTCCGGCATCACCTCGGTGAACATCGCCGCGGCGAACATCATGTGCGGCATGGAAGATCTGGTGATCGCGGGCGGCACGGAGATGATGAGCTACACGTCGTCTTCCGCCGATCCGAAATCGCCGCCCTTCATGGATGCCGGCAACCTGCGCTTGCGCGCGCGCCATCCGCAAAGCCATCAGGGTGTGTGCGCCGATGCCGTCGCCACGATGGAAGGAATCTCGCGCCAGGCTGTCGATGAGCTTGCGCTCGTCAGCCAGCAGCGCGCCGACGCTGCGATCAAGGGCGGGCATTTCAAAAAGAGCCTTGTGCCCGTCTATAAAGAAGACGGCACACTCGCGCTCGACAAGGAAGAGTTCCCACGTCCGCAGACGACGATGGAGGGCCTCGCTGCCCTGAAACCGAGCTTCGCGGCGATGGCGGAATTCGCGCTCGACGACAAGGGCACGACCTATGGCGGCCTGATCCGTCAGGTCTATCCGGAGCTGAAGATCGAGCACATTCATCACGCGGGCAATTCGTCCGGCGTGGTGGACGGCGCGGGCGCGGTGCTGCTCGCCTCGCCCGATTACGCGAAGAAGCACGGCATGAAGCCGCGGGCGCGCGTCGTCGCGATGGCGAATATGGGTGACAGCCCAACGCTCATGCTGAACGCGCCGGTGCCAGCCGCGCGCAAGGTTCTGGAGAAAGCCGGCCTGAAGCTCAGCGACATCGATCTGTTCGAGATCAACGAAGCCTTCGCTGTCGTCGCCGAGAAGTTCATCCGCGACCTCAAGCTCGACCGCAACAAGGTGAATGTGAACGGTGGCGCGATGGCGCTGGGCCATCCCATCGGCGCGACGGGCTCGATCCTGATCGGCACGATCCTGGACGAATTGGAACGCCGCGACCTGAAGCGCGGTCTGGTGACGATGTGCGCGGCCGGCGGCATGGCGCCCGCGATCATCATCGAGCGCGTGAATTGAAGACCACCCTCCCCTTGAGGGAGGGTCGATAAATTCGAAGCGTAGCGAAGAATTTTCGGGGAGGGGTCAGGCTTCGGCAGCGGAGTTATGCCCCCTCCCCGGATCGCTTCGCTCTCCGATCCTCCCTCAAGGGGAAGGTTGTTTTTTGATCCGCTCCTCGCGCAGTTGCGAACGGCGCACCTTGCCGGCGTCGTCGCGCAAGGGCTGATCGGTGAACTCGATCGAGCGCGGACGCTTGTAACGCACAAGCCGATCCGCCAGATGGGCTTCCAGATCGGCCTGCGTCAGGCCTTCGCGCGGCTGAACGATGGCGTGGACGCGCGCACCCAGATCGTCGTCCGGAATTCCGATGACGCAGGACGATTGCACCAGCGGATGCTCGTCGATCGCCGCTTCCACTTCCGCCGGATAGACGTTCGCGCCGCCGACCAAAATCATGTCGGTCCGGCGGTCGGCGAGATAGAGATAACCGTCCTTGTCCAGCCAGCCGATGTCGCCGATGGATTCCCAGCCGTCATCGAGCGCGCGCGTATCCGCGCCGACATAATGGTATGTCGATGGGGCGTCCGGCTTCAGCCGCATGAAGATCTCGCCCGTTTCGCCGCGCGGCAGCATCTTGCCTTCGGGTGAAAACGCTTCGATCTCGCCGCCGAGCGCGATGGTGCCGACCGAACCTTTGTGCGCGAGCCATTCATTGCCGTCGAGAATCGTGGCGGCGACGCCTTCGGTACCGCCATAAAGCTCCCACACCACATCGGGACCGAGCCAGGCGATCCATTCTTCCTTGAGCCATGGCGGGCATGGCGCCGCCAGATGCCAGAGTGTTTTCAGCGACGACACGTCGTATTTGTTGCGCACTTCTTCGGGCAACTTCCAGATGCGGCTCATCATCGTGGGAACGAGATAGATCCACGTTGCCTTGTGCTTCTCGATGAGGCGCAACGTCTCTTCCGCGTCGAACTTCGGCATGATGACAAGCTGCGCACCGATCATCAGCGCGGGAAACGCGGTGACGAAAGGACCGTTGTGATAGAGCGGCCCCGGCATCAGCACCACGTCATCGGGCTGTATGCGCCACAAAAGCGTGCCGCCTTCCTGCGTGATGCCCGGCGTTCCGGAGACGATCAGTTTGGGGCGGCCGGTTGAGCCGCCGGACGTCGGCGCTTTCCATGCCGGTGCGATCGCATCCGGCAGATCGCCATCGTTCGCCGTCGCATCATGCAGCGTGGCGATAGAGATGACGGGGCGGCCAATATCCAATGGCGTGTCGTTCACGACGATGGGCGAATTGGCCAGATCGGCAATGGCCTTCATTTCCGCGAGCGGCAGGCGCCATGAGACCGGCTGCGGGATCGCGCCGATTTTCCATGCCGCATAACAGGCTTCGATGAAACCGATGGAGTTGGGCAGCGCAACGGTGAGAAAGTCGCCATGCTTCACGCCATGCGCCAGAAGCCCGCGCGCGATGCGGTTGCTGCGGCGGTGCAATTCATCCCATGTGCGTGTGTCGTCCACGCATTTGACCGCCCACTGATCCGGCTTCTGCGCCGCGATGGCCTTGAGCGTTGCGCCGATGGAGGGCGGATTGGGATTGGGCGTCGCGGCGGCAGCGGCGGCCAGCGTTTCGAGAATGGAGTTCAGGGCCATGCAAAGCTCCGGATAGCGGTTGGCCCATTCTGCGGCGGATTTGCCGAGGTGCAAATCCTTCCCGGCTCAAAAGGGCGATACCCCATATGGGTTCGTGCGACACCGCGGGACTTGATGGCATCGCAGCCTGCCGGGCATCTGCGGGTCAGAGGGTTCATGAACCGCAATCGAAGCCGCGCCATAGTCTGGATCGCGCTTGCCGCGATGATGCTGCGCGCCCTGTTGCCCGATGGCTGGATGCCCTCCAGCGGAGGCACCGCTGCGGCGATGCTCACCATCTGCACCATGGATGGGCCCATGCGCGTGGCGCTGGGCGACGATGGTCAGCCGCTCAAGAAGCAGCACAACAGCGGCAGCCGCGAACTTTGCCCCTTCGCCATGGCGCAGCATTTCGCGGCGCCTGTTACCTTGGCCGCCGTGCCGGCGCCCGGCATCGTGCAGCCATTCCTCTACGGAAAGATTGCGTCCGGAACATCCGGCGGGCGCGATCTTTACACACCGCAATCGCTGCGCGGTCCGCCGGCCCTCACCTGAACGAAGCCTTCGTCCGCGCACGGCCAAGAGCTGCGCGCGCGGTTTCACGTTCATTTGAGTCTTGCCATGCACATTTCCTATACCGCCCTCACCGGCGCGTTTTTCCTTTTGCTTGGCGTCAGCGCAGCGCATGCGGATGGCGCGCCGAATATGCCGGAGAAAATTGAAACCGTCGTCGTCACCGGCGCGCGCAGCGGAATCGGCATGCCCAACAGCATCGAGAGCGTCGCCGCACCCAAGGCGCGCGAGCAGGTCAACATCGTCAACACCGAAGACATGCTGAAATACGCACCGTCGCTGGTGGTGCGCAAACGCCATTATGGCGACACGCAGGATCCGGTGGCGACGCGCACCTCCGGCGTCGGCGCTTCGGCGCGCACGTTGATCTATGTGGACGGCATCCTGATTTCCTCGCCCATCGGCAACAACAACACGGCCGCCTCGCCGCATTTTGGCATCGTCGCGCCGGAGGATGTCTCCGATATCGACGTTCTCTATGGGCCGTTCGCGGCAGAATATGCGGGCAACTCCATCGGCGCGGTGCTCAATATCATCACGCGCATGCCCGTCCGTTTCGAACTCTATGGCGATGCGCTGGGTGCGGTTCAGGATTTTCACCAGTACGGCACGCATCACGCTTACGGAACGGGACAACTCTCCGCCGGCATGGGCGACCGTGACGGCGCATTCTCATGGCGGCTGTCGGGCAATCATCTCGATACGATGGGCCAACCGCTCGCTTATGTGACGCTGCCCCAACCTTCGGCGCCAAGCGTTGCGGGAACGCCCGTGCAAGGCGCGTTCGACGGCCAGAGCCGCACCGGCATGCCCATCGCCATCATCGGCGCGGGCGGCATCGAACATCAGGTGCAGGATACCGATACGCTGAAGCTGGCTTACGAATTTCCCAATCGCTGGCAGCTTTCCTACACCGCGAGCCTGTTCCATCAGCGCGACGATGCAACAGCGCAGACCTATCTGCGCGACACGGCGGGCACGCCGGTCTATTCGGGCGGTGTGAACATCGACGGCTATCCCTACGCCATCGGTGCGAGCAGCTTTTCCAACAATGTCTATGACTGGGCGCAGACGCATCTGGCGCAAGCCATCTCGCTGAAATCCACGGATGGGGGTTTCGCGTGGGAAATCGTCGGCAGCGATTATCTTTATCTCGATGATAACCAGCGCGTGCCGGGAACGGCGCTGCCCGCCGCAAGGACGGGCGGCGCGGGCACGATCAACCGGTTGAACGGCACCGGCTGGTACAGCTTCGATGCGAAGGGAATCTGGCAAGGCCGGCCTGCGCACGAAATCTCCTTCGGCCTGCATCGCGACGCGGAGACGTTCAAGCAATCCAGATACAACACGGCAGACTGGATCGACGGCGCGCCGGGGCTTCTTGCGACAAGCGCCAAAGGACAAACGGCCACCAATGCGATCTGGCTGCAGGACATCTGGTCTTTCGCACCCGGCTTCAAGGCGACGCTGGGCGGGCGCTATGAAGATTGGCGAGCGACTGACGGCGGCAATTTCTCCACCGCGCCGCCGCTGAATGTGAAACAGCCGCATCTGGCGGGCGATTTCTTCTCGCCGAAAGCTTCGCTTGCATGGCACCCCAACGCGCCATGGACCTTCAGCGCATCCTGGGGATTGGCTTATCGCATGCCCACGGTGACGGAGCTTTATCAGGCCGTCACCACCGGCACGCAGCTCTCAGTCCCCAATCCGGATTTGAAACCGGAGCAGGCCAACTCCTACGAGCTGGCGGCGGAGCGCATAGACGACGACGGGCGCGCGCGGCTGTCGCTGTTCCAGGAAGACATCACCGGCGCCCTGCTGTCGCAATCGGCGCCATTGCTGCCGGGTTCAACGGCATTGTTCAGCTTCGTGCAGAACGTCGATCGCACGCGCGTGCGCGGCATCGAGTTGGTGGCGGATCAGAACGACGTTCTCTTCGATGGCCTCGAACTTTCCGGAAGCCTCACCTATGCCGACGGCCGCACATTGAAGGATACGGCCTTCCCGAAAGCGGAGAACAAGTCCCTTCCGCAACTTCCCAAATGGCGCGGCAATCTGGTAGCGACCTATCATGCGAACGACCGCCTCGCCTTCACGCTGGCGGCGCGCGCCAGCACGCGGGCTTACGGCACCATCGACAATTCCGATCCGGTCTCGCAAACCTTTCAGGGCTTCGCGGCCTATTTTGTTATGGACGCGCGGGCGCAATATCAGGCCGATGACCATTGGACCGCTTCCATCGGCGTCGACAACCTGAACAACGGCAAATACTTCCTTTATCACCCCTTCCCGCAACGCACCTTGGTGATGGAGATTCACTATGCGCGCTGAGCTTGTATTCGCTTTCCTGCTGGCGGCGGTTGCGCGGCCTCCGCGCATGTCACCGGGCATGGATATGGGGACCAAGCCGTAAGTATCCGCATCGCAGGGGACGCCTTCGCGGGGGGCAATGTTCGCACAAAAACGACTTAGGCCCGGCACAGGGCCGGGCCTAAGATCGTGTGTTCACATTGGTTGCGGGGACAGGATTTGAACCTGTGACCTTCAGGTTATGAGCCTGACGAGCTACC
>JAFECP010000017.1:0-28491 GCA_018242105.1 Pseudomonadota bacterium
CAGGGCTATTCCGAGCCGGGCGCCGGTTCGGACCTTGCTTCGCTGAAAACCAAAGCGGTACGCGAAGGCGATCACTACATCGTCAATGGCCAGAAGACCTGGACGACCTTGGCGCAATTCGCGGACTGGATCTTCTGCCTTGTCCGCACCGATCCGAACGTCAAGCAGCAGGAAGGCATCACCTTCCTTCTCATCGACATGAAGACGCCGGGCATCACCGTGAAGCCGATCATCGTGCTGGACGGCGCGCATGAGGTGAATGAAGTCTTCTTCGACAATGTGAAGGTTCCGGTCGAGAACCGCGTCGGCGAAGAGAACAAGGGCTGGACCTATGCCAAGTTCCTGCTCGTCAATGAGCGCTCCGGCATCGCCGGCGTGGCGCGTTCCAAGAAGGCGATCGAGCGGCTGAAGGAAATCGCGCGCGCCGAAACCACCGACGGCAAGCCACTGATCGCCACCGACGAATTCTCCCGCAAGATCGCGGAAACCGAGGTGGAGCTTTCGGCGCTGGAATATACCGAGTTGCGCACGCTGGCGCAGGAATCCAAAGGTCAGATGGCGGGGCCGGAAAGCTCCATCCTCAAGATCAAGGGCACCGAAATCCAGCAGCGCCTCACCGAACTTGTGGTCGAAGCGGTTGGTTATTACGCCTATCCGTACGATCGCTTCTTCGGCGACAACGAATATGTGCCGGGTCCGGCTTATGCGGACGCCGCGGCCGGAAGCTACTTCAACATGCGCAAGGCTTCGATCTACGGCGGATCGAACGAAATTCAGCGCGGCATCATCGCTAAAGCAGTATTGGGGCTCTAAATGGATTTCTCGTTCACCGAGGAGCAGACGCTCCTGCGCAATTCGGTTCAGAAATATCTGGCCGACAATTATACGTTCGAGCACTTCAAGAAAGTGTCGCGCACCGAACCGGGCTACAGCAGCAAGGACTGGAAGCAGTTCGCAGAACTGGGCCTGATGGCGGCGCCCCTGCCGGAAGCCTATGGCGGCCTCGGCGGCGGCGCTGTCGATACCATGGTTATCATGGAAGAGTTCGGCAAAGCGCTGGTGGTGGAGCCCTATGTATCGACCGTTGTGGTCGGCGGCGGCTTCTTCAATCACGCTGGTACGAACGCGCAGAAGGAAGAATGGCTGAACAAGATCGCGGCCGGTGAAACCATCATTGCCTTCGCCTTTGCCGAAGCGCAGGGCCGCTACAATTTCGCGGACCTCACCACCACGGCGAAGAAGAGCGGCAGCGGCTACACGGTCAGCGGCCAGAAGGCCGTGGTGCTCGGCGCCCCATGGGCCGATGCGCTCATCGTCACCGCGCGCACCGCGGGCGGCCAGCGCGACGCCAAGGGCGTCAGCGTCTTCATCGTGGACAAGAAAGCCAAGGGCGTCGCCACGCGCGATTATCCGACCATCGACGGGTTGCATGCCTCCGAAGTCACCTTCGAGAATGCGCCGGCCACGCTCATCGGCACCGCCGATGACGGCCTGAAGCTGATCGAGCAGGTGACGGACGAGGCCATCGCGGCGCATGCGTCGGAAGCCGTGGGCGCGATGCGCGTGCTCGTGAACGCGACGGTGGAATATTCCAAGACCCGCAAGCAGTTCGGCGTGCCGATCGGAAAGTTCCAGGTGCTCCAACATCGCATGGTGGACATGTTCATGAACGCCGAACAGTCTGCGTCCATCACCTACATGGTGACGCTGAAGCTGGGCGAGAGCGAGGTGGAGCGCAAGAAGGCTGCGTCAGCCGCGAAGGTGCAGATCGGCAAAGCGGGACGTTTCGTCGGCCAGCAGGCTGTGCAGATTCATGGCGGCATGGGCATGACGGACGAACTGAATGTCGGTCATTACTTCAAGCGGCTCACGATGCTCGACACGCTCTACGGCAATGTCGATCATCATCTGAAGCGCTACGCGGACCTCGGCTAACCCGCCAGACGCTGGGCCGGCGAACCGAGAACGCGGTTCTTGGGCAGCAGGACGGTGACGCATGTGCCGTCACCGATCTCGCTTTCCAGCAGCACCTTGCCGTCATGGGCTTCCGCAAAGCCTTTGACGACGGCGAGCCCGAGGCCGACGCCCTTGAGTTGCTCGGTTACTTCATGGCGGCCGCGGCCGAACCGCTCGAAGATGTGATCCTTGTCTTCGCGCGCAATGCCGATGCCCGTGTCAGCGACACCGAGGGCGAAGCTGCCATCCGGCTCGACATGTGCGAAAACCGTGACGTGGCCTTCGGCTTGCGTGAACTTGATCGCGTTGGAAAGCAGATTGACAACGATCTGGCGAAGCCCCCGCTCGTCCGCGAAAACACGCGGTAATTCGCGCGCATACTTGCCTGTAAGCGTTATGCGGGCCTGACGCGCGATTTCATTTTCCGCCTCGATCGCATCGCCGATAAGCCGCGCGACATCGACTTCGGTTTCGCGCAGGGAGAGCCTGCCTGCGTCGATCTTCGCCAGATCCAGCATCCCATCGATCAGGGACAGGAGATGCTCGCCGGAATCGTGAATGATGGCGGCGTATTCGGCGTATTTGTCCACGTCGCTGCCGAACGATTTCGCCTGGATGATTTCCGAAAATCCCAGGATCGCGTTCATTGGCGTACGCAATTCGTGGTTCATGTGCGACAGAAATTGCGATTTCGCCCGGCCCGCGAGTTGCGCCCGCCCGCGTTCCATGTCGGATTCGCGCTTCGCGGCCCGCAGATTCTGGACAAGCCCGGTGCGCTCATGCTCCAGCGCCAGAAGCTGGTTCACGCCCGCGGTGAGCGCGATGAGTTGCCCGGCCATGAGGACGGTGAAGATCGCCGAGAGCGCGGCCAGCAGATGATCCAGCTCGCTGCCGCCCAAGGCCGTGCAGCCGATCAGGAACGCGGCGTGAATGAAAAGTGTCGAAGCCGCAATGGCGGGATGCGATGCGCAGACCACGATGGTGCCCGCCATCGAGCAGGCAAGGATGAGCACCAGCAGCATCTGCGCGACCGGCTCGGACGTCCAGAAAAAGATGCCCATCGAGCACCAGGCCGTCAGGAACACCACGGAAAGAAGGGTGACGTAGATGGATTTGCGCGAGACGGTGCCCGCATCATGCCCCGTCATGCGGTCGATGCGGGTGTTGCAATAACCGATCGCAAGACACAGAGCCGTCACACCCGCCCACCAGAGCAGGCGCGTATTGAAATCGACCCACGGCCGGAAAGCCAGCGCCACCAGAAATGCAGCGGCCGGCATCGTCATCATGGACGATCGCGAACCGTTGCGATGCACCCGCAACTGCGCCTCGGTGTGCCATGCGGTTTGCGCGCTCGGCAAAAGCGATGCCTCTATCGTGTCCCATGCCGAGTGCAACGCCTGCCCGGTTGCCGTGGCGGCATGTCCGATCTTGTCGGGGAGGCTGCGTCGTTCGGCAGGGGGCATGAGGACGGCTGAAATCCGCGCAATTGCCGTTGAACTTTCGCATGACGCGGTTAAAGCAAGCTTTAGGTTTGCGGCGCAGTGGTGCTAAACCCTTCATCGGGAACTTTTATTCGGGAAAGACCATGTCCGCTTTGCTGTTCGAAAAGTCCGGCCCCATCGTCAAGCTCACCATCAATCGCCCGGATACGCGCAATCCTTTGGGCGAGGAAGGCGACGGCGATCTGTTCGCGGAGACTTGCGCGCGCATCAATGCGGACCGTGACGTGCGCTGTGCCATTTTGACCGGCGCCGGAAAAGCGTTTTCGGCGGGCGGCAATCTCAAATCCATGCGTGAGCGCTCGGGCAGCTTCGCCGGCGCGGCGGTGCACATCCGCGAGCGCTATCGCAATGGCATCCACCGCTTGGTGAAAGCGCTCTGGAATCTCGAAGTGCCGTTGATCGCGGCGGTGAACGGTCCCGCTATTGGCCTCGGCAACGATGTGGCCTGCCTGGCCGACATGCGCATCGCCGCCGACAATGCGATTTTCGGCGCGACCTTCCTGAAAGTGGGGCTCGTGCCGGGCGATGGCGGCGCATGGATTTTGCCGCGTACCATCGGCCATGCGCGCGCGGCGGAATTGTTCTTCACCGGCGACACGATCGATGCGCAAACTGCGCTGTCGTGGGGGCTTATCTCGAAAATCGTGCCTGCCGATCAACTGGCGAATGAGGCCCAGGCACTTGCCGGGCGCGTGTGCCGCCAGCCGCCGGACGTTCTGCGCATGACCAAGAAACTCATGCGTGAAGGGCAGGGCGTGAGCTTCGACACGATCATGGAAATGTCGGCGGCGATGCAATCCATCGCCCATCTCACGGCGGATCACGGCGAGGCCGTGGCGGCGTTCTTCGACAAGCGCAAGCCAGAGTTCAAAGGCGAATAGCTACTACGACGCGGCCTTGAGCGTTTGCGCGCCGATGACGCGTGCCGCCGGCATGATGACGGTGACCCGCGTACCTTCGCCCACGGCGCTTTGCAGCGCCACGCTGCCGCCATGCGCTTCGATAAGGCCTTTGACGATGGGAAGGCCAAGGCCTGTGCCCTTGTCGGCCGTCACGACGTCGTGGCGGCCCTGGCCGAAATTCTCAAACACCCGCTTTTGATCGGCTTCAGCGATGCCCATGCCGTCGTCCAGAACGGTAATCGCAAGGCTGCCGTCGGATTGCATGTTCGCGCTCACCGTCACCTTGCCCTCAGGCGGCGTGAATTTGACGGCGTTCGAAACCAGATTGAGCAGAATCTGCTTCAACGCGCGCTCATCGCCGCGCAATCCGGGGCAGCCGGCGGGCACGTCGTTGTGAAGCACGATCAAGCCCGCTTGCGCGCGCGCCGCCATCAGCGTCAGGCAGTCGGAGACGAGCGCGTGCAGATCCAGATCGGCTTCGTGCAGCGTCATGCGGCCGGCTTCGATCTTCGCCAGATCGAGGATGTCATTGATCAGAGTGAGAAGATGGTGGCCTGAATCGCGTATGAGTTTGGAATATTCCTCGGTTTTGTGCGCGAAGCCGCCGGAATGGATCATCTCGGAGAAGCCGATGATCGCGTTCAGCGGCGTGCGTAATTCGTGGCTCATATTGGCCAGGAATTCCGATTTGGAACGGCTGGCGGCTTCCGCGCGCAAACGCGCGATGTCGGATTCGTGCTTGGAACGCTCCAGCGCTTCGATGAGATCGTTCTTGTCGTAGCGCAATTCCAGCATGGATCGCGCGGTGTTGTGCACCTGCAGCGACAGGTAATACATGTACAGCATGTAGCAGAGGGCAACGAGCGCCAGCGTGTTGTAGATCGCCCCGCCTTCATAGAGCGGTAGCGCCACGATCGCCGTCCCATAGACGGCGGAGCCGGTGATGCTGAGCGGGCGGCTGGCGCTCATCAGGGCAGTATCGCCGGCGAGCGTGCAAGCCAATATCAGGATCACCAGGACCTGGTTGAAGCTGTCGCCGTGAATCCAGAACAGCGGCGCAAGTGTGGACCAGCAGATCGTGAAGAGCGCGTTGGCGATCACAATTCGCCGGCGCCAGAGCTGCAACTCATCCGGACCGCGTTGCCGCTGGAGGAATGCGTGCCCCACGATCTGCATCGGGATGAGGCCGGCAATGACGATGCCGAACCATATCGCCAGCGTCACAGGCTTTTCCCAATGCAGGAACATCACGCAGATCAGCGCCGCGAGGCATGGAATCATGAACTTATTGGGGCGTGTGTTGCCGAGCGCCAGACGCATTTCATCCAGAGCGAGCCGGGCGGCTTGCTCGTCTTTACCGGTCGCGGCGGCGACGTGCTCGGACACTCTGGGAATCGATCTCGCTTACAACGTCTCTATTGTGAGGATGCAGGGTTAAAATGCCCTTGAAATCCAAGCTTCACGTTGCGTTAACCGTGCGTTGCGCATCCGCGGCCAGCCGATTAGCCTTCTGCGCGAAACAAAATTCTGGGAGCAGAACCATGGCGATTGGCGTTGTCGCGACCCTCAAGGTCGCAGAAGGCAAGGGTGCGGAATTCGAAGCGGTGTTCCGCGATCTGGCCGCGCAGGTGAAGGCGAACGAGCCGGGCAATCAGCTCTATCGCGTCTTCAAGTCCAAGGCCGATCCGCATACCTATGTCGTCATGGAAATCTATGCCGATCAGGCGGCGCTGGAAGCGCATGGCAAGTCGGATCATTTCCGCGCCGCGGGCCCCAAGATCGGCCCGACCATGGGCGGCAAACCCGAGATTCAATATTTCGACGCGATCTGAGGCGCTCCATGGATCTGTCCTTCTCGAAAGAAGACCTCGCATTTCGCGACGAGGTCCGCGCCTTCATCGCCGAAGCCTATGACGAGGATCTGCGGGCCAAGAGCGCGCAGTCGAAGAACGGCTATCTTGACAAGGACTCGATGGTGAAATGGCAGCGCGCGCTCTACCGTAAGGGCTGGGCCGCGCCGAACTGGGCGGAGGAATATGGCGGGCCCGGCTGGACGGCGACGCAGAAATACATCTTCGATCTGGAGATGAGCGCTGCGGGAACGCCGGCGGTCTCGCCCATGGGGCTGAAGATGGTCGGCCCCGTCATCATGGCGTTCGGCACGCCGGAGCAGAAGAAGAAGCATCTGCCGAAGATCCTCGCTTCGGAAGTCTGGTGGTGCCAGGGTTATTCGGAACCGGGTTCGGGTTCGGATCTCGCGTCGCTGCAGATGAAGTGCGAGGACAAGGGCGACCATTTCCTGCTTAACGGCTCCAAGATCTGGACTACGCACGCGCAGTTCGCGGACTGGATGTTCAATCTGGTGCGCACCAATCCGAAAGCCAAGGCGCAGGAGGGCATCAGCTTCATCCTGGTCGATATGAAGACGCCGGGCATCAAGGTCGAGCCGCTGGTGACGCTGGATGTGCCGATGCCTGGGCAGCAGGAGGTCAATCAGGTCTTCTACACCGACGTGAAGGTGCCGAAGGAAAACCTAATCGGCGAAGTGAACAAGGGCTGGGATTACGCCAAATATCTTCTGTCGTTCGAGCGCGGCAATGCCTATGGTCCCGGCCTCAAGCGCACCATCGGAAAAATCCGCAAGATCGCGTCGCAGACCGATGCCAGCGGTGGCCGGTTGATCGACGACGTGCCGTTCCGCTCCAAGCTCGACGCGCTGGAGATCGAAGTCTCCTCGCTGGAGTTTTTCGAGCTGCGCATGTTCAGTGCGATGAGCGCAGGCCAGCGCCCCGGCGCCGAAGCGTCCATGCTCAAATGCAAGGGCACGGACCTGCAGCAGTCGATTTCGGAGCTTTCGGTGGAGGCACTGGGCTATTACGTCATGCCCTTCATCCGCGACACCTGGGCGAAAACGAACGAGCCGCGCCCCGGCCCGGATTACGCCGCGCCGGTCGCGCCTTATTATTTCAATCTGCGCAAAGCTTCGATCTACGCGGGTTCAAACGAAATCCAGCGCAACATCATGGCGAAGGCCGTGCTGGGGCTTTAGACCGCTTTTGGGGTCAGAACCCACATTTGACCCCATGACCCCAACACGCTATTCTGGGGTCATGGGAGGCCGCTATGGCTGACGTGAAAATCCGCAAACTGCCCGACCATGTTGTCGAGCATCACAAGCGCAAGGCCGAAGCCGCCGGCCGCAGCCTGGAAGAAGAACTGCGTGTCTTCCTGACGGAAGACGTGATGGCCAAGCGCAAATACTGGTCGGAGCGCCTTCGCAAGACGCGCGAGAAAATCAGGAAGCGGCATGGCGTTCTGAGTGACTCTACACCCGACATTCGCGAAGAACGCGAGCGCATGGGTTGAGCGCCCCGCTCGTCGTCGATGCCAGCGTCATGGTGCGGCTGCTGCTGGAAGAACCGGGAACGGAAGCGGCCGATGCCGACATCTTTCATGATCCCAGATGGATTACGCTCATAGCGCCTTCCATTCTTGTGTCCGAAACAGCGGCTGCGATTACCAAGAAACTTCGACGAAAGGAGATCAGGCGAGAATCTGCAATGGAGGCGTTTCGCGATTGGCAGACAATCATCGGCGACCGGATCTTCACGATTTTTTCCGCTAACGATCTTGTCGATGCGGCGTTCGAGCTTTCGTTGCGGCTGCACCATCCACTGCATGATTGCATCTACCTCGCGCTGGCCCAGGCGCAAGAATCAGCAATCGCCACATGCGATAGCGTGCTCGCACGCAAGGCGCGCGAAATCGGCTTGGCCGTGGAATTGATAACTGCCTGACTACGGCGCGACCGGCTTGTCTTTCATGCGCTCGAAGATGTGCGCGCCATGTTCGCCGCCCATGGTGAAGTGCTTGGCGCCGGTGAAGTCGGAAATCTTCGGCCAGTATTCCGCCACCGTGTCGGCCGTCGCGCCATGGCCGAGATTCACGCCTGACGACTCCACGATTTCCGCCGACGAGAACACGCCCGCGCCCGCGGAGATGATAACGCCGGTCGGCGCGTCGTCGCTAGCGAGGAACACCACGGCCGGCGTCACATATTCCGGCTTCAGCGCTTCGAGCATCTGCGGCGGCATCAAATTCTCCGTCATGCGCGTGCCGGCGACGGGGCAGATCGCGTTGACCTTGATGTTGTCCTTCGCGCCTTCCAGCTTCAGCGTGTTCATGAAGCCGACGAGGCTGAGTTTCGCCGCGCCGTAATTCGTCTGGCCGAAATTGCCGTAGAGGCCGGTGGAGGAGGTCGTCACGATGATGCGGCCATATTGCTGCGTCTTCATGATCTCCCACGCGGCCTTCACCGGCTTCACGGTGCCCATCAGGTGAACCTGCACCACGGCGTCGAAATCCTTGATCTCCATTTTGGAGAAACTCTTGTCGCGCAGGATGCCGGCGTTGGCGACGATCACGTCGATGCGGCCCCAGGTATCCATCGTCTGCTTGATAAGGTGCGCCACGCCCGCGTCATCGGTGACCGATGCGCCATTGGCCATCGCGGTGCCGCCCGCGGCGGTGATTTCCTTCACCACCGCTTCCGCCGCTGCCGAATTGCCGCCGGTGCCGTCCACGGCGCCGCCCAGATCGTTCACGACCACTTTCGCGCCGCGCTTGGCGAAATCGAGTGCGTGGCAGCGGCCCAATCCGCCGCCCGCGCCGGTGACGATGACAACCTTGCCGTCATAGCGAATGACCATGCGAAATCTCCTTTAATGGACCGATATTTTGCCGGCGCGATTGATGGCGGAAGCCCCAAGCGGGGTCAAGCCGCAGCGGCTTTACGCCCCGGAACGATCCATTTGCGCAAGGCTTTGCTGGCCGGTTCTTCGATGAAGTGCGACAGCAAGGCGCCCCACAGGACGCAAACCAGGACCAACGCCAGCGGCTCCAGCGTCCAGATGAAGTCTGCCCAGCGCATGCCGAAGATGAGCGTGTCGTCGGGCGGATACCAGTGCTGCTCGAAATGGCGGATGAGAAGCAGCCACGCGGTCTGCCCGATATAGATCGCATAGGACCATTCGCCGAGCTTTTGCAGCGGCGCACTGTCCATGAGCCACGCGAAAATCCCGCGGTCGAAGGACAGCGTGAAGATCAGCAGCATCATCGGCGGCACGACGTAGATGTCGCGCCATTGATGCGACCAGCCGGAATGATAGATCGCCCACAGCAGCGCCAGAACGGCGATGCACTGGAAAACGGAGTGCGCCCACACCGGCAACGGCTCGCCGCCGCGCGCGCGGATATGGCGATAGAGGTTCGCCATGCCGACACCGATGGCGAAGTCGCTCATGCCGCGCAGGATTCCATTGTGGAAGGTGATGTCGAGGCCGTGCTTGCCCGTGTAGTCGAGCGCCGCCAATCCGATGCCCCCCGCCACGATCAGCAGCGCGCCGCGCCGCCATCCGCCGCGCGCGATGGAAATGTAGATCGGGAAGATCAGGCAGAGGAAGAACTCCACGCTCACGAACCACGCCACGCCGTTCCATGTCAGCCGGTCGAAAAGATTCCACGCCTGCACCAGAAACAGATTGGCGGCGAACGGCCAGAAGCCAAGCGCGATGTGATAGGGCTCATCGAAGATGGAGACGTAGCCGCCCCGCGCCGCCAGCCAGCGCAGCGCCACCACAAGATAAAGAATGAACAGCAGCATGAAGAGATTCAGCGGCCAAAGCCGCGCCAGGCGCGTCTTCACGAAGGTGGAATAGGACTTCCACTGAAACAGATCGCTGCGCGCGCCATAGACATAGGTGAGGATGAAGCCGGACAATGCGAAGAAGAACTCGACCCAGAGATAACCCTTGGTCACGAACACATCGATCAGGCGGATGTGTTGATAGTGATGGCCTTCGCTGAAGTGATAAATTACCAGCAGCAGCGGCGGCAGCGCGCGCGCGCCAGCCAATGCCTTGATCTGGCTGGGCCGCCCCACCGGCATGTTATCTCCTCGAATCGATGCCGCCGATTATCGCACGGGTTGGACTAGGCGAAGAGCCGGCCGGTGAATTGCTGCCAGGCCGGGTTGTTGAAGAGGTAGCTGGCGATGAGTTGCAAAGCGAAAATCCAGCATACGCCCGCGATGTAAACAGGATGCAGCCGCCGGCGTGTGGCGAGGTCGTAAACGCCGATGCCGAGGATGAGAATGGCGGGCGCCAGATCGAGCGAAGCCCAGAACGGCCAGAAACCATGGCCCAGCGCCGCCGTCAGAGGGCCGCCCAGCCATCGCGCAAAGCCGGCATCCGCGATGGAAAGGATCGCCAGAAGCATCAGCCGCTTGTGCGCGGGCGCATTATGCCGTTGCAGCACCGCGGCCGCGATCAATCCGGCGAAGTCGATGATGCCGCCGAACTGAACCGCCACGAACGCGGGAAGGCTTGCCGGCGGGGAGCCGAGATGCGCGCGATGGACGACGATCGCCGTCGCCGGGCCGAGTATCACCATGATTGCGGCGAGTGCGATGCCCGCCACGCCGAGCTTGCGGTGTGTGCTGGCTTTGTTGTTCCGGATGAGAAGGATTTGCGCTGTCAGCAACAACATCCACCCGACGAATGCAGCCGCATGGATATGCACAATAAGCGGATAGGGCGCTTCGTGGGTGCGGAAATGGGCGATCAAATCCGATCCGAAGCCCATGAGAATGCCGGCCCAGATCAGCACCAGCCATGTCAGGAAAAAATCGCGATCCCACCGATGCCATGGCGCGAATGGCGCAGGCCGCTTCGGCGCAAAAGTTGCTGTTTCGGATACCATCGTGATTGCCCCATGCCCCGGGGGATTGAAGCACCCGCAATCACAGGCTTCAATACGCAAGGCTTCGCGAGATAACAGGATCCGCTCGAATCGCGGGATCGATTCGCCGCCAGGGCTTATTGAAACGCGGCGCCGCTTTCCGGTTGAACGGCCTGGTCCGCCTGGGTAACCGCGCGGAACACCACGATGGGCTGGCGCGCGCCTTCGATGGCGAGGCGCAGCAATGGCGCGATCCGGATTCCATCGCTCCCGCAAAGGCCACCGGATAGAGCCGTTCGCATGGCGCGCAGCCATATGATGTCGGCAAGCTCGCGCTTTCCCGCATCCAGGCGCTCGGCGATTTCGTGGAAATGCTTGGTATAGGAGCCATAGGAGAAAGGCAGGCGTTCGGCCGCCATGCGCACAAGGATGCCCGCGCCCATCGCGCTGGTGGGCCTTGTCTCGAAAAGCTCGCTGGAAATCTCGCGGATGCGCGCCGTCAGTGCGCAAATCTCTTCGCCGCTTTTGCCGCGCAAAGCGTCGGAGTTGTCGCGGCAGGCCACATGCAGCGTCTGCTCCGCTGCGCGGAGTTCTTCCGACAAAAGCACCACCGGATCGATCGCCATTGCACTGCTCCAACCGGGAATCGTTGAGTCGATGTTTGAAAAGGCTAGGAAGGTGCGATGGCGCTCTCAACCCAAACCGTTATCGGCGCGCTTTCATCAAC
Source organism: Pseudomonadota bacterium (assembly GCA_018242105.1). Taxonomy (GTDB): domain Bacteria; phylum Pseudomonadota; class Alphaproteobacteria; order Micropepsales; family Micropepsaceae; genus Rhizomicrobium. The sequence goes on from JAFECP010000017.1 coordinate 11,829, forward strand.
AGGTGACGCTTCAAATTTTATCCAAAGCGTGCACAGCGCGGCCGATCCGCAACTTCATCGTAATCGACGGTTGCTGATTCGTATCGAAACGCCCGCGGGTCATTCGTGTTCCATCACATGTCGTGACAGGCTGATATCCGGTTCGAATCGGGGGCGGCCGTGCTTCTTCATCTGCAATCGGCGTTGGGAATTGTGGCGATTGTCGGGCTGGCATGGTTGCTGTCGGAGAACCGCCGCGCGTTCCCGTTCCGAACGGTTCTGGTTGGTCTGGCGTTGCAGGCCGGTCTTGCGCTGCTGCTCTTGAAGGTGACCGTCGCCCGCGACGCACTATTTTCGCTCAACGGCGTCGTCGATGCGCTGACGGCAGCGACGAAGGCGGGAACGTCTTTTGTATTCGGCTACACCGGCGGTGGCCCTGTACCCTTCACCGTGGCAAATCCGGCAGCGATGTCGAGCTTCGCGTTCCAGATTCTGCCGCTGGTGATCGTGATCTCCGCGCTTGCGGCCTTGTTGTGGCATTGGCGCATCCTGCCGGCCATCGTGGGTGGCTTCGCTTGGGCCTTGCAAAAGACGATGGGCATCGGCGGCGCGGTGGGGCTCGGCAGCGCCGCCACCATTTTCTTGGGCATGATCGAAGCGCCGCTGTTGATCCGCCCCTATCTTGCCAAGCTGACGCGCGCCGAACTGTTCATGCTGTTCTCTGTCGGCTTGGCGACGGTGGCGGGAACGGTGTTCGTCCTCTATGCGACCATTCTTGAACCGGCTGTCCCCGGCGCGCTTGGGCATATTCTTGTGGCGTCCGTCATGTCGCTCCCGGCGGCCATTCTTCTCGCGCGCATCATGATCCCCGGCATTAGCGAGACCGAGGCCATCGCCGCGCCGGGTTTCGAATATCGCTCCAGCATGGACGCCATCGCGCGCGGCACCGAAGACGGGTTGAAGCTGTGGCTTTCCATCGTGGCGATGCTGCTGGTGATCGTGGCGCTGGTGGCGCTGGCCGACATCATTCTGAGCCATGCCCCCGATGTGGCGGGAGCGCCGGTCACCGTCGAGCGCGTCTTCGGCTGGATCTTCGCGCCGGTTGTCTGGCTCTATGGCGTTCCCTGGGGGCAGGCGCCGGCCGCCGGAGCCTTGATGGGCGACAAGACCGTGCTCAACGAATTCGTCGCCTATCTGAAACTCTCCGGCCTGCCGCAAGGCGTGCTCGATCCGCGTTCACGGCTTATCATGCTCTACGCCATGTGCGGCTTCGCCAATCTGGGCTCGGTCGGAATCATGATTGCCGGTGTGAGCGGGCTGGTGCCGGAGCGGCGGCATGAGATCGTGCCGCTGGCCATGCGGGCGTTGCTGTCGGGCACGATGGCATCCGGGCTTACGGGCGCGATGATCGGATTGCTGCCGGTGGCATCATAACATGAATTGTCATCCCGGACGCGAAGCGATCCGGGACCCATCGCGCAGACGTCCGAATGGGTTCCGGCTCGGCGCGATGCGTCCGCATCGCTTGGCCGGGATGACAGAGCTAGGGCGTTAAAGAAAATGCCTCGGCCAGCAGTTCATAGGACCGCAGGCGGGATTCATAATCATAGGTAATGGTGACGATCACCATCTCCTCCGCGCCATGCTGCCTGGCGAGCAATTCCAGTCTTGCCTTCACCCGATCCGGCGTGCCGACGATGGAGCGCGCTTCCACCGTCTTCAGCAACGCCCGTTCCTGTTCGGTGAACGGATAGGCCAGCGACTCTTCCGGCGACGGGAACGCGATCGGCCGTCCCGTCAGCAACCGCACGACCCAGAGATTGCGGCTGGCGGACAAGCGCGCCGCGTCTTCTTCCGTTTCCGCGGCCAGCGCCGCCACGCCCATCGAGATCGCCGGCTTGTCGCACCATGTGCTCGGCTTGAAGCGTTCGCGATAGGCGGCGACAGCCTCCATGCTGCCTTCGGGGCTGATGAAATAAGCGTGGCTGAAGGGCAGGCCGAGTTGCGCCGCATAGACCGCGCTATGGATGCCCGAACCCAGCATCCACATTTCCGGCCGTGTGACGCCGCGCGGCATGGCGCGGATGCCGCGATAAGGATGATCCTCCGGTAACACCGCGCCGCCGGATGCATCGTCCAGAAACTGTTTCAGCAGAAATACCTGGCTGGGAAAGGCGTCGATGCCCCAACCTTCACGGCCGGCGACAAGCGCCTGCATTGTGCGCTGGTCGGTCCCCGGCGCGCGCCCGATCCCCAGATCGATGCGGCCGGGATTGAGCAGTTCCAGCATGCGAAACTGCTCGGCCACTTTCAGCGGGCTGTAATGCGTCAGCATGACGCCGCCGGAGCCGACGCGGATGGTTTTGGTTTCCGCCGCCACGCGCGCGATCAGAACTTCCGGCGCGCTGCCGGCGAAGGACCCGGTGTTGTGATGTTCGGCCAGCCAATAGCGGTGATAGCCGAGCGTTTCGGCTGCCTTTGCCAGCGCAATGGTTTCCGCCACGGCATCGGCGGCGCTGCCATCCTTTCGGATCGGCGATTGATCGAGAACAGAAAGGCGCATGGCTTCAACCGGCTACAGTATTACCGTGAAATTAACCTGTTACGCCGATCCTAGCAGACCTCGGGCCTGGGCGAACAATGCAGAAGACCAAAATCGCGGCAGTTGAGGAGCCGGCGGAAAAGCCATCGCGCCCCCGCCACGGCATTGCGCTGCCCGAAATCGAAAACCCGCTTGTCCGGCAGGCGCTCGCCATTTGGGAGAATGCGCGCGGCTCGCGGCCGATGCCCTCGCGCTCGGATATGTCGCCGCGGGTGATGTCCGCCCTTTTGCGCAACACCGTTCTGGTGCGTGTGATCGGCGCCGGCGAGGAATTCGAACTGCGCATCGTCGGCGACGCCATCGTGCAAGCGCAAGGCTCTTCGCTGCAAGGCATGACGATGGCGCAGATCGATCTGGTGCTGCCCGATTACGGCTCCACGCTTCACAATGTCTATTTCAACGCCTACCGGAAGCGCATTCCCTGCGCCTATAGCGGCTGGTATGTGCGCGAGGCCGACGGCCGCTCCATGTTCCACGAAAGCCTCGTCATGCCGCTGGGCGACGACGGCGAGACGGTCGACCACATCCTTGTGGTGGGCGTTTATGCCATGCAGCCGGGCCAGACTCTCCGCTAGCTTTTGACGCCGCGAAATGGGCTAAACTCCGGCCATAGAAACCGGGGAATGCCATGGCTTTGGACATCGAAACGCGCGATCAGCTCATCGAAACGGTGCGCCGTTTCGTGGCCGAAGAGTGCGTGCCCATTGAAGCGAAGGTGGCGGAAGAAGACCGCGTGCCGGATTCGATCATCGCGCAGATGCGGGAATTGGGCCTGTTCGGACTTTCCATCCCCGCCGAATATGGCGGCCTCGGCCTCACCATGGAGGAAGAGGTCCTTGTCTGCTTCGAGCTGGGCCGGACATCGCCCGCGTTCCGCTCCGTGATCGGCACCAATGTCGGCATCGGCAGCCAGGGCATCGTGATGTTCGGCAACGATGCGCAGAAGAACGAATGGCTGCCCAAGCTGGCGAGCGGCGAGATGGTGGCGAGCTTCGCGCTGACGGAGCCGGGCGCGGGCAGCGACGCGGCCTCGGTGAAAGTCACCGCCATCCATGACGGCAAGGATTATGTCGTCAACGGCACCAAGCGTTTCATCACCAATGCCGCGCGCGCGGGCATGTTCACGCTGCTGGCGCGCACCGATCCGTCGAAGAAAGGCGCTGGCGGAATCTCCGCTTTCATCGTTCCTGCGAAAACGCCGGGCATCAGCATCGGAAAATCCGAAAAGAAGATGGGCCAGCAGGGCGCGCATATCCATGACGTGATCTTCGAGAACGCGCGTGTGCCGGAAAGCCTGCGGCTCGGCAAGGAAGGCGAGGGCTTCAAGGTTGCCATGCAGGTGCTGGATCGCGGGCGGCTGCATATCTCCGCCGTTTGCGTGGGCGTTGCGGAGCGCCTGATCCGCGAAGCGGTAAACTATGCGCGCGAACGCGAGCAGTTCGGCCAGAAGATCGCGGAGTTCCAGCTCATTCAGGGCATGCTGGCCGATTGCAAGACCGAAGCCTATGCCGCGCGCTGCATGGTTCAGGAAACCGCGAAGAAGCGCGACCGCGGCGAGCCCGTTTCGATGGAAGCGGCGTGCTGCAAATATTTCGCGAGCGAGATGGTTGGCCGCGTGGCCGACAAGGCGGTGCAGATCTTCGGTGGCGCCGGCTATGTCGCCGACTACGGCATCGAGCGTTTCTATCGCGACGTGCGCATCTTCCGCCTCTACGAGGGCACCTCGCAGATCCAGCAGATCGTGATCGCCCGGAACCTGCTTAGGGGCGATTGACAGCAATGCTAGCAATGCTAGCATTGTATTATGGCGACGCTGACCATCCGGAACGTGGACGAAAAGACCCATAAGGCCTTGCGCCTGCGCGCGGCGGAGCATGGCTGCAGCGTAGAGGAAGAAGTGCGTCGCATCCTGGCAGAACAAACGGGGGCGCGGCCAGAATACAAGAACCCGAAAACACCGGAAGAGATCGATGCGGCGGTAAAGAGAGTGCAGGAATTGTTCAAGCCATTGCGCGGCAAGTATTCAGTCGAACAATTTATCCGGGAAAAACGTGAAGAGGCGCGGCGGGAAGCGCGTGAATTCGCCGATACTCCCAAGAAATTCGATAAGTGATTGTTCTCGACAGTTCTGCCTTGCTAGCCATAGCGCTTGAAGAACCCGGTGCCGAGCGAGTTCGATCTGTTCTGTCGCAATCGTTCATGGCTGCTGCAAATCTCGCCGAAGTTCTTACAGTGGGACACCGGAAGGGCGTGGATGCGGAGCATCTTTTCGCGGGACTTCTAGGTTTCGGCGTTTCGTTTGTGGATACGACCGCCGTGCATGCGCGTGTGGCCGCGCAGATCTGGAGAGCGCATCCCCGGCTGAATCTTTCGTTGGGTGACAGACTTTGTCTCGCATTGGCCATCGATCTGCACTCGGGTGTGCTGACCTCCGATCGCGAAATGGCGAAGCCGTCGCTCGGTATAGATGTCGAGATGTTCCGGTGACGAAATCGGAAAACCTCGACCGGCTCGTCAAGCAGATCCGTGCCTGCACCTTGTGCGCGCCCTATCTGGAGCCGCGGCCGGTTCTTCATGTGTCGAAGACGGCCAAGCTCTGCATCGCCTCGCAGGCGCCGGGATTGAAAGTTCATCAAACGGGAATCTCGTTCAACGACGCCAGCGGCGACCGGCTGCGCGAATGGCTCGGCGTGACGCGCGAGCAGTTCTACGATGAATCCAAGATCGCGCTTGCCGCGATGGCGTTCTGCTTTCCGGGTTATGACGAAAACGGCCACGATCTGCCGCCGCGCAGGGAATGCGCCGCCACTTGGCGTGTGCGCCTGTTCAATGCCTTGCCGCAATTCGAGACCATCCTGCTCGTTGGGTCCTATGCGCAGGCCTGGCATTTGGGCGATGCAAAAAAATCGAATATGACGGAGACGGTCGCGGCATGGCGGGAATATGCGCCGCGTTATATTCCGATGCCGCATCCTTCCTGGCGCAACACGGGCTGGCTGAAAAAGAATCCATGGTTCGCGGACGAACTACTTCCCTATTTGCGGCGGCGTGTGCGGCGCTTGCTGGCGGATTGATCCTGCTGGCGGCCTGCGCCCCGGAAGTCGCGCGCGAAGGCCTCGCCGCCGATACGCCGGCCATCGCCACCGGTTATTTCCTCACGCGTGACGGCCTGCATCTGCCGCTGCGCCATTGGGATGCCGCGCATCCGCGCGCCATCATCGTCGCGCTGCATGGCATGAGCGATTATTCCGAAGCGTTCGACATGCCGGGGCCATGGTGGGCGCAGCATGGCATCACCACCCTGGCTTACGATCAGCGCGGCTTCGGCGCCGCACCCAATCCCGGCGTATGGGCTGGCGCGGATGCGATGCGCGCCGACCTCAACGATTTTGTCGATGCGGCGCGCGCGAAGTATCCCCATATGCCGGTCTATGCGCTGGGCGAGAGCATGGGGGGCGCGGTGGTGTTGTCGTCGCTCGCGGCGCAAACGCCTCCGCACATCGATGGCGCGATCCTGATTGCGCCCGCTGTCTGGTCGCGGAGCGACATGCCATTCTATTATGGCTGGGCGGCGTGGTTCATGGCGCATGTGTTTCCGGCGATGCATGTTTCCGGCGGCGGTTTGCACATCGTCGCCTGCGACAATATCGAGGTGTTGAAGAAGCTGTCGCGCGATCCGCTCTATCAGCATTCGGCGCGCTCCGATCAGGTCTATGGCCTCATCAATCTGATGGATCAGGCGCGCAAGGCGCCGCCGCATCTGCGCAATCCGCCGCCGATCCTCTTGCTCTATGGCAAGAACGATCAGGTTATTCCCGCCAAGCCGACCGAAGCGGTTATCAAGGAATTGGGCGCGCGCGCCGAAGTGCATCGCGACGACAATGGCTATCACATGCTGCTGCGCGATCTGGACGGCGAGACGCAATGGAAAGAAGTCTCCGATTGGGTCGGCAAGGAGGCGGCGAAATGAAGGCGTGTATCGTCGGTGCAGGCGCCATCGGCGGATGGATCGCAGGGTTGCTTGCGGATGCGGGCAACGATGTCTGCCTGTTGGCGCGGGGCGAAACCCTCGCCGCACTGAACGCCAGCGGCCTGGCGGTCCGCCGCAAAGGCAAGGAGCAGGTTTATCGTCTGCGCGCATCGGACGATGCCGTCGCGTTGGGTCCGCAGGATGCCGTTATTATCGCGGTGAAAGGGCAGAGCGTTCCGGCGATTGCGCCCAGCGTGACAGCGCTTTGCGGCAAAGACACCATCGTCGTGCCCGCCGTTAATGGAATTCCGTGGTGGTTTTTTCAGGTTCCGGGCGTTCCGCAATCCGGCTTTGCGCTGTCCAGCGTCGATCCCGGTGGCGAAACCGGTAAAGCGATTGCGCCGGAACGTGTGATCGGCTGCGTGGTGCATGCCAGCGCATGGACTCCGCAACCAGGCATCGTCGAAGTGAACGGCGAGGACAAGCTGATCTTTGGTGAGCCCGATGGCGCGAAATCGGCGCGGCTCGCGGATTTCGCCGCCGCTTTCGCCACGCCGCTAACCGTAACGAGTGGCAATATCCGCCGCGACATCTGGTTGAAGCTTTGGGGCAATATGACGATGAATCCCTTGAGCGTTCTTACTGGCGCAACGACGTTGCAGATGCTTTCCGATCCGGATGTGCGCGAGCTGGTGCGCTCGATGATGATCGAGATGCAGGCGGTCGGAACGCAGATCGGCCTTCCCATTCCGCTCACGGCCGAAGACCGCATGGCGATCACGCGCAAGCTTGGCGACATCAAGACTTCCATGTTGCGCGATTGGGAGGCGCGTCGCGAACTGGAGATCGCGCCGATCCTCGGCGTGCTCGCGGAAATCGCCGGCCGTGTGCAGGTGCCTGCGCCGTTTTTGCATGCGGTGCTGGGGCTTCTGCGGTTGCGTGCGGAAATCGGTGCATAAACGCTTTTCGCGCAAGCTCGTTCCGTGGAACTATGACTCTCGTCAGCCGTTGTATCTCCAGAAGCACATAGGAGGTTCTCAGATGACGAAGAGAGAAAAGAAGCACGACATGCGCGACGGTATGTGGGAACGCGGTCCCGCCGATCTGGACGAAGGCCGCGGCGAAGCCGAACAACAGGCCCGTGAAGATATCGATCCGGACAATCCGCGCCTGGCGCGTCCCGGTTTTGGCGTGACCACGCCAGGCCAGACGACGCACCAGTAATCGTCGAATGCCTCCGTGAAAGCCCGCCGTTATCTCCTGACGGCGGGCTTTCGTGCATCTTGCGCCCATCGCCGCGCGGGATTAGCCATGCGGCATGGGCGGGACGAACATCCATATTCCTTTGCACATGCTGGACTATGTTGGAGTCGGTGTGTTCGCGATCACCGGCGCGCTCGCGGCGGCGCGCAAACGGCATGATGTCATCACCTTTGTTGTCTTCTCCATCATCACCGGCACGGGCGGCGGCACGCTGCGCGATCTTCTCATCGGCGCGCCGGTCTTCTGGGTGCATTCGGGCACTTATCTGCTGGTCTGCATCGGCGCGGCGATTGCGGTCTGGGTCGTGGGCGAACGTCCATGGCGCTATGCGGCGCTTAACTGGTTCGACGCCGTGGGACTTGCCGTTTATGCCGTCATCGGGTCGGCCAAAGCGCTTGCTTACGGTGTGGCGCCCGGCGTCGCCGTGGCCATGGGCGTGATGACGGCGACCTTCGGCGGCATTCTGCGCGATATCTTCGCAAGCGAACCTTCCGTGCTTTTGCGCCGTGAGATCTATGTGACGGCCGCGCTGTTGTCCGCTTCGGTCTATGTGACGATGCGCTGGTTTGGCGCCGATCCGTTCGTTTCGGGCGCCGCGGCGTTTATCAGCGGCTTCGGCCTGCGCGCCGGTGCGATTGCGCTGCGATGGACCTTGCCGGGCTTCGAGGCGCGCGATGGCTGACGGGACCGCCGGCTACAAGGCCATCGCCAGGCTCTACAACGCATTGATGACGGGGCTGGTGCTCACGCTTGTCGCGCATAAGGACGCCGAAGCGGCGCGGAAATTCGTGTTCGCGCATTTTCGCCGCCAGCATCTGGAGAAATTTCTGCCGGGCCTCAGGAAGCTCGGCCTCGATACGCTTCCCGATGCAGTGGCTTGCGCGCAGTATCACTATTTCTCCAATGCGCTGGGCGGCGTGAAGACGGAATATGTGCAGGAGAGCGAGCGCAAGGCCTGGGTGCGATATCCACCGCCGCGCTGGATCTGGCAGGGTACGGCGATCTGCGGAATTCCTCGCGAGGTCAACGAAGCCATGCTGCATGGCTGGCACGGGCATAACGGCGTCAGCCTCGGCAATCCGCGTCTTGGCTTTGTCTGCACAGGACAAACACCCAACGGCGATCCGGGCCTGGAAGGCTATTATTTCGAATATGACCGCGAGATCGCACCGGATGAACGTGTGCGGTTCGTGCCGGGCGAACACATGCCGTGTTTCGATTCCGCCGTCGCGCCGAAGCTGGACAGCACAAGCTGGCCCGAAGAACGGCTGCGCAAAGTCGAGCGCTCTTACGCGATGGAATATGTGCGCTCGCTGCTTCCTGCCACGCAGGGACTGTTCGGCGCAGAGGAGGCCGAACGTCTCGTCGCGAAGGCCGCGCGATTGATCGGATTGCAATTCCACGAAGAGACAGCCGCGATGCTTGGCATCCGCGGTGACAGCGCGGAAGATTTCGCGCGCTATCTGGGTGCGCTGGCGGCGGCGCAAGGCGAGCAGGCCGAAATACGCGAAGGCGCCGTGATGCAACGAGGCTGGCGCTTGATGGCCGGCGTTGGACTGCCCGATGCGGATGCAGCATTCCGCGCCTGGAACGCGCTGTGGGAAGGCGCGTTGGCGGCACACAACCGCTTTTTGCGGCTGGAGACCGGACGCTCTGGCGAAACCATTGTCTGGCGCATTGCGGCGGCTTGACGGGCTCCGCGCCGCCGCCCTATAGGGCTCCTCCCCATCGGGGGCGCGTAGCTCAGCGGGAGAGCACTCCCTTCACACGGGAGGGGTCACAGGTTCAATCCCTGTCGCGCCCACCATAGAATTCAATAACTTAGACGCGAATTCCACACTTTCTTTCCGTTGTTGAAGAGCAGCAGAAGGCGTCAGGCGATCGGCCGCGATGATGGCGTGACCTTCGGGTCCCCATGCGCGAGCCGGTGTGGAAACGGCAACAACGGCTGCTACGGTTGCGCACGTGAGCTTCAGCGACATCTTTTCTATTCCGAAACCAGATCTTCGAGGTCAACTTTCAGAACGCCTGCGATCCGCTTGAGCGCGGAAGCGCTGCCGGGTTTGGCCCCGGTTTCTATCGCAGAAAGATAGGGTTGCTTCACATCTGCTGCTTTCGACAAGGCCGTTGCCGTCATGCCGCGCCATTCACGATAGACGCGCACAGGGGGCTCGCCGGTAAGAAGGCGGCTTACGAAGGCAACGGGCATGGCATCGCTCTTGTCTTTACGCCGGAGGAATGCGTCCACGGTGCGGATATCCTTGGCGTCTTCAAGGGCCTCGACCATTGCTTCCCAGCTTTTGCGCGAAAGCGTGACAGTATCCTTGCTCTTCGAGAGCGGCTTGGGGATCAGGTTCATTTGTAGATGTCTCCGCGTGTGTCGATGTCCAGAACGTGCATCCGCTGTGCTTTGCGGTCGATAACATAGATGGCCCGCCAGTCACCCTGCCTGAGCCGGTAGGCGTCTTTACGGCCTTTGAGCGGCTTTACATTGAGATGGAGCGCCATCGGGTCGCCTGCAATCGCCGCCAGTCTGGCCGTCATCGCCTGTGCAGGCTTCGGCTGCATGGCCCGCAAAGCTTTGATGGCGGCCTTCGCGAATGCCAGTTCCATAACCGATAGATATATCACCATCGGTTATAATGCAAGGGGTGAGTTGTGAGAACTACGTTCTAATGAGTTCGCGTCTTGTTTGGCAGGCGTTCTATCGTGCGTTTTTATAAAAGCCCACGATCTCCACACTTCTCGAACGAAGTGCTTCCCTTCACACGGGAGGGGTCACAGGTTCAATCCATGCCGCGCCCACCAGATTTTCCAAGGACTTGATGTTTCCGGATCTTGCCGCGCGCTGCGTATGTGCAGCCGGTGCTTGAGCATTCACACACGCCCGTTTGATCTTCGCCTGGATTCTCGTCCGGTCGAGAACCTGTTCAAACCGCGCGCTTGGACTGAGCCGTAATGTCGCGACGGCGGCTGTCCCGCTTGACTAAAAAGAGGTATAATACATACATGTTTTAACACGAAAGGGAGATCCCGTTCATGACAACGCAAACAGTCGCACCGAATAAAGCTTTTGCTGATCTCGACGTTCGAAGCTATCCGCCCGCCCAACGGCATGCGCTGATCTTCGACGTTCTCGGAAAGCTGCAGCCGGGAAAGGGATTCACGCTCATCAACGATCACGATCCCAAGCCGCTCTACTACCAGATCGAAGCCGAACATTCCGGAGAGTTCTCCTGGGACTATGTCGAGCGCGGTCCGGCGGTGTGGCGGGTGCAGGTTGGACGCAAGGCCTCCTGACAAAAGCACAAGCCGGCGTGCCGTGAGCGCGCCGGCAAAGCGAGGCAAACTATGCCGGCGGTGACGTTATCGCGATGGACGATGAGTTATTTCACCGTTGCCGCCGGTTTTTTGCTTGCCGCCGAAACTGCGATGGCTGCGGGCTTCGGCTATCCCTCGGTTGCGATCGGCGCGCCCGCCACATTGATCGTCGTGCACATGGTGGCGATCGGCTGGCTGAGTCTGGCGCTCACCGGCGCGCTCTTTCAGTTCGTTCCGGTCCTCATCGCCAAGCCGCTGCTTTCGGGCAACCTTGTCCTGCCGGCGCTTGCGCTCATCGCCGGCGGCCTGATTGTCCTGCTGTTCGGGTTTTTCGCGCTCGATCATCCTCTTCTCGCGGAACATCACTGCCTCGCCATTGGCGGCGCGCTTCTGGTGGCGGGATTTCTTCTGGCCGGTTTCGTTCTCGCGCGCACGCTTTGGAGCGGCCGCCCGCTTGCCCTGCCTGCGCGGTTCGCGGGCGCGGGCCTCGCGAGTCTGATCGCAACCATATTTTTGGGCCTCGTCTTCGCGGTGACGTTGAGCGGATCGATCTTCACTGGCTGGGGCGTGGCGCTGTTGACGAACGCCGTTCCGGTCCACGCTTTCATCGGCCTCGCGGGCTGGCTGAGCTTCACGGCCATGGGCGTGAGCTACCGGCTTCTGTCGATGTTCATGCTCTCGCCGGAACTTGACCGCAAGAGCAGCACCTTCGTGTTCGCGGCGGGTGCCGCGCTGCTCGCGATTGTGGTGTTCGCGGGAAGCTATGCCGCCATTGCCGGATCGTTCGGGCCTGGCACGCTTGTCGCCGGCCTCGTTGCGGGCGCCGTGGTGCTCGCCGTTTACGGGAATGACGTGCTTGCGCTTTTTCGCCGCCGCCGCCGCAAGAAGCTGGAACTGAACAGCCAGGCTGCGGCGATGGCGCTGATCCTGTTTGGAATCTCCGCGGCTGCGATTGCGGCGCTGTTGGGCGCCGGACGTTTCGACGCTCTTGTCATCGCCGCCATCTATCTTTTCGTTTTCGGATGGCTGAGCGGGCTCGTGCTCAGCCAGCTTTACAAGATCGTGCCGTTCCTGACCTGGCTGGAAAGCTTCGGCCCTATTCTGGGAAGGATGCCCGCGCCGCGCGTGCAGGATCTTGTCAACGAAGCGCGCGGCCGCCGCTGGTTCGTTCTGTATTTCGCCGCGGTGCTGGCCGCCGCTGCGGCCCTGGCTTTCGGCCTGCACTATCTTTTCCGCGCCGCAATGGCCGCGCAAGTCCTCGGCACCGCGGGAATTCTGTTCGAAACCGTGCGCGCGCGGCGGCTGCATTACGCCACCGGCAAATTCCCCGCCGATCTGAAAAAGCCACGCCTTTTGTTTTGCGCGGCGAGCCCATCTTCAAAAGGAGACTGACAATGGCGACATATGAACTGGATGTCCGGCCCACGCTGCGCGCCGGCGGAGAACCGTTTGGCGAGATCATGGCGAGGACCGGCGCCATGACGGCCGGACAGTCGCTGCGCCTACTGGCGACGTTCGAGCCCAAGCCGCTGTTTCATGTTCTGGGTTCGCAGGGGTTCACGCATGAAGCGCGCGAAATCGGCGGCGGCGATTGGGAAGTGACCTTCACCAAGACCGCGGCGAAAACCGCCGCGCCCGCCGCCACGGCGCCCGATACGCGCGGACCCTGGCCGAAGCCGGTGCAGAGCCTGGACAATCGCGGATTGGAGCCGCCCGAACCGATGGTGCGCACGCTGGCCGAGATCGAGAAAATGAAACAGGGAGAAGTGATCGAGGCGCTTCTGGAGCGCGAGCCGGTGTTTCTCTATCGCGAGCTCGCCAAGCGCGGCCATAGCTGGAAGGGCGATTTTGACGGCGACGGCAAGACCTTCCGGCTGCTTGTGCGCAAAGGCGCGCAGGAGGCGGCGTGATGGCGAGCGATCCGCAAACGCTGAGTGACCATGTACGGTTCATTTTGCGCAGCGTCATCGACCCGGAAATCGGACTCAACATCGTCGATCTGGGCCTTGTTTACGACGTGAAAGCGGATTCCGAAGGCCATGTTTCCATCGTGATGACCACGACAACGCGCGGCTGCCCGGCCACGGGCTATCTGAAACAGGCCTCCGAAGACGCGGCGAACAGCGTCGTCGGCGTCACCTCCACCGAAACCCAGCTCACCTACGACCCGCCCTGGAATCCTTCCATGATCGACGAAGAGGCGAAAAAGGAGATGGGAATCCAATGACCGGGGCTGGCGTGCCCGGAAGCGATCTTGCCGACGCGCTGACCGATTTGCTTCTGGAAACCGTGCGCAAGCTGGCGGATGCCGGTCAGGTTGAAGAGGCCTGCCGTGCTGCCGGCAAGGCGTGCGCGGTTTTGCGCCCTGCGCGGCCCGCCGGCGAACGCAGGTTCAATGTCCTGCTGCACCGCCTCACGCCCCGGCTCGACTGGTAGTTACACCAGCGGAATTCCTGAACGGATGCATTTCCGCGCAGCCCCGTTTATTCCTGCAAAAGTCAAGGTAAGGTTGCGGCATTGCCGCCGGTAAACCGTTGAGGATTCGCCTTTGCAGTTCGATGACGTTGTCCTGGGCCGCCGCAGCATCCGCGGTTACAAGCCCGATCCGGTGCCGAAAGCCCTGATCCGGGAAATCATCGAAATCGCGATGCGCGCGCCGTCGTCGCTCAACACGCAGCCCTGGAACTTCTATGTCGTTTCGGGCGCGCCGCTCGACCGCATCCGCGCGGGCAACACGGAGCGCAATCTTGCCGGCGTTCCGTCGTCGCGGGAATTTCGCGGGCATGGCGAATATGCGGGGGCGCACCGGGAACGGCAGATCGAAATCGCTAAGCAACTCTTCGCCGCCATGGGCATCGAGCGGCACGACAAACCCAAGCGTCAGGACTGGGTGCTGCGCGGCTTCCGGCAATTCGACGCGCCGGTGTCGGTGGTCGTCACCTACGATCGTTCGATCCATGGCGGCGATATTGCGCCGTTCGATTGCGGGGGCATCGCCAATGCGCTGGTCAACGCCGCCTGGTCGCGCGGGTTGGGTTGCGTGATCAACAGCCAGGGGATCATGCAGTCGCCGGTGGTGCGCGAATATGCGCGCATTCCGGACGATCAGGTCATCATGATCTGCATCGCCATGGGCTATCCGGACGACAGCTTTCCGGCGAATGCGGTCGTGTCGCGCCGCAAATCGGTTGACGACGCGGCGGTTTTCGTCGGCTTCGAAGATTAGCGGCCTGCGCTGCGGCGCGAGAATCGATCGCGCCTATTCCGCCGCCATGCGTTCGGGCTGCGCGGCGTTGTCCATCACGGCGTTCTTCTGTTTCCAGGCGTCGAGATTGCGCAGGCCGTCGCGCACGAAGGGGCTGGCGCGCAGGATCGAGAAGAACAGGTCGCGCAAAGTCGAGCCGGGGAATTTCAGCGGCCGCTTGATGTGGATCAGGAGGATGATGCGGTCTTCATCGGTATCGTTCCACACTTCATGCGGGAACATATCGTCGAAGATGGTGATCTCGCCTTCTTTCCAGATGACGTTGTTATTCTCGCCCACCTGCATGTGGCACTTCTCGCGCTCGCGCGGAATGATGAGGCCAAGATGGGTGGTGAGGATCGCTTTCGTCGGCCCGGTGTGGCGCGGCACATGCGCGCCTTTGAGCATCACCGAATAAAAAGCGGTGAGCAGGCCGGGAATGTTCTCCAGGATCTTTGCTGTCTCGGGACACTTCGCGCAGTTCGCGGTGATCTTCACGCCATAGCCCCAGAGGAAAAACGAGCGCCATTTCTCGTCTACCGCGATCTTGGCGTGGTCGGGCGAAATCTCGCGCACCGACGGCACCGACATGCGATCCTGCAGCAAGGCTTCGGCTTCGGCGCGGATGACGGGCGTTTGCGCCTTCAGATAATCCGTCCAGGGGAAAAGAGAATTCGGGAAGATTTCGTATTCCTTTGTCGCCGCGCTTTTCATGAGGAGCCGGTCGAACGCCGGAAGCCAGCGCAGCGCAGTGTCGATGATCGTGTCCCGATCTATTCCAAATCTTGCCATCGGGACGCTCCACCTGATCCGTAAAAGAAATGCGTAAGTCTGAAATGCGGCAAAAACACCGTGCGGTCTCTATAAAAAACGCCAACACTATGCTCGCGTTCCCACCCTATCAGGTTTCGCGGCGCGTTCGATCTGTTTCCATGCCGCAGCAGGCGAATATCGTACGTCAGATTTTCGCCAGCTTGCGCGCGAGCGCGGGAATATCGCGAAAGTCGCCGGTCACCGCATCCGCGCCCAGCGTTTCCACAGGCTCGGGCGTGTAGCCATAAGACAGCAGGATCACCGGCACATTCGCGGCGCGCGCGGTTTTCGCATCCGTGGTGCTGTCGCCGATCATTAACGCGGGCGCGTTCGGGTCACCGGCCAATTCCTCGACCACATGATGAAAGACGCGCGGGTCGGGCTTTACATAAGAAAAGCGCCCTGCGCCATGGATTGCACCGAAGAACCTGCTCAGGCCGAGCGCATCCAGAAGCGGCAGCGCCAGTTCGTGCGGCTTGTTGGTGAGCACGCCCATCGGAATGCCTTGCGTCTTCAGCATCGTCAGCGTGTCGATAACGCCGGGAAATGGCGCCGAAGCATCGGCAATATGCGCGCTGTAATGCGCCACAAAATGACTCACTAGTTCGGGCAGGCGCTCCTCTGCGGCGGGTTCGCCGGTCGCCGCCATGGCCTGGCGTATCAGCGACGCCGCGCCGAAGCCCACCATGTGGCGCAGCGTTTGGGGATCCACCGTGCCGCGGCCTTGCCGGACCAGGACCGCGTTCATCGCGCCCAGCAGGTCGGGTGCGGTATCGACCAGCGTACCGTCCAGGTCGAAGATCAGGGCGGGCAGGGAAGGGGATGCCATGGCCTTCGTTAACCGGCGGAGAACGGTTCGCGCAACATAATGTTGCAAATCGTCATTTTCCCTTGATTTGTGCGCGGGTTATCGCAAAACACGGCGCCGTATCTCCATCGATGGACAACCCATGACCGCGAAGGCGGGAATCATTCTGGCAGCAGGTCAGGGGACGCGGATGAAATCCGCCAAGCCCAAGGTGATGCACGAGGTCGCGCATCTGCCGATGCTGGGTCACGTCATCGCCGCGATGAAGGGCGCCGGGATCACGCGCATCGTCGTTGTCACCGCGCCGGGCGCCGAAGAGGTCCGCGCGTTCGCAAAAAGCATGGGCGCGGAAAGCGCCATCCAGGACAAGCAGCTTGGCACCGGCCATGCCGCGGCCTGCGCCGCGCCTGTGCTGAAGGATTTCTCCGGCGTGCTCATCGTCTCTTACGGTGACATGCCGCTGGTGACGGCAAAGACATTCGAAGAATCCTTCGCGGCGCGCGAACAGGCGGGCATGGCGATCGTGGCCTTCCATTCCGAGAGCAAGGCCTATGGCCGCGTGATCGTGAATGACGGATTCCTCTACCGCATCGTCGAATACAAGGACGCCGACGAACATCAGCGCGCCGTGAAACTTTGCAACGCCGGGATCATGGCGGCGGA
>JAFECP010000017.1:28605-30627 GCA_018242105.1 Pseudomonadota bacterium
GTGAACTCCCGCGGCGAACTCGCGGCCTGCGAGGCGGCGATGCAGGAGCGGTTGCGCGCCCGGCTGTTGAACGACGGCGTCGGCATGATCGCGCCGGAAACAGTTTATCTTTCGCATGACACGGCGATCGAGGCGGATGCGCAGATCGGCCCCTATGTCGTGTTCGGTCCGGGCGTCACGGTGCGCGCCGGCGCGCAGATCAAATCCCATTCGCATCTGGAAGGCGCGGAGGTCGGCAAGGGCGCGCTGGTCGGTCCTTATGCACGCCTGCGCCCCGGCGCGGTGCTGGAAGAGGATGTGCATATCGGCAATTTCGTCGAGGTGAAGAAGGCGCGTATCGAAAAAGGCGCGAAGGCCAATCACCTGACCTATATCGGCGATGCGCGCGTCGGCGTGGGCGCCAATATTGGCGCGGGCACCATCACCTGCAACTATGACGGCTTCGACAAGCATTTCACTGACATCGGCGCGGGCGCATTCATCGGCTCGGACACGGCGCTGGTCGCGCCGGTGAAGATCGGCGATGGCGTGATCACGGCCGCCGGTTCTGTCATCACCAAAGACGTGGAGGCCAACGCTCTTGCCGTTGCGCGCGGCGAGCAGAAACAGATCGCGGGCTGGGCGGAGAAATTCCGCGCCCGCAAACGGGCCGAAAAGGCTGCTGGGAAGAAATGAGATTGTGTCTCTCATGGTTCGACAAGCTCACCATGAGGAGGTTGCATTGAATCCTCATCCTGAGCTTGTCGAAGGATGAGCTTGCCGTGGCTCGACAGGCTCGCCATGAGGAGGTTTAAGCTCAGTCCTCATCCTGAGCTTGTCGAAGGATGAAAGAGTATAGAGGTTCGAACCATGTGCGGGATCGTCGGTATTGCGGGGCGCGAAGACGCGGCCCCTCTTATTCTTGAAGCGCTGCGCCGCCTGGAATATCGCGGCTATGATTCCGCGGGCATCGCCACGCTGGCGGGCGGCCACATCGAACGCCGCCGCGCGCCGGGCAAGCTGAACAAGCTGGCCGAAACGCTGGCGAAGCATCCGCTGTCCGGCCGCACCGGCATCGGCCATACGCGCTGGGCCACGCATGGCGCGCCGACCGAGACCAATGCGCATCCGCACGCTTCCGCGCGCGTGGCGCTGGTGCATAACGGCATCATCGAAAACTTCCGCGAGCTGCGCGACGAGCTTTTGAAGAAAGGGCACAAGTTCAGCTCGGAAACCGACACCGAAGTCGCGGTGCATCTGGTCACCGATTATCTCGACGGCGGCCTGCCGCCCGAAGAGGCGGCGAAGCAGGCCGTGCGCCGCCTTACCGGCGCCTATGCGCTCGCCATGATCTTCAACGGCGAGGAAGGCCTTGTCATCGGCGCGCGCAAGGGCAGCCCGCTCGCCGTCGGCTATTCCGAAAAGGAAGCCTATCTCGGCTCCGACGCGTTCGCGCTCGCGCCTTTCACCAATCGGGTGTCCTATCTGGAAGATGGCGATGTGGCGGTTCTGCGCGGCCCCGACGTGCGCATCTATAACGAGAGCGGCCAGCCCGCGAACCGCGAGATCAAGCTCACCTCCGCGACGGCGGGTCTGGTGGACAAGGCCGGCTTCAACCACTTCATGGCCAAGGAAATCCACGAGCAGCCGGAAGTCGTGGGCCACACGCTCGCGCATTATATAGACGCGACGGGTCCGGTGGTTTCACTGCGCGAAGAAGGCGCGATGGACGCGCTGGCCAAAGCCTCGCGCCTGATGATCTCTGCCTGCGGCACTTCCTATTACGCAGCGCTGGTCGGCAAATACTGGTTCGAGAAATTCGCGCGGCTGGGCGTCGAGGTCGATGTCGCCTCCGAGCTGCGCTATCGCGATCCGGTTTATCCGAAGGATGGCGTGGCGCTCTTCATTTCCCAGTCGGGCGAAACCGCGGACACGCTGGCGGCGCTGCGCGATGCCAAGGCGCAAGGCCAGACGGCCATCGCCGTTGTGAATGTGACGGAAAGTTCCATCGCGCGCGAGGCCGATGTCGTGCTGCCCACTTTC
>JAFECP010000017.1:30683-30862 GCA_018242105.1 Pseudomonadota bacterium
AAGCTTTGCGCCTCGCTGCTGGAAACGCCGCGCCACATGGTGGAATTCGCCAAGCAAGACGCGAAGGTGAAGGCGCTGGGCGCCGAATTGGCGAAGGCGCGCGATGTGCTCTATCTCGGCCGCGGCGTGAACTATCCGCTGGCCATGGAAGGCGCGCTGAAGCTGAAGGAAATCTCCTA
>JAFECP010000017.1:30882-48209 GCA_018242105.1 Pseudomonadota bacterium
GACGAGAACGTGCCGATCATCGTCATGGCGCCGCACGACGCGGTGTTCGAGAAGACGATCTCCAACATGCAGGAGAGCATGGCGCGCGGCGGCAAGGTGGTGCTGATCTCCGACGCGCGCGGAATCTCCGCCGCCGGGCAGCAGGCCTGGGCCACCATCGAGGTGCCGGAGACGGACGAGTTGATCGCGCCCTTGGTCTATTCGCTGCCGATGCAGATGCTCGCCTACCACACCGCCGTCGCCAAAGGCACGGACGTGGACCAGCCCCGCAACCTGGCCAAGAGCGTGACGGTGGAATAGAAGGCTTGAATTATGGCCATAATTATGGCCATAATTATGCATGGGTCGGCACAGTATTGCAGAGTTGAAAAACAAACTTTCCGAACTCGTGCAATGTGCCGAGAACGGCGAGGAGATCGTCATTACCCGTCACGGCAAAGCTGTGGCGAAGCTCGTGGGCGTGGAGACAAAGCCCGCGCCGAAGCCGATGACGCCGGCCGATCTCGGCTGGCTCAGAAAACGGCGCGTCGGAAAAATGCCTAAGGAGGACGCGGGCACGCTTGTTTCGCGGATGCGCGATGAGGACTGGCAACGCTGAGTATCTACCTCGACACCAGCGTTATCGTTCCTCTGTTCGTGAACGATCCGTTCGCCGGTCAGACAGAAGATTTTTTCGCCGCACATCGGGACACGCTGATAGTCAGCGATTTCGCTTCTGCGGAATTTGCATCGGCGATCGGAATCCGCATCCGAACGGGAAGTGTTTCGGTTACCGAGGCCCAAGAGGCACTTTCCAATTTCGATAGATGGGCCGCTCAGCATGCTGCCGCAGCCGAAATCCATTCCTCTGACATTGCCACAGCGCAAACGATGTTGCGTCAACTCGAGCTGAAGCTGCGAGCACCGGATGCCATACATCTCGCCGCGGCGCGTCGCCTGAACGCGGGCATTGCGACCTTTGACAAGCCGATGGCAAAAGCAGCGCGGGCGCTGGGAATTCTCGTTGCCGATATGTGATTGCCCGATGACGCGGACGAAGCCTCTGCTACAGTCACTTGCATGACTCGCAAAACTGCCGCCGACTTGAAACGCGATGCCGCCATCAAGGCGCTGGAATTCGTGGAAGACGGCATGAAGCTGGGGCTCGGGACGGGCTCCACCGCCGAAGCGTTCCTCGAAGTTCTGGCGCCCAAGGTGCGCGGTGGCCTCAATATCATGGGCGTTCCGACCTCCGAACGCACGGCGCAGCGGTGCCGCGAACTTTCCATCCCGCTTGGCTCTCTGGAACAGCTTGCGCCGCTCGACCTCACCATCGACGGCGCGGACGAAACGGATCGTTCGCTCAATCTCATCAAGGGCGGCGGCGGGGCGCATCTGCGCGAGAAGATCGTCGCGATTTCGTCGAAGCGCATGGTTGTGATCGCGGACAAATCCAAGCTGGTGCGCCGACTCGGCAAATTCCCGCTGCCGGTGGAGGTTATCCCTTACGGCAAATCCACCACGCTCGGCCGCATGCGCGCGGCGTTCGCGAAGCTCGGCTATGGCGATGTGGCGGTCACGCTGCGCGAGAAGGACGGCGAACCGTTCAAGACCGACAGTGGCAATATCGTTTTCGATTGCGCGTTCGGCGCGATCCAGAATGCGCCGAAGCTCGCCGCGGCGCTGGATGGCATCACCGGTGTCGTCGAGCATGGCTTGTTCATCGGCATCGCCAGCGCGCTCGTCATCGCCGGACCCAAGGGCGCGGACGTCATCACCCGGCGATAGACGCCGCCAGCCAGCGCAGGAAGCGGGTGAAGATGTCCGGCGCGCGTTGCCAGCGCACGGCGAGCTTGTAGGTTCCGTCATCCGCCCGTTCGAGCGTGGGCGGCTGAGACTGGTACGGCGCAAGCCGCTGTTCCGCGGTCAGCCCGGCCAGCGCGAGGCGCATGTCCGCCAGCATTTCGTAAGACAATCCGTAATAGCCGTGCCCCAGGATGTCTGCCGGCGCGTCGCTCGCGTCGATCACGTCGATGCTGTGAATGCCGCGCACATCGCCCGGTACGCGCCCGAGCCGCGCGGCGCCGTGATTGAGCCGCGGCGAAACCGCCAGCGCCACATCGTCGCTGGAGACATAGATCGTCAGCCGCCGGAAATGCAGCCACGCGGAATCGACAAGCTTCGAGAACGTGTTCGCGCCGATATCGGGCGCTGCGAAGATCACTTCATCGGCATCCGCGCCCCGATCGTGCACCATCGCATCCAGCACCAGCCGCGTTCCCATGCTGTGCGCGATGATGTTGGCGCGCACTCCCTTTGCATGAAGCGCGCGCAGAAATTCCGCGAACAGCGGCTCGGCGGCGGCGGCGGCGGCGCGGTCGGCGTCGTAACTGCGGCTGTCGCGCCGTCCGGCGCTGTTCCAGCTAAAGGCCGCGATGGCGCAAGCCCATTGCGTATCGTTGCCCAGTTGCGCCGCGCGCAGGATCGCCGTCTCGAAGCCGGTGTTGAAGCCATGGACATAGATCAGGACGGAATTGCACTGCCGCGCATGCGCCGCGGCGGCGATGCGCGCCGTGAAGGCGTCGAGGTCCTTGCCGCAGGCGATCGCCGCGCGGCCTGTTTCATGCGCGAACCGCGCTTCGCCGCCGGGCCGCCGGGCCGGCGGAAGCGCAGCCTGTATCACGCCGCAGGATGCGTCGCCGCGCACGCGGTCGAACTTGTCCGGCAGCCAGTTGGGGTTCGGCTTGCGGTCGGTGAGGAAATACACATCCGCGCGGCTGTCCGATGCGTCCGCGGGCCGCCACACCGAATGCACATAATAGGGATTGTCGTAAGAGGAGCAGCCGCAGAGCAGCACGCCCAGCGCGAAAGCCGCCAAGACCTTTCCGCCAATTTGCCGCCACCCATCCATCCCGTGATAGAACCGCGCCCGCATGGTTTTACGCAAGCGAGTCTGACATGGCGGCATACGACTACGATCTTTTCGTCATCGGCGGCGGTTCCGGCGGGGTGCGCGCCAGCCGCATGGCGGCGCTGGCGGGCAGGAAGGTCGGCATCGCCGAGGAATATCAGTTTGGCGGAACCTGCGTGATCCGCGGCTGTATTCCCAAGAAGCTGTTCGTCTATGCCAGCCAGTATGGCGAGGATTTCGAGGATGCCGCCGGATTCGGCTGGACGGTTCCGGAAAGACATTTCGACTGGAAGACGCTCGTCGCCAACAAGGACAAGGAGATCGCGCGGCTTTCGGACATGTACGTCGCGAACGTCAAGAAGGCTGGCGTGGAAATTTTCGATGAGCGCGCCGAATTCCTCGATCCGCATACCGTCGTGCTCAAGAAGAGCGGCAAGAAGATCACGGCGGAACGCTTTCTTATCGCCACCGGCGGCCACCCCTCGCATGAGGCGAGCCAGATCGAAGGTTCCGCGAACTGCATCACCTCCAACGAAGCGTTCTATCTGGAGAAGCTGCCGCGCCGCATCGTCATCGCCGGCGGCGGCTACATCGGCGTGGAGTTCGCGCATATCTTCCATGGCCTCGGCTGCGATGTCACGCTGGTTTTCCGCGCCGACAAGGTGCTGCGCGGCTTCGATGAAGACATTCGCGATTGCCTGATGGCGGAGATGCACACCAGCGGCATCCGTTGCGTCGCCGGGCGCACGCTCACGCGCGTGGACAGGAAGGGCGATGAGGTTTTCGCGTTTACCGGCAAGGGCGAAGTCATCGAAGCCGATCGGGTGATGCTCGCCATCGGCCGCCATCCCAACACGCGCGGGCTTGGCCTGGATAAGGCGGGCGTGAAACTCGGCAAGCACGAAGCCGTGGCCGTCGATGATTATTCAAAGACCAATGTCGATCATATCTACGCCATCGGCGACGTGACCGACCGTTTGCAACTGACGCCCGTCGCGATCCATGAAGCGATGTGCTTTGTGAAGACGGTCTTTGAAGGCAAACCCACACCGGTCGATCATCATCTGGTGCCGACCGCGGTGTTCAGCCGCCCGGAAATCGCGACCGTCGGCCTCACCGAAACCAAAGCGCTGGAGCAGGGCTACGCCATCGACGTCTATCAATCCACCTTCCGTCCGCTGAAGCACACGCTGTCGGGCCGCAACACGCGCGCGCGTTTCAAGCTCGTCGTGGATGCGAAAACGAACAAGGTTCTGGGCTGCCACATCTTCGGTTTCGACGCCGCGGAGATCATCCAGATGGCGACCGTCGCGCTGAAGATGGGGGCGACCAAGGAGAATTTCGATGCCGCAATCGCCTTGCATCCCACCGCCGCTGAAGAACTGGTGACGATGCGGACGAAGAGCTACTCCAAGCCCTGAGGCTCTTGTTCCCAAATATGGAACGTGCTAGGCATTTGCGATGCAGGTCATCGCCAAGCGGACGCTGAAGCTGTTCTGGAAAAAGCATCCGCAGGCGGAGGGTCTGCTGCGGAGCTGGCACGCGGCGGTCGGGAAGGCGGAATGGAAAAGTCCGGCTGACGCGAAGGCGGCCTTCGGTGCGACAGTGGATTTCCTGCGCGATAATCGGATCGTGTTCGACATCGGCGGCAACAAGTACCGGATCGTCGTCCACGTTTCTTATCCGTATAAACGCGTGCTGATTAAGTTTGTCGGCACGCACAAGGAATACGACCGGATTAAAGCGGAGTATGTGCGATGACCAAGGCCGCGAAAAAGATGGATGTTCGGCCTATCAAAACCGAGGCCGATTACGATTGGGCCCTGAAAGAGATCGAACCCTATTTCGATAAGGCTCCCAAACGCGGTTCACCGGAAGCCGCCCGTTTCGATGTGCTGTCCACCTTGATCGAAGCTTACGAAGAGAAGCATTGGCCGATCGCGCCGCCTGGGCCGCTCGATGCCATCCGCTTTCGCATGGAGCAGACGGGCTATCGCCAATCCGATCTCGCAGAGCTTGTCGGCTCGCGTTCGCGTGCGTCGGAGATCCTGCGGGGCAAACGTCCCCTCACGATGGAGCAGGCTTGGCGTTTGCATCGCGAATGGCACATCCCGGCGGAGTCGCTTCTCAAGCCGATGCGCGCCAAGCGCGCCTGAACCGCCCGTTCACCACGCCCTTCCGCCGCACTGGCAAAGCGGCCCCCTGCCGCGTATATCCACAGGCAGACAGGAAAAGGTGCATGCCGTGGCCCAGATTTGGAGCCCAGATAGCTGGCGGAAAAAGCCCATTGTTCAGGTCCCGGCCTATCCGGACCCTGCGGCATTGGCGGCGGTTGAGAAGCGTCTAAAGACCCTGCCACCGCTGGTTTTTGCCGGCGAGGCGCGCAATCTGACTGCAGCCCTGGCGCAGGTCTCCCAGGGCAAGGCGTTCCTGCTGCAGGGCGGCGATTGCGCGGAAAGCTTCGCCGAATTCTCCGCCAACAACATCCGCGATGCGTTCTGCGTGTTCCTGAGCATGGCGACGGTGCTGACCTTCGCGGCGGATGTGCCGGTGGTGAAAGTCGGCCGCATCGCCGGCCAGTTCGCCAAGCCGCGCAGCGACGACAATGAGAAGCAGGGCGATGTCGTGCTGCCGTCCTATCGCGGCGACATCATCAACGGCGAGGAATTCACGGCGCAAGCGCGCGTGCCCGATCCGCAGCGTATGCTGAGCGCCTATTTCCAGGCGGCGTCCACCGCCAATCTGGTGCGCGCGTTCGCGACGGGCGGTTATGCGGATCTGTCCCGCGCGCGCCATTGGTTCCTCGATCATAACCATCCCGATCTGGAGCGCCGCTACAACGAGGTGGTGGACAAGATCGACGAGGGCGTCGATTTCCTGCGCACCTTCTCGCTCGCCAATGCGGTGAAGCAGCAGACCAGCCGCGTCGATTTCTATTTCAGCCATGAAGCGCTGCTGCTTCCTTACGAGGAAGCCCTCACGCGTCAGGACTCGATCACCAAGGATCATTACGCCACCAGCGCGCACATGATCTGGATCGGCGACCGCACGCGCCAGCCGGACGGCGCGCATGTGGAATTCTGCCGCGGCGTGAAAAACCCCATCGGCCTCAAATGCGGCCCGTCGATGAGCGAAGACGATCTCATCAAGCTGATCGCCGTGCTCAACCCGAAGAACGAAGCCGGCCGCCTCACGCTGATCTGCCGTTTCGGCGCGGACAAGGTGGGCGAAAAGCTGCCGCGCCTCATCCGCGCGGTGCAGAAGGAAGGCGCCAATGTCGTGTGGTCGTCCGATCCGATGCACGGCAACACGGTGAAATCGAACAACGGCTTCAAGACGCGCCATGTCGAGCGCGTCATCAAGGAAGTGAAGAGCTTCTTTGAAGTTCACCGCGCCGAAGGCACCCATGCCGGCGGCGTGCATTTCGAAATGACCGGGCAGGACGTGACCGAGTGCCTTGGCGGCGCGCAGGCGATTTCCGAAAGCGATCTGGCCAGCCGTTACGACACGCGCTGCGATCCGCGCCTCAATGCCAGCCAGTCGCTGGAGCTTGCTTTCCTGATGGCTGACAGCCTGAGGGCCGAACGCATGAAGGGCGCGGGGCTCGCGCAAAGCGCCTGAGCTACGAAACGTCCGAAGGGGAAGGATAGTTCATGGGCGCGGCGCGGTTGCTCGCGAAGGCTTGGGTTGTGTTCTGCGTGTTCGCGGGCGCCTATGAGGCCAGGCAGCTTCTGGCCGCCGATGCGCCGTTCCAGCAATTTGCCGGCCCCATCGCGGTGTGCGTGCTGCTGTTCGGCGCCATGGGGCTTCTGTTCATCGCCGGCTACGGCGTTTCCGGCGTCAACGGGTCTTTCCGCGCGCGGCTGAAGCCCGATCACTGGATGCCGGGCTTCAACGGCCTGGTCTTCATTGCCTTCGCGATCGTCATCTTCATCGTGCAGACGTCTTATCTGCCGCAGCATGTGTCGAGCAGCGTTCTCAGCGCGCTGGAAGCTTCGGTGCATTTCGCCATTCCCGGCCAGCGCGCGCTGGAATACCGCCTCGACGCCTGCACACTGGATGGCGGGCGCGTTACGGCCTCGGCATTGTCGTGGCTTCTCGCCATTGTTTTTCTGGGCTCCGCGCTCTCGCGCGTGCGCCTCGCCGCGGGCATCGTGCGGCTGGAGCGGCAGCAACGGCCCGGCACGATCGGCCCCGCAAGCCTCACGCTGCTGCTCGGCATTTTCGCGGTGATCGCAATTCAATTTCTGCTGCTCGGCTCGATCTTCCCGCTTATGCCCTGCGACATGCTCGTCGAAGTTCCGGGCGAACTGCTCATCGGCCTGGGCCCGTTGATGCTGGCCTATCTGATCGTCGCCGCCGTGACGGATCTGCTGTCGCTCGGGCCGGAAGCCTGATTTTCCTCCCCCGTTTACGGGGGAGGGGGACCGCGAAGCGGTGGAGGGGGCGTGCTCCGCTCCAAGAAAAAAGCGGAGAGAGACTTGCCCCCTCCGCTTCATTCGCTTCGCTCATTTCAGCACCTCCCCCGTAAACGGGCGATTATGCACTTGTTGACTTGGAAGGCAAACGGTCCTATCGGTGGCTGCGACAGGCCGTTCTCGCTCTAATCTGCATATTCGTGATCGGGGTTTTCTGTCCGCTCAAAGCCGCTGCTTTTCCATTCACGTCTGAACACACTCAATCTGGTTATGCCGAACTCTTCCCCTCGTCCATCAACGTAGGTTACAGCCCCCAAAAAATAGAGAGTCCCGCTTGGCGTGGAGCGGGCGTCATCAGTGACAATGCGCCGGGCATCTGGGAAGCGGCCATAGAACCCCTCTTCAAGCGCACAGTAGTCCCGAATTTCGGTAGGGACATCTTTATCGAATTGCCTCAGTTCTCCGGCCCCGAGAACGGCACCGCTCGTCCGCCCCAGATCGCGCCCAGCCGTGTCTTTGAACTGTCTCTCGTCGGTTATGAAACCTATTTCGATAAAACCTCCGATGATTTTCGCCTCACTGCCGCCGATATTGGACAATTCAAACGTCAGCTTATCCCAGTTGTTTGGGCTGGAGAAAAAGACGTCTCTCAGTATCAACCGTGGACGATGTTCGGCAAAATATTGAAGCCGAGAGATTTCTTTTTGTTTGGCGAGGATGTCCGTCTGGGCTTCGCTCAAGGCAATCTGCTTCTCAGAGACCTTTATAGCCCTCTCCGTCAACCTTCCTTGCTCAATGGTAGCGCGCCACAAGGTGCCAGTGAATCCCGCCATTACCAGGGTAGCAATGGCAGTCACAAAACCATTGTGGCTATCTATAATTTCGATGATCCAAAGCAGCGCGAATGGACCGATATGATGGTTGGCGCACTCGGTTTTGTGTGCCTGTTCGCTGTATTCGCAAAGATTGCCCGTGAGTTGGATAAACAGCGAGCCGAAAAACAGAAGCACCAACAGCGCCACAATCACCGTGAGCGAAATTAGCCATGGATGTTTTTGAGACCATCTCAGCATCCGCGAACGGCCTCGCCGAAAATATCGGCGTTATCGCGGTTGTTATACCGGAACTGGAATTCGGCCACATACAGCGGAAGATATTTGCGGCTGACCTTGTGATAGGTGCCAAAAACACCACGCTTAATCAGGCTCCAGAAGCCTTCAATCGTGTTCGTGTGGATAGCGCCGACAACGTAGTTCTTTGCCTGATGGCGGACGGCGTGGTGCGGATATTCGGGCGAGAGTCGGCGGTAGCCGGAATGTTCATCGGTGTTGAGCAAGCTAACGTCCGTCGAAACGACTTCGCGGACGAATTGCTCAAAGGTTTCTGTCTTTGTGTTTTCGATCACGCGGGCGACCACGCTTCCTTTGCGTTGGGCCGCGCCGATCACGATGAACTTGTCCGGCTCGGTTCCGCCGATGCCAGCGGTTTTTTTGTCCCAATGGCGGTTCTTGTTCTTGCCGCCGATGTAGGTTTCATCGACTTCGACAATGCCCATCAGCTTGCGGAAATTCTTGTCGATCAGCGCGGCGCGGATGCGGTGGCACATGCTCCATGCGGTGCGGTAGCTGCCTGTGCCGATCACGCGATGGATTTCCAAGGCGCTCACGCCCTTCTTGCTGGTGAGCATCATGTGGATCACGCGGAACCATTCGCGCATGGGATATTTCGTGTTCTCGAAAATAGTCCCGACAAGCACAGAGAAGCGGTAGGACGTGCCTTTGTCGGAGCAGGCGTAGCACTGCCAATGGAAGGTCTTGGTGCCGTGTTCGCCTACCTCTGCGTTTCCGCAACGCGGGCAGACAACACCCTTCGGCCAGCGGTTCGCGACCAGATAAGCCTTGCAAGCGTCATCGGTTGGGAAAGCCCGCTCCCATTGCCCGACCGTCATCTGGTGAATTGCCTTGGCCATCTGCCCAATCCCTCGTTTCAAGGAGGAATATAGGATGCCGGACCTAACAAGTCAACAAGTGCATAATCGCCCGTAAACGGGGGAGGAGATTCTCACACCGCCTTGTCCGGGCCCACGCGCACGACCATCTTGCCGCTGTTGTCGCCGCTGAAGAGGCCGATGAAGGCTTCCGGCGCTTTCTCGATTCCGTCCTTGATCGTTTCCTGCCACTTCATCTTGCCCTCGGCGGCCCATTTGCCCATGTCGGCGATGAATTGCGGCGCGAGGTTGCCGTAGTCGGACACGATGAAACCTTTGATCGTCAGGCGCAGCGGCACCACCATGATGATGTTGCGCGGGCCGGGCGGCGGCGTCGTCGCGTTGTATTGCGCGATCATGCCGCAAACCGGAATGCGCCCGTTGAGTTTCATGTTGGCCAGCGCGGCGTCCAGATGATCGCCGCCGACATTGTCGAAATAGACGTCGATGCCCTTGGGCGCGGCCTTGCGCACCGCATCGGTGAGATCGCCCGCCGTCTTGTAATTGATGGCGTGATCCACCTTCGCCACGTCTTTCAGCCATTTGCATTTCGCGTCCGAACCGGCGGTGCCGATCACCGTGCAGCCTTTGGCTTTCGCGATCTGGCACACCACCGCGCCCACCGCACCCGAAGCGGCGGAGACGAACACCGTTTCTCCGTCCTTCAATTCGCCGACCTTCAGCAGCCCGGCATAAGCGGTGAGCCCCGGCATGCCGAAGGTGCCGAGGTAAGCGGAGAGGGGAACGATCTTCGGATCGGCCGGCTGGAAGTCCGCGCCGGTGGAGACGTACCACTCGCGCCAGCCGCCGAAGTGGCTGACATGGTCGCCCACCTTGAACTTGGGATTGTTGGAGGCGACCACCTGGCCCACGGCGCCGCCCGACAGCACTTCGCCGATCTTGAAGCCGTCCACATAGCTGGCGCGGTCGGTCATGCGGCCGCGCATGTATGGATCCACGGACATGTAGCTGTTGCGGACCAGAACCTCCCCTGGGCCGGGGGTGGGGACGGGCCGCTCGACCAGCTCGAAATTGGCCGCGGAGGGCATGCCGGCGGGGCGGGATTTGAACAGAATTTCGCGGTTCGTCTGATTGCTCATGGTGCTTCCTTTTTCAGGGTTTTCTTGGGTTTTTGCGGGGAGAACCCTAGCAGGAAGGGGGGGTGTAACAAGACGAAACATTATGTTGGTGGCCCGCGGCCCCTGCGGCATGGCTTCTAGACATTGGTTTTACCCAAGGATTCCCCTTGTTTCAGGCACCACAGCAGGAAGCCGGTCTTCTCCGCGCCGCCGTCGTCGGGCAGGGCGCGTTCGGCCGCCATCACGCTTCGAAATATTCCAAGCTGCCGGGTGTGCAGCTCACCGCCATTGCCGATCCGTCG
The DNA here is from genome assembly GCA_018242105.1 of Pseudomonadota bacterium. Taxonomy (GTDB): domain Bacteria; phylum Pseudomonadota; class Alphaproteobacteria; order Micropepsales; family Micropepsaceae; genus Rhizomicrobium. Next base: position 41,559 of record JAFECP010000017.1, read on the forward strand.
GCCGATGCGCGCCGCGCGTCGCAAGCCGCTCATGGCGTCACCGCCGTCGCCGACTGGCGCGATCTGCTGGGCAAGGTCGATATCGTTTCCGTTTGCTCGCCCGCCGTCACCCATGCGCCGATCGTGCGCGGCTTCCTGGAAGCCGGTGCGCATGTGCTCGTTGAAAAGCCGATCGCGACCGATCTGAAGGAAGCCGATGCGCTGATCGCGCTGGCCGAGATCAAGAACCGCGTTCTCACCGTGGGCCATCAGGAGCGCTATGTTTTCGCGCGCACCGGCCTGCTCGATTTCGATGACGCGCCGCTGGAAGTGGAGTGCTGGCGCACCGGCCCGTGGACGGGCCGCGGCGCAGACGTGTCCGCCGTGCTCGACCTGATGATCCACGACCTCGACCTCGTTCACCGCATGATCCCCGGCGGTGTTTCCGGCGTTCACGCCAGGGGCCGCGCCACCCATGGCGGCCATCCCGACGAGATTTCCGCGCAGGTGCAATTCGACAATCACGCGCAGGCCAGGTTCGTGGCCAGCCGCATCTCGCCGATCCGCCGCCGCGGCATGCGCGCGGTCTATGCGGACGGCGTGGTGGAAATCGATTTCGTCACCCGCGAAGTGAAGAACACCACCGGCCACGCGCTGAAGCCGCTGGAGATCATGGATCCCTTGGGCGAAAGCGTCGCGGCGTTCGTGGACGCGGTGCGCCTGGGCAAGCCCGCTTTGGTGCGCCCGGAAGAAGCGCGCCGTGCGCTGGAAACCGCGCTGCTGATCGACCAGGCGACCGCGCCGAAGGCCGGCGCGCAACAACAAGCGCTGTACGCTTAACCCACTTCCTCGTTGTCATCCCGGCCCAGCGATGCGAACGCATCGCGCCGAGCCGGGACCTATTGTGCCGGTTGCGCGATGGGTCCCGGATAGCCTCACTGCGTTCGGCTTCCGGGATGACAGGAAAGGTTATAGAGAGCGCACATGACCACCCGTTTCCGCATCGCACTCGCCCAGCTCAACCCGACGATGGGCGACATTCCCGGCAATCTGCGCCGGGCGAAAGACGCGCGCGCGGAGGCCGCCAAGGTGGGCGCGGACCTGATCCTCTTTCCCGAGCTTTATATCGTCGGCTATCCGCCCGAAGACCTCGTGCTGAAACCGGCGCTGCAGGACGACGCGCGCGAAGCCATCGAGAAATTCGCGAAGGACACCGCCGATGGCGGCCCCGCTGTTCTGATCGGCGCGCCGTGGGTGGAAGAGGGCAAGCTCTATAATGCCTGCGTGCTGCTGGACGGCGGCAAGGTTCAGGCGAAAACCTTCAAGGCCGATCTGCCCAACTACGGCGTGTTCGACGAGAAGCGCGTGTTCGTTCCCGGCCCGATGCCGGGGCCGTTGAACGTGCGCGGCGTGCGCATCGGCGTTCCGGTGTGCGAGGACATCTGGAAGCCGGATGTCGTGGAATGCCTCGCCGAAACCGGCGCGGAGATCCTGCTGGTGCCGAACGGCTCGCCCTATGAATCCGGCAAGGAGGACGAGCGCCTCAATCTCATCGTCGCGCGCGTGAAGGAAAGCGGCTTGCCGCTCGCTTATCTCAACCAGGTCGGCGGGCAGGACGAGCTGGTGTTCGACGGCGGCTCGATGATCGTCAACGCCGACGCGTCGCTCGCGCTCGCCATGCCATGCTGGCAGGAGAAGATCGTTCTCACCGATTGGTCGCGCACCGATAAAGGCTGGGTCTGCGCGAAGGGCGAGATCGAGAAGGAAGAAGACCGCCTCACCGCCATCTACAACGCGATGGTGCTGGGCCTGCGCGACTATGTGAACAAGAACCGCTTCCCCGGCGTGGTGCTGGGCCTCAGCGGCGGCATCGACAGCGCCATCAGCGCCGCCGTCGCGGTGGACGCGCTGGGCGAGACCAGAGTGCGCTGTGTAATGCTGCCGTCGCGCTACACCTCGCAGGACTCGCTCGACGATGCGGAAGAATGCGCCAAACTGCTCGGCGTGAAATACGAAACGGTGCCGATCGAAGGCCCGGTCGATGCCTTCACCGCCGCGCTGGCGCCCACCTTCACCGGCAAGAACAGCGATACCACGGAAGAGAACCTTCAGTCGCGCACGCGCGGCGTGATCCTGATGGCGATCTCAAACAAGTTCGGGCCGATGGTGCTCACCACCGGCAACAAGAGCGAAATGAGCGTCGGTTACGCCACGCTTTATGGCGACATGTGCGGCGGCTACAATGTGCTGAAGGACGTGTACAAGACGGACGTGTTCAAGCTGTGCCACTGGCGCAATGAGAATGTGTCTGCGATCGGCTTGGGGCCGAAGACCCGCGTGATCCCCGAACGCATCATCACCAAGCCGCCGAGCGCGGAGTTGCGCGACAACCAGAAAGATCAGGATTCGCTCCCGCCTTACGACATCCTCGACGGCATCCTCGAATGCCTCGTCGAGAACGAGATGACCTTCGAAGCCACCTGCGCCAAGGGCTATCATCCCGCCACAGTGAAGCGCGTCGAACAGCTTCTTTATGTGAGCGAATACAAACGCCGCCAGGCCCCGCCGGGCGTGAAGCTGACGCGGAAGAATTTCGGTAGAGATCGTAGATATCCGATCACGAATGCGTTTCGGGACGCGCGTGATATATGAGCGCGATGCAGGAAAGAGCCTACGGATTGCAGCTCGTCGCCCTAAGGGGTGCGATTTTGTTGCTTCTAGCGATAGGCGCTATCTCTCCAATCTTTCGGCGCGATACAGTCGCCCTTTGTGTTTCCGTTTTCTGTGTCGCAGTGCTGAGTATTTTGGCCGGCACCGCGTTATTCAGGCGTAAGACCTCGTGACAACTATCGTCCGCTTCGCACCATCTCCTACCGGTTTACTCCACGTCGGCAATGCGCGCACGGCCATGCTGAACTGGTTGTTCGCGAAGAAGCATCACGGCAAGTTCTTCCTGCGCATCGACGATACCGACACCGAGCGCAGCAAGCCGGAATATGAAGCGGCGATCCTGGAGGATCTCGCATGGCTCGGCATGACGCACGATATCTTCGCGCGCCAGATCGAACGCGCCGATGCGCATGCGCGCGCCGCCGAAGCATTGAAGGCGAGCGGCCATCTTTATCCGGCCTATGAAACCGCGGACGAGCTGGACCGCCGCCGCAAGCGGCAGATCGCGATGCACAAGCCGCCGGTCTATGACCGCGCCGCGCTGAAACTCACCGCCGAAGATCGCGCCAGGCTGGAAGGCGAGGGCCGCAAAGCCCATTGGCGCTTCAAGCTCAGCCAGAGCAAAGTGAAGTGGCACGACCTGATGCGCGGCGATGTTGAGATCGACACCGCGCATCTGTCCGATCCCGTGCTCATCCGCGAGGATGGCCGCTTCCTCTACACGCTGCCATCGGTGGTGGACGATATCGATTTCAAGATCACGCACATCATCCGCGGCGAAGATCATGTCACCAACACCGCGGCGCAAATCGAAATCTTCGCGGCGCTCGGTGCCGCGATCCCGCACTTCGCGCATTTCCCGCTGCTGATCGGCGCCGGCGGCGAGGCGCTTTCCAAGCGCATCGGCTCGCTCTCCTTGCGCGAAATTCGCGAGAACGGCATCGAGCCGCTGGCGCTGGATTCCTATCTGGCGAAAACCGGCACCTCCGACGCCATCACGCTCGGCGCATCGCTGGACGCGCTCGCGGCGGAATTCGATTTCGCCAAAATCGGCCGCGCCCCGGCGCATTTCGATCCCAAGGAGCTGGAAGGCCTCAACGCCAAGCTGCTCCACGCGCTGCCTTACGATGCGATGAAGGATCGCCTGTCGGTTCTCGGTGTCGAGAACGAGGCGCTATGGAACGCCATCAAGCCAAACGTCGCGCGCCTGTCCGACGTGGGCGAACTCGCGGCGCTCGTGACTGGCGCGGTGACGCCGGTGATTGAAGACGCGGCATTTGCTTCAAAAGCCGCCGAGCTTCTGCCCGCCGAGCCGTGGGACGAAAACACATGGGGCGCATGGACAAAGGCGGTTTCCACTGCGACCGGCGCGAAAGGCCGCGACCTTTTCCACCCGCTGCGCCTCGCATTGACCGCCCGCGAAAGTGGACCGGAAATGAAAAAGCTGCTACCGCTCATGGGCCGCGCGAAAACCCTCGCCCGGCTCAAAGGGGAAACGGCGTGAACTTTATCCGCCAGATTACGATCTGTTCGATTTGCGGCTGACCGCCGCGAAACCCCTGTTGCTCGTCCACATTCCAAAATTTCGTCATCCCCGGGCTTGTCCCGGGGACCCATGATCTCCCTGTTGCATGGGTGTTCATGGGTGGCCGGACAAGCCCGGCCATGACGATATGAGTTGGTGTGGAGGAAGTTCGGAAAACCTGCCCAAATCACGCTAAGAAGAACGCCATGACCACGCTTCGCCTCTACAACACGCTCACCCGCACGAAGGAAGACTTCGGGCCGATCGATCCGAACAACGTGCGCATGTATGTGTGCGGGCCGACGGTCTATGACTATGCCCATATCGGCAATGCGCGCCCGGCCATCGTGTTCGACGTGCTGTTCCGGCTCTTGCGCCACATCTATGGCGCGGAGCATGTCACCTATGTCCGCAACATCACGGACATCGACGACAAGATCAACGCGCGCGCGCTGGAACGGCGCGGCGGCCGCAACGTGCCGGTGCTGGATGTTGTGCGCGAACTGACCGAACAGACCTATGGCGTCTATCGCGACGACGTGACGGCGCTGGGCTGCCTGCCGCCCAGCGCCATGCCGCGCGCCACCGAAAACATCGCGCCCATGATCGCGATGACGCAGGCGCTGATCGCGGGCGGCCACGCCTATGAAGCGGCAGGCCATGTGCTGTTCGACGTTTCGTCCAAGCCCGATTACGGCAAGCTTTCGCGCCGCTCGGTGGACGACATGATCGCCGGCGCGCGCGTGGACGTGGCGCCCTATAAGAAGAACCCGATGGATTTCGTGTTGTGGAAACCGTCCGACGCGAACACGCCGGGCTGGGACAGCCCGTGGGGCCGCGGCCGCCCCGGCTGGCATCTGGAATGCTCCGCGATGATCCAGTCCACCTTCGCGGGCACCGACACCATCGATATCCATGGCGGCGGCATCGATCTGGTCTTCCCGCATCACGAGAACGAGATCGCGCAAAGCGAGAGCGCGCATCACGCGCATCCGCTCGCGAAGGTGTGGATGCACAACGGCTTCCTGAACGTGGAAGGCGAGAAGATGTCCAAGTCGCTGGGCAACTTCGTGACGATCAACGAGCTGTTGAAGGATTGGCCAGGCGATGTGCTGCGCTTCAACATGCTGCGTTCGCATTATCGCCAGCCGATGGACTGGACCGTCGCGGGCATGCGCGAAAGCTGGAACACGTTGGAGCGTTGGTATGTCGAAGCTGGAGCGGGCGTTGGGTCTGGAACGATAAGCCAATCATTCCTTGCTGCGCTATCAGATGATCTCAATACGCCGCAGGCCATCGCAGAACTCCACAAAGCGGGTCCAGATGATCTTGCCAGTGGCCTTATGCTTTTGGGATTTCAACCGCAGCCGGAACGGCTCGCGTCGAAAGCAAACGTCGATGCAGATGCAATCACTGCATTGATCGAAGCCCGCCTCGCCGCGCGCAAGGCGAAGGACTTCAAGGAAAGCGACCGCATCCGCGACGAGCTTCTCGCCCAAGGCATCATCCTCAAGGACGGCCCAACGGGTACGACCTGGGAAGTGAAGAAGTGAGCGCGCTGCAACCACCCCCTCACCCAACCCTCTCCCCCACATTCGTGTGGGCGAGGGCTTTTCTGGGATTCACCCTCGCCCCCTTCAGGGGGAGAGGGCAGGGTGAGGGGGGCTCTCCGCGCGCACTACTCCGGCCGGATTTATCTAAGCCATTGAAAAGACAGGGTGAGACGCGCAAAAAAAGTTCTTTATTTGTTCCTACTTTAGGTCTATCATCCCAAAATGATCTTTTCATCCTCCCATGCCAACTTCCTGCCCGACGCGCTCCGCGCGGCGGCTTTGCGCGCGCCCAGAAAGCGCACCGGGGGGAGGGGGAAGGGGGGTACCCCCCAAATTTCGCGGAACAATTTTATTGCCGAAGCGAAGCGTCCTGCGGGAGCCCGTCCCGGCAATCGCAACGCCCGCAAACATGGCTGCTATTCGGCGGATTTCCGCGCGCGGCAGCAGGCGGTCCGGCTGATCTGCCGCAAGCTCGACGCGGTCTGCCGAATGGTCGGCACGCTGCTGAAAGACGGGCAGAATCCAGACCATCATCTCGCACTCCTTACGGCACTTGGGCCGTCGGACGCGGACTATCGCGCCGCAATGGCGGTGCCCGATGAGCAAAGAGAGACTGTTCCTCTTCGACACCACGCTGCGCGACGGGGCGCAGACGCAGGGCGTGGACTTCTCGGTGGAGGACAAGCGCCAGATCGCACTGGCGCTGGACCGGCTGGGCCTGGATTACATCGAGGGCGGCTGGCCGGGTGCGAACCCCACGGACACCGCATTCTTCTCGGAGAAGCCGCCGCTCCGTCATGCGAAGTTCGTGGCCTTCGGCATGACGAAACGCTCCGGCCGCAGCGCGCAGAACGATCCGGCGCTGGCGCAGGTTCTGGACGCGAAAGCGGACGCCAACTGCCTCGTCGGCAAGACCTGGGATTT
>JAFECP010000017.1:48277-48441 GCA_018242105.1 Pseudomonadota bacterium
CATTTCTTCGACGGCTACAAGGCGAACGCGGATTACGCGCTGCAATGCCTGAAAGCGGCGTTCGGCAATGGCGCACGCTGGCTGGTGCTGTGCGACACCAATGGCGGCACCATGCCGGAGGATGTCTATCGCATCGTCTCCGAGGTGAAAGCGAAGTTGCCGGA
>JAFECP010000017.1:48493-87513 GCA_018242105.1 Pseudomonadota bacterium
GGCACGCTCAACGGTTTGGGCGAGCGTTGCGGCAATGCGAATTTGTGTTCGCTGCTGCCGAACCTCTTGCTGAAAGAGCCTTACGCCGCGCAATTCGAAACCGGCGTCAGCCGCGAACAGCTCGCACAACTGGTTTCGGTGTCGCGCTTGCTGGATGAAATCCTGAACCGCGCGCCGAACCGGCATGCCGCCTATGTCGGCCCGTCGGCCTTCGCGCACAAGGGCGGGCTTCATTCGTCGGCAGTGCAGAAAGACCCGCGCACCTATGAGCATGTGCCGCCGGAAACGGTTGGCAATGCGCGCAAGATATTGGTGTCGGATCAGGCCGGCCGCTCCAACCTGATGGCCCGTCTCGCCGATGCCGGGATCGACGTGGAAGCGAACGACCCGCGCATCGCCCGCCTGCTGGAAGACGTGAAGCAGCGCGAATTCCTGGGCTACGCCTATGACGGCGCGGAAGCTTCCTTCGAATTGCTGGCGCGCCGCGCGCTGGGCGAGGTGCCCGATTACTTCGATGTCGAAAGCTTCCGCGTCATCGTGGAGCGCCGCCACGATGCGAAGGGCGATCTCGTCACGGTGTCTGAGGCGGTGGTGAAGCTGAATGTGGATGGCGAGGTCTTCCACAATGTCGGCCTCGGCAACGGCCCGGTGAATGCGCTGGATCAGGCGTTGCGCAAGGATCTCGGCAAGTATTCCGCCGCGCTCAGCGATCTGCGTCTGGTGGATTACAAGGTGCGTATCCTCACGGGCGGCACTGCTGACGGTACTGGGGCCGTGACGCGCGTGATGGTGGAAAGCGCGGACGGGAAGGGCAATCGCTGGTCCACCGTCGGCGTGTCGCCCAACATCGTGGATGCGAGTTTCGAAGCGCTGACGGACTCGATTTATTACAAACTATTTCGCGATAGCGCGCGTTAGATGCATGGCCGCTACGATGTTTGCCCGCGGTGCATTTGCGGCGCGACCGTCTAAATAGATTTTCATGAACGCGCCGAACCACGCAAAGGACGATACGACCGGCATATTATTCGCCGGATTTTCTTATGTGTTTTGGGGTGTGATGCCGCTTTATTGGCGGCTTCTTGATGCGGTGCCGCCGTTCGAGCTTACCGTGCACCGCATCTTCTGGTCGGCGCTGTTTGTGGCCGGTGTCGCGCTCGCGCGGCGCCGTATTCCGCACCTTCTCGCAATCTTCCGCGACAAGCGCCTCTTCGCCACGCTGGCGCTGACCGCTGTCCTCATCAGCATCAACTGGACGGTTTACATCTATGCGGTTGCGAGCCGTCAGTTGGTGGAAGCCAGCCTGGGTTATTTCATCACGCCGCTGATTTCGATCGCGCTGGGCGTGTTGTTGCTGGGCGAACATATCTCGCGCCTGCGGCTGATCGCGATCCTGCTCGCCGCCGCCGCGGTGCTTGTCCAGTCCGTTATGCTGGGCCATTTCTCGTGGATCGCGCTCACCCTGGCGCTGTCGTTCGGGTTCTATGGCTACTTCCGCAAATCCACCCATGTGGATTCGATGGATGCGCTCACCGTGGAAACCTGGATCCTGTTTCCGGTCACCTCGGCGCTGATCCTGTTCTGGGGTACGCATGAAGCCGCTGCGTTTCCCCACACGCCGCTGCCGGTCAGCGCGCTTCTGATCCTCGGCGGCCCGCTGACGGCGCTGCCGCTCGCGCTATTCGCGGCCGGCGTGCGGCGCATCCGGCTTTCGACGCTGGGCTTCCTGCAATATCTCAACCCGGCGATCACGCTGCTGCTGGCGACCTTGGGCTTCGGCGAAACCTTCGCCCGGGCCGACATGCTGGCTTTCGGTTTCGTCTGGATCGCGCTGATGGTGGTTTCGCTGGACAGCTACTTCAATCGCGCGAAGGCGCCGGTTTCGAATCCAGAACCCGCGTGAGATGGGCAATGGCCTGATCGGGCGAAAGCGCCACGCGGAACAGTTGCTCCAGATTGGGCCGCACGAATTCCAGTTCCGCCGTGTGGTTCAGAAGACGGATCAGCGGATCGTAGCAATTCTTGAGATTCAGGATGACAATCGGTTTGTGCAACTGGCCAAGCTGTTTCTCGACGATCACTTCGAAGAATTCGTCCAGTGTGCCGATACCGCCGGGAAGGATGAGAAAGCCGTCGCTCAGTTCCAGCATCCGCCGCTTGCGCACGCCCATGTCGGGCACGATCTCGACGATTTCGCCGCTGTCGAGCGGCGGTTCCTGCCCGCGCAGAAAGGCCGGCAGAATGCCGGTGACTTTGGCCCCGCCATCGCGTGCCGCCCGCGCCGCCTCACCCATCAGGCCCACGCCGCCGCCGCCGAAGATCATGCCGTAGCCATGGGAAGCGAGCAGCCGTCCGGTTTCGCGCGCGGCCTCGGCGAACACCGGGTCGCTGCCGAAGGAGGAACCGCAGAAAACACAGATACTGTGACGGGTTTTGGACATGGGACTCGGCGAGGGATCAGGGGGCGATGCTTTCGCATAGACGGGCCTGCGGCGAAAGGGATTGCGACGAACGGTTCCGGTACCTAAACAGAATGAAACATCGCCCGCCCGAGGTTCCGTTTGAAACGCCCGTTTGTCGTTCTTGCCGTCATCGCGGCCGCCGCGCTTCTGCTGGGTTTCCTGGTCTTCGGCGGCGCGAATATGGGAAACTGATTCGATGGCCAGACCGATAACCGAAGAAGGCGACGGCGCGCCATCCTTCCGTCCGCTCTGGACGATCATGCCCTATCTGTGGCCGAAGGGGCGGCCGGATTTGCGGGCGCGCGTGATCGCCTCGATCTTCTTTCTTCTGCTCGCAACGAGCGCGACGAGCATCTCGCCGCTGTTCTTCGGCTATGCGGTGGACGCGCTGGCCAAAACGCCCGGCCAAATCGCGCTGGGCGTGGCGCTCGCGATGACCGGTTCCTACATCCTGTCGCGCATCCTGATGCAGGCCTTCGCGCAGCTTCGCGATGGGGTGTTCGCCAAGGTGCAATATCACGCGATGCGCGAGGTCGCCGTCTCCACCTTCGCGCATGTGCACACGCTATCGCTGCGGTTTCATCTGGAGCGCAAAACGGGCGGCCTCTCGCGGGTTATCGAACGCGGCACCAAAGGCATCGACACGCTGCTGTCGTTCTCGCTGTTCAGCATCTTTCCCACCGTCCTGCTGCTGGTGTTCTACACCGCGATTCTACTCAACAAGCTGGACATCTGGATCGCGCTCGCCACACTGACGATGGTGGTGGCCTATGTCTGGTTCACCTTCGCCGTTACGCGCTGGCGTATCCAGTTCCGCCGCGACATGAACCAGTCCGATCAGGACGCGAACACCAAGGCGGTGGACAGCCTGCTGAATTACGAGACGGTGAAATATTTCAACAACGAAGGGCATGAGACGCGCCGCTTCGATACATCGATGGAGAAGTATTCGCGCGCCTCGATTCAGGCGCAATTGTCCCTGTCGATCCTGAACACCGGGCAGGCCTTCATCATGGCGGTGGGCCTTGGCATCGTGATGTGGCTCGCGGCGGTCGGCATTTCCGAGGGCCATTTTAGCGTCGGCCTTTTCGCGGCGGCCAACGCCATCCTGATCCAGCTTTATGTCCCGTTGAATCTTCTGGGCACCGTCTATCGCGAGATCACCCAAGCGATGGTGGATATGGATGCGATGTTCAAGCTCCTGCACCAGCCGCAGGAAGTGACGGACAAGCCGGATGCGAAGCCGCTCGTCGTTACCGGCGGCGCGATCAAGTTCGACAATGTGGTGTTCGCCTATGAGCCGGCGCGCATCGTGCTCAAAGGCATCAGCTTTACGGTGCCGGCAGGCAAGACGGTGGCTGTGGTCGGTCCGTCCGGCGCGGGAAAATCCACCATCAGCCGCATCCTCTATCGCTTCTACGATATCAAGAGCGGTTCGGTGACGATTGACGGCCAGGACATTCGCGACGTCACGCAGACCAGCTTGCGCGAGAAGATCGGCATCGTTCCGCAGGATACGGTGCTGTTCAACGACACAGTGCGCTACAACATTGCCTATGGCCGCATCGGCGCGACGGAAGCAGAGATCAAGGATGCCGCGCGCCTCGCGCAGATCGACAAGTTCATCGTGGAGCTGCCGCTCGGCTATGAATCGATGGTCGGCGAGCGTGGGCTGAAGCTTTCCGGCGGTGAGAAACAGCGCGTCGCCATCGCGCGGACGATCCTCAAGAATCCGCCGATCCTGCTGCTGGACGAAGCTACCAGCGCGCTTGACACAGGCACGGAGCGCGAAATCCAGGGCGCGCTGCAGGAGGTTTCCAAGAACCGCACATCGCTTGTCATCGCACACCGGCTTTCGACGGTGATCGATGCGGATGAAATCCTCGTCCTCGATCATGGCGAAATCATCGAGCGTGGCCGGCACTCGCAGTTGCTGGCGCTCAACGGCCACTACGCATCGATGTGGAACAAGCAGAAAGAAGCCGCCGCGGCCCGCGAGAAGCTCAAGGAAGTCGAGAACGATCCGGATGTGGCGCCGGGCGTGGCCCGCGCCACGCCCGCAATCGCCGGGTAGTTATTCCGCCGCTTCGCGTTCGGCGCGGCGGCGATTCATGGCTTCCACCACATTGTCCGGTATGGCGTGCGTATGGTCATAGACTTCGCCGCGCTTGCGCGCCCGGCGCTCGCGCCAGCGATAAGGCAGCGCCAGCATCGCAGGCACCAGTCCCAGGGTGATCATCTTGGAGAAGGCAAGGCCGAATACGATGGCTGTGGAAAGCTGAACCCACATCAGTCCGTTCGGGCCGCCAATGGTAACCTGCCGTGTCCAGAAGTTGATCTCCACCGCTGCCATCATTGGAATGAGGCCACCGATGGCGGTGATGGTGGTCAAGAACACCGGGCGCAAACGCTGAGCGCTCGAACGCACCACCGCTTCGATCGGCTCCATACCGGCGTCGCGCAGGCGGTGAAATGTGTCGATCAGCACGATGTTGTGGTTCACCACGATGCCCGCCAATGCCAGCATGCCGGTGCCGGTCATGATGATCGAGAACGATTGGCCCATCACCACCATGCCGAGAAGCGATCCGATCATCGCCAGGATCACGGCAATGAGGATCAGGCCGGTGTGGTAGAAGCTGTTGAACAGCGCCAGTAGAACGATGCCGATCAGGAACAGTGCCAGGAACGCCGCTTCGATCAGGAAGTTCCCAGACTCGTTCTGCGCTTCGTCTGCGCCCTTGAATTTCACCGTCACGCTGCTCGGGAAGTTCTGTTTTTCGATCCAGGCTTTGAGTTGGCTCACCTCCGCGCTCGGCAGAATCGCTTTGGAGACGCATTCCGTCCTTACCTTCGGCGTGCACTGCACCTTCATGTTCGCACGCACATGATAAACGCGATGCCCGTCCACGCGTTCGATTGAGTTCACCTGCTGTTCTGGCACCACTTTCACGAAGGTGCTGGCGGGCACCATGCCGTTGAGCGTCGGTATGCGCACATTGTCCAGCGCATGAATGCCGCGCGCGTCTTCGGGATAGCGAACACGGATATCCACCTGCTGATCGGAATCGTCCGGCCGGTATTCGCCGACGAGAACGCCATTTGTGACGAGCTGCACGGCCGTGCCGATGCTCTGCGCATTGGCGCCGAAGCGGCTGGCGACGGCGCGGTCGATCTTCAGATCCCACTCAATGCCGGGTAGTGGCCGCGTGTCTTCCACATCGCGCAGTTCCGGCAATGTGTCCATATGTTTGCGGATCACGCCGGTGACTGTGGCGAGGGACGCGTAGTCATCGGAGGACACATCGATCATCACGTCTTTACCGGTCGGCGGACCGTTCTGCGGCGTTCGTACTTCCACATGCACGCCTGGCACGTTGGCCGTGCGCTCGCGAATGGTCTGCAGGATATCGGTGCCCTTGCGGCGCTCCCGATAATCCTTCAACTGCACCGTGATGCGGCCGATATTGTCCACCGGCACGCCGCCCTGATTGTTCGACGACTGGTTGGAGCCGCCGGACGTTGCGTAGATCGAGTCAATGCCGTCAACGCCGGCCACAATCTTCTCGACGTGCATTACGATATCGCGCTTCTCGTTTGCCGATAGATTGCCGCGCGCCGAAACAAGCACGTTGGCGAAGTCCGGATCGGTGTTCACGAAGAACTCCACACCGTGGTTGAAAACGATGAACAATCCGACCACCAAGACCACGATACCGCCTGCGCCCGCGATCACACGGCCCGGATAGCGCGTCAGCCGCTCCGCGAGATGCGCGTACCAGCCGGTGATGCCGCCGATCTCGCGCCAGTCGCCGGTCTCGGAGGCTTCTATGGCTTTCTCATGTGCTTCGTCGCGCGGCGGCGCCTTGCCGAACACGCCGCCCAATACAGGCAGAAAGATCAACGCCACGATCATCGACGATCCCAACACAATGATGAGCGTGATGGGGAAGAAACTCATGAACTTTCCGGATACGCCGGGCCACATGAGCAGCGGCAGGAACGCGCCGATCATGGTCATGGTCGCGCTGACCACGGGCCAGAACATGCGCCATGCGGCTTCCTCGAAGGCGAGCTTGGGCGGATGGCCCTCAGTCATCTTTCGATCCGCGTATTCGACCACGATGATCGCGCCATCGACGAGAATGCCGACCGCCAGCAGCATCGCGAACATGATCATGAAGTTGAGGGTGTAACCAATCCCGTTGAGCACCATGAAACTCATAAGGAACGACGTCGGTATGGCGATGCCGACGAGCAGGCCTGAGCGCAGGCCTAGCGCCGCGACAATGATGATCATCACCAGCACGACCGCGAGAATAATCGAATCCGACAACGATCCGAGCTGATCGCGGATGTCCTTGGACTCGTCGAACATGTAAGTGACGTGCACGCCCGCCGGCCAGGACTTCGATGCCTTGTTAATCAGGTCTTTCACTGCCTGATTGTTGGCGATGATGTTCGCGCCGATGCGCTTGGTCACGTCCAGCGAAATGGTGCGCTGACCGTTGACCATCGCGTAAGTGGTGGGGTCGTAGAAGGTAGGATGCACTTGCGCGACATCCTTCAGAGTGATGGTCGCATCCTGCGTGGATCGGATCGGCAGGTTGAGCACGTCCTGCGCGGTTTCCAGAACGCCCGGCACCTTCACAGCGAAGCTGCCGTGGCCGGTATCGATGGAGCCCGCAGCGATCAGGCGGTTGTTATTGCTGATCGCGGTAAACATCTCCTGCTGGGTGATGCCGTAGCTTTCCAGCTTCGCCGGATCGATGACGATCTCTAGCATTTCCTGCCGTTCGCCGCCAATGTCGACATCGAGTACGCTTGGGATCTGCTTGAGCTGGTCTTTCAGATTGCGGCCCAGCTTCAACAGCGTGCGCTCCGGCACGTTGCCGTAGAGCGCCGCGGTGATGACCGGGAAGAGGCTGGTGTTGAATTCCTGGACGATGGGCTGCTTGGCGTCCTGCGGAATTTCCGCGCGGGCAGTTTCCACCTGCGCGCGCACATCTTCCAGCGCCTTGTTCTTGTCGAAGTTGACGTCGAATTCCAAGATGATGACAGCGAAGCCCTGATAGGCGCGTGCGGTGATGTCTTTCAGACCCTGAATGGAGCGCAGATACGTCTCCATGGGCTTGACCAGCAGGCGCTCGCTGTCTTCCGGGCTGATGCCGGGATAGGGGATTTGAACAGCGATCACCGGGATCGGTATATCCGGATCGGCTTCCTTGGGAATCGAGTTGAACGCGGCAATGCCGGCGATGATGACCACCACCAGCAGACCAAGGACCACGCGGGTGTTATTGACCGCCCAGTCGACGATGCGCGTCATGCTTTCGCTCCCGCCTTAACGGCGAGAACATGCTCTCCGTCATTCACGAATTCCTGACCCACCGTAATGACTGTCGTGCCATTCGAAAGGCCAGAAATCCACATGCCATCGGGGCCATCGGAAATGATCTGCACCGGCTTGAAGTGAACAACACCCGCGGCCACGGTGCGTACGCCGACGACGCCATTGTCATCTAGCACGAGGATGCCGGGCGAAATCTTCGCCGCCATCACCTGACGCACCGGAATATGGATGTCGGCGCTTACGCCGTCGCGCAGTTTAGCATCGGGGTTCGGCAGTTCTATCTCAACGCGAAATGTGCGGGTGGTGTCGTCGGCTTTGGAGGCAACGAACCGGACCTTGCCTTGCACGGTTTCGCCGGTGACGAGCGTGGCGCTTGCCGGATCGCCTGCCTTGATCTGTCCAACCTGCTGTTCGGATACCGTTCCGACCGCAAGGAAAGGCTCTGGTGCGATGATGAGAGCGCATTTGTCTCCCACGCGCATATAGTCGCCGACATCGACATAGCGATCATCCGCGATGCCGTCGAACGGCGCCACCATTTTCGTATTGGCGAGCTGAATTTCCATCGAGCGTTCGCTGGCGCGCGCGGCCTCGAGCTGGGCTTGTGATGTTGCAACTTGAATCTTCGAGCGGAAGCCGCTCTTTGCCAGATCGAGATCGACATCGTGCTGCTTGGCCGTCTGCGCGACCATGGCGCGGGCCTGATCCAGCTTGGCGATGCGATCATTGGTCTTGATCTCGCAAAGTATCTGACCTTTTTTGACGTGATCGCCCTTCTCGAAATGCAGCGCCTGCACTGCGCCTTCGACTTCGGCCTTGACATCGACGGCGTGCAGCGCCTGCGTGCGGCCGCGTATGGTCACCGTTGCGTTGCGCTCAGTTTCGTTCAGCAGCGCCACTTGCACGCGCGGAACCTCGTTTGTCTTTGCCTGCGCGTTGTCATTGGTCTTCGATCCGCCAATAAAACCGGAGCCGATCCACAGCACCACGACGATGAGGATAACGAGCGCCGAGCGATAGGCCGGACTCAGACGGCTCCAGAAGGCGGGCTGATGCGCCGCCCACCAATTGCCAAAACCGTCGATGAAATTGCGAAACATAATATGTGCGCCCCTGTCACTCCGCGGCTTCAGCCGCGTCACCCTTAAGCTCCGCCCGGTACTGGTGGAGGTAGTTCACCATTGCGATGTAAACGGCCCGCCCAAAGCCCGTAACGAACCGTTCGCCCTCCGGCAGCGGCTGCGGTCTCGGCTCCATTAGCTGCGCCAGCTTCGTCTCGCTTTGCTCGATATAGGTATCGAGCATCTCCACAACACGGGGATGGGGAATTAAATGTGAGAAAAGCATCGCGAAAACGAATGGCGAGCGGTGCCGGTCTTCCGGCAACGGCTTCATCAGCGACCCGAGGAAGGCTTTGCGGCCGTCTTCGGTGATCGAATAGACCTTCCGGTCTGGACGCTTTTCCTGAATTTCGGAGCGGACCGAGACGAGACCCTCCTGGGTCAGCCGGCTCAGCGCCGGATAGATCGAGCCGAAGCTTGCTTCGACGAAGTGTTGATAGCCGTCATCGCCAAACAGCTTCTTGATCTCATAGCCTGTGGCATCGCCACGGGAGAGAATCCCCAAACAGATTGTTCGAACGTCCATATGCCCCAAGACCTATCTATATTGGTCCGATATAGATCGGGGCTATATATGGCTAAAACCTTACCGTTCAAGGCGAAAAGGCCCGCGTAACGCGCAATTCATCATTGCGCGTTGCACGGGGTGTGAAATTAGAGGCTTGCCTAGAGCAATTCGATCCGGTCGACTTCGACGCCCTTGTTCCCTTGGCGGGTCGAGTAGCGGATGCGCTGCTCGGGGGCGAGGACGGAAATACCCGACCGGCGCAGTGCGCTGGCGTGGCAATAGACGTCTTGACCGCCCTGTTCCGACATCACGAAGCCAAAGCCCTTCTGGTCGTTGAAGAACTTCACCTTGCCATCGACCATGGGGCCTGAGGGGCCGCTGTCGCGATCGCGAAATCCACCGCCGCCACCAAACCGGTCGCCGCCGCCGAAACGATCTCCACCGCCGAAGCGGTCGCCCCCGCCGAAACGGTCTCCGCCTCCGAAGCGATCACCACCACCGAACCGGTCACCGCCACCACCGAACCGATCCCGACGACCACCACCGCCACCACCCGGACCACGCGACGGCGCGGGATCCGCCGTCGATAGATCGACACTATGCACTGTTGTGACCTGGAGGCCGCGCGGTGAATCCTGAAGATCGACCACGACGGTCGAGCCTTGCGGGACATTCTGCTGTCCTGCTGCCGCTAACGCGGATGCATGACAGAACGCATCATCGCCGCTTTCCAGTGTGATGAAGCCATAGCCTTTTGTGGAGTTGAACCATTTCACCGTTCCCTTCACCGAAGCCTGTGCAAGGGGACGCGAACCGTTGTTGTCGAAGTTTGCCATGATAAAGCCGATAAACCTGCCGGGGCGCCGTTCCGCTGGGCGCCCAAACCTTCCGGCATGGGCTGGGGCGCTTAATCCTTATCATGCGCAAAAGGTCACGGTTTCCGCAACTGGGGTAGGGATAAGGAAATGCGGGGTGCCGGGCTGGAGAGGCTGACCGGCGCCCCGCGAGCGGGTGCGTTTGGGGGCACGCAATCCGCTGAAACGGATCAAGCGAAGCGGGCGATTTCGTCGAAGGCGAAGCGCGGATTGCGGGGGAAAACCTTTTGCGCGTCGCCATAGCCGATGTTGATGAGAATGTTCGATTTTACATTGCTGTTCGGGAAAAAGGCTCCGTCGACCGCCGCATTGTTGAAGCCGGTCATTGGCCCCGTATCCAGGCCAAGCGAGCGTAGCGCCAGGATAAGATAGGCGGCCTGCAGGCTGCCGTTCTGGAACGCGGTGCGCTCGGCGAATTCCTTGTTCCCATTGAACCACGGGCGGATATCCGCATGCGGGAAAAGCCGCGGCGCATGGTCGAAGAACTTATTGTCATGCGCGACGACGGCGGTGACGGGCGCGGCCATCGTTTTCTCGACATTGGCCTCCATCATAGCCGGCTTCAGCTTGGCTTTGGCTTCGGGCGAGCGCACGAAAACAAAGCGCGCCGGCAGTGTGTTGGCGCTGGTCGGGCCCATCTTGGCCAGGTCGACGGCTTCGCGGAGCAGGGCTTCAGGGACCGGTTTGTCCTGCCAGACATTGTGGGTGCGGGCTTCGCGGAAGAGCTGGTCCAGTGCGGCATCGCTGATAGCGGCGGTCTCGACGGGTTTGTCTGCGAGTTTGAGCATTTTGGTCTCTCCAGTTGTTGTCTGAAGAGGATGTGGGGGAATATATCTATCAGAACAATCGGCCAAATAATGTCAATATTCATCAGAAAAACAGATAGATGCTGAATCGCCTGACCCTCGACCAAATGCGCGCCCTGATTGCCGTAGCGGAGACAGGCAGCTTTTCGGCCGCTGCCCGCAAGCTGGGGCGGGTCCAGTCGGCCATCAGCCAGTCGATCCAGTCGCTGGAAGACACGCTGGGTGTCCAACTGTTCGACCGCGATGCGAAGACGCCCAAGCTGAACGAAACAGGGCGCGTGCTGCTGCAGGACGCTTATGGACTCGTCCATGGCGCAGACGCGTTGCGTGCGCGGGCTGAGAGCATTGCCGCCAATATCGAGCCGGAGCTGACGCTGGCCGTCGACTCCATGTTTCCCAATCATGTGCTGATGGCGGTGCTGCGCGAATTCGGCTCGGTCTTTCCCAATGTCAGCGTGACGCTTTTCACCGAAGGCTTGGGCGCGGCCGAACAGCGCTTGCGCGATGGCGTGGCGCGTCTGGGCATCTACTCGCCGCTGTCGACGGCGGTTTCGAACGATCTGCAATGGGAGCCGATGACGAGCATCGAGTTGATGCCGGTTGTTGCGAGTTCACATCCCTTGGCGAACGAGCCGCCGCCGATCGATCGCTACGCGTTGGAGAAATACATTCAGCTCATTCTCACCGACCGCACGCCGATGAGTCAGAATCTGCGGGGCGGAATCCTGTCCCTGCAAATCTGGCGTTTCGCCGATCTCGGCACGCGGCTCGAATTCCTTCTCGCCGGTTTCGGCTGGTGCAACATGCCGCGCCATCTCATCGCCGGCCACGTAAAGGCCGGCAGGTTGAAGGAACTGGCGATCAAGGATCACACCAACCTCGCGCTGCCGATGCATGTCGTGTACGACCGCAGCCGCCCGCCGGGGAAAGCGGGGCGCTGGTTCATCGACGAACTGCGCAAGCGCATCGTCCAATGCATACCGCTGAAGGCGGGCATTGGACCGGCAGCGGATATCTAGCGGCCGGCTTCGCGGAACAGCATGAAAGCGAGAATGAGCGGCACGATCACGCCGCCATAGCTCACCCATATGGGAATATCATAAGGACCGACGGTGATCGCCCAGGCGGCATAGATCCTGTACGCATGGACGGCGGCGACGATGAGAAAGAGCAATGCCGCGAGCATCGTGAATGGTTTCATGTGATTTTCGGGCCTGCAGCCCGTCCTCCCCAGGAACGGCGGATGTTTGCGGAACGCGCGTGGACGCGCAATGTTAAACCGGTCCAATAAGAAGATGTGATGAGCGCTCCCCTCGGAATTATCGAAGGATATTATGGAAAGCCGTGGAGTTGGCAGGCGCGGGCGGACACTGTCACGTTCCTCAAGCCGTATGGCTACAGCTTCTATATCTATGCGCCGAAGTTCGATCATTTCCTGCGCGAACGCTGGGCCGAGGAACATCCGAAAGAAGAATTCGACGCGCTGAAGAAGCTTTCAGGGCACTGCCATTCGCTCGGTGTGCGTTTTGGCGTTGGACTCAGCCCGCTCAACATCTTCCGCGATTTCAACATGGAGGAACGCAAGCGCCTGTCTGATAAGCTTGCGGCGCTGGATGCCGTTGGCCTCGATGACATGGCGCTTCTGTTCGACGACATGCGCGGTGATCTTCCAGATCTTGCGAGGAACCAGGTCGAGATTTCGCATTTTGTGAAAGCGCATACGAAAGCCACTCGCCTGATCGTTTGCCCCAGCTATTACACCGACGATCCACTGCTAGACCGCATCTTCGGACAGCGTCCCGCGAACTATCTCGAAGATTTCGGCAAGGCGCTCGATCCGAAAGTCGAAGTGTTCTGGACCGGCGAGGAAGTCTGCTCGCGCGAATACAGCCTTGGCCATCTGCAGCGCATCAGCAATCAACTGCGGCGCAAGCCGTTCCTGTGGGACAACTATCCCGTCAATGATGGCCCGCGCATGTCGCAATATCTCCATTTGCGCGCCTTCACCGGCCGTCCGGCCTCCATCGGCGCGCATCTGTCGGCGCATGCGGTGAACCCCGCGCTGCAATCGGTGCTGTCGCGCATCCCATCGCTCTCGCTGGCGGAGAGTTATGCGAAGGGCGAGCGTTACGAATATGGCGCCGCGTTTCTTCTCGCGGCCACGCAGGTGCTGGGAAAAGAACTGGCGCTACGTGTGCAAGCCGATCTGCTGTCGCTCAACGATGTCGGTCTGGACAAGTTGGGCGAGCGAAACGAAAAGCTGCGCGCCCGGTATGCCGCGTTCGACCATCCGGGCGCGCAGGAAATCGTGGCATGGCTCGACGGCGCCTATCGCATAGGCGCCAACGAGATGCCGACGGGCTGATTACTCCAGCGGCTTGAGCATCGCTTCGGTTTCGCTGGCGTCCTTCTGCGCGGTCGCCAGATCGGTGGCGGCAATGCCGCTTGCCGCTTTGTCCGCGGCGGCTTGGAGCGATTTCTTCTTGGCAGCGTCCGTGCTGTCGGGGATCGCGCCGTTGCCGCTATGGGCGCAGGGGTTCATCTGCTTGGCATCGAAACCGGCGCCGTTCGGACCGACCAGGCAGTTCAACGCGTGATGCAGATGCATATGGACGCCATCGATCGCTGTCGCTTTCGCGGCGAGGCCCGCATGGGTTTCGGCATTCACGATCTGGCCTTTCACATCCGCATGGGCTTGCACCACGACCAGCGAAAGTCCCGCTGCCAAAGCCAACATTGTCGTTTTCATATTTTCCTCCCTGTGAAGCGCTCATTATAGCCTATCCCGGTTGACACGGCTCGGGCCACACACCTTGATCCCTCCGTGGGCGATACGACCGAACAAACCGGAACTTTGGCAGCGGCACTGGCGCAGGCCGCGAAGATGCTTGGACCGCGGCCCGATCTTGCCGCCGAGCAGGCGCGCGAAATCCTGAAGGTGGCGCCGGGCCACGCACAGGCGCTCTTTCTGCTGGCCTCCGCGCTGCGCATGCAGGGCGAGGCTCGGGAAGCGTTGCCCATACTCGAAACGCTGGTGAACGCGCTGCCCAATTCTGCCGACGCATGCACGGAACTCGGTCTGGCGCGTTCCGGCCTCGGCGACACCAAAGGCGCCATCGAAGCGCTGACACAAGCCACGCGTATCAACGGCAAGCATGCACAGGCGTGGCGCGCCTTAGGCGATGAGAAAACACTCGCGGGCGACGAGGCAGGTGCCGGCGCGGCCTATGCCCGTCACATCGAAGCCTCGGTCAAAAACCCGCAATTGCTTGAGGCCGCTGTTGCGCTGCGGGAGAACAAGCTCGCTATTGCCGAACGCATGTTGCGTGGCTTTCTGAAAATCAATCCGACCGATGTCACAGCCATGCGCATGCTGGCGGAAGTTGCCGCACGGCTGAACCGGTACGAAGACGCCGAAAAGTTGCTTGTCCGTGCGCTGGAACTCGCGCCGAGCTTTGCCGCGGCGCGCAACAACTACGCTTCGATCCTCTATCGCAACAGCAAGCCGCAGGCTGCCGTCGAACAGACGAACATTCTGCTGGCTAAGGATCCACGCAATCCGGGTTATCGGGCGATCAAGGCCGCCGCGCTCAGCCTCGTCGGCGAATACGAGGAGGCCGTGAAGACCTTCGAGGGCCTGCTGAAATCCCATCCGGATCAGCCCAAGGCATGGATGAGCTATGGCCACGTCCTGAAGACTATGGGCAGGCAAGCCGACAGCATCGCCGCCTATCGCCGCGCGATCGCACAGCTTCCGAGCCTGGGCGAGGCCTATTGGAGCCTCGCCAATCTCAAGACGTTCCGGTTCATGCCGGAAGATATCGCCGCGATGCGCAAGCAGCTCGCGCGCAGCGATCTGATGGATGAAGACCGGTTCCATTTCGATTTCGCATTGGGCAAGGCGCTGGAAGATGCCGGCGATTACGCGCCATCCTTCGCCCATTATGAAAAAGCCAATGCGCTGCGCCGCAAAAGCCTGCCCTATCACGCGGACCAGACCGCAATGTTCTCGCAGCGGCTGAAGACCGCTTTCTCGCCTGCGTTCTTCGAGGCGCGGATTGGCGCGGGCTGCCCGGCACCCGACCCGATTTTCATCGTCGGCCTGCCGCGCTCCGGTTCCACGCTGATCGAGCAAATCCTCTCTAGCCATTCGCAGGTCGAAGGCACGATGGAGTTGCACGACATCGGCCAAATGTCGCGAAGTCTCGGCCCCTGGAACAAGAAGGATGCGGCCGTCACTTATCCCGAAGTGCTGGAGACGCTGTCCCCTTCACGCCTCAAGGAACTTGGCGAAGAATATCTGGAGCGTACACGCATTCACCGCAAGCTTGGCCGGCCGTTCTTTATCGACAAGATGCCGAACAATTTTCTTCATGCCGGTTTCATTCATCTTATCCTGCCCAATGCGAAGATCATCGATGCGCGCCGTCATCCACTCGGTTGCACTTTCTCTTGCTTCAAGCAGCATTTCGCGCGCGGGCAGGCTTTTACCTACGGTCTCGAGGATGCCGGACATTATTATGCGGATTATGTAGCGCTGATGGCGCATTACGACGTCGTGCTACCGGGCCGCGTTCATCGGGTCATCTACGAGAACATGGTCGCCGATCCGGAAGGCGAAACACGCCGGATTCTCGAATATTGCGGGCTGCCGTTCGAGGAAACCTGCTTGAAATTCTACGAAAATGGCCGCGCGGTGCGTACCGCAAGTTCTGAACAGGTACGCCAGCCCATATTCAGGGACGGGGTGGGGCAGTGGCACAACTATGAGCCGTGGCTCGGCCCGCTGAAAGCCGCGCTGGGTCCGGCGCTTTCCGCCTATCCGGACGTGCCGGTATTTTGAACACAGTCCCAAATTCCTTTGCCGCGCCGCCGCAAACGAGCATTGACGGCGGCGAAAGCCCGGTTTCAGAATAACATTATAAATCACGGGATTCCCGGGGAAGCTGGCCCTGCAGGCGCTGGCAGGGATTTTCGTTCAGAGGGGCACAATCATGCGTCGTCGTTTGTCAGCAAAAACATCTATGCGTTATGCGATCGGTCCGGCACTTCTGGCCTCGACCATGCTTGCGGGCATTCCAGCTTACGCGCAAAGCAGTGGTATCGAAGAAGTGGTGGTCACCGCCGAAAAGCGTTCGGAAGACCTGCAGAAGGTGCCGATGCAGGTGCAAGCGATCACCGCGCAGAAGCTAGAGGATCTTCATCTCAACAACTTCACCGATTTCGCGCTCTATATGCCGAACGTGACCTACGCGGTCAGCGGTCAGGGCAGCAATGGCGGCCCGGGTTTCTCCAACATCAACATGCGCGGCATCGCCAGCGACCAGAACGGCAACCACTCCGGCCCGGTGCCGACGGTGGGCGTCTATTTCGACGAAGCGCCGATCACCACCATCAACGGCACGCTCGACATACCGACCTATGATGTGGCGCGCGTCGAAGCGCTGTCAGGCCCGCAAGGCACGCTTTACGGGGCCAGCGCCGAGTCGGGCGTGGTGCGCATCATCTCGAACAAGCCAGATACCGATGGTTTCGCGGCGAGCTACGATCTGGACGTAAACTCCGTCGATCACGGCGGCATCGGTTACGGCGGCCATGGCATGGTCAACATTCCGATCTCCGACAAGGCTGCCATCCGCATCGTGGCATGGGACGAGCACGACGCGGGCTATATCGACAATGTGCACGGCACGCGCACCTATAACTTTACGGACGGCACCTCGATGACGATCGATAATGCCGGGCACACGCGGAACAATTACAACACCGTCAATAAGATCGGCGCGCGCGCCGCGCTTGAGATCGACCTCAATCAGAACTGGACCATCACACCCACAATCATGGGGCAAGAGGAGCGTACACACGGTATTTTCGGCTACGATCCTTCGGTTGGCGATCTGGAAGTGCAGCACTTCCTGCCGGAATATGTGCACGACAAATGGTATCAGGCCGGTCTGACGGTGCAGGGCAAGGTCGGCAATCTCGATCTCACCTATGCCGGCTCCTACATGGACCGCAAGGTTCATTCTGCCGCCGACTATACGGATTACACGTTCTGGTACGACCAGACCTATCCGTCTTACGTCAATTTTTACGACAACAGCGGCCATCGCATCGATCCGACACAACGGATTCTCGGCAACGACCACTTCACGAAGGAAAGCCACGAGCTTCGGCTGTCTTCGCCCAGCGACGATCGCTTCCGCTACACCGTGGGCGCCTTCTATGAGAAGCAGACCCATTCGATCCTTCAGGATTATGTGATCCCGGGACTCGCCGATCCGGGCACGGGACAGCCCACGTCGCATGTCACTGGCTGGCCGAATACACTCTGGCTGACGGATGAATATCGCGTCGACAAGGACTACGCGCTCTTCGGCGAAGCATCCTTCGACATCACGCCACAACTGACGGCGACGGGCGGTATCCGCTTCTACAAATATAACAACTCGTTGAAAGGCTTCTATGGTTTCAACAGTTATGAAGCCTCGCGGTGCTTTGCGCCGGCATCGGTGGATGCGGGCCCGTGTACGGATCTGGATTCACGCGCAAAGGGCAATGGCGAAACCTACAAGGCAAACCTCACTTACAAAGTTACCGACGACAAGCTTGTTTACGCGACCTTTTCCACCGGTTTCCGTCCGGGCGGCGCCAATCGCGTGTACGATCCGGTCACGCATATCGTGCTGCCGGCTTACCAGCCGGACACGCTCGACAATTATGAAATCGGCTGGAAGACAAGTTGGGCGGACAACACAGTCCGATTCAACGGCGCGTTCTACTACGAGCAGTGGAAGAACTTCCAATTTCCGTTCCTTGGTCCGAACTCGGTCACCATCGTGGGTAACGCCAAAGGCGGCGCGAGCGTGAAGGGCATGGAATACGAGTTGACGTGGTTGCCGCTGGACAGCCTGACCCTGACGTCCTCTGGCGCGTACAACGACGGCAGCCTGAGTGGCCCCTATTGCCGCGACCAAACTGTCGTCTGCACCAATGCGATTGCGGAAGCGCCGAAAGGCACACAGCTCCCCATCACGCCAAAATGGAAGCTCAACGGCATCGCGCGCTACGAGTGGAACATCGGCGGCGACTACGAAGCCCATATTCAGGGCGCCGTGGTGCATTCGAGCGGGACTTGGTCGGACCTGCGTCTGCACGAGCGGGCGCTGCTGGGCCACAACAAAGCTTATACCACGTTCGATTTCACCACGGGCATCGACCGCGACAAGTGGTCTTTAGAGGTCTATCTCAAGAATGCCTTCGACACGCGCGCTCAACTGGGCCGTTATGCCGAATGCACGCCCGGGACCTGCGGTTTCGAGCCGTATATCCTGGCGAACCAACCGCGCACGATCGGTATCACCTGGAGCCAGAAGTTCTGATTGGTTCCTGACCTGACATGCGGCAGCCGCGCGGCAACGCGCGGCTGTTTTTTACCTGCATGGAAGTTGCGAAGCGGGCGCATGGCACGCAAATATGTGGCGCGCTGCCGATGTTGCGTCGCACCTGACCCAGTTTTCACGCAATCGCGAGGTTTCGCGCCCCGGCGCTTTGTGGCGTGAAGGAGGGCTATGAGCTACACAAACGGCCGGATTTCATCCGTCAAAAAACCTCGAAGGGGAGTTTTTATGCTTCGTATCCGTACCCTGTGCCTTAGCGCTGCCGCGTTGGCGTTCCTCGCGACCGGTGCGTTCGCCAATCCGTTCGATACGCCCAGCACTTTGCCGTTGCAGGCGCCGATGTTCGACAAGATCAAGGATACCGACTACCAGCCCGCCTTCGAGAAAGGCATGCAGGAGCAGATCGCCGAGATCGACGCAATCGCCAACAACAAGACCGCCCCCACCTTCGAAAACACCATCGTCGCGATCGAAAAATCCGGCCGCATGCTGGACCGTGTGTCCGAAACGTTCTTCGCTGTGGTAGCGGCCAACACCAACGACACGCTCAACAAGGTGCAGGCTGCCGAGGCGCCCAAGCTTGCCGCGCATCAGGATGCGATCTTCCTTAACCCCAAGCTCTTCGCGCGGGTGAAGGCTGTCTACGGCGAGCGCACCAAGCTAAAGCTCGATCCGGAATCACAGGAGCTTCTCAAGGTTTACTACCTGCAATTCGTCCACGCAGGCGCAAACCTGCCGGACGCTGATAAGGCGAAGCTGCGTGAGTTCAACAAGGAAGATGCGACGCTCTCGACGGAGTTCCAGCAAAAGCTTCTCGCCGGTACCAAGGCGGCCGCGCTCGTCATCGACAACAAGGCCGATCTGGCAGGATTGAGTGCGGACGAAATTGCCGCCGCCGCGAAAGCCGCAGATGATCGCAAGATGCACGGCAAGTGGGTCATCCCGCTGCAGAACACCACGCAGCAGCCGTTGCTCGTATCCCTGACCAATCGCGCGGTTCGCGAGAAGCTATTCAACGCGTCATGGACGCGCACGGAGAAGGGCGATGCGAACGACACGCGCGCCATTATCGAAAAGCTGGCGCAGCTCCGCGCCCAGAAGGCCAAGCTTCTCGGCTATCCGAGCTATGCCGCTTATGTCCTCTATGACCAGATGGCAAAAACACCGGAAGCCGTGAAGAACTTCATCGGCCAGCTCGTCGCGCCCACCGGCACCAAGGCCGCCGATGAGGCCAAGCAGATCCAGGCCGCGATCAATGCGGACGGCCAGAAGTTCGAGCTGAAGCCGTGGGATTGGGAAATGTACTCCGAGAAAGTCCGCAAGGCGAAGTACGATCTCGACCAGAACGAGCTGAAGCCCTATTTCGAGCTGAACAATGTGCTTGAAAACGGTGTATTCTATGCCGCCAACAAGCTCTACGGCATCACCTTTAAGGAGCGTCACGATCTTCCGGTCTATCAACCGGACGTACGTGTGTTCACCGTCTATGACAAGGACGGATCGGTGCTCGGCATTTTCTATTGCGACTATTTTAAGCGCGACAACAAGTCGGGCGGCGCATGGATGAGCAACTTCGTCCAGCAGTCCAAGCTGCTCGGCACCAAGCCGGTTGTCTACAATGTCGCCAACTTCACGAAGCCCGCACCTGGCCAGCCCGCGCTGCTCAGCTTCGACGATGTGACGACGATGTTCCACGAATTTGGTCACGCGCTGCACGGGCTGTTCGGCAACGGCGAATATCCCACGTTGTCGGGTGCCAATACGGCGCGCGATTGGGTGGAATTCCCCTCACAGTTCAATGAACACTGGGCGCTTTATCCCGACGTACTCAAACACTATGCGGTAAACTACAAAACCCATCAGCCGATCCCTCAATCGCTGGTGGACAAGATCAAGAAATCGCAGACCTGGAATCAGGGCTACGAGCTTGGTGAGTTGCTGGCGGCATCCGAGCTGGACATGCAGTGGCATTCGCTGCCGGCCGATGCGCCCAGGCAGAATGTGGACACGTTCGAAACCAAAGCGCTGGCAGACACGCACACAAACTTCCCGAATGTGCCGACGCGGTATCGCTCAAGCTACTTCCTGCATATATGGGCGAACGGTTACGCGGCAGGCTATTACGCCTATCAGTGGACTGTGATGCTGGACGACGACGCCTATGATTGGTTCGAAAATCACGGTGGTCTGACGCGTGCCAACGGTCAGCGCTTCCGTGACTTGATTCTGTCCAAGGGCCGCAGCGAGGATTACGGCACCATGTTCCGCGCGTTCTACGGCAAGGATCCCGATACTGGGCCGATGCTGAAGGATCGCGGCCTGCCGGCGCAGAAGTAGGAATTGCCTGATCGAGAAACCGGCGTCCGTGAAAGCGGCCGCCGGTTTTCTTTTGGACATCGTCATCATCTTCCGCCAGTCTTGCGTGCGTTGCGAGGTGGGGCCTTCTTTTGAACCGGCGTCAGATCCCGAAAGCCCTTTCCGTGTCCACGCCGCTGCGGGCTTCCGCGCCACTTCTCGCTGCATCAAGTCCGGAATGGAGAGCCTTCGCGCAGGATGTCCACGCGCAAATGGCATGGGCTTGGCGCAACTATGTCGAGCGCTGCTTCGGGCAGGATCAGATCAAGCCTGTCAGCGGTGGCGCGGAAGGGGGCTCTGCTCCCGGCCGCTTCGACTACAAGAACAACTATCTCTCGACCTGGGGGGATGTCTTTGTCGGACTCGAATAAGCGCGGCTTCAATCCCGCCTTCGCCACCGTCACCACGCTGTTCTTCATGTGGGGTTTCGTCACGGCGTCCATCGATCCGCTGGTGCCCAGTGTCAAAGCCGTGTTCAGCCTGACCTACGCGGAATCGATGCTGACGCAATTCGCGTTCTTCCTGGCTTATGGTGTGATTTCCCTTCCGGCAGCGCTGGTGCTGGAAAAGCTCGGTTACGCGCGCACGATCCTGCTCGCGCTCGGCGCCATGCTGGCGGGCTGCCTGCTGATGCCGGTGGCGACACATTTCAGTTCCTACTGGTTCGTGTTGATCGCGCTGTTCGTGATCGCCGGTGGCATTACCCAGCTTCAGGTCGCGGCCAATCCGCTGGCGGCATTGTTAGGGCCGCCCAAGAGTTCCCACTTCAGGCTGACGCTGTCACAGACTTTCAATTCGCTAGGCACCGTGATCGCGCCGGTCGTCGGCTCATATCTCATTCTGCGCGGCGGCGTGTTCGAAGGCGCGGTCAACGCGGCGTCGCGTGATGCCACGCTGCGTAATGTCGATACGCAATTCCTCACGATTGCGGTGATTCTCATATTGCTCGGCCTTTTCCTCTGGCGGTTGCGCCGCCTTCTGCACGTACCGCATGAAATGGACGATGCGAACGCATCGCCCTTCGCGGCCTTTGCCTCGCACTGGGCGCTGTTCGGCGGGCTGGCGATCTTTCTTTATGTCGGCGCGGAAGTGTCCATCGGCAGCATCATGATAAATTTTCTGCATGCGCCCTCAATCATGAATGTAAGTTTTTCCGAAGCAGGACGGTTGCTGAGCTTCTACTGGGGCGGCGCGATGGTGGGCCGTGCGCTCGGTAGCGCGGTGCTTATTCGCGCTCCGGCCGATCGTGTACTCGCCACCGCGGCGGTCGTTGCGATGTTATTATGCCTGGTGGTCACACAGCAAAGCGGCCTTGTCACGCTCCTGTTCGGTAGCGCGACGGCAGGCCATGTGGCCGGCATCGCCGCCATCGCGGTTGGTTTCTTCAATTCGATCATGTTCCCCACGATTTTCACCCTCACGTTGGAACGGTCCGAAGCGCCAACGCCTTCGACCTCCGGCCTTCTGTGCATGGCTATCGTGGGCGGCGCGATCTTGCCCGTCATCACTGGCTATACTGCTGACCACGCGGGCCTAACACTCGCTTTCTTCATTCCGCTAATTTCCTACATCTGCATTGCGATCTTCGCGCTCGCCGGTGCGTCGTGCCATCCAAAAGTTGAAAACGCTTCCATCTCTGCTTGAGGTTTCTATGCGCAGAGCTTTCGTTGTCGCTGTTCGAGGAAGCTGCGATCATCGGTGCCGGCGTTCGCACCACCATCCGTGCATGGCTCCCCGCATCCTTCGTTGCCACTGGCGGTGCACTGGACTACACGCTGTCGAGGGCACCGCAAGAGCGTGGAGCGCAAAAGCGGAAGACGCATCGCCGTCGTTCGGGCCGGAGGAATGGAGCCGCCCCAACTGATTCGTTGAGAACGGCTCGCGGCGGCGCGCGGCCTGACACTGCCTTCCCGCTATATTCCATCGGCCTCAATTCTCGTCCGTGATACCTTTCGAGCATGGGTGGCGATTCGCGGTGTGCGCAGTCGAACTTCCGGCACTTGCGCTTTGAATTCCGCCATCTGTGGTGAAGGAGGGTGCGCGGTGCTCGCTTTAGACCCCGATATTGCAGAGCTCGATCTGGAGCCGATCGCCTTCAAGGCGTGCGTGGACGAGGGCTGGGATATCGAGAAGGTCGATGCCATCACGCTCCGTTATCGTTGCTTTCTGCAAGCGATGCGCAATACGCCGGACGCATCCCTCGCGCCATCCCGCGATGTCGATAAGTTCTGGCATCACCACATCCTCGACACCGAAAAATATATGGAGGATTGCGCGCGCCTCTTCGGCCACTACATCCATCACTTTCCCTACTCCGGCATCCGAGGGGACAAGGATGCGCAAGAGCAAGACGAACGGTTTCAACGTTCGCAACAGCTTATGTACCCGTCCCAACAACCGTGAAGGAGTTGATCGACATGACGAAGCAGGACCAGACAACGCCCGAAGCGCGCCCGACGCGCGAAGACATGATCGCTTTCGTGGCGAATGGCCGTCAGAAGCCGGGCGCAGCGTGGGCCATCTGCCTCGGCGGACCGGTTCGTGGCAGGGAACAACCGCTTACATGATATAATATCGTGAAGATGCGCGGGTGACTGTCGTTACCCGCGCATCTTTTTGTGCACCGCGAGTTCTGTTGATTGATTGCGCTAGGGCCACCGTGCCGCTGCGAAACGTCTCCCGTCCTGAACAAAAAGATGAGATTGTAACCGACCGGGCTGCTCCGTGCAGCATCCAGCATGGGCCGCCGCAGCGTGCGAGGACGCGCATGATCGTCAGCTTGGGCGTGGAAGACGAATTGCAGGTTGTCGATGCGCTGACGGGCGCGCTCGCACCATTCGATATCCGACGCGCAGAGAGGGCGCTGCTGGAAGGTTCCGGTGCGATCACCTGCGAGATCCATCGATGCACCGTCGAATTGCAGACGCCCATCTGCACGAGTCCTGACGCGATCGTGGTATCGCTGTCATCGTTGCGGGGATTTGCCCGCAAGCAGGCGGCGAGCGAAGGGCAGGGTGTGTTGGCCGCGGGGCTACATCCATTTTCGCCCTGGCAAAGTCAGCCGGTTTACGACGATGCGGAAGATCATCCCACTTATGCATGGTTGCTGGAGGAATATGGCGATATCGCGCGCGGCGGACTGTCTTTCGGTCTGCATGTTCATCTGGGTTTGCCGGATGCGAAGCTGCGTATTCCTGTTTTGAATGGGTTGCGATCGGTATTGCCCGATGTGTTGGCTTTATCCGCCAGCTCGCCGTTCCATGAGGGACGCGACACCGGGCTTGCAAGCTGGCGTCACAGCGTTCTAGGCCGCTATCCGCGCATGGGCATCCCCGATGCATGGCCGGATGAGAAGGCTTATTTCGATCATATCGAGCGGTTGCGCCGCGTGGGTAGCATCCTGCCCTATCAGGGCATGTGGGACGATCTGCGTCTGCATCACCGTTACGGCACTTTGGAGGTGCGCATTTGCGATGCCGTGGCTTCGCTTGATCGCATCTGGCTCATCGTCGCGCTCTTGCAATGCGAGGCGATGGTACTGGCCGAAGAGGCTGCTCACGGAAGTCTGCCGGAGCCCGAGCCCAGACTATGGATTGAAGAAAACAAATGGCGCGCGCGGCGTTATGGCCTGAACGCTTCTCTGGTGGATTGGCGGCGAGACGAAGCGGCTTCCATACAGGCGCGGTTTGATCGTTGGCTTGCACGGCTCTTCCCGGTTGCGAAAACGCTTGGCCTGTGGCCCCGGCTCGAGGTGGCCGTCGCTGCCGCATTCCTGAAAGGCACGGAAGCCGATCAACAGCGCCGCTGGCGAAACGAGGGTGGTTCTTTCGAGAGCCTGGTGAGGTCGCTCATCGCAGCCAGCGCCGAACCATGGACTGCCGCATCGCCGGTCAGCCGCATACACAGCGACAGTCAGGCGAGAAATTCCGAAAAGGTAGAGCCTCCGATCAAGCCGGAGGGCATCAGATTTTCTAATTCGCTTCGCTCATAAAACCCGGGCATCTGATCTTACAGGATATTTTCCTACTTTAATTTTCCAAATCAATGGTTTGATAGCGAGCCTGACACACCGCAGCCGGCGCTCTGGCGGCTCCTTGATTGCACCGGCGATTTTTGCTGGCGGCTGCCTGATCCTGCAAATGCAGACCAATCGTTCGATGGATCGCCTGATTTGGGTGTCGGACTGAGGGCATGTTGATCGGCAAAGCTTGATTTGTATCAGGGATATTCGACGAGGCATCGCTAGCATCCAGCCAATTCGTGGAGTTGCGACGATGAAATCGATCTTTGTCCCGTTGACAGGGATGGAAAGCGACCGTCCGGCGCTTGAGGCTGCGAAGGCCTTGGCGCTTTCGTTTGGAGCGAAAGTGAGTGGCGTTCATGCCCGTATCGATTCGAACAGCGCATTGGCGTTGGTGGCGCACGAAACCTCATGGCGCGTCGAGCGTGAGGAAAATGAGTTGTCCGCGAGATCCCGCGCGGAATTCGATCGCATTTTCGGAGCCGGAACATCTTCGTTCGCAGATGGCCCATCGCAAGTGATGGCCGTCAGCGCTTGTTGGCGGGAAGTGGAGGGCTTCCCCCTTTCCGAATATGCTTTTTATGGCCGCCTGCACGACCTTATTGTAGTTGCTCGTGATCGGCTTTTGCCTGAACAATGTGCCGAAATCATCATGCAGACGGGAAGACCTGTCATCATTGCGCCTCCGCGATCCACGAAGACGATCGGAGAGGTCGTTCTGGTTGCGTGGAACAATACGCCAGAGTCTGCAAGAGCACTCACCGCTGCTATGCCGATTTTGGCGAGAGCAAAGAGTGTTCTGATCGCAGATATTCCCGAAGCTCTCGCAGATGAGCCGGAACGTCGGGGCCCCCTGAAGGAGTTGCGCGAGCTGTTGCGGCTTCACGATGTGAAGGCGGAAATCTGCCCGATGACTCAAACGCGGGGGAGCGAAGCAGAAATCCTGCGGGAGGTGGCTTATGGCGCAGATTGCGATCTCATCGTCATGGGAGCCTATGGCCATAGTCGCTTGCGCGAATATGTTTTTGGGGGCGTTACACGTGAAATCCTCAGAGAATGCGCGATCTCAGCCTTCATGTTTCATTAAAGGGCATCCAATAGCGGCCCATGCTTTTCGGGCTCGAAAAGGAAATGGCCATGACCGGCTATAAAGACACTCTTCTGGCCCTTTCAAGTTATCCCGATGTGGCACCAAATTATATCATCCATCAGGCGGTGGATATCGCCCACCAGCTTGGAGCCGGCGTGTCGGCACTTGTGCAGGTTTTGGAGCGCAAGAGCATCAGCCGATCTTATTCGCATAGTGAGTGGCTCGTCGATGTCCCTGGCATGATCGATAATGCACTTCAGACGAGTGCGGACGGCGCCAAGGAACTTCTTGAGCGATTTGAGAGAATTGCGAAAGCGCGTGGCAATTTCCGGGACACGTTGCTCGAAGGCACTTCGCCATTCCCGTCTGCCGAAAAGATCACGGAGCATGCACGCCAGCGCGATCTCACCTTCTTGCCTGTGCCAGAGTTGATCGGTCTGGATGAGCTGTTCCACGAAGCCGTGATTTTCGGATCTGGCCGCCCTGTGATCCTTATACCAGCCGTCGCGGAAAGGGGCGCTGTATCACATGCCATAGACAGGGTTGTCGTCGCCTGGGATTTTGGCCGGGCGTCGTCACGCGCGCTGGCTGATGCAATGCCAATCCTGAAAGCGGCCGAAGATGTCCATATCGTGACCTTCTTCGGAGAGAAGAGCATCCCAGGTCACCTTGCGATTGGGGATTTGGACCGGCATTTGAGAACTCACGGCATTCACGCGACATTCGATACCGTCGATGTTGAAGGACAGCCGATCGGCAAGTCGATTGAGGTATATGTCGCGAAGCACAAAGCCAATCTCCTTGTGATGGGTGCGTTCGGCCACAGCCGGATGATGGAATTCGTGCTGGGTGGTGCCACCCGCAGTATTCTGACCGCGCCGCCAATTCCCGTTTTTCTGTCGCATTGATGATGGCGCGACGGCAACTGGCGTGACCTTCCTTGGAATCCAGACGGCATTCGACGAACCGATCTGGCGGCTCCTGATGGCCCTCGCCATGGGGGCGCTGATCGGCATCGAGCGAGAACGCCGCAAGGGCGATGGCGTTATGCGGGCCCCCGCAGGCCTTCGCACCTTTGCGCTCGTGGCGTTGTTGGGTGGGCTTGCTGCGCAATCGCAACAGAGCCTCCTGGTTTTTCTGGCCGGCGCGTTTGTCGCCGCTGCAGCCTTACTGGGTTACTGGCTGGGCGATCGTCAGGACCCCGGCTTGACCACTGAAGTCGCGATGTTCGCGACCTTCCTACTCGGCGTGGAAGCTCAACATGATTCCGGCAGCGCGCTCGCGCTGGCGGTTATTGTCACCGTGCTGCTCGCATGGCGCGATTCCCTGCATCGCTTCACGCGGGATGTTCTTTCCGGGCAGGAGCTTCGAGACGGCCTGATCTTCGCCATAGCCGCGCTCGTCATTTTGCCTTTGCTGCCAGATCGGGCGATCGACCCCCTTGGGCTGTTCAACCCGTTTGCGTTGTGGCGCGTCGCAGTGGTCCTGATGGGATTAAATGGGATGGGCTATGCGGCGGTGCGGTTCATCGGCCCTCGCTATGGCTTGGCGATGGCAGGATTCGCATCGGGTTTCGTTTCCAGCTCGGCAACCATTGCGGCGATGGGTGGCCGATCACGCGCGACGCGGGACTTCACTGTTGCCGCGACATCGGGCGCGGTCGCGTCGATGCTCGGAAGTCTCGTCTATCTCACCGCGCTGGTGGCGGCAACCAATGTGAAATTGTTGATGTCGCTTGCCTTGCCGCTGGCAACGGCCGCGGTGGTCACGTTCGTTTATGCTGCGGCACTTTCTTTGCATGTTTCCGCCAAGCTGGAGCGGCCACTTCTGGCGGGCGAAACCTTCGGTATTCGGATCATTTTTGTATTCGCATTTTTCCTTGGAATTTTTTCGCTGTTCGAAAGTGTAGCGGTAGCTTGGTTCGGTCCTGCCGGCATTTTTGTGGGAGCTATCATCGGCGGCGCGATTGATGTCCATGCTGCCGCGACGGCCATCGCGACCGTGATCGCCGAGGGCGGGGCCGGTCTATTGGCCGGACGCATAGCTATCTTGTTGGCGCTTACCGCCAACATGCTGATCAAGATACCACTTGCCTTCGCTGCTGGAACCAAAGGGTTCGGCACACGCGTTTCCATAGGGCTTCTGGCTATCGTAGGAGGCCTATGGAGCGCTGTTTTCGTGTTCCCGTAGGCGAGGCAATCGTGACGCAGAGCGCAGTCATAGAATTTCTTTCCGATCCGGCGAGCTACGGCTCCACAGCCGGGACGATAGAATGCCACGAAACGCATGGCGCTATTGTTTTTCTAGCGGGCGGTTTTGCCTACAAACTTAAGCGCGCCATACGCTTTCCCTATATGGATTACTCCACGCCGCAGCGGCGGCACGCAGCTTGCGAAGCGGAGCTTGCCGTCAACCGGCGAACAGCGCCCTCGCTGTATCTCGGCGTGCGTGCCATTGTCCGCGGAGCTAATGGCACATTATCCTTTGGGAAGAGCAGCGATCCGCGGGCGGTGGATTGGGTCGTGATGATGAAACGGTTCCCGCAAGCCGCCTTGCTCGAACATCTGCGCAGACACGGTGAACTTACCGTGACCATCATATACCAGTTGGCGGAAACGATCGCCACGTTTCATATGAAAGCTGAAGATACGCGAGCGTTCGGCGGCGCTGCTGGCATTTCGGAGGTCGTGGAAGGAAATACCCAGGTGCTGAAGTCATTCGAGAACGCACCTTTCACTGCAAACCGGATTGCGGATTATGCAGCGGCATCGCAGAAAATGCTGGCGCGAACAGCAGGACGACTGGATGCCCGGCGGGGCGCTGGATTCGTGCGGCACTGCCACGGCGACCTTCACCTGAATAATATCTGCATGATCGAAGGACAGCCGCTTCTGTTCGATGCTATCGAATTTAACGAGGCGTTCTCTCATATCGATGTGTTCTACGATCTTGCGTTCCTGCTGATGGACCTGGAGCATGCTGGCGAACGGCGCTTGGCGAACGCCCTGCTGAACCGGTATCTGGAGCGCACCGGCGATTTTGGAGGGCTTGCGCCACTCCCACTGTTCCTGTCCTGCCGCGCGGCTGTTCGAGCCCATGTGCGCGCGGCCCAGGCATCAAAGGGCGAGATGGGAGACAGCGATGTCGATAGCGATGCGCAATCCTATCTGGATGATGCAATCCGCTTCCTTCACCCAACCTCACCTCGGCTTATCGTGCTGGGCGGGGTGTCTGGCACGGGAAAATCCACGCTGGGCCGTGCTCTGGCGCCCATGATCGGTGTGGCGCCGGGCGCGATCATTCTGCGGAGCGACGTTTTGAGAAAAACGCTCTGGGGTATTGCCGGGGAGGTAAAGTTGCCGATTGCCGCCTATACGAGTGAGATGACTGCAAAAGTTTACAATGTGCTGCATTCGCATGCCGGGGATATTCTCGCCGCCGGCAGCAGCGTGATTGTAGATGCCGTCTATGGTACCTCGGAGGAAAGACAGGGGATTGCGGATGTAGCGCGCGCCGCGGCTGTTCCGTTCTGTCCCATTTGGCTGGATGCGCCGCTGCAGACCCTGGAAAATCGTGTGGCGGCACGCCGCAACGACGCCTCGGACGCGACGGTGGAAATACTGCACCAGCAGCGCGCCACCGTTGTTCCGCCAGCAGACTGGGCTGGCGTCGATGCGGGCGGTACGCCCAAAGAAACGTGTCGGAATGCCTGGGCGGCGGTAAAGCGGAGTCATGCCGCGGTTGGGGAGAATGGGTTCCAAAGTGACAGCCTCGGGAGGGTGTGACCATGCGTGCGATGGTTCTGGGCAAGGATCGAACAAAGCTTCACCTGGACGCGGCAAAGCCTGTTCGTGACCCGGGACCGCATGAGGTGCTTCTGCGTGTACATGCCTGCGGCGTGTGCCGCACCGATCTCCACATCCTCGATGGTGAATTGAGACATCCTAACCTGCCGCTGGTGCCGGGACATGAGATCGTCGCGACTGTCGAGGCTTGCGGCGCGAATGCCGAGAAATTGAAGCCAGGCATGCGCGTCGGTGTGCCTTGGCTTGGTTGGACGTGCGGTATTTGCGAATATTGCCTCTCGGGCCGGGAAAATTTGTGCGACCGCGCGAAATTCACCGGTTATCAGATCGACGGCGGCTACGCCGAGTATGCGACCGCCGATGAACGCTATTGTTTTCCGATTCCGGAGCATTTTTCGGATCAGGAAGCGGCCCCGCTCATGTGCGCGGGCTTGATTGGTTATCGCGCGCTGCGCTTTGCGAGCGACGCCAGACGCCTTGGGCTATATGGATTTGGCGCGGCTGCGCATATTGCGGCGCAGGTGGCGCTTCATCGCGGGCAAGAGGTTTTTGCCTTCACAAAGCCTGGCGATCTGCGTGGGCAAACATTCGCACGAAGCCTTGGCGCTGTGTGGGCCGGTGGGTCCGATGTCGCGCCGCCGGAGAAGCTCGATGCTGCCTTGATCTTTGCGCCCGCTGGCTCACTGGTGCCTGCCGCTCTCGCTGTCACAACTAAGGGCGGAATGGTGGTGTGCGCCGGCATTCATATGAGCGACATACCGGCCTTTCCTTACGCAATCTTATGGGAAGAGCGTGTCATTCGCTCAGTGGCGAATCTGACGCGCGGGGATGGCGAGGAGTTTCTCGCGGTCGCCGGCAAGGCGAACATTCGGACGACCACCGTTCCCTTCGCGCTCGCGGATGCCAACATCGCATTGGACAAACTGCGCAGCGGGGATATTGAAGGCGCCGCCGTGCTCGTGCCCTGAGCCACGAGCCGGCGGCGTGGGATTCCGCCGCCGGCCCCGATAGGTCCATCATGCAGCCTTCACCGCGATCTTCTTTTCGGAAGCCTGCATCCCGGCAGACTTCGGAAGCGTGACTGTCAGCACGCCGTTTTTGAATGATGCGGCGATCCTGTCGGTGTCGATGCCTTCAGGAATACCGAAATAGCGCTCGAACGTTCCGTATTGGCGCTCAGAGAGGAAATAGTCTTTTTTCCTTTCCTCCTTCTGTTCTTCCTCGTGCCCGCGGATCACAAGGCCGCCATTGGCGAGCGAGACTTCGATGTCTTTCTCGTCGATGCCGGGCAACTCGGCGGTGATTTCATACTCTTTGTCCTTTTCCGCGATATCGACGGCTGGCGCATGCAACGGCGCCATCGTCTGGCCGAACGGCGCGAAATTGAACGCCGACCCAGAAAACGGCGACCGCAAGGAAATATTGTCGAAAGTGTCGAATAACCGATCGACTTCATGACGCAGGGATTGTAACGGGCGCCAGCCGCCTTCTGCGGGCGTGCTGCTCTTATTCTTGATGGGAAGTTTGTGGATCGTATCTGCCATTGTCGATCTCCACGAGTTGGTTTTTCCGCTCAAGGCGGTCCAACAGGAGAACAAATGGAGAGGTTGCAAATCTTGATGCCGGTCAAAGACGGCGCAATATCGCGGCGCGCGGCGAAAGCGCTTGCGTTGATCTGAATCAGGTTGCGGAAAGCAGGAACCGCATATGATATCGAAGATTTATCGGAGGATGTGCCATGAACAGGCTTTCCGGGAAAGTTGCATTGGTAACGGGCGCATCACTCGGACTCGGCCGTGCTATTGCGACGCGCATGGCGGAAGAAGGCGCGAAAGTCGCGCTCCTGGATGTTCGAGATGACGATGGGCTGGCGTTCGAAAAGGAACTCGCGCGTTGCGAGCGAACTGCCAAATACTGGCGCTGTGACGTCTCCAAGGAGAACGAGGTTCAGGCCGTATTCACTGCCGTCGTGAATCATTTCGGCAAACTTGATGTCGTGGTCAATAACGCAGGTGTCTCCGGCGTGAATAAATCGACTCATGAAGTAAGTGAGGCGGAATGGGATTTCGTGCAGAGCATCAATGTGAAGGGTGTCTTCTTCGGTACCAAACATGCCATTGTGCATCTGCGCAAAGCGGGCGGCGGCAGTATCATCAATCTTTCATCGATCTATGGCCTCGTAGGCGCTCCAGATGTTCCACCTTATCATGCGTCCAAGGGTGCGGTCCGGCTGATGACAAAGGCCGACGCGATGATCTACGCGCCTGACCGTATCCGTGTTAACTCCATTCATCCGGGTTTTATCTGGACGCCGATGGTCGAACATCATCTTGCCGCGATGGGTAATGTCGCGGAAGGCCGAAAGGCGACGGATGCACTGCATCCGCTCGGGCATATAGGCGAGCCCGACGATATTGCCTGGGGCGCGGTTTACCTCGCCTCCGATGAAGCCAAATTCGTCACAGGCGCGGAACTCGTGATTGATGGTGGTTATACCGCGCGTTGACACCATGTGTTTCTTGATCTTCCGCAAGGCTCAATTTGCCGGGCCAGACATGATGCCGGTGCAGTTTGCCGGGGATCGAGATGCCTCTCGGTCGCTTGCGGGTCGGCATCCTTGAAGCCTGAGAAGGTAACGGTGCTGGCAGCACAGCCTGGAGTCTCTGCAGAAGCAGGTCGGCAGCGTCGAGGAGAAAACGGAAATATCCATGTCGAAGATCCATCTCGATCAGAACATCTGGCTTCTGGTGTGTAACGCGAAGAAGGCGCTCCTGCTTCAGAACGCCGGAGACAATGCCTATCCCAAGCTCGAAACGCGCCACGTCATGGAGCATACTCTGCACCGCTCGCGCGAAGTCGGCTCCGACGCTCCGGGTAGGGTTTTCAGCAGTACAACTAGCCGCAGGGCCGCGATGGACGAGGGCGATCCGCATCTGGAAGAAGAACGTAGCTTTCTGCGTGGTGTTGCAGATGATCTGAAGCAGCGGATCGAAGATGGGGAGGTCAAATGTCTCATCGTTGTTGCGCCACCGCGCGCTCTCGGCATCTTGCGTGAGATGGAATGCCGGCAGATCAAGCGCGCAACGATCGCGGAACTGCCTCGCGATTATGTAATGCTTCCGTTGTATGAGATCGAAGGCCGGCTGAAAGCCGAAAACCGCTAGTTTCCGCCCCGGAGTGCCAGAATCCCGTCGGCGATCAGATCGTCCAGGTATATGTGCGTGGTGGCGTTTGGAACGGTATTTGTGGTTGTTATTTCCACACCCATCTCACGGAGCCGCCGGTCGGAGCAATCGGCGAAAAGGCCGTGAACGGCAATGCAGACGGCGGGGGCAACACGAGCTGCGGTGAGCATCTTGACCGCTTTGATCATGGTTCCGCCGCTGGCAATGATGTCGTCCATGAGTACGGGCGTTCTGTTGCCGATTGCGGCTATATCAATCGGTTCAAGCGCTACCGCGCGATCCGCCTGCCGGTGCTTTTTCAGTGTCGTATATGGGGCTTTAATATCCTTCGCCGTTTCCGATACCCATTGCGCACTTTCTTCGTCGGGGCCGATGAGGAAAGGCTTTGGAATGTTGGCGCCGATCCAGGCAGAGATGGCTGGCGCAGCGTGGGTGACGCACGCTGGAATCGAATAGATGTCGGAAAGCGCGCGATAACGATGCAAATGCGGGTCGACCGTGGCGAGCCAATCGAAAGCCTGGGATAACATCGCTGCGACAGCGCGTGACGTGATCGCTTCGCCGGGCTGAAAGCGCGCGTCCTGTCGCATATAGGCGAGATAGGGTGCGACGAGGCCGACACATGCCGCGCCCAACTGGCGCGCACCTTGCGCCGCAAGGAGAAGAGGCACCAGCTTTGTGTCCGGATCGCTCAGCGTACAGACGAGCGCGATGCTCTTGCCTTGTATGTCGGTGCCGAACCGCAGATATGTTTCGCCATCCGGGAATTTCCGCGTAAAGAGAGTACCGGCTTCTGCGTCGAGCTGCGCTGCCAGGCTATCTGCGAGAGCGGTATTTCCCGGCAATGCGAACAGGACCGTGGGCGTCATCAACTTTCAATTCCGAAGATATCTTCGTGCTGTGCGGCATAGGCAAGCGCATAGTCCAGCTCGCCCGGTGCCTCTGCATGCACCACGCACAGATTGTGTCCCGCCTTGATGTCCTGCCCAATCCGCACCAAGAGTTCCACGCCGGCCGCACGGTCTTCCGGCGCACCGGCCAATTTCGCCAGCCGCGCGATCTTGCGGTTATCGATTGCTGTCAGCCGGCCGCTGGCGGGGGCGGTCAAGATCTGTCTGTGCGACGAGGTGGGCGGCGTGCGCATGCCGCCTTGCGCCTCGCAGATATGTTGAAACTTGTGCCAGGCGCGGCCATTATCGAGGATCGACATAGCCAACGCACCACCCGCGTTAAGTGGCGCCAGACCAGCTAACTCGATCAACACGCCGGCGAGCCGCACGGCACGCTCGCGCAGGTCCGCGGGTGCATCTGGCCGGCGTTGTAACACCGCAAGCACGTCTTGAGCCTCCAGTGCGGGGCCGATGCCGCGGCCGACAGGTTCATCGCCGCTTCCGATCACCACGCGCGCCGTGATGCCGAAGTCCCGTGCGACGGCGAGCAATCCACGCGACAACTCCTCGGCGTCCTTCGCCGTCCGCACCTTTGCGGTGGTACCGACCGGCACGTCCAGAACCAGATGCGTCGCGCCAGCGGCAATTTTTTTGGACATGACCGAAGCAATCATCTGCCCCTGCGTATCGAGATCGAGCGCGCGCTCGACACGAATCAATATGTCGTCGGCGGGACTGAGCTGCACGGCACCGCCCCAAGCTATGCATCCACCTTCCGCCTCAACAACATGCCGGATCGCCGCTGCGCTGAGTTCCACGGGGGCAAGCGTTTCCATCATGTCCGCTGTTCCGGCGGGTGAGGTGATGGCGCGCGAGGATGTTTTTGGCATGGTGAGACCCAGTGCTGTCACGATCGCCACGATGATGGGCGTTGTGCGATTGCCCGGCAGGCCACCAACGGAATGTTTGTCCACGACAACGGGCTGCGGCCAGAATAGCCGCTCGCCTGCATCCACCATTGCGCGAGTGAGTGAGAATATCTCCGCCTCGTCAAGCGGCGGCGCGGCGCACGCTGTGAGAAAAGATGCGATATGAATGCTGGAATATCGACCTGCGACGATATCGCCTATTATGGCGCGAAAACCGTTTTCATTGAGCACGTGCCCAAATATCCGGCTGCGCAGGACACTCAGCGAGTCTACCGGATCGAGGTGCTCGATCATGATCGTATCGCCTTCGGAAAGCGCCAGCCGCGTCCACGCTGCTTCGGAAAGCGCTGCCTCGTCGATAGCGATGAGGTCAGATATCACGGATAGCAAGGTGGCGACGACGATGCGGCCGCGCGCACGCAACTGCACCCGTGTATGCGCAGAAAATCCCTCTGAGCGGCAGATTGCGGAATCGCGATGCAGCAGCACGATCGCCTCGGATTGGGCATCCAGCCCCAGCCGTCGCGCTTTGACGGTGCGCGGACCGGCTGTCATGCCAGCACGATCTTCTGCCCATGATCGGGCACAATGACGTTCCAGCCCAGATCCTGCTCGATGTCGTGCCGGAATGTGTCGGCAGCGGAGGGCTCGCCGTGAATGATGAATGTTGTGGTGGGAGGCTTTTTGAACGCTTTCAGCCAGCGCATTAATTCACCGCGATCCGCATGCGCCGAAAGCATGGGGAGATTGGAGACCTCTGCGCGCACCGGCACATAATGGCCGTAAATCTTGATCATATCGGTCCCCTCCACCATAGCCGCGCCGCGTGTGCCGCCCGCCTGAAAGCCAGCAAAAACAATCGCGTTGTGCGCGTCCGGTGCGTAGTGCTCAAGATGGTGAAGGACCCGCCCGCCCGTGGCCATGCCGCTGGCCGAAATGATGATCTTCGGCATTGGATTGGCGGTCAGCTCGCGCGATTCATCACCCGTCTCCACATAATAGGCTGCTTGCGCGAGGATCTCGCTTTGCTCGGGCGTCAGGCGATGGCCGCGCGGATGGCGGGAAAGGATACCACTGGCTTTGATCGCCATGGGGCTGTCCAGAAATACCGGCAAGTCCTTGCGGATAATCCCAGCCAATTTCATGTACGCGATGTGAAATAGCAGGCTTTGCGCGCGGCCCACGGCGAAGGACGGAATAATAACCGTTCCGCTACGGGCAACCGTGCGATTGACGATGGCGCCGAGCGCCTGTTCGGGATCGGTCGTCTCGTGCCGGCGGTCGCCATAGGTGGATTCGACCAGCAAATAATCTGCATTATCCACGGCCGCGGGATCAGCCATGATCGGATCGTCATACCGGCCGAGATCGCCGGAAAAGACGATGCGCCGGCCATGCCATTCTATCTCGATAGACGCTGCGCCAAGAATATGCCCGGCCCGGCGAAATCTCGCCATCGCGCCGCCGGGGATCTTTTGCGTCGTTTCGAAAGGAACAGGTTGCAGATAGTCGAGGGCACGTTGGGCGTCTGCTTCCGTATAAAGCGGTAGCGCCGGCTTGTGCTTGGAGAAGCCCTTGCGGTTGGCGAAATC
Organism: Pseudomonadota bacterium; assembly: GCA_018242105.1. Classification (GTDB taxonomy): domain Bacteria; phylum Pseudomonadota; class Alphaproteobacteria; order Micropepsales; family Micropepsaceae; genus Rhizomicrobium. The sequence continues at coordinate 84,887 of JAFECP010000017.1, forward strand.
GGCATCACGTTCGGCAAGATGACCCGCGTCCGGCAGGAGGATGCCGCACAGATCCTGTGTGGCGAGCGTGCAAAATATCCGGCCCCGATAACCACGATTGATCAGAAGCGGAATATAGCCGGAATGATCGATATGAGCGTGAGTCAATAGAACCGCGCCAATACTAGCAGGATCGACCGGCAAGGGCGCCCAGTTCTTCAGGCGCAGCGCCTTATAGCCCTGGAACAGGCCGCAATCGATCAGAATTCGGTGCTCACCGTCATCCAGTAGAAATTTCGATCCTGTAACGGTACCTGCACCGCCCAGAAATGAAAGCGACAGATTCATTTTTCAGGTCCCAGATACTCGATACGCGCTTCCAGTTTCAGTTCTTGGATATCCCGCGCATTCGTAAAGTTTATGATGATGAATGTTTGCTTCTTTGATCCTGATCAGGAGGCAGACATGCGCGTGATGGCAAACTGTTTCTATGGACATCCCGCATATGGACAGTGCCAAGAAGGCGCAATTCACCGCCTATATTGGCGAGAAGAATGCAGGTGTCATCGCCACCACCAATCGTGAACATGGGCCGGAATCTGCTTTCATCAATCTGGCTGTGATGCCGGATCTGTCCATTGTGTTTGAGACGCTCATCACCTCTCGCAAATACCGCAACCTGCAGCATGACCCACGCGCCTCATTGGTGATCCGTGGTCATGAAAAAACGACGCTTCAGGTCGAAGGGCTCATCGATGAGCCTGTGGAAACGCAGCTCGAAGACGCGATCTCCATCTATTATGAAGCATGTCCCCAGAATTTGGGTCACCGGGACTGGCCTGGGCTGACCTATATGCGTTTGCGTCCGCGTTGGCTGCGCTATAGCGACTACGGATTGCCCTGGAAGGTCGAAGAGTATTTCCTGAACGGTTTTGAAACTACCAGTTCTTCTTCGTAGCCTTGATATAGGCGATGATCGCATCGAGATCATGATCCGGAAATTCCTGCTCCTTCATCGGGTGCAAGGGAGCCTCGATGAAGGCACGCAAGTCTTTTTCATGCCCTTTATATTTGACGGAAATTGCCGCAAAGCTCGGCGCCGCAACTTGCACCATCTCATCTGGGTTGGGCACCGCTGCGGGCTGTGGTTGCTGGTGTGTGACCTGATGGCATCCCGAGCAATATTCGATGGCGCGCTGGCGGCCGTGCGCGACTTCGGCCGGTTCTGCCTGCGCGGCTTGCATTGCCGAAAGCAGCAACACAGCGCCGGATACCAAAATTTTGATTGTCATTCGGGAATCTCAATGTGCAAGAAAGATGGGAATATCCGCATGCGAGAGCAGATAGTCTGTAGTGCCGCCGAAGATGGTCTCCATGGTCTGGCTGTGCCCGTACCCCCCGCATACAAGCAGATCGTATCCACTGGCGGCTGCCGTATCGAGGAGTTCTTCGGCAATAGCCTGTTGCGGATCGGAAATCACCGTTTCGCACGCGTTGATGCCATGCAAGTATAGATATTCTTTCGCTTCGCGCAGCGGGCGCTTCGCGCTCGCTTCCGGGCGCACGCAAGCGAATTGAACTGCTTCCGCTTTTTCCAGAATGGGTGTTGCAGCAATCAGCGCTTGTGCGGCTGCACTGCCGCCATCCCAGCCAACCAGCACAGCGCGGCCGACGCTTTTGGGTGTGCTTTCCGCACAGAGCAAAATGGGACGGTTATAGCGCACAAGCACATCGGTCAAAGCGTGCCGGATATTGTCGGAATCTGCACCGGCCATGCTCGGAAAGACGACAAGATCGGTCAAGCATGCTTCCTGCCGCAATATCTCTCTCAGATGTCCAGTCCTTTCGCGATAGGTCGCAGTGATAGTCGCGCTCCTTTCCGGCACCGAAACAATTCTCACGTCCCAGCGCGCCGCTGCCATCGAAAAGCTCTCTCGCGCTGCGCTCGCTGCAGCCTTCTTTGACGCTTCCGCCAAATCGGCAATTTCCTGAATGGCTTCCGCCGGAATCGGCATGCCGGAAACCGGTATGGCTTCCCTGGGATCGGGATGAACGAATATCGCATCGACAAATGCGCCAAGCCGCTTGCCCAGAGCAAAGGCGGTGTCGAGGCTGATCGAATCTTTTTTCGAGCCTTTGAGTGGGATGAGGATTTTTGCCATAGACATAGTCGTTTCCACTTCAAAACAGAAGAAGTCTAGGAAACCGCCGCGACCCAGCCTTGATACGGGTCAATATTCTCAATGCGCGAGCAGCACCGGTAGCGGCGGTTCGCGCAGGATTTCGTTCGTGGCGCCGCCGAGTAGAGTTTCGCGGATGCGGGAGTGGCTAAAGCCGCCGATCGCGAGCAGATCCGCGCGATGGTCGCGGGCGAATTTCGCCAAAGCCATGTGTTGTGCACTCCCCAATATCCGAAGGTGCAACTCGGAAAAGGCAAGGCCATGTGCTTTGAGATAGGAGGAGACGTACTCGGTGTTGAAGTTCGGTGCGCTCGGCTGTTCCAGGCAGACCAGTTCGATGATCTCTGCTTTTTCGAGAAAAGGTATTGCAGCCAAAAGTCCGTGCGCCGCAGGGATAGTATCGTTCCAGCCGATCATCACTTTTCGAAATGCTGGCGGCGGAGCTGCCGCCAGGAGGATTGGCCGCCG
>JAFECP010000018.1 GCA_018242105.1 Pseudomonadota bacterium
TTCGAGACGCGCATCGCGCCCGAGCTTGGATTTCAAAATCTGTTTCAGCGACGCGACTTCCGCATCGTTGAGCGGGCGGGCGCTTGTGACGAATGCGCTGACTTCACCACGCAGCTTGGCGACGGCCTGATTGAAGGCGCGGATGATGTCGGTGAGCATGAACAGGCGGCGTTTGCCGGCGAGCATCAGCACGAAACGGCGTGTGAGCGGCGCAGCCTCCATACGATGCAGCACGCCATTGAGGCCTCTGGCCTGATCCTCGCGGCTGAACACTGGCGCGCGCACAAGACGCGCAAGCTCGGGGCTCTCGTCGACCATCGCCTGCAGAGCGGCGAAATCCTGCTCCAGCGCCTCGACGGATTTCTCCTCCTGCGCCAGCTCGAAAACAGCGGTCGCGTAGCGCGCCGCAATTCCGGAATTGTGAGCTTCGTGAGCCACTCGCACCCCGTTTGCACCCAGTCTGCCGTGGGCCGCCGCTTTGGCGCCTTTTAGACCGACTCGGATTATCCATAACTCATTGAAAGAGCGAAGAAATTCACCCGCATGAGCGAATCTTAACGCCCGCGCGGGGTGCAATTAGCATGGGGCAGGGGGCGGCGCAACAATATGTCAGCCGCGTCGGTGTCGCGGGGATTTGGACCTTGATCCGGCGCAGCGCGCCGGATCGGCGCGGCCGTCTCAGACGCCCATGAAATGCTTCGAATTTTACGCAATTTGCTCCCGCTGGCTAACCAACCTTCTCAGCGTCGAATTAAGAGCTCGCGCGCACACTCGCATCTGTTGGTGAACACAGGGGTGTGTCCATGCGAGAAGAACTAGCCGTTCGCAGCTATGCCGCCGCTCGGCCGGGCGTAGGTCTGGTCGCCACGTTGCGTGAAGTGTGGCGCCTGTTGAAACAGGGGATCGATTTCTCGTCCTCAATCGAGCCGAAGCTGCAAAACGAAGTGCGTGAACTGGCCGCGCCGCACATGGCGGTGCTGGTTCACAAGCGGGCCAAAGTCGGCGCGACGATGGGGACCATCGAGGATGAGCAATGGTTGGGAGAGTTGGGCGATTTTGTTTCGCGCATGCTTTGGCCCTATCTCCAGGAGAGTGCCGTTTTGAATGGACGCAGTAAAAATTGCGTGGCGGAGCTTCTGGACGACATCGTCGCCGCGGAGCAGCGCCATTTCCGCGACATGGCGATGGCCGATATCATTCCGCGCACGTCGCGCTTCGATAATAGCTGGGCCACTTGAGCACAGACGCCGCATTCCTTCTCTGTTAGGCTGCTTTGCAGTCTAACAGGGAGGAATCGATGAAAAAGTTTCTTTGGGCAGTCGCACTTCTGAGCGCAGGCCTGATCGCGACAGCCGCGAACGCCACGCTCGCCGTTGGCACGAAAGCGCCGGACTTCGACATTGAAGCCGCGCTGGCAGGAAAGGAGTTCAACTTTTCGCTCAATGCCGCGCTGAAGAAGGGACCTGTTGTCCTCTATTTCTTTCCGGCGGCGTTCACGAAGGGATGCACGATCGAAGCGCATGATTTTGCCGAAGCGACGGATCGTTTCCACAAACTCGGCGCGACGCTTATTGGCGTTACAGCCGGTAACGTGGATCGTGTGACGGAATTCTCCTCCGTGGAATGCCGCAACAAATTCGCCGTCGCAGCGGATGCCGATCAGAAAGTTATCAAGGCTTATGACGTGGTGCTGCCCAAGCATCCGGAATATTCCAACCGCACGTCTTTTGTGATCGCACCCAATCACAAAATCATATTTGCTTACACCAACCTCGAGCCGGACAATCACGTCGCCCTGACGATGCAGGCTGTTCAGGACTGGCGCGAGACGCACAAACACAAATAACTTTGCCGTACGCGGAGAGAGGTTTAGCAGGCCCTTTCCGCCTTCATGCCCTTGCCGAACGGCGACGTATCGGCCAATTGCGCGCCGTCGGCATAGGCCGTTGCCACGGGCGTACCGGCTTCGGCCTGCCGCCCACCAAAATTCTCATCGAGTTTGCATAGCGTCCATCTGCACATTGGGAGCGAGCCCGGCAAAGGCACCGTCGTGCACATGTATCTCCCTGCGATGGAAGAGTGCTGCCGGCAGCTTTCTAGCGAATGCTCTTCAAAAAGCGTGCGACGCGCAACTCGGCAGGCCATGCCCACACGCCGGACGCGTTCAAATAGTCCACCGAACCCAAAATCACCTCGCTACGCCCGACCAGGTTCTCGACAGGTATGAAACCGATCCCGCCATCTTTTACCGATACGCGGCTATCCAGCGAGTTGTCGCGATTGTCGCCCATCATGAAGAGATGCCCTTTGGGGACGACGAAAACTTCGGTGTTATCGAGCAAGCCGTTGTCGCGCCATTTCAGAATGGAATGCTTTACGCCGTTGGGGAGCGTCTCGGTGAATTTCGGAACGGTGACATAGCTGCCGTCGGCATTCTGCATTTGCGCGGTGCCGGCGGCTTGCAGGGGCAACTGCTTGCCGTTGATCCACAAACGGCCGTTGATCATCTGTATGCGATCGCCGGGCAGGCCGATCACACGCTTGATGAGATTGCGCCCCGGCTCGCTGGGCGGAATGAATACAACGACGTCGCCACGCGCAGGCAGGCGCTCCATCAAGCGATGGCTGGAAGAAGGGCCGAACGCGAAAGGTAGAGAGTATCGGCTGTAGCCATAAGCATACTTCGCCGTGACCACGTCGTCGCCGATCTGCAAGGTCGGCTCCATCGAGCCGGAGGGAATGTAGTAGGGGCGCGCGATAGCCGTGGTGGCGATGAGTACCAAGCCAAGAGTCAACAAGGGCTCTTTGATGTACTGCCAGAACCGCGCCATCTCCTCGCGGCTCGGCATGGTTAGCTTCGGCATGATCTCTCCGCGGAATATGGGCTCCGTTTATATATAGGGCCGGGCCTGCTGCGTTCTACCCTTGACGGGGAGGGCCGCCGCCTGTCATGGCCCGGCCATGATCGAGTTGACACAGGAATTCGGCTTCGATGCCGCACATTATCTGGGGCAGGGCGCCCCCGAAAATGCGCGCCTGCACGGCCATTCCTTTTATTGCGAGGTCACGCTGCGTGGAGAGCCGGATGCACGAACGGGGTTCTTGCGGGATCTGGGCGAGGTGAAGACCGCGCTGGATGAAATTCGCGCAACGCTGGATCACCGGTTGCTGAATGAGGTCGAAGGACTGGGAAATCCCACGCTGGAAAACCTTGCGCGGTTTATTTTCGAGCGCGCAAGGAAATCGCTGCCGGAAGTTTCGCGCGTGAAGCTGCGCCGTCCGTCTTATGGCCAGTCTTGCATTTATGAGAAACCGGCAGGGCAGGCGCGCGCCAACGACAGCCGCCGGCCGGAGCGCGGATGATGGCGAAGAAGCTCCAACTCGGTCGGGATGCGAAGATCGCGACGTCGCCCGAAGCGGCGGTGCTGGACGCAGTACCAAACCCGCACAAGGACACCGATTATGTTGCGCGTTTCACCGCGCCAGAATTCACATCACTGTGCCCGGTAACGGGCCAGCCGGACTTCGCGCATTTTGTCTTCGACTATTGCCCGGGCAAATCGCTGCTCGAATCCAAATCGCTTAAGCTGTTTCTATTCAGCTTCCGTAATCACGCCGCGTTCCACGAAGACTGCACGGTGATGATCGGCAAGCGCATCGTGCAAGCCATCAAGCCGAAATATCTGCGTGTTGCATCGTTCTGGTATCCGCGCGGCGGCATTCCCATCGACGTTTTTTGGCAGACGGGAAAGCTACCCAAGGACGTCTGGCTGCCCGATCCTGGCGTTTCGCCCTATCGCGGACGCGGCTGATGCCGTTGCAATTTGCCGCCGTGCCGCCGTCCGAGAAAGCCGATCTCTGGGCGATGTTCCAGATTTACGCCGCCGAGCTGGCGCCGATGGTCAATCTACAGCCGGTGGGCGGTGCGTATCCCTACGCTTACTTCGATGATTATTGGCAGGACGAACAACGCTGGCCGTTCTGGGCGATACAGGACGGCAAACAGATCGGTTTCGCTTTGGTGCGTTTCGCACCGGAACATGACGCTATGCAGATGGCGGAGTTCTTTATCCTGCCCGCCCATCGCAGAGGCGGCGCCGGATCGAATTTCGCGAAAGGCCTGCTGACCCGGTTTCCGGGGCCATGGAAAATCCGCCAGATATTGGCGAACAAGGCCGCCACCGCATTCTGGCGCCGCGTCGTGGAGCCCTACGGCTACACGGAAGAGACATTCTCCCTGGATGATATCGACCGGATCGAGCAGGCGTTGACGGTCCGCTAACGTTTCGCCAGCCTCGCGCATTCTGCGTGGCGAAAACACTTGATTGTGTGGTCGTTGACCATGCCGACGGCCTGCGCAAAAGCATAAACGATCACCGGCCCCACGAAATTGAAGCCGCGCTTCTTCAGTTCTCTCGACAAGCTCTCGCTCATGGCTGTCTTAGCGGGAATGTCGCCCATGCCTTTGAACTTGTTCTGCGTCGGCTTGCCGCCGACGTGTTTCCAGATCAGTTCGGTGAAGCCGCCCTTTTCCTTCTCTTCGATATTCAGCCAGAGTTGTGCGCCTTTGATCGCGGCATCGATCTTGGCCTTTGAGCGGATAATGCCTTCGTTCTTCAGAAGCCGCTCACGATCGCGTTTGCCATAGCGCGCGATCTTCTCGGGATCGAAATCGTGGAAGGCTTTGCGGAAATTCTCACGCTTGCGCAGGATCGTGATCCACGAAAGCCCGGCCTGGAACCCGTCCAGGACAAGCTTTTCGTAGAGCGCGCGAGAGTCATATTCCGGCACGCCCCACTCTTCATCATGATAGGCGATGTAGAGCGGGTCCGTACCAGGCCACAGGCAACCAGCGTCAGCTTTCACCGGCGTTTGGCTTTCTTCTTCGTTTTCTTTTTGGCGGACGCCTTCTTGGCTTTGCGCGCGGGCTTCTTCGCAGCACCGGCTTTTGCCTTCGGTTTGGCCGCTGGCACCATCAAGGCCGCTTCGATCTTGTTGCCATCGAGGTCGTAGATGAACGCGCCATAATAAGCCACGCCGTAATCCGGGCGCGGCCCAGGCTCGCCGCCGTTGCTGCCGCCGGCCTTCAGCGCCGCATCGTGGAATGCGGTCACGGCGCCCTTCGATTTGGCGGTGAAGCCGACATGGGTGCCATTGCCGGCGCTCGGCATGCCTTGATTGTGTGGTTTGCCGATCCAGAATTCGGGGCGGTCTTTGCTTTCGCCATAGGCAATCGCGCCGGGTGAGAAATCCATCACGCGCTTGTAACCGAGCGCCTTGAGCACCGGATCATAAAACGCGGCAGCGCGGGCAACGTCACGAACGCCAACGGAAACATGATGCAGCATGTTCGTCTCCTTTGAAGGGAAACGGACTCTGACTCGCTGGCGGTTCAGGTCAAGCGGAAAGCCAATCCGGTTTTGTCATACGCACCGCGATGCCCGCGGCATCGAGCGGTGCGGCACCGGCATCTTCCAGACGATCCAGACGCACCAGCGTAAAGCCCTTGCTGCCATAAACCGAGGCGATCTCGCCTATGCTGTGCCCATCCGCGCGAAGGTCCGCACCTTGGATCAACGCGGATTTGTCCGTGCTTTCAACGGGAAGGATGCGTTTGCGCGCGGTGCCGCGATGTTTCATGCGGGCCGTCAGTTCCTGTCCGACATAGCATCCCTTCCCGAAAGCGACGCCGTGGAGTTCCTCCAATCCGGCATCGAGGGCGAATGTCTTGTCCGATCCGAAATCTGAACCCTCAGGTACGCCGAGCGCGAGACGGTGGGCGAGGTAGCCATCCGAGCCGCCGGCCATCGGTGCGATAGAGCGTCTGCCCAGCGCAAGCAGGCGGGGGTCATCGAATGTTATGCCTGGGAGTAGGGTGCCGTCCCACGATGCGAACGCTGCCAGATCGTCCCGTGGCTTGATCTCCACCTTCGCGCGCAGGCGATACAGTGTGAGGCGCTTGATCAGCGCATCTCTGCCAGGTGCCAGACAATCGAGCAGCAAATTTCCTGAGCCATCATCCACAATCAGGAAGTCGAAAAGGATTTTCCCCTGCGGGGTAAGCAGAGCGGCGTAAACCGGCTTGCCCGATGCGACCGCATCCACGTCGTTGGTGATCAAACCCTGCAGGAATGTGCGCGTATCGGCCCCGGAAAGGGCAATAATCGCGCGGTCTTTAAGCAGGTGAGCCATGACCCTGACCTAATACCCGCGAGCGCGGTTGCCAAGCGGCATTGGCCCATCGTAAGCCATAACGGCCACCAGTCATTTCGACTCATGTCCCTGCGCGTCATGACCACGGCCGCCGGCGCAGAGTTCGGTGGCTCCGAAACCTTCTTCGTATCGCTCACGCTGGCGCTGAAGCGCGCCGGTGTCGATGTCCATGCGGCAATGAAGGCTTTCCCGATCCGCGAGGATGCGTTCCGGGCGGGCGGTGTGCCTTATGTGAACGTGCCGTTCTTTTATCCGCCGCTCGATTTCTGGACGCCGCATGTGATCCGCAAACATACGCGCGAATTTCACCCCGATTGCGTACTGACCTTTACGGGGCGCGGCGGACAAATGACGCCGCCGGGAGATTACGCACTTATCGGGCGGCTCGGCGGTTATTACCGGCTCGAATATTACAAGCGCTGCAACTATCTGGTTTGCATCACACCGGACCTCGTTCGCCATGTCGTCGAAGGCGGCTTTCCGCAAGAGCGCGTGTTCTTCATTCCGAACTTTCCGGTTATTCAGGATGCACAGGCCATCGACCGCGCCATATTCGATACGCCAAAAGATGCAAAGCTTGCACTCGCGCTTGGGCGTTTGCACAAGGCCAAAGCGCTGGATGTTTTGCTGAAAGCAGTGGCGAAGGTGCCGGATCTGTGGCTGTGGATCGCCGGCGAGGGGCCGGATCGCGACGAGTTGGTTCAGCTTTCAAAAGATTTGGGTATCGGAAACCGCGTGCGCTTTCTTGGATGGCGCACGGACCGCAGCGCGTTGCTGCGTGCATCCGACTTATGCGTGTTTCCTTCGCGCTATGAGCCAAACGGCACCGTGGTCGTGGAAGCATGGGCGCATGGTGTTCCGCTGGTCACGGCGGCGAGTGCGGGGCCGGCATGGATCGCGCGGGACAATGACGATGCGTTGATTGCGCCGATTGATGATGTTGATGGTCTGGCGGAACGAATACATGCGGTGTTGTCGTCCAAAGAACTTGCGGCGAAGCTCGTCACCAATGGTTACAAGCGCGTGGAGCAGGAATTTTCTGAAACGGCCGTGGTCGGGCAATACATAAGGATGTTCGAAACCGTCCGGCCAGGAAAAGCCTGATGTGCGGCATCGCCGGCATAGTGATGGCCGACGGCAAAACGCCGCCATTTTCCACTATCGACACGATGCTTACGGCTATGGCGCATCGCGGGCCAGATGGGCATGGTCGCTACGACGCACCGGGCATCGCGCTGGCACAGGCACGGCTCGCCATCATTGATTTGCAGACCGGCGATCAGCCGCTGTTCGGACCGAATGGATCGGTGCTCGTCGCCAATGGCGAGATTTACAATTACATCGAACTGAAGACGGAATTTCCCGGCGTTAATTTCGCGACCAAAAGCGATTGCGAATTGCCGCTATACGCCTATGCCCGCGATGGCTCGCACTTCGCGCACGATCTTCGCGGCATGTACGGCATGGCCATGCGAGCAGGCGAGGGCACGACGTATCTTTCGCGCGATCCCTTTGGCATCAAGCCACTTTATTATGCGCAGATCGAAGATGGCGTGCTTTTCGCGTCCGAACCAGAAATCCTTCTGAAAACCGGATTGATAAAGCGGCGTATTCGCTCCAAGGCGGCGAACGAAGTGCTGCAGCTTCAGTTTACGACTGGGCGCCAAACAATTTTTGAGGGCATCAAGCGTGTGCTGCCCGGCGAGACCATTGCCGTGCAAAACGGTAAGCTCGGCGAGCGGCATTATGAGGCGGCGCTTCCAGATGGGCCTCTGCTCGATCTCACGGAAGAGGAAGCGCTCAAACGTCTGGACAGTGTGCTGATGAACAGTGTGATGGTACATCAGCGCTCGGATGTGCCTTACGGATTGTTTTTCTCCGGCGGCATCGACTCCACTGCGATCCTTGCCTGCATGGCCAGATTGAACGAACGGCCCGTTCGCGCTTTCACGGCGCGATTTCCCGGCACATCCAAAAGCGAGGAAGCCAGCTTCGCGCGCGATATGGCGAAGGCCGTGGGGGCTGAGCATCTTGAGGTTCCGGTTACAGCGGAGAAATTCTGGGCGCAGCTCCCCGCTATCGCGCAGGCAGTCGACGATCCGACATCCGACTACGCCATCGTTCCGACCTATATGCTCGCGGAAGAAGCCGCGAAGGAAATGAAAGTTGTGCTGTGCGGCGAGGGCGGCGATGAATTGTTCGGCGGCTATGGCCGTTATCGCAGCGCGATACGCCCCCTTTGGCTTGGTGGCAAGCAGATGCGCGCACGGGGCTTCCTGGATGGCTTCGACGTATTGCGCGACACGTCCAAGGCTTGGCGCGATGGCATCGCGGCGGCGGAACAGCAGCCCGTCACGCATAAGCGCACGAAGCTTCAGATGGCGCAGGCGGTCGATTGCGCCGACTGGCTGCCGCACGATCTTCTGGTGAAGCTCGACCGCTGCTTGATGGCGCATTCGATGGAAGGCCGCACACCTATCCTGGATCCGGTCGTGGCGGATTTCGCCTATCGATTGCCAGATAAGTTCAAGATTCGCGGAGGCCTCGGAAAATATCTGCTGCGCCGCTGGCTGGAAAAGGTACTGCCGGATTCGCGGCCTTTTGCGCCGAAAAAGGGCTTCACCGTTCCAGTAGAAGAGTGGATCGGATCGCGCGCGACGGAACTTGCGCCGCTGGTCGCACGCTCTGCGGGGGTCGCGGAAGTCTGCTATCCTGAAGTGGTGGAAAAGCTTTTCCTGCGCTATGCCGCCGGGGGTAGCAGACGCATGGGCATCGCCTGCTGGCAGCTTCTATTCTACGCGCTGTGGCACTGCATTCATGCCGAAGGTATTCGTAGCGAAGGTTCAGTTTTCGATTGTCTGGGAG
>JAFECP010000019.1:0-7718 GCA_018242105.1 Pseudomonadota bacterium
TCATCCAGCGGCGCCTGCGCGATCTGTGGCCGGACACGGCCGGCAGCCGTGTTCTTGGCTACGGCTTTGCCATTCCCTACCTGCGCAGTCTTGCGGCCGATGCAGAGTTCGCCGTCGCGCTGGTGCCGGAACAACTGGGTCCGTGGCCCACCGATTCCTGCCCGAGCGTCATGGCGCAGGAAGATGCGCTGCCATTTCCCGACGCGATGTTCGATCGCGTGCTGGTGATCCATGGCCTTGAGAGCGCGGAATCGCTGCGTCCCCTGCTGCGCCAGCTCTGGCGCGTGCTTGTGCCGTCGGGAAAGCTTCTTCTTGTGGCGCCCAACCGCACCAGTCTTTGGGCTCAGGTGGAACGCTCGCCATTCGCGCATGGCCGCCCCTTCAATCGCGCGGAACTCGGAAGCCTTTTGCGCGACACACTCTATGTTCCCGAGTGTTGGGAATGCGCGCTGTTGATGCCGCCGCTCAGATCGCGCCGTCTTCTGGGGCGCGGCGTGAGCTGGGAGAAGATCGGGCGGCGCGTTTGGCCCGCGCTCGCCGGTGTCCACATCGTGGAAGCGACAAAATCCATGTATGCGCTCACGCCGCCGCTCAAGGCGAAGAAGGAACAACGCGTGTTTGCCTCGGCGCGCGGATGACTTTGTCTTAATTTGGCAGTCACGCGTCCGTGAAGTGCATAACAGACCAGTTATCTACCGCACGGACGCTGCGCTATTTTTTCTGTGACGCGCGATGTGCATACCGGTCATTCCGTCAGCTCGCCTTTATCGGTAATCGTTTGTTTCCCGCGCTTCACGCGCGTGCATGACACCGCACAGACGTCGCGCGGCGCGTGGACGCTGTGCACTGTCTTTTTTAGAACGCAAAGCCTTCCTATCTCCTCATCGCCGGCGCCGAAGAGCCGGCATCCACATCAGGAGGGAGTGCAATGCGTAACGTGTATCTTGCTGCAATCGGATTGAGCGCAATGCTGGCGATGGGAACATCGGCCGCCAATGCGGAGGATGCTTCCGCATCGACCTGCGTATCCCTCGCGTCTCAGGTGAAGACCGCGCTGGCCGGCAACCAGCAATCGGCCAACTACGAGGCCGCCGTGAAGGAAAGCCACTATGGCCGGGATTTCTGTGCAAACGCGCAGCCGCGCGTCGGCACCGCGCATTATGCGCAGGCGCTGAAGCTTCTGGGCGTCTCGTAAGAGCCGTTCAGGATGAACCTGCGCGGCCGGCGATCGGCCCCCAAGCACCGCCGCCGCGCCGGTTCATCAAGAATATCGCGCCTTCGGCCATCAGGTTCGGCCCGAACGCATCGGCTTGAATGAGTTTTGTGCCGTTCGCGCCAAGCGCCAGCGCCTTTTCTATTGTGGCGCCGGCTTGGGTCGCCATCTGCATGAAGTCGCGGATGGTGCAGAGATGGATGTTAGGCGTGTCGTACCATGCATAATCCAGCGCGTGGGTGCGCGGCATGCGCCCCTTGGCGAGCAGCGACAGGCGCACGCGCCAATGTCCGAAATTCGGGAACGAGACGATCGTATGCCGCCCGATGCGCAAGAGATTTTCCAGCACCTTCGCCGGTGCGCGCGTCGCCTGGATGGTCTGGCTGAGGATCGCCACGTCGAAAGCTTGTGACGGATAATCGGCAAGGTCGGTGTCGGCGTCGCCTTGCAGCACCGGCAGGCCGCGCGCGACGCATTGGTTGACGTTCTGCTGCGACAATTCGATCCCGCGCCCGTCCACGCCGCGTGTCTGCTTCAGGTGTTCCAGCAATGCGCCGTCACCGCAACCTACGTCCAGAACGCGCGTATTCGGTTCTATCATCTCGGCGATTGCCGCAAGGTCGGGACGCAGCATCAGCGGATTCCGCTCGCGGTGGCGGCGGCGTTCATGAAGCCGCGCACGGTGCCCAGCATTTCCGGCTCGTCGAGCAAAAAGGCGTCATGGCCCTTATCGCTTTCGATTTCCACGAAGCTGACATTCGCTGCGGTGGCGTTGAGCGCATGGGCGATACGCTTGTTCTCCGGTGTCGGGAACAGCCAATCGCTGGTGAACGAGATCAGGCAGAAGCGCGCCTTGGTGTTGCGGAAGGCGTCGGCCAGCACCCCGCCGTAATCTCCGGCCAGGTCGAAATAATCCATCGCGCGCGTGATATAGAGATAGGAATTGGCGTCGAAGCGATCGACGAATGTCATGCCCTGGTGGTGCAGATAGGACTCCACCTGGAAGTCCTGTCCGAAGCCGAAGGATATCTGATCGCGATCCTGCAATTCGCGTCCGAACTTCCGTTGCAATGCCGCTTCCGAAAGATAGGTGATATGCGCGGCCATGCGGGCCACGGCAAGGCCCTTGCCCGGCTGGGCCGCATCGTAAGCGCCGCCCTTCCAGTCGGGATCGGCCATGATCGCTTGCCGTCCGACTTCGTGGAACGCGATGTTCTGCGCGGAATGGCGCGCGGCGGTGGCGATGGGCATCGCGTTCGCCACGCGCTCCGGATAAGACGCTGCCCATTGCAGCACCTGCATGCCGCCCATCGATCCGCCGGTGACGCTGAGAAGCTTTTCGATACCGAGCGCGTCGATCAGCGCCGCTTGCGCGCGCACCATGTCGCGGATGGTGACGACGGGAAAATCCAGCCCGTAGGATTTGCCGGTGGCCGGGTTGATCGAGGCGGGTCCCGTCGATCCCATGCAGCCGCCGATGACATTGGTGCAGATGACGAAGAAACGGTTGGTGTCGATCGGCTTTCCCGGCCCCACCATGATGTCCCACCAGCCGGGTTTGCCGGTGAGCGGATGGCGGCTGGCGGCGAACTGATCGCCTGTCAGCGCGTGACAGATGAGAATGGCGTTGCTGCGCGCCGCGTTCAGCGTGCCATACGTCATATAGGCGATGGTGAACGGCGAAAGCGTGCGGCCGCAATCCAGCGCCAAAGGCGCACTGAATGTGATGGCTTTGCCTGGATCCGCTTCGGGCTCGGAGACGGGACGCAGGAAAGTGGGATTTGCGGTCTGGGCCACGGCGCCTTTTCCAACCAATCCGGATCGGTCCGGGCGGGTTTGCTAGGGCCGGGGGGGCTGGCTGTCAACGAGGACGGCTTTTCCCTTGCTCCGGCCCGCCGATGCCACTAGCCATTCCGGCCTTGTGCCAGCGTGCGTAGAGAGAAGCCATGAAACCGAAACCAAAGCCCACCATCCTCGACATCGCGCCGTATGTCGGTGGCCGCGCGCATGCACCGGGCGCAAGCCGCGTGTTCAAGCTCTCCTCCAACGAGTCCGCGCTGGGCGCCAGCCCGCTGGGCGTCGCGGCTTATCGCGACGCCGCCGGCGGGTTGGACATCTATCCCGAAGGCAGCGCCAAGATCCTGCGCGACGCCATCGGCGAGACCTATGGCCTCAATCCCGACCGCATCGTCTGCGGCAACGGTTCCGATGAACTGCTGACCTTGCTGGCGCATGGCTATCTGCATGCCGGCGACGAAGTGATCTTCAGCGAACACGCGTTTCTGGTGTACCGCATCGCCACGCTGTCCAACGGCGCGGTGCCGGTGGTGGTGCCGGAGCCGAAATTGCGCGTCGATGTCGACGCGATGCTGAAGGCGGTGACGACGAAGACACGGCTGGTCTATCTCGCCAACCCGAACAATCCGACCGGCTCCTATCTTACCAGCGAGGAAGTGCGCCGTCTGCACGCAGGCTTGCGGCCCGACATCCTGCTCGTGATCGACGCCGCCTATGCCGAATATGTCCGCAAGAACGATTACGACACCGGCGTCGAGCTGGTGTCGCAATTCCACAATGTGGTGATGACGCGGACCTTCTCGAAGATCTACGGCCTCGCCGGGTTGCGCGTCGGCTGGGCGTTCTGCCCGCCGGACGTGGCGGACGTGCTGAACCGTATTCGCGGACCATTCAATGTTTCCGTGCCGGCGCAGCGCGCGGCGGCGGCGGCGCTAAAAGACCGTGCGCATGTCGAGAATGCCGTCGCCCATAACGACAAATGGAAACCGTGGCTGATCGAGCATATCCGCAAGCTTGGGCTACGTGTGGACGACAGTGTGGGCAATTTTGTGCTCATCCATTTCGCCAACGAAGCCACGATGAAGAAGGCCGATGCGTTCCTCACCGAGCGCGGCATCATCCTGCGGCCCGTCGGCGCTTACGGGCTGCACAACTGCCTGCGCCTGACCGTCGGCACCGAAGACGCCAATCGCGAGACGCTCAAAGTGCTGAGCGACTTTGTGAAGTCATGAGCGCCAAGCCGCATTTCGATCGCGTGGCGCTGATCGGCGTCGGCCTGATAGGCTCGTCCATGGCACACGCCATACGGCGTGGCGGCCTGGCCGGTCATATCGCCGGTTACGCGCATACGCCTGAGATCGTGGAGCGTGCCAGGAAAGCCGGCTTCGCAGATTCGATGCATGACGATCTCGCGTCCTGCGTAAAGGATGTCGATCTCGTCGTATTGGCTGCTCCTGTGGGCGCGTTCGCGAGCATTGCCCAGGCGATTGCGAAAGACCTGAAGCCCGGCGCCATCGTCAGCGACACCGGCTCGGTGAAAGCCGCTGTGTTTCGCGATGTCGCGCCGCATATGCCGCGAGGCGTGCACCTGATCCCCGCGCATCCCATTGCCGGCACCGAACAATCCGGCCCGGAAGCCGGCTTTCCCGAATTGTTCGATGGACGCTGGTGCATCCTCACGCCCGCCGCGGACGCCGACCCCGCCGCCGTCGAAAAGCTCAAGACCTTCTGGGAAAAGCTCGGCAGCCAGGTCGAAATGATGGAGGCGAAGCACCACGACCTGGTGCTCGCCATCACCAGTCATTTGCCGCATCTGATCGCCTACAACATCGTCGGCACCGCCAATCATCTGGAGCAGGTGACGAAAGGCGAAGTCATCAAATATTCCGCAGGCGGTTTCCGCGACTTCACCCGCATCGCGGCGTCCGACCCCACCATGTGGCGCGACGTGTTCCTGAACAATCGCGAAGCGGTGCTGGAGATGCTGGGCCGGTTTTCGGAAGATCTGACCGATCTGCAGCGCGCGATCCGCTATGGGGACGGCGATTTCCTGTTCGATCTTTTCACGCGCACGCGCGCAATCCGCCGTTCGATCGTCGACGCCGGTCAGGATTCCGCCGCGCCGAACTTCGGCCGCAATAAAGATAAGCCCTAATAAAGTGGCGAGAGCAGGCCGGCCGGAATCGAGCCGACGGACATTACGCCATCCTTGAAGCCGAGCATCGCCGCCAGCGGGCCGCTGCCTTGCATGTTTCCGGCAAGGGCGAAGAAGCCGGCAGCCAGCCCGTCATGGGCGCCTTTCAACCAACCGCGTTGCTGCGCTTGCTGCACCAAAGGTTGCCAATCATCGACACGAAGGCGCAATGCGCCCATGGGGCGGTGCATCTCATCGACCGCCATGGCGCCTTTGCCGGCGATGGCAAGCTTGCCCCAGTTCATCGCGATGGTATTCACCAGCACGCCGCCATGCCGTGTGCGCCAATCTTCCATCGCTGCGCGCCAGTCCGCGTGTCCGCCCAGCAGGCCGTCGAAACTGGCTCCGGGCGACATCATTGCGTCCAGCCGGAAAGATTTGATGTCGGATCCGAACGCGGGATCGAGATCCGGTGCGATGTGGACGCCGTCGGCTTCGATGACGAAATCCAGCCCGTCGATCTTTGGATCCTTGCGCAGATGAAGCTGAAAGCGCGCCGCGGACACATCCGGCGACGCCGCGTCCAGCAGGTCCAGATCGAAACGCGAAAGCTCGCCGCGTTGCGCGATGGCGCTGGCGCGCAAAAGGCCGGGCAGGAAACGGTAGATGTGCTGCACGCCGGATTCGCCGCGCCAGGTGAGAACCTGCTGGCCAGCCGCTTCGAAGATGAATTGCGCATGGTTGTAGGTCAGCGCATGCATGGCGAAATGTTCGGCGGTCCACACCATCGGGCCATGCGCCGCCGGAATCTCCACGCGCAACCCATCCAGCTCGCTATCCACCCGGAAGGGAAAGCCGCTCATCGCCTTCCGCGCGAAGCTGACTTTGATCCCCGGCGCAATTTCGTGGCCGTTGATCGCATCGAGCTTGCGCGCGACCGCGCTGGACGTAATCCACCAATATCCCATGACGCCGAGCATCAGGATCGCGAACAGCCCTACAGGCCCGAAAAGCCAGAAACGATGGGAGTAATTCATGAAGCGCGCGCCGCCTTTGACGAGCGTGCTCTAGCAGAGCCTAGCCGCAACGCGAATAGCCGCAGGAGACACAGGTGTCGCAGCCTTCCATTTTCACAAGGCCCGGCTGGCCGCAGCGCGGGCAATAACGCGCCGGCGCGCCTTCCGCGTTCACGGCAACGGCATGGACATCGTCGGTTGTCGCCGCCTCGCGGGGCGTCATGAACCCGATAGCGACCAGATGCCTCTCGATCACCTCGCCGATGGCCGCGAGGATGGACGGCACATAATGTGCGTTCATCCACTGGCCGCCGCGCGGATCGAACACGGCTTTCAGCTCCTCCACCACGAAGGACACATCGCCGCCGCGCCGGAACACCGCCGAGATCATGCGCGTCAGCGCCACGGTCCAGGCGTAGTGCTCCATGTTCTTGGAGTTGATGAATATCTCGAACGGCCGGCGCCGCCCGTCTTTCTCGATGTCGTTGATGGTGATGTAGAAAGCGTGATCCAGATCCGCCCATTTTATCTTGTAGGTCTGCCCGATCAGCACGTCTGGCCGGTCCAGAGGTTGCGTCATGTAAACCACGCCGCCTTCCTCACGCATGCGCGGCAAGGCGGCAGGCGGCAGAACTTCCGCAACATTTTCCGTGGGCGTTGGCTGCGCAGGTGCGATCGCCAGCACCGACCCGCGAGCCTCGCTGGGGCGATAGGTCGTGCAGCCTTTGCAACCCAGCTCATAGGCATGCCGGTAAACGTCCTTGAACGCCTCGAAGGACATATCGGCCGGCACGTTGATCGTCTTGGAGATCGAGCTGTCGATATATTTCTGTGCCGCCGCCTGCACCGCCAGATGATCCTGCGGCGACAATTCCTGCGCGGTCACGAAATACTCCGGCAGCGTTGTGTCCTCGCCGAACAGTGCGCGGAATTTGCGATAAGCGGCATCGCTCACTTCTTCCTCGATGCGCGTACCGTCTGCCTTCAGGATCTTGCGCGTGTAGGTGTAGGCGAACACCGGCTCGATACCGCTCGACACATTGCCCGCAAACAGCGAGATCGTGCCCGTGGGCGCGATGGAGGTGAGCAGGCCATTGCGGATGCCGTGCGCCGCGATCTGCACGCGGATGTCTTCGGGCAGCGCCATGATATGCGGACGCTTGAGGAACTCGTGCGCGTCGAAAAGCGGAAACGCGCCTTTTTCTTTCGCCAGTTCCGCGCTGGCGCGATAGGCGGCGTGGCTCAGAACCTTCAGCCAGCGTTCGATGAGCGCGATGCTCCCGGCGGAGCCATAGCGCGTGCGGCAATAGATCAGCGCATCCGCGAGACCGGTGACGCCAAGGCCGATGCGGCGCTTGGCTTTGGCTTCCGCCTGCTGTTCGGAAAGCGGAAAGCGCGAGACATCTACGATGTCGTCGAGAAAACGGATCGCCGTGGCGGTCAATCGCGCCAGCTCATCTTCATCCAGCGCAGCATCCACACCAAACGGGTTCTTCACCAGTTGCGCCAGATTGATCGAGCCCAGCAGACACGCGCCATAAGGTGGAAGTGGCTGCTC
>JAFECP010000019.1:7751-17108 GCA_018242105.1 Pseudomonadota bacterium
GTTGATACGGTCGATGAAGATCACGCCCGGTTCGGCATATTCATAAGTCGCGCGCGTGATGCGGTCCCACAACGCGCGCGCCTTCACCGTGCGATAGACCTTGCCGCCGAATTTCAGATCCCAACCGGCATCACGCGTCACCGCATCCATGAACGCATCGGTGACGAGTACTGACAGGTTGAACATCGTCAGCTTGCCGCTTTCGCGTTTGGCGTCGATGAAGTCCTCAATGTCGGGATGATCGCAGGCCAGCGCCGCCATCATCGCGCCACGCCGCGATCCGGCGCTCATGATGGTGCGGCACATCGCGTCCCACACTTCCATGAACGACACGGGGCCGGAGGCATCCGCACCCACGCCCTTCACCAGCGCGCCTTTGGGGCGCAAGGTCGAGAAGTCGTAACCGATGCCGCCGCCTTGCTGCAGCGTCAGCGCCGCTTCGCGCAGGCCGGAGAAGATCCCGTCCATCGAATCGGCAAGCGTGCCCATGACGAAACAGTTGAACAGCGTCACCGAACGATCCGCGCCGGCACCCGCGAGAATGCGGCCGGCGGGAAGAAATTTGTGGCCCGCCAGCGCGCCGGCGAATTTGAACGCTGCATCGCGCTGCTTTTCCGGCGCTTCGGCGCGGGCGGCCGCGAGCGCAACGCGCGCCCATGTGGAAGCGATGTCGCCATCCACGGGCGTGCCGTCCGGCTGTTTCAGCCGGTATTTCATGTCCCAGATCTGGCGGGAAATATCGCTCATAGCGCCTCGGTCGGACCGCTTTGTGAGCGGCTCTGAGAGATAACGCTTCAGCCCGCGAAAGTCAAGGAATGTTCGCTATCCGTTCTTAACCATTTCAGTCAGGAAAATCCTTTTGAAGCAAGGATTTGGCGTCCTTCCGCGAGTAGCGCCGTGGTCGCGTTTTCGATGCTGTTTTGCAATGTTTCCATGAACGCCGCGCGCTTCAGGCCCGGCGGAATCGGCGGCAGAAATTCGATCGTGATCGTGCCGGATTTTTTGATGAAGCCGGTCCAGAACTGCCCGGAGTTCAGCGCCACCGGCACGCAATCGATGCCAAGCTGCGTATAGAGCGCAGCGACGCCGGGTTTGTAGTCGGGCGGCATGGCGGGGTTTTTGCGCGTGCCTTCCGGAAAAATCAGGATCGGCCTTCCCGCCGTCAATGCGGCTTTGGCTTCGGCGACCATCTTTTTCAGCGCGCTTGCCTTGCCGCCGCGATCGATGGCGATGCTGCCGGCTTTCCAGATGTACCAGCCATAGAACGGGATGTATTGCAGCCCGCGCTTCAGCACCGCGCACGCATCGTTCAGCAGCAGATAGAGAACGACGGTGTCCCACATGCTCATATGCTTGGACGCGATCAGCACAGGCTCTTTCGGAACCGGCCCGCGCACCTCGTAGTCCAGGCCCGCGATCCATTTGAGGCCGAACAGCGTCACACGGCTCCAGGTTTTGGATAGTATCTCGGTCGCGCGGCGCGGCAGCAGCAGCACCCACACGCCGCCGGCCGCGATCGCCACGGAGGTCAGCGCGAACCAGAGGAAGAACAGGCAGGAGCGCAGGAAAACCATCAGCCGTTATGCACGAAATGCGTGATGACGAAGCTGGCCAGATATTTGGCGTATTCGCTGTTGAGCAGATGCAGCGCATGCGGATCGCGCCACCAGCCGTCCAGGTCCAATCCCTGCGGATTGACGGGATAGGCGAGCAGCCGTACGCCGGGCATGTCGGCGGAGAATTCGTTCAGGCTGCGGCGCATGTGATAATTCGCCGTCACCACGATGATGCTGTTATAGCCGTGATATTCCACCCACGCCGTCGCTTCATCGGCATTGCCATGCGTGCTGGTCGCGCGGAAGCCCAGATCGGCGCAGCAGTCGAAACGCCGTCCGCCATGCGCAAGGGCTTTCAACTGCGCCTTGGTGGTGCCGGAATTGACGCCGCTGATAAGAAGCCGCTTTGCAGCGCCCTTTTCCAGAAGCATATCGGCCGCATCGAGGCGCGCATCGCCGCCTGTCAGCGCCACTATTCCGTCGGCATGCGGAAGCCTGGCCGGTGTACGCGGAAGCGTTGCCGCAAACAGCACCAAGCCGAGCGTGTAGAGGACCAGAAGGCCCACGCCCAGTTTTACCAGCACGCTTCCCGAATTTCCCATTCCCGTCCCATCGCTCCCGGGTGCAGATTGGACCATGCGAACGGCCAAGGAAATATTGACGTCCGCGTGAAAGGACTCAGTAGATCTCTCGCAAAACCGCCAGAACCGACAGCCGCGCGGTCGCCCATGCGATCGCTGCCGATGCCAGCGGCACGGCCAGAAGCCAAACCAGTTCCTGCGGATTAAGCCCCAATGGCGGCAGAAATGGGACTGGCTCGACACCGGCGAATTCGAGGCCGCCCGCGGCCAGAAACGCAATGCCCGCAAGCCCCGCGCCCACGGCCGACGCCGCGAGTGTCGATAACAGATAATGCCATTCAAAGGCGCGCGCGATGAAGCCGGAATGCGCGCCCATCTGGTGCAGCAAGGCGACAATATCGTGATGCGCTTCCAGGCCTGCGCGGGTGGCAAAGGAAACCGCCGCCGCTGTCGCGACGGCGATGAGCGCTAGGATCGTGTAAGCGGCATAGATGATCGTGTTGGCGAGAGTCTGCAGCCGCGAGATCCAGCGCGTATGGTCGTCCACATTCGAATCGGGCGCCACGGTTTGCAGCCTTGCCGTAAGTTGTGCGAAGTCGACATGCTCACCCGGGACGATGCTCGCATCGATCAGGCGCGGCAGCGGCAAGTCCTTCACCATCGCGTCGGCGCCGAGCCACGGTGCGACGAGTTTGGCCGCATCGGCGTCCGGCATTGGCGTCACCGTCAGTATCCCCCGCGTGCCGCGCAGAATCTGCAGCGCCGCTTCGGTTTCCGTATTGAGATTGCGCGACGATGTCGGGTGCTCCGGTTGCAGGATTTGCACCGTCAAACGCCCCGCCAATCCTTCGCGCCAGCTTTCCGCCTGCCGGTCCGCGAGCATGGATGCGCCCAGCGCCAGCGCCGCGAGGAACGCCATCACGGCGATCACCACGTCGAGCGGCGCCGCGCCCTTCTCGCGCGGCAGAATGCGGCCGCGCACGCGTTGCTTCTCGCTCATCCGCGCCTCAATTCGACAAGGCGTCCATCGACCAGCCGCATTTCGCGCGAGCGCGAACGCTCGATCAGGCCGCGGTCGTGGGTGGCGATGAGCACGGTGGTGCCCAGCCGGTTGAGTTCGCCGAACAGGCGAATGAGGCGCTGCGCGATTTCCGGATCGACATTGCCCGTGGGTTCGTCGGCCAGAAGCAGGTCGGGCTGGCCCACCACAGCGCGCGCGATGGCGACGCGCTGTTGTTCTCCGCCCGACAATGTCGGCGGTTTTGCATTCATGCGGTCGCCGAGGCCGACCCAGCCCAGCAATTCTTCCACGTCACGGGTGTAGTCATCGGTCTTGCGGCCGGCGAGGCGCAAGGGCAGCGCCACATTGTCGAACGCTGACAGATGAGGAAGCAGGCGAAAGTCCTGGAACACCACACCGATGCGCCGGCGCAGCGCCGGAAAAGCGGACCGCCGCGCAGTGGCAAGATCGGTTCCGAACAAAGTGATAAGCCCCCGGCTCGGCGCCTCGGCCAGATACATCAGTTTCAGCAGGGTGGATTTGCCCGCGCCGGATGGCCCGGTGAGGAAGGTGAAGGTGCCCGGTTCGAGCTGGAAGGTGACGTCCCGCAGCACTTCCGGCCCCGGCCCGTAGCGCATGCCGACATTTTCGAAGCGGATCATGGGGCGGGACCATAAAGGCGGGAATCACCCCTTACCATCGCTTGCCGGGACGTGCGCGTTAAACCTATTTTTCGGTCGATTGGTTATAAGCACCCCATGATTCTGGTCTGCCCCAACTGCGCCGCGCGTTACGAAGTCGATGGGGCCCAATTCCCCGCCGAGGGACGCAAGGTCCGTTGCAAAAAATGTGGGCATGCCTGGCATCAGGCCCCTGAAGCGGGTCAGGCAGAGATCGAAGAGGCGATCTTCAATCCGCCGAAAGAGCCCGAGCCTGTGGCTGTGCCGGAGCCGGAGATCGAAGCTGAGGCGCCGCAACCGTCCTGGCGTGCGCCGGTCCTTGAAGAAGATGCAGAAAACGACGCGGCAGAAGATTTCCACCCGGACGAGCCGGAAGTCGCCAGACCGGCAGCGCACGGCAGGGGCACCGCGCTGGTAATGCTGGGTTGGGCCGCATTGGTCGCGGTCGTTCTGGTGATCGGCTGGTCCGCGGCGAATTACCGCTCGCAGATCGTCGGCATCTGGCCGCAATCGGCTTCGCTCTTTTCCAAACTCGGCATGGCGGTGAACACGCGGGGCCTCGACTTCGCCGATGTGCGCCACACGAGCCAGACCGAAGACGGACAACCGGTTCTCGTCATCACCGGCAAGGTCGTGAACGTCACCGGCAAGAAGCTCGATGTGCCACCGCTGCGCGTGACGCTCAGCGACGCAAACAAGCATGGCATCTACGGCTGGACCTTCACCCCGTCGGCCACAGCGCTGGCGCCGGGGCAATCGGTGGCCTTCCGCACGCGGCTTTCCAATCCGCCATCGGCGGCGCGCCATGTCGAGCTGCGCTTCGCGGACGGCGCGGAGTGAGGGCGCACAAAATCCTGCACAGCGAAGCCGATATCCGCGCGCGCATGGATAATGCCGCGCGGCAGATCGCGCATGCGCCGCTGAAGCCGGATTTCGCCGTGGCCATTCTGGCGGGCGCTTTCGTCTTCGCCGCCGATCTGCTCCGTGCGCTGGCGCGTGAAGGGCTGTCGCTGCCCATCGAATTTCTGTGGCTGCGCTCTTATGCCGGCAAACGCACCGGCGGCGAGATTTCGGTTCTCGTCGGCCCGACCGAGAAGATCCATGCCAGGACCGTGTTGCTGATCGACGGCGTTCTCGATGGCGGCCATACGCTCGCGAAAGCCAAGGAGCTTTTGACGAACGCGGAAGCCGCGGCGGTGATCACGGCGGTGGCCGTGGACAAGATGCGTACCGATGCCGTGATGGTCGCCGACCACGCACTGTTCGCGGGCACGCAGGGTTTCCTGATCGGCTATGGCATGGACGATGCGGGCGCGGATCGCGGATTGCCGTATATCGCGCGTATAGACTGAGACTTTTCCTCCCCCGTTCACGGGGGAGGGGGACCGCGAAGCGGTGGAGGGGGCCTCTCCGCGCACTTACCCCCTTCCGCTTCGCATCGCTGCGCTCGCTCAGCACCTCCCCCGTAAACGGGGGGAGGAAAGCGACGGCGCTTATCAAAACTCCTTCAACAGCCGATCCAGATAATCGAGCTCTTCTTTCGAGCGTCCTGTCTCGCCGGCGCGTTTGCGCAGTTCCTGCAGGATCGCACGCGCGCGCGCCAGCGAATCCTTGTCCGGCACATGGCCGCCATTGACGCTGCCTTGCGCGCCGCTTTCGCGGCCCATCGGATCTTCATTGTCTTGGCCGCCCGATTTCATGCCCTTGCCGTTCTGCTCCTGCATCAGCGCCTGCGCCAGCGCGGCGGTGCCTTTGCGCATCGCATCCAGCGCTTGCTGCTCCGACTTGCCCGCATTGTCGAAATCTTTTCCGCCAAGCTGTCCCTGCGCCTGCCCCATGTCCTTGCCGGCTTCGTCGAAATTCTTTCCCGCGGCGGAGCCTTTGCCGCCGAGGCCTTTGAACAGCTTGTTCAGGTCGTCACGCAGCTTGCCTTGCTGATCGGCCAACCCCTTCGCGCCGCCATCCTTCGGATCGCCCGCGTCCTGGCCTTCGCGATAGGTCTTGTCCATCAACTGCCGTTGACGCCCCATCAGGTCGGACAAGCCCTGAATCGCATCCGACAGCGCCTTGTCGCCTTGTCCACTGCCGCCGGAACTGCCGGACATCTGCATGTTCTCGAGCAGGCTTTGCAGCATGGCCAGCATCTTCGCCGCGGTATCGCGCGAGCCGCTTTGCGCGAGCTGCTGGATGAGCTTCATCATTTTCTCGATATCGTCCGGCGTGATGACTTTGGTGCCGGGCGGGGGAGGGCCGTTGGAGGCCTGCGCATTCTTCGCCATCGCCTGCAGATAGCGTTGCAGCGCCTGCTGATAGCGCTGCATCAAGCCATCGATCACGCTTTGCGGCGCGCCTTGCTGCATGGCTTGCGCCAGCGCTTCGGCGGTGCGGCGCAATTCGGCGGCGGCGTTGATCGCGCCATTGCCTTCCAGCGACATCGCCGTCTGCCAGAGCAGATCCTGCACCTGCGCGATATCGTGGTCGTTATGCGCTTCGTGCAGCATCCAGTAGGTCGAGCGCAGGACAAGATAGAGCCTGGTCTGGTCGGGATAGAATTTGTCCGGCGCAATGGTGAGCGCGTTCAGGGTCGCCAGCGTCACCGGCCTGGCATGCGGCGTCTTCGCGAACAGATGCTGGCGCTGCTCGATCAGCGCGCGCGCCAGAGGATTGGTGAAGATGCGCGCGGGCAGGGTGAAGCGCATCGGCTTGCTTTGCGCCGTCTGGCCTGCGCCGTCCTTGGCTTCCAGGGTGATGGTGACGTCAAGGCCCGCCAGCGGGTTTTCCGTCAGGTCGCGATAGACGGTTTGTTTGATCGTCTTGGCCGAAGCGTCGATCGGCAGATCGATCGCGAGCACGCGGCTGCCTTTCACCGGCTTGATAAGCGCGCGCACCGAAACCACGCCGTAATCGTCTGCCGCGGAGAAAGACAATTTCACTGCATCATGTTCGGTTTTCGACGGCGGCTGCGAGAACACGATATGTGGCGCTTCATCGGGAATGATTTTCGTGCGCCAGTTGCCCAGCGCCCGTCCGCCCGCGCGGATATAGATGTTCTCGTCGCTGCGCAGGATCGTGTTGGCGGCATATTCATCGCCGGTCGATGAAACCTTCGGGCGGTGGCCGCTCGCCGGCGTCAGCACGATATCGGGCGTCACGCCGGAGCGGTGCACGCGCACCACAAGCTCGGAATTCACCGGCACGCGCACAATGCCGGAATTCTGCGCACCCGGTTTCAGATAGATCGGCGGCAGGCCGGTGTAAGCGGGCGGATTGATCCATGCGTCCACGGTGGCCGACGCGCTGCCCGATCCGGCGTCCGGCGCCAGCGCGAAAGCGAGGCGGTTTTTCCAATCCGTTCCAGCGGCGATCACACCGGCGAGCAAGGCCAGCAGGATGACAAAGCGGATCGCATAAGGATCGCGTTTGGCCAGTTGCGGCGATGGCAGCGTCACGCGCAGCTTGCCGATGCGCGCCAGCATCGCGCGCATATGCGCTTTCCACAGCGCCTCGGCATAAGGATCGCCCGCACCCGCGACGAGAAGATCGTTCTGTTCGGTGATGGGCCGGTGCACCAACGTGGAATCGCGTTCGACGCGCCGCGCGCCTTCCAGCCATGTGGGGCCGCGGAAGGTTTGGAAGTTCAGATAAAGATAGTAACCCGCAGCGCCCACTGCGCCGAACAGCAACAAGGTGTGCAGCCACCATGGCATATAGATGAAGACATTGAGCAGCCCGGCGGCGGCGAGCGCACCCACAATGCCGCTCGCGGGCCACAGCGCCGGCCACACGCGCTCCCACCAGATGGTGAGCCGCGCGCGGCGGATGAACGCCTCGGCATGCCGCGCCTCGCGCCTAAGGCGCGAGCCATCCGGGGATGCGATCAAGTCCGATAAGTTCGTCATCGCTCATTCTGGGGCGGACCACCGCCCATTCGCTGCCCTTGACCAGCACTTCGGCGGCAGGCGGGCGCGCATTGTAAGCGGAAGCCATCACCGCGCCATAGGCGCCGGCGGTCAGAATGGCCACCAGATCGCCGTCTTTCATTTGCGGTAAACGCCGGTCCCGCCCGAAAAGATCGGAGGATTCGCACACCGGCCCCACCACATCGTAAAGGGAACCGCCGGCGCCTTCGCGCACCGGCACGATTTCGTGATGGGCGTCATACATGGCGGGGCGGATGAGATCGTTCATTCCCGCATCGAGGATGAGGAATTTTCGCGCCTCGCCTTCTTTCACATAGGTCACACGCGATACCAGCACGCCCGCATTGGCGGCGATCAGGCGGCCCGGCTCCAGAATGAGTTCGCAACCCAGATCGGCGATCGCACGCGACACCGCTTCGCCGTAAAGCGCGGGCGCGGGCGGTTCCGGATCGGTCGGCGCATAAGGCACGCCTAGTCCGCCGCCCAGATCGACGCGGCCGATCGTGTGGCCGTCGGCGCGCAAGGTTTTCACCAGATCGGCGACGCGCGCGAAAGCGGCTTCGAACGGCGAAAGCTGGGTGATCTGGCTGCCGATATGCATATCGACGCCGGCGATCTGAAGCGCGGGCAGCGATGCCGCCAGCTTGTAAGCTTCGCGCGCACGCGACCATGGAATGCCGAATTTGTTTTCCGAGGTGCCGGTGGTGATCTTGGCATGCGTCTTCGCATCCACATCCGGATTGACGCGGATGGTGACCGGTGCGCGCTTGCCCAATGACGCGGCGGCATCGTTCAGCGCGACAAGCTCCGGTTCGCTCTCGACGTTGAACTGATGGATTCCCGCTTCAAGGCCCAGCTTCATCTCCGCGTGCGTCTTGCCGACGCCGGAGAACACGATCTTATTTGCGGGGATGCCCGCTTTCAGCGCTTTCTTCAGCTCGCCGCCCGATACGACATCCGCGCCCGCGCCGAGCTGGCCCAACGTTCTGAGCACCGCGAGATTGCCGTTCGCCTTCACTGAATAAGCAATCAGCGTGTCCTTCGGAAATGCGTCCGCGAAGACGCGGTAGTGCCGTTCCAGCGTGGCGGTGGAATAGCAATAGAACGGCGTGCCGATTTCCGCGGCCAGCTCCGTCAGGCCGACGTCTTCGGCGAACAGCCGCCCGCCGCGATAGTGGAAGTGGTTCATTGGCCGATGGGTTGCGGCGGCCGCGACGGATCTTTCTGCCCTTTCGGATTTTCCTTTCCGTTGGGCAGAAGCAGGTTGCTTTTCACCCCGCAGGCCGGAACGGCGATGGCGAGGCCGATGATGAGGAGAATGCGAAGGATCATGTCAGTTTCTCCTGCCAGAACGCAATCTGCTCGCGCACGCGCACCGGCGCGGTTCCGCCAAAGCTGGTGCGCGAGTTTAGCGAAGCCTCCAGCGAAAGCACCGCGACAATTTCGGGGGTGATGCCCGGTTCCACCTTCTGCATCTCCATGAGCGGCAGTTTTTCCAGCGTGACGCCCTTTTCCTCCGCGCGTTTCACGATGCTGCCCGCGATGTGATGCGCCTCGCGGAAGGGCTTGTTGAGCTTGTTCACCAGCCAGTCGGCGAGATCGGTGGCGGTGGGATAACCC
>JAFECP010000019.1:17148-56245 GCA_018242105.1 Pseudomonadota bacterium
ATCGAGCGCGTCGGCGGCGGAGAAGATCGCCTCTTTGTCTTCCTGCAGATCCTTGGCGTAAGCGAGGGCAAGGCCTTTCATCACCGTGGTGAGCGTGACGAAGCTGCCGAGCACGCGGCCCGTCTTCGCGCGCACAAGCTCTGCCGCATCGGGATTGCGCTTCTGCGGCATGATGGAAGAGCCAGTGGTGAAGGCATCGCTCAAAGTGATGAAGCCGAAGGCGGGCGTCATCCAGATCACGATCTCTTCGGCAAGGCGCGACAGATGCACTGAGGCGATGCTCGCCGCCGAAAGATATTCCAGCGCGAAATCGCGGCTTGCCACCGCATCCAGCGAATTGCGCGCGGGACGATCGAAGCCCAAGGCTCTTGCCGTCATGTCGCGGTCGATCTTGAACGGCGTGCCCGCGAGCGCGGCGGCACCCAGCGGCGATTCATTCATCCGCTTCATCGCGTCGGCAAAGCGCCCGCGATCGCGCGCGAACATCTCCACATAGGCAAGGCAATGATGCGCGAAGCTCACCGGCTGCGCGGGCTGCATATGGGTGAAGCCCGGCATGATGGTTTCGGCGTGCGCTTCGGCTTGCTCCACAAGCGCACGCTGTAAATCCAGCAATCCAGCCTCCGCGCGCGCGCAAGCCTCACGCACCCATAAGCGGAAATCCGTCGCAACCTGGTCGTTGCGCGAGCGTGCGGTGTGCAACCGTCCCGCCGCCGGACCGATAATGTCCGAAAGGCGGGACTCGATGTTCAGATGAATGTCTTCGAGTTCACATTTGAAGGTAAACGAACCCTCCGCGATCTCGCGCCCGATCTGGTCGAGGCCTTTGAGAATTGATGCCGCGTCGGCTTGCGTGACGATGCCCTGATCGGCCAGCATGCGGGCATGGGCGCGCGAACCGGCCAGGTCTTGCGCGGCCAGCCTCTTGTCGAAATCGACGGAGGCGTTGATCTCCGCCATGATCTGCGCGGGGCCTTCGCCGAACCGTCCGCCCCACATCTTGTTGGTGCCCATGACCGAAACCCTGAAGCGTCCTCTTGTGCTCGCGGCCCTTGCCGTCGTTCTGATCGCCGTGGCTGCCGTTCTATATGTGAACCGCGAGGGCGTCCACGCGGACCATCCGCCCGCGGTGCTGTCCGCGCTGACGCCGGTGAAGAAGCCCGAAGCCGCCCCTGCCGTTGCGTTCACCGACGCTGCCGGCAAGCCGCACATGATGAGCGAGTTCAGAGGCAAATATGTCTTGCTCAACCTTTGGGCGACATGGTGCGGCCCCTGTGTGAAGGAATTGCCCGCGCTGGCGAAGCTGAAGAGCGAAGTGCCCAAGGGCTTCACTGTGGTGGCGGTCAATGTGGGGCGCAGCAGCGAGGCGGAGACCAAGGGCTTTCTCGCCGCGCATAGCGCCAGCGCGCTCGCCGCCTATACCGATCACAATCTGGCGATGATGCGCACCTTTCATGTCTATGGCCTGCCGGTATCGCTCCTGATCGATCCCAAGGGCAATGTGGTGGCGCGCGCGGACGGCCCCGCGCCGTGGGACGCGCCAACCTCCGTCGATTATTTCAAGGCACTGGCGCGCGAGCGGTCGTAGTCCGCCCACATTGGAGCGCAATCGACGACCTGTTTCGTCTCCATCGCACGGTCGATCGCCATGACGGTGAGGCCCGCTTCCAGCGAGTCATGAGGCGTCACGGGAAATTCAGCGTTCTTCTCGAAGGTCGCGAGCAGGTCGCGCGCCATCGCCTGATCGGCGCCGTTGTGGTTGTCGTCGGTGCGCTCGTTCCATTCCATGCGCTCCGGCTTGCCGGTGGCGAAGCTGCCGCGGAACATCAGCTTGTTGCGCACCAGATCGGCCAGCAGCGTGCCTTGCGTGCCCGCGATATACCAGCGCCGCTCCTGCAAGCTCACATGCGTGTTGGAGTGAAAGGATAGCAGCGCGCCGCCCGCATATTCCACCAGTGCGGTCTGGTGATCGGTCACGTCCATGTCGGAATGGAACGCATCGTTCGCCGCGCCCCAGCCCGCATCGCGCAGCGCATAGGCCGCCGCGCCGTTATCGTAGGCTGCGCGCACATCTTTGCGGCCAGGATGAAAGATCTTGCGGCTGCCGAAGCTGGCGACGCGCGCGGCGCGCGAACCCATCAAGCGGCCAAAGATATCCAAATCGTGGCAGACCTTATCGAGGAAATAGGAGCCGCCCCATGCCTGCTTGCGCCGCCAGTTGCGCGCCAGATAGCCGCCATGCTCGGGATGCAGATGCTCCGTCGCATCCATAGACACGATCTCGCCCAGCTTGCCGTCATCCACATACTGGATCACCGCGCGCACGATGGGCATGGAGCGCATGACGAGGCCGATATAAAGCGGTGGCGTTTTCTTGTTGGCGAGATGTCTCGCCAGCGCGAAGCTTTCCTCTTGCGTGCGCACGATGGGTTTCTCGGCGAAGATGGGAAAGCCTGCCGCGAACGCCGCCAGCAAATGCTCGTAATGCAGATGATTGGGCGATCCGATCATGACGAGATCGAACGGCCCATCCTTCAACAACGCTCGCGCATCGGCATAAGGTTTTCCCGTGGCGATGCCATGCTCCGCCAGGATCGGCGCGCCCACCGGCGCGGGATCGCTAAAGCCTGCGATGTCGAGCGGCCAGCCGACCTCCTTCATCGCCGCCAGCACATGCGCGATGCGCTGGCCCAAGCCGATGACGCCGATGCGATAGGTCTTCATTTCGCGAGCTTGTCCTGCACCGCGTCCGTATAGGCTGTGAGCGTGGCCCAATATTTGTCGGCATCCGCCACCGGCCACGCGCTGTTGATGACGATCGCCGAATCCGTTTTGGGATCGATGGCGATGGCCTGTCCGAAGATTCCTTCCGCCGCATAACCATGGCCCGGATGGATCCACCAGAAATAGCCGTAGCCGCCTTCGTGGTTTTCGGCCTGCTTGGATGAGGCGGCTTTCACCCAACCGTCCGGCAGAATATGTTCGCCGTTCACCACGCCATCATGCAGGAAGAACAATCCGAACCGCGCATAGTCGCGCAAGGTCATGGAGAGGCAGCAGCCGCCCATCTCCTCGCCCCCTTTGTCCACGATCCAGACGGCATCCTGCTCCGGGCCGATCTTCGTCCAGATCTTCTGCGACAGGTAATCGGCCAGATGCATCTTCGTCGCCTGCGCCACCAGAATGCCTGCCAGGTTGGTTTCGCCGGTATCGTAGTGGAAGACGGTGCCCGGCTTGTTCGCGCGCGGCAGCTTGGCCATGTAGGCCTCGATAGGATCTTTGCCATCGGCGCGCTTGGGCTGCTGGCCGAACTGGTTCACGTCCGATTTCGGATCGGTGTAATCCTCGTTCCACTTCACGCCCGAACGCATGGTGACGAGATCGGCGATTGTCACGCCGTCATAGGCCGTGCCTTTCAGATCCGGCAGATAGTCCGTCACCGGCGCGTCGATGCTCTTGATATGGCCGTCCTTGATCGCCGCGCCGATGAGCGTCGAGGTCACGGATTTGGCGACGGAGAAGCTGGTCCAGCGATCATGCTCCGAGCGGCCCAGGCCATAGCGCTCCAGCAAGATCTTGCCATGCTGGATCACGATCAGCCCGGAAACGTTTGTGTTCTTCATGAAGCTGGCCGTGTTCAGCTTCGCGCCGCCGAATGTGTAGGAGACATCGAACGCGCCGCGCGCATGCGGCAGAACCGCCACGGGCCCGCCGCGCTTGACGGTGCGTGTGGGGAAAATCTTTTCGATGCTTTTATAGCCCAGCGCCTGCTCCGCCGGCGTCCAGAACAGGAACCGGTCGCGCGACGGGAGTTTGGTTTGCGCAGCTCCGGCCGCACCCAGCATCACCGCGGCGCCCAGCACGCCCAGCAAGATCTTTTTCATGCGTATCCCCAATGGCTTTGTGTCCAGTGTAAGCAGGGAACACGCTGAACGGCTAGGGCGCTCTGCTCTGCTCACGCAACGCATCGGCATGCATGCCGGAATCCGCTTCGGGGTTGGACGAGCGGGTTGCCGCCAGCGCCGGCGTTTCATAGAGCCGCGCCAGGCTCACCGCCGCCGCCACCAGTGCGCAGCCGCTGGCAAGAAACAGCGCGACTGTCGGCCCCTGAAGCGGCAGGCGCGCGAACAGCAGCGCCACCACGGCCGCGCCGGTCGTCTGTCCCAGAAGGCGCGCAGTTCCCAGCATGCCGCTCGCCCCGCCGCTGCGCGATTTGGGCGCGGCGGACAGCATGGCGCGGTTGTTCGGCGATTGGAAAATGCCGAAACCGAATCCGCACAGCGCCACGCGCCAGATGATGTCGAAACGATCCGTATGGGCCGGCAGCATTGCCAGCGACAGCAATCCCATTGCGAAAACGAAGAGGCCGATCCCGCCCAGAATGCCAGCCGAATATTTGTCGGCCAGCCGTCCGGCCAATGGCGCGGCAAAGCCGATGGCGACTGGCCACGGCGTGATGAGCAGCCCGGTTTCCACTGCGCTGTAATGCAGATCTATCTGGAACAGGAAGGGCAGCGACACCATCGCCAGCATCTGCGCCGCGAAGGAGCAGATGGATGTGGAGACGGAGAGCGTGAAGATGGGGATGCGCAGCAAATCCACTGGCAGCATCGGCGCGGCCTTGCCGGATTCGCGCCGCACCAGCAGATAGCTCAGGCCGATGGTTGCTGCGATTTCCAGCAAGAACAATCCGAAGGCTTGGCCATGCCCCAGGCCATCGATGCTGCCGATGAGGACGCCGAACGTCGCGGCGCTGAGGATCGCGCCCCACAGATCGAAGCTGTGCGGCGAAAGCCTGGTGTGCGGCAGCGCATAGGTGCCGACAGCGATGGCCGCAATACCGATAGGCACGTTCACTGCGAACAGCCACGGCCAGTGCGCGACCGAAAGAATGCCGCTGGCGATGGTCGGGCCGACCGCGCTCGACACCGCCACCACCATGGCGTTGATGCCGATACCGCGCCCCAGAAGCTTTTGCGGATAGATAAAGCGCAGAAGCGCCGTGTTCACGCTCATGATGCCCGCCGCGCCGAAGCCCTGGATCACGCGTGCGCCCGCCAGCATCGGCAAGGTGGTCGAGAAGGCGCAGCCGAGTGAGGCAATGGTGAAAACCGCAAGGCCCCACAGATAGACACGCCGATAGCCCGCGATGTCTCCCAGCGACGACAGCGGCAGCAGCGAGATCGTGATGGCGAGCTGATAGCCGTTCACCACCCAGATCGAAGCCGCGGGATTGGTGTGCAGGTCGATGGCGATGGTCGGCAGCGCCACATTGGCGATGGCCGAGTCGATGACAGCCAAGGTGATGCCGAGCGCGATGGCGAGGATCGCCCAATAGCGGGCGGGCAGCGGCAAGCCGTCTTCGTGAGTCATTGCACGCATTCAATCCGGTTGGCGCCTGCAAGGCGAGAACGCGCGGCGCCGCACCGATTTGTTCAGAGGCTCAAAAAGGGAGCAAGCTTGGCATTGATCTCGTCCAGGACTTCCTGCGGTGCTTGCCCGACGATCTCGAAATGCCGGGTGGTCCGATCGATACTGCGAATCTGATCGATCAAAACGACACCTGAAATCGGCAAGCCCGGCGTAAGCTTTACTTCCGTCGGCCAGCCGCGCTCCCGGCTCGTGATAGGACACACGACGGTCATGGCAGACTTCGCATGGAATATTCGCGCACTCAGGACAATCGCTGGACGGCGTCCAGCTTGTTCACGGCCGAGATGGGGGGAGAACTCCGTCCACACCAGAGCGCCGCGCTCCGGCAGGATCATCAGGATTCCTCGTTTGGAAATTCGCAGCCCATGGGTTCGTCATCGATCAGCGAAGGATGTGCTTTATCCGGCGTCATGCCGGCAACGAGTTCTTCCAGCGTGTAGCGGCGTTTGGCCTTGCGGATGATGATGGAACCGTCGTCCCGCGCTTCGATGTCCACGGCGCTGCCTTCGGTCAGGCCGGTCTGTGCCGCCACATCGCGCGGCACCCGCAAACCTAGGCTATTGCCCCATTTGGATAGTTGGACCCGGATACCCATGGTCGCCTCCGTATATCTAAAAGATATACACAAGCTCTCTAAAAGGCAAGTTTACCGCGTGGGAACGGGGTGTTCGCCGCGATAGTCGTAGAAGCCGCGNNGCTTCCACATATTTCACCAGCAGCGGGCAGGGGCGGTACTTCGAATCCGCGAGGCCTTCATACAGCACCTGCATCACCGACAGGCAGGTATCCAGGCCGATGAAGTCCGCCAGTTCCAGCGGGCCCATCTTGTGGTTCGCGCCCAGCTTCATCGCCGTGTCGATGGCTTCGACGTTACCGACGCCTTCATAGAGCGTGTAAACCGCTTCATTGATCATCGGCATCAGGATGCGGTTCACGATGAAGGCCGGGAAGTCTTCGGCGTAAGCGACGGTCTTGCCAACGCGGCGCACCATTTCGAGCGCGGCCTGGAAGGTGGCGTCGTCCGTGGCGATGCCGCGGATCACTTCCACAAGCTGCATCAATGGCGCCGGGTTCATGAAGTGCACGCCGATGAAATGCTCGGGGCGATCCGTCGATGCGGCAAGGCGCGTGATGGAGATCGAGGAGGTATTCGACGCCAGCATCGCGGTCTTGGACAGGCGCGGGCACAGATCGGCGAAGATCTTGCGCTTGATGGCTTCGTCTTCGGTCGCCGCTTCGATGACGAAGTCGCGGTCCTTCATGTCGTCCAGGCTGGTGGATGGACGGATGCGCGCCAGCGCGGGCGCCACCGCATCGTCCTTGATCATGCCGCGCGCCGCCTGGCGGTGCATGTTCTTCTCGATGGTGCCGCGGGCTGCCGCAAGCGCATCCGGATTGATGTCTTCCAGCACGACATCGATCCCGGCCAGGGCCAGAACATGGGCGATGCCCATGCCCATCTGGCCTGCGCCGATTACGCCAACTTTCTCGATAGCCATACGCGTGTCCTCTGCCGGTGCTTAATAGCCCAGCTTTGTCAGCTCTTCGTCCATTTCCGGGATCGCCTTGAAGAGATCGGCGACGAGGCCGAAATCGGCAACCTGGAAGATGGGCGCTTCTTCGTCTTTGTTGATCGCGGCGATGACCTTGGAGTCCTTCATGCCGGCCAGATGCTGGATCGCGCCGCTGATACCCACGGCGATGTAAAGCTCCGGCGCCACGACCTTTCCGGTCTGTCCGACCTGGTAGTCGTTGGGCACAAAGCCCGCATCGACCGCCGCGCGGCTCGCGCCGACGGCGGCGTGCAGCTTGTCCGCGATCTTGTCGAGCATGTGGAAATTCTCGCCCGACTGCATGCCGCGTCCGCCGGAGATGACGATCTTGGCGGAGGTGAGTTCGGGACGTTCGGATTTCGACAGCTCTTCATGCATGAACTTGGAGATGCCGTCGTCGCCTGCCGATGCGATCTTTTCGACGGTTGCGTTGCCCGCAGCTTCTGCGGGCTTAAAAGCCGTGGTGCGCACGGTGATGACCTTCTTGCCCGCGGGCGCCTGCACGGTGGCGATGGCGTTGCCGGCATAGATCGGGCGCTCGAACGTGTCCGGCGAATCCACTTTCAGGATTTCGGAGATCTGCGGCACGTCCAGCTTCGCGGCCACGCGCGGCATATAGTTTTTGCCGTTGGTCGTGGCCGGGGCGAGGATCGCGTCATATTTTCCGGCAAGCGACAGGATCAGCTTGGCCACCGGCTCGGCGACCAGCTTCGCGTAAGTCGCGTCGTCGGCATAGATCACCTTCTCCACGCCCGTAAGCTTGGAGGCGGCTTCCGCCACAGCATCCGCGCCCGAACCGGCGACGAGCACATGCACCGGCGTCGAAACCTGCGCGGCGGCGGTGACCGTCTTGTTGGTGGAATCCTTCAGAACCTTGCCGTCATGTTCGGCGATAACGAGCGAAGCCATCAGATCGCCCCCACTTCTTTGAGTTTGGCGAGCAATTCGGAAACCGACTTCACTTTGATGCCGGCCTGGCGTTTCGGCGGCTCGGTCACTTTCAAAGTCTTGAGGCGCGGCGTGACATCGACGCCGTAATCGGCCGGCGTCTTCTCGTCGATCGGCTTCTTCTTCGCCTTCATGATGTTGGGCAGCGAGGCATAGCGCGGCTCGTTCAGGCGCAGATCGGTGGTCATCACCGCCGGAAGCTTCACTTCGACAGTTTGAAGGCCGCCATCGATTTCGCGTTCGATGTCGGCCTTGCCGTCGCCCATTTCCAGTTTGTGCGCAAAGGTCGCCTGCGGCCAGCCAAGAAGCGCGGCCAGCATCTGGCCGGTCTGGTTGCTGTCGTCGTCGATCGCCTGCTTGCCGGTGATGACAAGCTCGGGCTTCTCGGCTTCGCAGATGGCTTTGAGGATCTTCGCCACCGCGAGCGGCTCAACCTCGCCGTCGGTTTTCACCAGGATGCCGCGGTCGGCGCCCATGGCGAGCGCGGTGCGGATGGTTTCGCTGGCTTGTTGCGGCCCGATGGAAACGGCGATGACCTCTGTGGCCTTGCCCTTCTCTTTCAGGCGGATCGCTTCTTCGACGGAGATTTCGTCGAACGGGTTCATGGACATTTTGACATTGGCGAGATCGACGCCGGTCTGGTCCGCTTTCACACGAACCTTCACGTTGTAGTCGATCACCCGCTTGACGGGCACGATAACTTTCATGGCTGCTCGATTGCCTTCTTGGAATGGCGGCGTCTTATCCCCGGAAGCCGATAGCGTCCGAGCCCCTGCCGCCGCTCGCTCTTTTGTGCGGCGCAAAAACTAGGTCCGGGCCTGACCGCCTGTCAACGAAGCTTCATCCCATTCCATGGGGCAAAGCTGACGCTCCGTAACCCTGAAAAGTCATGCTGCGTCGCAGCATTTTTCAGATATGCGTCATTCCGCCGCAGCTATTTCAGGGTGGCGAGATATTCCACAAGTTCATGTGCGTCCTTCTTGCTGGTGATCCCGGCAAACGCCATGCGATTGCCCGGGACGACCTGCTGCGGATGCTGCACATAGGCCATGAGCTTGTCTGGAGTCCAAACGAAGCCCGCTTTCTTCATCGCCGCGGAATAAGGAAAGTCCGGCATGGTGCCGGCCTTGCGGCCGACGACGCCAAAGAGATTGGGGCCGATCCTGGCGCCCGCACCCCTGGTATTGGAATGGCAGATCGCGCAGCGCTGGAAAACGGTCGCGCCGTTCTCGGCGTCCGCCGCCTGCGCCTGCGATGCAAGCATTCCAGCCACCGCGACCACGGCCATCGACTTTACGAACCGAAGCATAGTTTTCTCCCCGCCCTGCTGTGCGAACCGTCTCACGGGATTCTTAGCGCGGCTTTTGTGCCGGGAATAGGGACAAGCCGTGGCCCCCGTTGAATTACACAGAGCGGGATTGCCGCGAGAGCATGCTGGCAAGCTCGCCTCCACGCGACGGATCGAGCTCATCATCGTGCTGGGCGCGCTGACGGCCTTCGGCGCGCTCTCCATCGACATGTATCTGCCTGCGCTGCCGTCCATCGCGCGCGATTTCCATGTTCCCATCGGATCGGCGGAGCACACGCTGGCCTCCTTCTTCCTCGGCTTCGCGGCGGGGCAGGCGTTCTTCGGGCCGATGGCGGATCGCTTCGGCCGCAAGCCTCCGCTTTATGCCGGGTTGCTGCTTTATCTGGCGATGTGCGCAGCCTGCGCACTTTCATCGAGCGTCGAGATGCTGATGGCGGCGCGTTTCTTCCAAGCGGTCGGCGCTTGCGCAGGCGGCGTGGTGGCGCGCGCCTGCGTGCGCGATCTCTTCGGTCCGGAGGAAACGCCGCGTATTTTCGCCTACATGATGCTGGTGCTGGGCGTGGCGCCGCTGATCGCGCCATTCCTCGGCGGCTACTTTCTCATCTGGGCGAGCTGGCGCGCGATCTTCTGGTTCCAGTTCGCGTTCGGCGGCGCGGTGGCGCTGGCGGTGGCGATCCGCTTGCCGGAGACGCATGGCGGCGCGCATCGCGCGCTGCATCCTTTCGCCATTATCGCGGATTATGCCCGCATCTTCCGCGACCGGCGCTTCATCGCCTATGCGCTATCGGCATCGGTGAGCAACGCATCGCTCTATGCCTATCTCACCGGCTCCGCCCATGTGTTCATCGACATCTTCCATATCGCGCCGCAGAATTTCGGCTGGTTCTTCGCCGCCAACGCCGCCGGCTTGATCGGCACCGCGCAGATCGCGGCGCGTCTCGTTCATGGCCGCTTGCCCGAAGCCATCATGCTGAGAGGCCAGTTTGCGCATGTCGTGGCCGGCGTTTTGCTCGTCGCCATTTCGTTGACCGGTATTGGCGGGGTATATGGCGTCGGCGCCTCGCTGTTCGTCTTCCTCTCCTTCAACGGCGCGATCAATCCGATGGGCACCGGCGCCGCGATGCGCCACTATGGCGTGAACGCGGGCATGGCGAGCGCGCTTCTGGGTTCGCTCAATTTCGCGATCGGTTTCGGCGTGTCGCTGGTGATGGGAGCGTTCAACGCCACGACACCGCTGCCGCTTGCTGCCGTGATGGCGGGTTGCGCGCTGACGGGATTGCTGCTGCACATTCTTCTGCGGCCGCAGGATGCCGCTAAACCGTGAACCCGCTGTTCGCGAACGGCAGCGTGCGGATGCGCTTGCCGGTGGCGGCGAAGATGGCATTCGCCAGCGCGGGCGCAACCGGCGGCACGGGCGGTTCGCCGACGCCGCCTGCTTCCGCACCCGGGCTTTCCATCACAAGCACTTCGATCTGCGGAATCTCCTTGAGCCGCAATACAGGGTAGGTATCGAAATTCGACTGCTCCGCGCGGCCATCCTTCAGCGTGATCTGTTCGCGCAGCGCCGCGGACAATCCCATGACGATGCCGCCTTCCGCCTGCGCCTTGATCTGATTGGGATTGACCGCAAGCCCCGGATCGATGGCGCAGCAGACCTTGTGCAAGGTGATCCTGTTCTGTGCATCCACCGACAGTTCGATGACATGCGCCACCGCGGTGCCCCAACTGTGCTGGTTGAAGAACGCGATGCCCTGATGATGGCCGGCGGGGGCATTGCCCCAATTGGCCATCAGCGCGGCGGCATTCAGCACGCGAAGCCCCCGTGCATCCTTCGCCAGCAGCAGGCGGCGATAGGCGAGGGAATCGAGCCCTTCGCCATGGGCGATTTCATCCACCAGGCTTTCGATGAAGAAGATGGTAATGCCCGGATCGACCGAGCGCCACGACCCCACGGGAAATTGCAGTTTGGTGTTCTTCTGCCGCAGCACGACATCGCCATAAGGGTAATTCCAGCCGATGCCGCCCAGCGCGCGGTCGTTCGACGTCGCGCCGGTATAATCGAGCGCGCGGATCGTCTTGTCGCCGTTCAGCGCTGCGCGCAGCTTGCACAGGCTCGCGGGACGATAGACGTCATGCGTCATGTCCTCTTCGCGCGTCCAGATGAGCTTCACCGGAACGCCGCCCAGCGCCTTGCTCGCTTTCGCCGCGACGATTCCGTAATCGGTTTCCAGCCTGCGCCCGAAGCCGCCGCCCACATGCGTCAGATGCAGGGTGACGGCGTCCTTCGGCAGCGCCAGTTCCTTCGCCAGCGCATCGCGCATATCGCCCGGCACCTGTGTGGAAACCCACATCTCGCAGGACGCCGGCGTCACATGCGCGGTGGCGTTCATCGGCTCCATCGGCGAATGCGACAGAAGCTGCACGCCATAATCCGCTTCGTAAATTTTCGCCCCGCTCGCGAGCGCGGCGTTCACCGCCGCGACCGTCTTCGCCTTGTCCTTGCCGGGCAGCACGGCAACGGAAGAATCCGCGGCGCCAATCTGCGCGCGCAAAGCGTTTGTCACCGCATCGGCGGACGCCATGGCGTCCGCCGGCTTCGTCCATCGTGGCGTGAGAGCATCGAGGCCCTTTTTCGCGGCATGGAAGCTTGTCGCCGCCACGATCACGGCGTTGTCGAGTTTCACCACCTGGCGAACGCCTTTCACCGCCAGCGCGGGCTTCTCATCCACGCCCGCCAGCTTGCCGCCGAAGAAGGGGCATTGCGCGAGCGTCGCGGTCAGCATGCCCGGCACCTTCACGTCGATCCCGTAGATCGCTTCGCCAGTCACCTTCTGCGGAATGTCGAGACGCGGGACCGGCTTGCCGATCAGCTTGCGGTCCTTGCGCTCCTTCAGCTCGACCTCGTTGGGCATCGCCATGTGAACCGCCTTGCGCACCAGCGATCCATAGCTTCGCTTCATTTTGCCATCGGGACTGTGGACGATGCCGTTTTCGGTCCAGCAATCGTCGCGCTCCACGCCCCAATGCTGCGCCGCCGCCGCGACGAGCAGGTGCTTGGCGGTGGCGCCCGCTTTCGCGAACATGTCGAATTGTCCGCGAATGGAGCTGGAGCCGCCGGTGTAATAACCGCTGCCGTCCTTGATCATGTAGCTGTCGGTGACAGGCGCCATCTCGACGCGCACCTTGCTCCAGTCCGCGTCGAGTTCGTCGGCGACGATTTGCGCAAGGCCGGTCTGCGCGCCCTGTCCGATATCGCTGGCGTTCACGCGGATGGTGGTGATTCCGTCCGGCGCGATCGCGATCCACATGGTGAGTTCATCGCTGGGCGGCGCCGTCTTGCGCGCGCATCCGGCAATGCCGAGCATCAGCCCTGCGCCTGCGGCGCTGCCGGTAATCAGGAATATGCGGCGAGAGAGCATGCGGCAGCTTCGCGCCTTTCGCGGAGCGGGACAATCAACTC
Organism: Pseudomonadota bacterium; assembly: GCA_018242105.1. Taxonomy (GTDB): domain Bacteria; phylum Pseudomonadota; class Alphaproteobacteria; order Micropepsales; family Micropepsaceae; genus Rhizomicrobium. The sequence goes on from JAFECP010000019.1 coordinate 29,852, forward strand.
GCTATGAAATCTAGCGGGTATAAGTGCCGGACTTGGCGGTTTCGATCGCGGCGCGGAAGGCAATGGGATCGGCGATATCGGGGATCTCCACAAAATCCACGCCCGAGCCCTCGATGCGCAAATGGCCATAGCCGAGCATCCGGCCCCAGAAGGTCTGCTCCACCTTGACGCCTTCGATGTTCGGCAGCGCGATCTCATAGGTCTTGAGCGAGAAGAAGCCCGTCTTCTCGACGAAGCGGTGCGTGGTCACGCCGATCTCGGTAGTCCATTTCTTCAGCATCATGGAAAGGAAGATGACGATGCCGATGATGAAGATGCCCAGGAAGATCAGCGCCAGCAGCGCCTTGAACATATACCACCAGTGAAAACGCGCCCGCATGACAAGCGTTTCGCCCTGGCCGAGCGACTGTTCGATATAGGACATGAACCCCTCCGGAATCGCCTTACCTTATATAGATACGCGATCAGGATTTCGCGGGGTGAATTTCCACCCTCCTTCAGGGGGAGGTGGGCTGACTCTGTTCCTGGCCCGTGACCCGGCAGACGTATTCCGCTTCTATTCGGCGGCCAGCCGATTATCGCGCTGAAGGATTTGCAGAGCCTCGGCGATCACGTCGGGATGCTTGCTGGCGAATTGGATATTGTAGCCGATGGGCTTGTCATCTTCTCCGATGTCGATGGCGAAATCCCTTTCGTCGTGAGCCACCGTGTACGCCACGCGGCCTTCGCGCAACGTAATGTACATGCTGTCAGTGCTCCGGTCGTAAATGATAGGTTCGCTCATGGCTTGAAGTTCCGGTCGAGGAAGGCGTTGTGGACGGTCTCTCCATCTTGGAGGGTGACGACGCGCAACCAGCGGTCCAGTTCCGCGATATAGCCCCAATGGCGGATCCGGCCATTGTCCTCCGGTTGTTTTTGCACCGGAGCTGTCATAACAGAAATTACCATGCCGGAGGTGATCATCCAACGGTCAGTGCGCTTGATCACGGCATTCTCGAAATAGCGTGTCCGCCAGAAGGGTGGCGGCGGCAGGCGTTCCGGCTCGATTTCGGCCAATGGCCTCTATTCCCGCCCGTGATCCGGTAGCAGGACTTCGCGGATGCCCTTGTGGTTGGGCTTGGAGACGACGCCTTCTTCTTCCATCCGTTCGATGACGCGGGCCGCGCGGTTGTAACCGATCTCCAGACGCCGCTGGATGTAGGAGATGGTCGCCTTGCGGTCGCGCGCGACGATGGCGAGCGCCTTGTCGTAGGTGTCGTCGCCCGACGAGGAGTTGCCGCCCATCATGCCGTAGGAATCGTCCATCTCCTCTTCCGGCTCTTCGGTGACTTCGTCCAGATATTCCGGCGCGCCCTGAGACTTGAGGAACTTCACCACGTCTTCGACTTCGTGGTCGGTCACGAACGGGCCATGGATGCGGCGGATACGCCCGCCCGTCATCATGTGCAGCATGTCGCCCTGGCCGAGCAATTGCTCCGCGCCCTGTTCGCCAAGGATGGTGCGGCTGTCGATCTTCGAGGTGACCTGAAAAGAGATGCGTGTCGGGAAGTTCGCCTTGATGGTGCCCGTGATGACGTCCACCGACGGGCGCTGCGTCGCCGCGATCAAATGAATGCCCGCCGCGCGCGCCATTTGCGCCAGGCGCTGCACCGCGCCTTCGATTTCCTTGCCGGAGATCATCATCAGATCGGCCACTTCATCGACCACCAGCACGATATAAGGCATCGGATCCAGTTCGAGCAGTTCGTCTTCGTAGATCGGCTTGCCGGTTTCGCGGTCGAAGCCGGTCTGCACCGTGCGCTTGAGCTGCTCGCCCTTGTCCTTGGCCTTGCGGACGCGTTCGTTGAACGCTTCGACGCCACGCACGCCCAGCTTGGACATCTTGCGATAGCGCTCTTCCATCTCGCGCACCGCCCATTTGAGCGCGACCACCGCCTTGCGCGGATCGGTCACGACCGGCGAGAGCAGATGCGGAATGCCGTCATAGACGGACAATTCGAGCATCTTCGGATCGATCATGATGAGGCGGCACAGTTCCGGCGGCATGCGATAGAGCAGCGACAGGATCATGGTGTTGAGGCCGACTGACTTGCCCGAACCGGTGGTGCCCGCAATGAGCAAGTGGGGCATTTTCGCCAGATCCGCCATCACCGGCTCGCCGCCGATGGTCTTGCCGAGCGCCAGCGTCAACGGCGCGCGCGCCTTCTCGAAATCGTTGCTCGACAGAAGCTCGCGCAGATAAACGGTTTCGCGGTGCTGGTTCGGCAATTCGATGCCGATGACGTTGCGCCCCGGAATGGTCGCGATGCGCGCGGCGACCGCCGACATCGAACGCGCCACGTCGTCGGAGAGCGAGATCACGCGGCTGGATTTGACGCCCGCCGCCGGTTCGAATTCGTACAGCGTCACCACCGGGCCGGGGCGCACTGCCTGGATGCGTCCGCGCACGCCGAAATCGGAGAGCACCGCTTCCAGCATGCGCGCGTTTTCTTCCAGCGCTTCGTCGGTGATGTCGGAATTGTCCGTCACGCGCACCGGTTCGGCGAGAAGGCCGAGCGCCGGCAGTTGATATTCGCTATGCGCCAGGTTCAGCGCCGGTTGCTTGGCGGGTTTGAGTGGCGTGACTTTCTTCTGTTCTTCGCGCTTCACGCGCACCGGGCCCTTGCGCTCGCCGATTCCGGTATCGACGCCGGGCGTCACCGCAATGGGTTCGGGACGAATCTTCAGTTCGTAGCCGTCGTCTTCGTCCTCATCTTCATCGTCATAATCGTGATCGCCGTCATCGTCGTCATTGTGGTGATTGTAGAATTTCGGCCGGCTGTCGCGCAGTTCCTGCACCGCGCTCATCGTGCGCCCGTGCGCCCACAGGAAGAAGGCGGGAATGTTCGCGATGCCGCGCATGAAGCGGAAGAAGTGGATGCCTGTCGCGAGGAACGCGAGCGGCAATCCCGTCAGCAGCAGCAGCAAGGGCAGCGCCGTCGCCAGCCAGGGCGCGCCGTAGAAATGCGCGGCATGGGTGGAAAGCCCCGCCACCGCGAGGCCGATCAATCCACCCGCGCTGGTCGTCGGCAAGGATGCCGGGCCGTTCATCAGTCCAAGCCCCGCGGCGACGAAGATCGTTCCCAGAAACCACGCGAAGGCGCGCCAGATGGCATAGGACAAATGTTTGCCCGTCATCGCGCGCACGCCCCAGAAGGCGGGCGGGGCGAGGAAGGCGAGGGCGGCGATGCCGAATGTCTGCAACAGCAAGTCTGCGGCCGTTGCGCCGAAGCCGCCCAGAAGATTGGTGGGTGCAGCCCCGGTGGCGTTGTTGATGCTGCCGTCGGCGGAATTGTAGGTCGCCAGCGCGATCAGCGCCGCCACAGAACCGACGAACAAGAGCAGCCCCGCGCCGCGCAGCGCCACGATCGAAAGCGCGCGGCCCAGTTTCATCCGTGCGTCGGTCATCGCATCGGCAAACGCCGCCTTGCGCGTCCGTGGCTGATACACGCCCATCGCCCGCCGTGACGCGCCCATCAGTCTGCCCCGCTCAGAATTTCGCCCATCCTTTGAAGTGCTGTCCGAATGGTTGACAAATCGCTAACGAGCGCTACCCGGAGGAAGGAAAAGCCAGGGTTTGACTGGGGTTTTCCGGTTAGGATTTCCCTGCCCATATAGGCGCCGGGCAGGGTCCGGATGCTGCCTTCGCGCCACAGCTTGAGCGCTGCTTTCTCCCCGTCGCCCACATCCAGCCACAGGAAGAACCCGCCTTCGGGCATGCGGAACCCGGCGTGGTTGCCGATCACCCGCCGCGCTTCCTCGAACCGTTCCTTGTAGGTCTGCCGGTTGGCGGCGACATGCGCTTCGTCGCGCCAGGCTGCTGCGCTCGCCGCCAGGATCGGCATCGGCACCTGCGGCCCGGCGTAATTGCGCCACTGGCGGAACGTCGCCATCAGCTTCGCATCGCCCGCGACAATGCCCGAGCGCAGGCCCGGCAGCGCCGAGCGCTTCGACAGCGAGTGGAAGGTGAGCAGGCGCGAGAAATCGCCCGTCATCGCATAACGCGCGGTCAGCGCGCCGACGGGTTTCTTGCCGAAATAGATGTCGGCGTAGCACTCGTCGGAGAACACCGTGAATTCGTATTGATCGGCCAGCGCGAACAATTTGCGCCAATAGGGTTCATCCGCCACCGCGCCTTCGGGATTGGAGGGCGAGCAGATGTAAACCGCGACAGCGCGCTCCAGCGTCGCCTTCGGCAGCGCGGCATAGTCCGGCAGGAAGTTCGTCGCGGCGGTGGCCGGCACGAACACTGGCTCCGCGCCGCATCCCAGGATCGCGGCGGAATAGGCCTGATAGAACGGATTGGGCAGCAGGATCACCGGCCGCGCACCGGCTTTTGTCTCCGGGGTCACGATGTAGGGCGCGAGAAACAATCCTTCGCGCGTGCCGTTCAGCGGCAGCACATGCTTTTCGGGATCGATGGAATTTGCGGGTAGCTCAAACCGCCGCTGCACCCATGCCGCCGCCGCATCGCGCCAGTCCTTCGTGCCGTTCACCGCCGGATATTCGCCGAACTCGCCCGCGTGGCTGTTCAGCGCTTCCATCACGAAGGCCGGCGGCGTTCCACGCGGATCGCCCACGGCCAGGCTCACCACCGGCGCGCCCGGTTTCTCGTTGTCGAGCAGCGTGGACAACATGGCGAAGGAAGAGGGCGGCAAAGCCGCCAGACGGCCGGGAAGCATGGTCACGCGTCCTTGTGAGAGGCGCGAATCCTAACCGTGTGCGGAGTGATTAAAAAGATTCCCTCTCCCCCAAAAGGGGGAGAGGGAGACATGTTAGAAGTGGTACGCCACCGCCACGCGCAGCGCGCTGTTGCGCACGCCGATGCTGCGGCCGTTCCACTCCGGCGCCTGCCCCGCATAGGCCGTGCGGCCGAAATCCTCGAACAGATATTCGGCGCGCAACGTGATGTGCTCGGCGATCGGCGTTTCCATGCCGAGGCCCAGATTGAAGCCGGAGAGCGTCTTTTTGCGCGCAAAGTTGAAGACGTCCGGTGTCGCCGGATGGGCGGCGTCGTAGCAAAGCCCGACCAGCGACAGCTTGGTGTCGGCGAAGGAATAACCACCCGCCGCGTAGAACAGCGTGTCGCCGCTCGTCCAGCCGATGCGCGCGCGCAGCCGGCCGCTCATGTCCGTCTTCAGGTGGTTGAGCGTGGTGAAGGAGTCGTGCGCGGAGGTGAAGCAGCCATCGATCTTGGTGCAGGCCGTGACGCTGGAGGTGCCGTTGCCGGAGGTCAGGTCGCCTTCCAGGCCATAGACCATAGCGCCGCTCTGCCAGTTGACGCCGAGAACACCGCCGCCGGCGAAGGCCGTGTGCTTGTCATGGGTTTGCTGCAGCACGTCATGCGTGTCGCCCGGCAGCGCGAAATGCGTGTTGCCGAAATTCGCATCCGCGACGGCGCCGGCATAGAAGCCGCTCCAGTCCATCGGCGCTTCGTCAGCGAGCGACGCCGCGGAAGACAAAAGAAGAGACGCCGCCGCGAGCGGCAGCAGGTTTCGAAGTTGCATCGTGAGAATTCCCCAGTTGGACAATGACAGCGTCCGGCCCCGCCCGGATCAGGTGGCGTGATTACTCCCGCGGCGCGGTTATCGCCAGTGAAACTTGCAACCGGTTTTGGCCACCCTGCTATTGGGGATTGCTATCAGGTCAGAGCCTTGCGGACAGACAGCATCGATCAATTCGTCAGGATCGGTGTTCACGGCCATGCCAAATTCGCAGGATCAGGACTGTCTGGCGCGAACGCGAATGGTGATAACGGATAACATAAGCGGAGTTTCCAAACGGCGCATAAAGCTCATGCAAATCGGTCCGGCCCGATGCGCCGTCCCAGCCCCGGAAACTGCCCAAGCAGACCGATGCGGTCTCGCAAAAGTGCAATTGCGCCATCGGCGGCGCCAGCATCGTTTTGGGCAAGAAAAAGTTTTAATCGCTCCAGATCGCCGCCTGCGCGCGGCGATAGAACGATTCTCATAATTTGCGCGGCTGCGGCAGCGGCAATTCCCGCGTCGTTCCCCAGCTTTCCATCCAGGCAATAACGTCGTCGAAAGGAATACCCTCGCCTGTGCGTTCGAAGTCCGCCGCGGCGCGCGCATCTTCCGCCAAAGCTTGAGGCGACCAAGGTCCACGCCCCTGCTTGCGCAGAATATCCAAATGAGATGGCAATGGCGCTTCAATGCCAGCCAGCTCATGCAGGAATTGCGTCAAGGTCTGCCCACGGGTTTGCGCCACACCTTCCAGCGCTTCGGCAGTTTCGCTATCGATCTCGATCGTTCGGGACTTTGCCATGTAGGAATTTTGCGCCCACAATGGGGAAAAGAAAAGGGGTCAGAAGTTCTTGCGGTACTGCAGGAAGCCGGATTTGTCCGCGATGTTGTCGTAGAGCTTCATCGCCGTCGTGTTGGTTTCGTGCGTCATCCAATAGACGCGCGCCGCGCCCGCGTCCTGCGCACGCGCATACACCGCTTCGATCAGCGCGCGCCCCACGCCTTTGCCGCGCAGACCCTTCTCCGTGAACAGATCCTGCAGATAGCAGACCGGCGCGATCAGCGAGGTGGAGCGGTGATAAAGATAGTGGACGATGCCGGCGATGCGCCCGTCCATCTCCGCGACGACGATGTGTATCGGCTCATAAACATCGAAGGCGCGATGCCACAGCACGCGGGTGATCTGCGCATCCGGCTCGCGTTCGTAAAAGCGGGTATAGCCATCCCACAACGGCTCCCATTGCTGGAAGTCGTCCTTGCGCGCCTCGCGCACTGTGATCTTTGTCATGGCATGTCCTCCCGCCGCCTTGATAGCAGAGGTGTGGAAGAGCGGAAGATGCGCGAAGCGCAGAGCCGCTAGTCTTCACGATTTCTTGCAAAGAACACCATCCTCCGCGTCTCCGCGTGCAAAAAATTCCTCACGCGGAGCCGCGGAGTCTCATCGATCGTTGGACGTTGGGGTTGATCTCGCCAAATACAGGTTGTCATGGCCCACCGGAGTGTGGGCCACCCAGGTGCAATCTGTTCATTCGGTGCAGGAAAAGCTGCGCTCAATTCTTAGATACCGCGTCTCGCATCACCTGGGCGGCCCACACTCCGGTGGGCCGTGACAGCGGTGTGGTGGAAAGAGCAAAAAAAGGGCGCGTCCGGTGAAGGACGCGCCCCAGTTCAGAAGGGAAAAGCTCTCAGCCGTGCACGGTCTCTCCGTGCAGGTTGATGTCGAGACCCTCGATCTCCACATCGCGCGGCACCCGCAGGCCGATGACCAGATCGATCGCCTTGAGAATGATGAACGTGCCAACCGCACAGTAAATGAACGTCGCCGCCACGTCGTAAAACTGGATCAGCATCTGATGGCCGTTGCCGTCATAGAGCCAGCCATGCGCGGTGGAATTTATCGCGTTCTTCGCAAAGACGCCGGTGAGAAGCGCGCCCAGCGCGCCACCCACGCCATGCACGCCCCAGGCATCGAGTGCATCGTCATAGCCGATCCACTTCTTCACCCACACCGCCGAGAAATAGCAGACGATGCCGGCGGCGAAGCCGATGATGAGCGCGCCCTGCGCATCCACGAAGCCCGATGCCGGCGTGATGGCGACGAGACCGGCCACTGCGCCGGAGATCATGCCCAGCACGCTCGGCTTCTTGCCGATGAACCATTCGACGCCCATCCAGCCAAGCGCCGCCGCCGCGGTGGCGATCTGCGTCGCCGCCGCCGCCATGCCGGCGTTCACGTTCGCGCTCACCGCGGAACCCGCGTTGAATCCGAACCAGCCGACCCAGAGCAGCGATGCGCCGATCACGGAAAGCACCAGATTGTGCGGCGCCATGTCGGTCGAGCCGAGGCCCACGCGCTTGCCGAGCACAAGGCAGGTGACAAGCGCCGCGGTGCCCGCGTTCAGATGCACCACCGTGCCGCCGGCGTAATCCAGCGCGCCCAGCGATCCCAGCCAGCCGCCGCCCCACACCCAATGGGCGATGGGGCAATAGACTAGCAGCAGCCACAGAGACATGAACCACATGAAGGCGGAGAACTTCATGCGGTCCGCCAGCGCCCCCGCGATCAGCGCGGGCGTGATGATGGCGAAGGTCATCTGGAAGAACATGTAAACGGATTCCGGGATCGTCGCCGCCAGCGGGTTCACCGCGTTCAACCCCATCTTGCCCAAGAGGAACTGATCGAAGCTGCCGATGAACTGGTTGGCGGATGAATTCGCATTGGTGGTGAAGGCGAGCGAATAGCCGATCGCCATCCACAGCACCGTGATGATGCAGGTGGCCCCGAAGCTTTGCGCAAGCGTGGCCAGCACATTCTTCTTGCGCACCATGCCGCCATAGAACAGCGCCAGGCCCGGAATGGTCATCATCAGAACCAGTGCCGATGAGGTGAGCATCCACGCCGTGTCGCCGGAATCGATCTTGGATGTTGCGGCGAGGGCGGGCGTGGCAAGAAAAGTTAGGCAGCTTGCAATAAGCGCCATCGCAAACTTCCACCCTCCGCCCAAAGACAGACGATCGCGAAGAGCAAAGCAAAAACTTTCCCTCTCCCCCTTCAGGGGGAGAGGGCAGGGTGAGGGGGCCTCTCCACCGGCACTCTGCACGGCGCATCGCGCTAGCGGCACCACCCCCTCACCCCAACCCTCTCCCCCACCTTCGTGGGGGAGAGGGAGGATGAGTGAGCAAGGAGGGCGGGACATTGAGTTGCTCTCGTCGAAATTCATTCTCTTCCCCTTCGTGATTTCAAAATTCACAGCGCGTCGCCGTCGGTTTCGCCGGTGCGGATGCGTAAGACCGCTTCTAGCGGCGTGACGAAAATCTTTCCGTCGCCGATCTGTCCGGTCCTGGCTTTGGAGGAGATCGCTTCGATCACCGCGTCGGCCATTTCCGATTTCACGGCGATCTCGATCTTGATCTTGGGCAGGAAGCTCACGGCATATTCCGCGCCGCGATAGATCTCCGTGTGCCCCTTCTGCCGGCCGTAGCCTTTGACCTCCGTCACGGTCATGCCTTGCACCCCGGTGGCCGACAGTGCTTCGCGCACGTCATCCAGCCGGAACGGCTTGATGATGGCGGTGATGAGCTTCATCGCTGGTCCCCTTGCCCTTGATTGCCGTTAAGACTTTCTCAAGAACCGTGCCAAGCGTGTGCGATGCGGTAAGCTACTGATAAAGATAGATATTTTTTGAATCTCGGGCGCGCAGAGCGATGCGTGGCCCCCCAAATCTGCCAAAATATTGGGCAGAGTGGCTGCAGTGCATAAATTTCAGTCGCAGAATTGCAGCGGCAAGAAACTTTCTGGAATGGGCTTGCCAACTCCCCAATTGTTCTCTATATGTTCCTTCCGCTTGGCGCATCCGGCCGAGCAAGGAGGCTCTCACGCAACAGAAGCGAAAATCGCAATTCAACAGTCCAGGTTTTCTGCGGATCGCCCCGCAAAAGATCCATGCAATGCCGGACTCGAAAAAATCGGCAAACAACCTCCGGGAGGAGGGGGGGATAGTGAAGACCGTGAAAACGACTGCCTTTCCCGGTCTGCGACCACAAGATCTGGTGTTTGCGCAAATTCCGCCGATGAAAAATCGACATTCAATTCGGCATCGCTAGATTGCTCCGCATGAGCAGACAGGCAGATGTGGTCATCGGCGGCGGCGGCATGGTGGGCGCCACTTTGGCGCTGGCGCTGGCCCAGGGTGGCCTGAAGGTCATCGTGGCCGATCCGGTGCCTCCGGCGGCCGCGACCGACGCCAAATTCGACGGCCGGGTCTCCGCGCTCTCCTATTCCAGCCAGCGTATGTTCGAAGCCTTGGGCGTGTGGCCGAAGCTTCAGCGGGACGCGCAACCGATTCTCGACATCCTGGTGACAGACGCGCGCCTCGGCGGTGCGCCATCGCCCTTCTCGCTCCATTTCGATTCGGACGAGATCGGCCGCCCCATGGGCGCCATCGCCGAGAACCGCCACACCCGCCGCTGCCTGTTCGATGCGCTGGACGCGCAAAAGAACATCACCCTCATCGCCCCCGCCGCGATGACAGGTTTGGAAGACGAAGGCGGAAAGATCGTCGCCTCGCTGTCGAATGGCGAGAAAATTTCCGCGTCGCTTGCCGTCGCCGCCGACGGCCGCGAGTCGCCGATGCGCGAAGAGATGGGATTGGGCGTGATCGGCTGGTCCTATCCGCAAATGGGCATCGTCGCCACCGTCGCGCATGAGAAGCCGCACGAAGGCGTGGCCTACGAGCATTTCCTGCCATCGGGCCCGTTCGCGATTTTGCCGATGACGGGAAACAAAAGTTCGTTGGTGTGGACGGAGAAAGACGCCGTCGCGCCGGCCATGATGAAATTGCCCGAAAACGAATTTAATGCCGAGATCGCAAAGCGTTTCGGCGATCACCTCGGCGCCACGAAAGCGGCAGGCCCGCGCTGGTCCTATCCGCTGAAATTCCATCTGGCGCGCGGCTTTGTGAAATCGCGTTTCGCCTTGTGCGGCGACAGCGCGCACGGCATCCATCCGATCGCCGGGCAAGGTTTGAATCTCGGTTTGAAAGACGCCGCGGCGCTCGCCGAAACCTTGCTGGATACGGCGCGGCTCGGGTTGGATATCGGCACGCTCGATGTGTTGAAGCGCTACGAACGCTGGCGCCGTTTCGATTCGGTGACGATGGGCTTCACCATGGATGCGTTCAATCGCTTGTTCTCGAACGACATCGCACCGCTGCGGTTTGCGCGCGATCTGGGATTGGGCATCGTGGATCAGGTCGCGCCGCTGCGCCGTCTCTTCATGCGCACCGCAGGCGGCGATGTCGGCAAGCTTCCACGCTTGTTGAAAGGCGAAGCGGCTTAGTTCAGCCGATCCTTGCCGCGATGGGCGAGGGCCGCGGGAAGCTCGCGATAGAAGCCGCGCGCGATGTCGCCGATCTTCTGGGCGCGGGCTTTCTCCGCCTCCCAGCGTGTCGCGAAGCGTTCGCCTTCGAAGACATAGCGCGTGACCGATGAGGCCGTGTGCGGGTCCAGTTCGGTGATTTCCGAAACATCCTCGACCTGTTCTTCGGCGGTGCCCAGCGTGTGGCGGAAATGGGCGAGCTGGTCGTTGCGGTCCATCTGCTCTTGCTGGATGCGCGCGATATTGTTGGCATCGAATTGCCTCAGCCACGCCAGGATGCGCGGCCAGAATCGCAGCAGCACGATAGCGGCAAGCAGGACGGCGGCGGTGGCGTACAGGCGGCTCATGGCCCGATTATATAGGCGCTAAACTGCGCCATGCACCCCATGGCCGCGCTTGAGATAATCCTCGCTGCGCATCTCCACCAGCCGCGAGGCGGTCCGGCGAAAGGCTTCGGCCCCAGTGCCCGCCGGGTAGAGGTTTTCGGGCGGCGTGGCGGCGGAGCAGATCAGCTTCACCCCGTCGTCATAGAAGGTATCGATCAGAAGGGTGAAGCGCCGCGCCTCGTTCCGCATGGTCTCGTTCATCTGTGGAATGTGGTCGATAAGCACCGTGTGGGAATGCCGGGCGATCTCCAGATAGTCCGGCGCCGCCAGCGCCCGGACGCAAAGATCGTCGAAGGTGAAGCGGGCCACATGCTTGGCCGCTTGCGGCACGATCAGCTTGCGGCCCAGCACCGTCAGCGTCTTGGCATCACCGCGCGGCTGGTCCGTGAGCCTGAGCCACGCCGCATCCATCTTCGCATCGGCCAGCGGGCCGAGCGGCGTGATGTAGATATCCAGCCCGCTCATCCGCTGCAGGCGATAGTCATGCGTGCCGTTCAATTCGAGAACGTCGAGTTTCTCGTCGATCAGCGCGATGAAAGGCAGGAAAAGCTGGCGATTGAGGCCGCCTTCATAGAGCCGGTCCGGTTCGGTGTTGGAGGTCGCCACGATCACCACGCCGCGATCGAAGAGTTGCTGGAACAGCCGGCCCAGGATCATCGCATCGGCGACATCGGTGATCTGGAATTCATCGAAGCAGAGCAGCGTGGCGTGGTCTGCGATCGTCTTCGCCACCGGCGGAATGGGATCGGGATGTTCACCGCGCTGGCGTTCTTCATGGATGCGCGCATGCACATCGGCCATGAAGGCGTTGAAGTGCACGCGCTGTTTCTTTTCGGCCGGCGCCAGTTCGAAGAACAGATCCATCAGCATGGATTTGCCGCGCCCGACATCGCCCCAGATATAAAGCCCGTGCGGCGCGGGCTTGGGGCCGAAGAAGAAACCGCGGCGTCCGGGTTTGTAATCTGTCAACGCCGCCGCCAGTTGTTGCAGGCACTTTGCGGCCGCTTCCTGCGCCACATCCGGCTTGATTTCGCCTGACGCAATTGCGGCGCGGTATCGCTCGATCAGTTCGTTGGGCATCAGTTCTTTCGGGGAATGATCGCCCAATAGTCGAAATCGAGGATGACGTTTTCGGGATAATTTCCGTCCGCGCCTTTGTCCGGAAATGCCTCGCAAGGAAGGTTCTTGGCCGCGACGAGACGAAGCCGCAATGCTCCGCAATCCTTGCGTCCGGCAATCTCCGCCTTGTCGAGCACTTCGCTCCACGCAAAAACGGTGTCGCCGGCGAAGAGCGGATTGACGTGCCGCCCGCCATTGATCGCCGCGATGGAGACGGCGTTGGCGAGCCCATTGAACGACAGCGCCCGCGCCAAACTGATGACATGGCCCCCATAGATCAGCCGCCGGCCGAAGCGGCCCTGGCCTTCGCTGAACTGGTTGAAATGCACCTTGGCGGTATTCTGATAAAGCCGCGTCGCCAGCATGTGGTCGGACTCTTCGACCGTCATGCCATCGGCGTGATCGATCTTCTCGCCGACCGCATAATCGTCCCAGAAATGCGGACTCCCGGACACCGCAGAATCGAATTGGGCAAAATCGGCAACCGGTGCAACCAGAGACTCGGCAGCGACGACATTCGCCAATTTCGGCACCGGAGATTCCGAAATGACGGCACTCGCATCGCGCTTGCGCACCATCACCCAGCGCACATAGGCAAGAACCTTGTCACCGCCTTCATCGAAGCCATCGGTGCGGACATAGACGACGCCGGTCTGCCTGTTGGAATTCTCCTTGAGGCCGATCACTTCGGAGGCCGCCGATAGTGTCGTTCCCGGATAGACCGGCTTCAGGAAGCGGCCTTCGGCATAGCCCAGATTGGCGACGGCATTGAGCGAAATGTCCGGAACCGTCTTGCCGAAGACGGTGTGAAACACGAGCAGATCGTCGATCGGAGCGCCCGGCAGGCCGAGCGCTCCGGCAAAGCTATCCGCCGATTGCAGCGCAAAGCGTGAGCCATAGAGCGCGGTATAGAGCGAAACATCGCCTTCGGTCAGCGTGCGCGGCGTAGCGTGGACGAGCTTCTGCCCGAGGCGAAAATCCTCGAAGAAATTGCCCGGATTGGTTTTTCCGCTCATAGGTCCTGCAACGCCGCTATCGCGTTCGCCATGGCCACGGTCTGCCGTGCGATCTCTGCGTGGAGAAGCTCGACCATACGGCCATCCAGCGATATCGCGCCTTTGCCCTTGTTCTCAGGCAACTCGAAAGCCGCAATGATCTTCTTTGCTGCTTCAACTTCTGCCTTCGCGGGCGCAAAGACCTCGTTGCAAGGCTCGATCTGCGAGGGATGGATCAAAGTCTTGCCGTCAAAGCCGTAACTCTTCGCCTGCTTGCAGGATTCCAGAAAGCCGTCCGCGTTCTGGATGTCGTTATAGACACCGTCAATGACAGTCAGCCCGTAGGCTCGCGCTGCGGCGACCGAAATGCCGAGCGCGGCGGAAAGATTGGCGCGATCCGGCGTGTGCGTGCCGCGAAATTCCTTGATGAGATCGTTGGTTCCCATCACGAAGCAGCGCAATCTTCCGCCGGAGCCGGCGATCTGCCCCGCATTCAGGATCGCCATCGGTGTTTCCATCATCGCCCAGATGGCGACGGACCGTTCCGGATCATGGCCGGAGAAGCGTTCTTCGATAGCCTGCAGATCGGATGCGGAGGAGACTTTTGGCACCAGCACGGCATTGGGTTTTGCCGCGATGGCGGCGGAAAGATCTTCTTCGCCCCATTGCGTCCAAAGCCCGTTTACGCGGATAACAATCTCGCGCTTGCCGAAGCCGCCGGTCTTCACCGCGTCGCAGACCTGCCTGCGGGCAAAGTCTTTGGACTCGGGCGCAACGGCATCCTCAAGGTCGAGAATAAGTGCATCGGCGGCCAGTGCGCGGGCCTTTTCGATAGCGCGGGCGTTCGATCCCGGCATGTAGAGCACCGATCGGCGCGGGCGGATGACGGTCATGGAAATCCCCGAAGAACCTGCCAGAGACCTAGCAATTGCAGGCTATTTGCGGAAGCCCTTGGCATATTCCGCCGCTTCCGGCTGGTTGAGGAAACGCTCGCTCCAGCGCTTCATCACCTTGGCCATGCGCTCGGGTGCGACACCAAGCTGCGCCTGCGCCACGCCGCCATTGACGCTCTCGTGGTACTCCACGATCAGCCCATCTTTCAGCACGAAGCGGCTGATGCCATCGATCACGACCTTGCGGTCCTTGAATTCGGCAATGGTGGAGACAAAGCGGGATAGCGATCGCGCATAGCCGAGATCGCCCTTCACCACGGGGTCGAAAAAGGTCCAGTCGTAATCGGCCGCATCGCGATGGAACAGATTCTCCAGCATGCTGGCGATGGACGCGCGGCCTCGATGCGGGCCGTAGATGTAATCGAAATAAATGCCGTCTTCGGTGAAGCAGGCGGCAAGCGCCTTGCCATCGCCAGCGGTCGCCGCGGCGCCGAAGCGCGCGACGAGCGCCGCGAAGTCCTCCTGCGTCACGCCGCTTTCTTCAGAAGCTTGCGGTTCATCAACACTTCGGCGATCTGCACCGCGTTCGTGGCCGCACCTTTGCGCAGATTATCGGAGACGACCCACAGGTCGAGACCGTTATCGACCGTCGGGTCCTTGCGGATGCGCGAGACATAGACGGCGTCTTCACCGGCGGCTTCCACAGGCGTGACGTAGCCGCCGTCTTCGCGCTTGTCGACGACGAGAATGCCTGGCGCCGTCCGCAGGATTTCGCGCGCCTTGGAAGCGGTGATGGGGTTCTCGAACTCGATGTTCACCGCTTCGGAGTGGCCAATGAATACCGGCACACGTACGACGGTGCAGGTGAGCCGGATATCAGGGTCAAGAATCTTCTGCGTCTCCGCCATCATCTTGAATTCTTCGGTGGTGTAGCCGCTGTCGAGATAGGTCCCGCCTTGGGGGATCACGTTGAAGGCGATCCGCTTGGGATAGATTTTGGGTTCGATCGGATCGGTGACGAAAACGGCGCGGGTCTGCGTGAACAGCTCATCCATCGCATCCTTGCCCGTGCCGGAAACCGATTGGTAGGTTGAAACCACGACGCGCTTGATGGTCGCAGCATCGTGCAGAGGCTTCAGCGCGACAACGAGCTGGATTGTTGAGCAGTTCGGATTGGCAATGATGCCCTTCTTCACATCGTTCAACGCGTCGGCGTTCACTTCGGGAACGACCAGCGGAACGTCGCGGTCCATGCGCCAGGCGGAGGAGTTATCGATGACCAATGCACCTTGCGCTGCAATCTTCGGCGACCATTCCTTGGAGACGTTGCCACCCGCGCTCATCAGCACGATGTCGGTGCCCTTAAAGTCGTAATATTCGAGCGCCTTCACCTTTAGCGCTTTGTCGCCAAAATAAACGTCTTTGCCGACCGAGCGCGTGGAAGCTAGCGCTACAACTTCGGAGACGGGGAATTGGCGCTCGGCGAGGACGTTCAGCATCTCTCGTCCGACATTTCCGGTCGCGCCGACAACGGCGACCTTGTACGACATGGCAATTCTTCCTTCGGCTAGAAACCCGCAATTTCGCGAGTGCAGCAAATCATTACGCCATGCTGGCGCGCCGGAAAAGAGGCTGATGAGCCAGGCCCGGTAAAGAGTGCCGATGCGGGCAAGTCTGGTTCAGCGAAGCGCGATAATCTGGCGCTTCCGGAGCGTTTCGATCTCCCCGGCCCCCAGCCCAAGGATTTGGGAAAGTATCTCGCCCGTGTGCTGGCCAAGAAGCGGCGGTGCCATGCGGTATTCCGGCGGTGTCTTTTCAAGCTTTAGCGGGCTCGCCACCAGATCCAGGTTCCCGCTTCCTGCGCGCGGCATGGAGACTGTGAGTTCACGCGCTTGAGCCTGCGGATCGGCAAACACCTCGTCGATGCGGTTAATCGGGCCGCAGGGGACGTTCGCCGCTTCGAGCATTGCGATCCATTCAACATTACTGCGTGTGGTGAAAATCGGCGTGAGCAATGCGATCAGCTCTTCGCGATGGCCAACCCGTTCGGCATTGGTCGCGTAATGCGGATCGCCTCCCAGATGCTCCAGCCGGGCTGCTTTGCAGAAGCGGCGAAACTGTCCATCATTGGCGATCGCCAGGATAAGATGGCCATCCGCTGTCGCGAACACTTGATAAGGTACAATGTTGGGATGCGCATTGCCCATGCGTCCCGGCACCATGCCGCCGGAAAGATAGTTCATCGCCTGATTGGCGAGTGCCGCCACTTGGCAATCGAACAGCGCCATATCGATGGCTTGCCCTTCGCCTGTTCGCGCCTGATGGATGAGCGCGGCCTGTATGGCGTTGGCGGTATAGAGCCCGGTTACGAGGTCGGAAATCGCGACGCCAACTTTCATCGGCTCAGCACCCGGCGCGCCATCCGGCAGGCCGGTGATACTCATCAATCCGCCCATTCCCTGGATCAGATAATCGTAACCTGCCTTGTCCTTGTAGGGCCCCGTGTGACCGAAGCCGGTGAGTGAACAATAAATCAGCGCCGGATTCTCGGCTTTTAGCGCCTCATAATCGAGGCCATATTTGGCAAGCGTTCCGGTCTTGAAGTTTTCGACTACGACATGGGCTCGCCGGGACAGCCTGCGAATGAGAGCCGCGCCTTCCGGCTTGCCGAAATCGATCGCTACCGATTTCTTGTTGCGGTTGGCGGTCAGAAAATAGGTAGCGTCGCCACGCTCTCCATTTTGGTCCTGCAGAAAGGGCGGACCGAAGGCGCGGGTTTCATCGCCTTCGCCAGGTTTTTCGATCTTCAATACTTCGGCGCCGAGATCGCCCAGAATCTGGGTGGCAAAAGGCGCAGCCAGCACCCGGCTTAAATCCAGCACACGAATATGCGACAGCGCGCCCATAGACCCTCCGATGGCGGGACCTAACCAGCCGAGTGGTTGCGACGCAAACAAAAAGGGCGGGCCTTGTGGCCCGCCCTTTTCTCGCGACGGCTTTTGGGGGCTGTCAGCCGCCGAGATCGATGACCGCACGCCGGTTTTGCGGCTCGCGAACATTGGGACCGGTCGCAACCAGCGGATCGTGGAAGCTCTTCCCGACAGTGCTGATCTCATTGGCGCTCAGTCCGTCCGCGACCATCTGGCTCTTCACGGCCGACGCGCGCCGCTCAGACAAAGCCTGATTATAGCTGTCAGAGCCGACGGTATCGGTATGGCCAGTGACGAGGATGCGGACGGCTTGCGATTGCTGTGCCGCCCGCACGGCTTCACCGACAACGCTCACAGCCTCTGGCGTCAGGTTCGATTTGTTGAAATCGAAGAAGACGATGAAGGTTTTAACCGGCGCAGGCGGGGGCGGCGGAGGCGGAGGAGGTGGTGGCGGCGCCGGCGGCTCCTGATAAGCGACGCGTTCGCCAGAGGATGGATACCAGCGAATGCCCGCCATCACGACGTGTTCGGCAAGGTCATGGCTTTTGAGAGGCGCAGCAAAGTTGTCGTTCGAGCCGTTGCGCAGATTGCGATAGTGATAATCGACGTACAGATCGAGATTGGGTGTCGCTTCGTAAGTCAGCCCGCCGATGCCTTGCCACATGAACCTGGCGCCGCTGCCGGTGCTGAAATGTCCTGCACCGAACGGATTGTCGAATTTGATTCTGGAATTTCCAACGCCCGCGCCAGCGCCGAGTGAGAGCCGAAGACGGGGCATCAGGCGCACATCATAGATACCATTGATCATCGCCGAGCGGACTTCCGCGTGGCCACTTGACGGGACCGATGCGCCCCCGCTCGTGAAATCGTTCGTGCTGTGCCGGTCCCAGGCATCTTCGAACTCGATACGGAACGGCGCATCGAACTTATATCCGAATGCGGCGGAAAGAATCGCCGTGTCTTTTGTGCTCAGTTTGCCATCGATTCCGTCGCCAACGACTCTTGGGTTTCTCAAATGATCCCATCCGGCCCCAAGGCCGATGTACCAACCGTCCGCCGCGAGCGCTGGCGAAACGAAAAGCGCTGCCACACCGGCCAGCATAATTGTACGCAACTGCATGGATACCTCCTCATACACACAGGAGGATCGCTCCCCCGACCACGCGCTTTCTGAAGCTGCGGCACAGAGCTAACGGGTTGAGTGCACGAAGGTTTCCGCATTGCAGCGTGTTTAACTGTGGCTGTTGCGGCGTTGAATGTCTGGAAGGTTGCGCGAAGATTTCCGTCTGAGAGACGGTGAGAGCTCCGCGCCGGTGCCAGATGCGCCATCCCCGCAGGGAATAAAAGTTGCTTTGAAACTTCGTCTGTGGGTGTCGAGCGTTGGCTGCTCGGGAAACCGCGTCATGGTGAAAAGTTCGGCGGTCGGGACAACTTCAGATAGTCTGTGTAAGGCTGGGTAGCAATTTCGATACTGATCGTCGCTGGTTTCGCAGTGGAACTTAACGATATCCCGCCAGAAAGAGTCGCGGGGCATTTCGTGTGATGCTATGGTCCGCGCCGCAGCGAGACATGTGGGTATTCGAATGGGTGTCATGGTGAAAGCGGGCGCGCTCTCGCTTGCCGGAATTCTGGTGGCTGGCAATGCGCTGGCTGCCTCTTCGAACAAATGTGCCAAGGCGGATGAGGTCACGGCTATCCAGGTTGCAGCGGTCCAGCAGGAACTGATGGTTGCGGCGCTGACCTGCGACCAGATCACGAATTTCAACGCCTTCCAGACCGGCTATGGGCCGGAACTGCGGACATCCGATGCGACATTACACAAGATGTTCAAGCGGATATTCGGCGCCAGACAGGGCGAAGCTGAGTTCCATGCTTTTAAAACCCGCATGGCCAACGATTCATCGATCCGTTCCATTCACGATAATCAGGGTTACTGTCACGAGACAGCGGCTGTTTTTGCCTCAGCTTTGGCTCCTGCCAAGCCGACCTTGGCCGCGTTTGTTTCCGGCGTTACCGTTCAGGAAGAAAGCCCGGTCAATAGCTGCGATATTCGCGTGGCTTCGGCGCTGCCCGGCTTGACTGGCGGCAGCGGGGCCTCATTGTCGTATATTCTACCCAAGCCAAAGCCGATGGTGGATGGCGTAGTGGCTCCAGCGGCAGCCCGGGCTCAGTAGCAAGCACAACCGGTTTTGCGGACAAAAGTCCGGTGCGGTCGCACCGGACTTTTGTTTTTTGGATGAGCAAACTGGATTCGTTGGACGACGTCGGCCGGAGAGCCGTGCCGCCTTTTGAGTTAGGCCTCAAAAAGAAAGGGCGGACCGAAGCCCGCCCTTTCCATTTCTTATTTTCAGGAAGCGATTATGTACCGCTGCCTTCACCGAGCTGGATCACAGCACGGCGGTTCTGAGGCTCGCGAACGTTCGGGCCGGTCGGAACCAGCGGATCGTCGAAGCTCTTACCAACTGTCGAGATACCGGCACCGTCGATGCCCTGGGCAACCAGGCCATCCTTCACAGCAGCAGCGCGGCGCTCAGAGAGAGCCTGGTTGTAGCTGTGCGAGCCGACCGTGTCGGTATGACCCGTCACGAGGATCTTGACCATGCCCGTGGACTTCGCCGTCGATGCGGCCTGCGCCACGACCGACTGAGCTTCCGCGGTCAGGTTCGACTTGTTGAAGTCGAAGAAGACGATGAACGTCTTCACCGGCGGCGGGGGCGGCGGAGGCGGCGGGGGCGGCGGGGGCGGCGGAGGCGGCGGGGCCGATTCCAGATACCAACGAACACCGATCATCGCGACCTGCTCGTTCATGTCACGCGGCTGCGCGTTATACAGAACGAAGCTCGTGCCGTAGTTCTTGTTCACGCTGAGCGAGCGATAACGGTAGTCCAACGTCAGGTCGACATTGTCCGTCACGGAGTAGGAAACACCTCCGATGAACTGGTACATGAAGCCGCTGTGCTTGCCGGTCATGTAGGTGAACGGCGCGATCGAGGTGTTGATGTCCGCACGGCCAATACCGGCGCCGGCGCCAAGGCTCACGTCCCAGCGATCGGAGAGCGGAATATCCCAGATCACGTTGAAGAGATCGGAAAGAATGCTGACGCGGCCATTAAAGGCCCCCTTCACGTCGTGGCGGTCCCACCCAATTTCATCTTCGACGCGGATGTTGTTGCCAAAACGATAACCGAACGTACCAGCGACGAGCGCCGTGGAGTCGGTAGGGGTATTGATGCGTACATTTGTCGGGCCCGAGAAAGTCTGCTCGAAAGAACCCATGCGGTCCCAGCCGACGCCCAGACCAAGATACCAACCAGTGGCATCACTCGCGACGGCCGGCGCGCTCAGCGCCATCGCCGCAACGCCCGCCAGGGCGATCATTCGAATTTTCATTTTTTACCCTCGTTTCAAAAACCGACGGGCAGGGACCCCCCCACCGTGACGTCCGGGATGTAAACTTCTATAGCCTCTATACTGGCGGATGTGGAAGAGACCTGTCCATCGGAAGCCTGGTTATTAGTCCCGATTTGGCCGAATTCCCCGCATCCTGTGACCAGGGTGCAACATTCAAAGTGCAAGACTTTGTAACGTTTTGCCGCGCCCCTGCCAGACAAAGGCATAGTGTGCAGGCAATATGCGCGGGCTTGTCGATTGTTCCTCCAACTGCCGCAAGGATTCGATCTTTTGGAGGATTTCATCGCGAGGTGTGACATGAAAAAGACGATGTGAGAATCTCAAAGCCCCTGCCGCCGCTGCTCCCGGCCCTTGGAGATCTCCAAAGTCCACATTGTGGATGCGGCTATCGCCGGCACCTCCAGGGATTCGGTTAAGAGGCTGTTTTCAATAAGGAATCATTGAAAGGCTATAAGAGAGACTGGCCGCACTGCAGGAGCCTTCCGAGACCGGCATTGCGGGCGAAAGCTCTTGGCAAAGCCGTGTGCTAGCCAGATTCGATCCGAAAGGCCTGCCCGTTCTGTGGCTATTTCTGCGTTCTTAAGCATTTCGCGCGATGCATCGAACCTGCAAAAGCGAACTTCTCTCAGCCCCCAAAGGTAATATTTCTTAGTAAAATCACATAGATAGACTTCAGTCGATGGGCCAAATCCATCAACTTGGCGTGGTTTCGGAAAAAGCTCTTCGCCGGGTCATCAAGAAAGAGGCGGGGCTGGCAAAGATCAAATCCGCCATAGATCGAGGATCGATCCTGCCGATGAAGGCAGAGGCTTTCCTCCTTGCTGTAGGCCTGCGGCTTCAAAAGCGCGCCGGTAGCTCATGCGGCAAAGGCGATACTGCAACGGCAGATCACGCGTGTACCGCACCTGCGGCGGTGCCATTGACCTCTCTTCAAAGCTTTTCAAGCGGGGCGGGATCATCCAATCCTGCGCACCCAGCAGCACGAAACGATGAAGTGATTGTGCAGGCGCTGCTGCGCGATTCAGATAAGGGGGAATGGCTTCGCATTTGCGCATGTCGTCGCTGCGCGCGAAGGCTTGCCACGCAAACTAATTGTCATGCATCGGAAAATCGCAGGCGAGTTTTTCGACGCGATAACGCGAAATATCGATCGGATTTATCTGCGATCTTGCGACCAGTTCATCATATTGGCCGGAGGAATCCCGATGGCATGGAACGATATGGGCAACTTTGAAAACACGTGAATCGCCTTGCTTTTCAACATTGGGCCGCCTGCCGCTTCCATTCAAGATCCTTCGCGGTTTTGTGACTCCTTGCATCCGGCCTCATGCTTCGACTATGGACAGCCATGGCCGCGCCAACCGATGACAATGAACCGGTAAAAGAGCTTCTTGCTCTCCTCGATCTGGAAAAGATTGAAGAGAATATCTTTCGCGGCGTATCGCCGAAGGATCGTTCGCAACGTGTGTTCGGCGGGCAGGTTCTGGGTCAGGCGCTGGTCGCTGCCGGACGCACGGTCGAAGATCGAATCGCACATTCGCTGCACGCCTATTTTCTTGTGGCAGGCGATCCCAAGGTCCCGATTCTTTATGAAGTCGATCGCAGCCGGGACGGATCGAGCTTCAGTTCGCGGCGTGTGGTGGCGATCCAGCACGGCCGCCAGATCTTCCACATGTCGGTGTCGCTGCAGAAGCCGGAGACGGGACTCGAACATCAAATCGAGATGCCGAAGGTGCCACCCCCCGAAGAACTTCCGAGCGAGGATGATTTTCGCGCCAGGATAGTGGACACGATTCCCGAGCAGTATCGAGATCATTTTCTGCGCAAGCGGCCGATCGAACTGCGTCCTGTGGATCGCGCCGATATCTTCGCGCCGCAGAAGCGGCCGCCCCATCAGTCGGTGTGGGTTCGCGCGACGGGTGCATTGCCGGCCGATATCGCGCTTCAGCAATGCGTGCTCGCCTATGCATCGGACATGACGCTGCTCGATACCAGCCTGCTTCCGCACGGCATCGGCTGGTTCGACAATCGCGTTCAGATGGCGAGCATCGATCATGCGATGTGGTTTCACCGTCCATTCCGCGCCGATCAATGGCTTCTCTATGTGCAAGACAGCCCCAGCGCCTCAGGTGCGCGCGGGTTCAATCGCGGCCTCATCTTTTCGCAAGATGGGAAGCTGGTCGCGTCCGTGGCCCAGGAGGGCTTGATGCGAATGCGCCCTGAAAAGAAATGATCAGCTCGGCGCCGGTATGATCGCGACTTTGCGCGGGCGCTCATAGAAGACGTCGGTCATTTCTTGTGATCCGACCAGAAATCTCCCGATCGGCGATGTGTAGTAATACGTCACTTCGGCGAGGATAACACTGCAGGTATTTGCCTTACAGGGCGTAAAAGCCCCTTTGGTGCTGTCCCAGGTGGACATGATGGGCTGAGTAAGCGTGATGGGGCTGTTTACGGCGCGGCCGCTTACGGCTTTGGGGGCGCCGCCGGACCATGTTTGACCTTGGCTCCACGCCACCGTGCCGTTTCCTGTTCCATCGCTTTGAACGCTCGAAATGATGATCGTTATATTATTTACCGAAAACGGCGCGATGATCGCAGACGCGGCGTTGAAAATATCCGACATATCGCTGCTCGATACTTTTGACGCCTGCGCAACAAGGTCCGCGGCGCTTGACGCCATCATCGTCACCTTCTGATGGCATTCCAATGCGTCGCAGATTTCAATCGTGCCAAGAAGCAGCGTTCCCATCACCGGAGCGATCAGCGCAAATTCGACGGCGGCCAGACCGCCGCGCGCCTTCATGAGATCGCGTATGCGCATCAGCATGGGGCGCCCGCGTTAAAAGGCTCCGTGCGGAACGCCGACGAGGAAAAAAGCATGTAGAATCCCGTCGTCGTGTTCTGGAGCAGCGTGGACATCAGGGGCGTGAGGATTTTCCACGGGTAGAAACTCCGGAGCAAAACCACGCTGCAAGAGGTTGTTGGGTCGATTTCCAGCTTTGTGGGGTCGATCATGCCGGTTCCATCGGTCACGCTGGGATAACTCGACGAGCCAAACGAGGCATAGGAGCGCAAATCCACCTGGAGATTTTGGGAGCAGTCGGTGCTGCTGATGAGCCCCTGCACCTCGCTGCAAATGCTATCCGTCAACTGCTTCTGTGTAAGCGTCCCGGACAGCGTGCCCGTGCGTATCTGGCGGGCGGTGTCATCGGTTGCATTCTGCAGCATCGCGCTGCCGAAAAAAATCACACCAGTCTCGATGATGCCGAACAGAAACAGAAATAGCACTGGCGCGACCATCGCGAATTCAATCGCAGCCGATCCTTTTTCACCATCTTTGCGCCAACGCCGGCGCAGGCGCTTGCACGATTCGGCGATCGCAAAGCTCAGGCCCATCGGATGCCCCGTAACCTAGGTGCGTATTAGGCCGCAAAAACATTTAAGCGAAGGAAAACGGAGCCACATGCTGAACGTTTCCTTAATTCAGGCGAATGGCTCCCGCGGCTTTTGGCGTCTTCGGCATCGTTAGCGAAAACGGCATCTTTCGTGTTGGTATAAGGATTCGATAACCATGGCCGCGGAACGGAAAGGTTTTCCCAACGCTTGTGACCGATGATGGCGTGTGGAGAAATTTCCGGGGCTGGTTATGCGATTGGAAAATTCTTGGGGCGTCTTCAAGACGCAACTGAGAAAGTTCGCGCGCGAGCGCCGCGGCAACGTTGCAATGATTTTCGCAATGTCGCTTATCCCGATCACGATTGCTGCAGGAGCAGGACTGGATCTTTCGCGCGCCCTTATGGTGCGCGCACGTCTGGCCGAAGCTCTCGACGCGGCGGGCCTTGCGGTGGGCGCCACCCAGAATCTGACCAACGATCAGATGACAAAGCTTGCCAACGCGTATTTCGACGCCAATTACACCGCCGATTCATCCTTTGGCGCCATGCCCGTTGTTTCGGTTGTTCCGGGCAATGGGAGCGTTACTCTTACAACTACTGTCAACATGCCAACCACGCTGATGCATGTGGTTGGCATAGACAATCTGACAGTCGGCTATTCTTCGAAAGTCGTTTGGGGTGAGACGAAACTGTGGGTGTCTCTGGTGCTCGACAACACCGGCTCTATGTGCGAGCCGGACAGCAGCCCATGTCCGAACGACACAAACCCCAACACCAAGATCAACGCGTTGAAATCGGCGTCGCACAGCTTGCTGACGACATTGCAGAACGCTTCCGCCAATCCGGGGGACGTCATGGTGTCGGTCGTGCCTTTTGCGAAAGACGTCAATGTGGGCACTTCCTACGTCAACGCAGCCTGGATCGATTGGACGGATTGGGAAACCGCCGCTCCGGCGAGCGACATACCGAGCTCATCGGTAGGCCCTGGGAGCAGTTGCCCATGGGGCGGCTACAGCAAATATAACAGGTGCCTCAGCCAGCCTGGCGGAACGATGGGTTCTGACGGCGTGACGATGAACACAGTAAGCACCGTACCGAGCACCGGCACCTATGCCGGTTATATTTGCCCGGGTTCGATTCAATCTTCGAATTCGGGACAAGCCGGACATTATTATAACGGCTGCTGGACAAGCACGCCCACCAAGACACAGTCCAGCGTCCGGACGGTGACCCAGCCGACCAAGGACAAACAGACCTGTTCGCAGACCGGCAGCGGCCCTGTCACTTGCGTCGAGCAAAGCGGCTACCCTCAAAACAACGGTTCCAGCAGCACCTCAACCTCGACATCGACCTCGTCCGGATATTCGGGCGATAGCGTCGTGAATTCGTCATCGACGACAAACGTCAACACCAGCGACGGAAGCAAGAGCTGCAGCGGCTCTGGCAGCGCCAGGAAGTGCACTTGGACGCGCACCATCACCGAGAATAAAAACACCATTACAACAACCAATACGGGGATCGGGCCCTACAATCACAACTGGGTCGTCAACAGTCATTCGACGTGGCGCGGCTGCATCATGGACCGCGATCAGAGCGACGACGTCAATGACGCGACGCCAGGCACGAAATTTCCGGCCGAAAATTCCGACTCCTGTCCGCTCGCCCCGGTATTTCCGATGACAAGTCCGTTGCCGGCCACCCAAACGGATATGGCGGCAATGTTCACCAATGTGGGCGCTGCGATCGATGCGATGGTGGCCAATGGCGGTACGAACCAGACAATCGGCCTGGCGCACGGCATGCAAACGCTGGTGAGTGGCTTGCCCTACAGCGCGCCTGCGCTGCCCGCCAATACAACGCGCTACATCATCCTGCTGAGCGACGGTCTCAACACGATGGATCGCTGGTACGGAAACGGCTCTTCGCAGTCGAGCAGCGTCGATAGCCGAATGTCCGCGGCATGCACGAACGCCAAGAGCCAGGGTTTTGTGATTTACACAATCTTCCTGGATCTGAACGGAACGCAGGGCAACTCATCGGTGCTGCAGAATTGTGCGACCGACTCGAGCAAATATTTCGATCTGACGACAACGGGCTCGGTCATCACCACCTTCAACAACATCGCCCAGCAGATCACCCAGCTACGCGTCGCACAATAGTCAGGCGCGGGAGGCGCCTATGGCTTCCTGCTCCGTCGCATGACGCGATATGCGATAACGCTCGCACGCACGGGCGATAACGCCTGCGGTAATCCAAAATAGCGCGGCGAGGACTATGCCTGCGATTCCATCGACGGCATAGTGCCAAGCTAGATGGATCGAACCAATGACGATGACAACCGAGAAAACGCTCAGCGTCCAGCC